>NZ_AZEY01000005.1 GCF_001434255.1 Lentilactobacillus diolivorans DSM 14421
TAAACATCGCGTAAGAAGCCGGGCAAAATTTTATCTTTGATGACATAAATCTTAGCCTTCTTTGTTGATGGATAAGGACGCCCTAAGTGCTTACAACCATAAGTTTTCTCGAGATACTTAACGGCATATTGATGCGCTTTGTTAAGAACCTCAAGGTTTTCGCAATGACGGGCAATCATCTGCGGAGTAGGAACTAAACGATAGCGACGCACCCGTAAGTATTCAGTTTTTTTAGGTAATTTGATCATTATCCTTACTTTCCTTGGCTGGTTTTTGGTGCCGAATGTATTCTCTAATTTGCTCTTCTGAACGCTCACTAACAGTTACGGCAAAGTAACTTGGTTGCCACAGGTGTCCACCCCAAAGCTTATTTTTAATTTCCGGATGGTGCATAAATAACATCCGAGCAGTAACCCCTTTTAACCCTTTCATAATTGACGAAATCGAGTACTTAGGAACTGCATCAACTAACAGGTGAACATGATCAGGCATAATTTCCATTTCCTCAATCTTCATACCAAATTGACTGGCTAAGCTGCGAAGTAGTTCTTCCAATTCCTGCTTAACTGGCCCAACAAAAACACCACGTCGATATTTAGTAACGATAATTAGATGATATTGTAGCGAGTAGACACTGGTTCGCGTATAATGTAAATCTTTAGAATTTTCTTGCATAATCAACACACCTCATTGCGATTCCACATGCATATTATACCATTATTTATTTTGCATACACAAGTATTTTTAATTTAAAAACTCACTCGGAAACCAGAAAGCGCAAGACGCTTTCCTCTCGGTACTGAAGTGCCGAGTTTCCTCGCGAGCTTCGCTACAAATTAGCTGATCTTGTTGTAACCGGAGTGAAGACTGCAACGACTTCAGCTTACGAGTTATACGAACCGGATAAGCCGATCCCTCAAGTTGGTGATTATAATATTATTTTAAATTGGGAAGGACAGCCAGTTTGCATAACAAGAACTGAAGTTGTCGAGATCCTTCCTTTTAAGTGGGTATCCTGGGAGCATGCTTATCATGAAGGCGAAGGGGATAAATCATTATGGTACTGGCGTCAAGTTCATGAAGCGTTTTTTAAACGCGAATACGCGCAAAATAATGGCACCTTTTCCTATAATATACCATGTGTTTGCGAAGTGTTTAAAGTGGTTGATCGACCATAAAGGTCATTTTTACCTTGCAATTGAATCGGTTTTGTGAGAATCTTAATGCAGCTAGGGGAGCCTTCCTTAAATAGGCTGAGATGGTTGAATAATCAACCGAACCCTTTGAACCTGAGAGTTAGAACTCGCGTAGGGAAAGCGATCCACTTACACGGTTGTTAACGCTCTTGATTATGATCAAGAGCATTTTTTTGACAGCCCCCTTTGTGATTTTAGCGGCTCAGTACGCTAATTTTGACAGAGGGGGCTTTTTATTTTTCGAAACAAATGAGTCAAATCGAGAAGAACGTATCAATTAGGTATTTAGGAGGAATTATCTTATGAAGCGGAAATTTCATTTGCAAGACGTTATTTTAATTGCCTTAATTGCAATCATTTTTGGTGCCATTTTTGTTGGAACAGACTACTTATATAACTTTTTGGCGGTTGCGATTGGACCATTTGCCAATGAAGCGTTGTTTGGGTTGTGGATTATGGCAGGTCCTCTGGCGATTTATCTGACCCGAGTACCAGGATCCGCACTAATTGGTGAGGTTTTAGGTGCCGCTGCCGAAGTATTGTTTGGTGGTACGTTTGGGGCAGCTGCTCTATTATCTGGAATTGTTCAGGGAATTGGTAGTGAACTTGGTTTTACCCTATGGCGCTATAAGAGTTGGGGTTGGGCAAGTTTGCTGACATCGGCAGTGACCACAACGGTTGTAGCGTTTGGCTATGAGCTGTTCAGGTTGGGCTACGTCAAGTATGCATGGCCGATGATCCTACTGCTATTCTTAGTTCGGTTAGCTTCTGTGACATTTTTTGGGGCTGTTTGTGTCCGCGCGGTTGATAAAATGTTGGAACGTTCACAGGTCTTGCATCGGGAGAAACCATCTTCTGCTAAATAGTGATGACTGGACCATTGACTAGAACATATGAAGGCAGGGAAAGTTTGTCCTTATCCTTCAAATGATAACGATCGTAGAATCAAAACGAGATCAGAACGAAAAGTCACTTTTTCTGATCTCGTTTTTGGTTGGCCAATTTAATAGGAACTGATTCCAAAAACTGAATTTCTTATGTTATCCTGCCAGTTTTCAAGTTTTTAGTAAAATACCCTTGTTTTGAATTTACATTGGGGTTTATCATGTATAAATGCGCATTTATATGATAGATTCAATTTGAGGGGGTATTTTATTGGCATCAGAAAATTCAGCTGAAAGGCCAGCTGCTAAGCATCCGTTTTATGCGATTACATTAGTTGCCTTGATGACATTTATGGGCGTCCTAACGGAAACTTCGATGAATGTTACGTTTCCGACTCTTATGAAGCAGTTTGATGTTTCACTAACGACAGTTCAGTGGGTAACAACCGGTTATCTGTTGACTGTGGCGTTGTTGATGATTACCTCTGCCTTCTTAAAGCGGCGATTTACAAACAAACAGTTATTTGTTTCCGCCGCACTGCTATTTATTACCGGTGATATTATTTGTGGATTGGCACCTAACTATTGGATCTTACTGGTCGGTCGATTGATTCAGGCAGGATGTGTTGGATTATCAGGCCCGTTAATGATTAACATTATTTTGGATACTGTTCCTGTTCATCGACTTGGTACATATATGGGGATGGCTAACCTGATTATTTTAGTTTCCCCAGCGATTGGACCGGCTTTTGGTGGTCTAATGGTTTATATTGCCAGCTGGCGAATGATTTTTTGGACAACATTACCATTAACGATTATTTTACTGTTCCTTGGCTTACAGGCGATTAAACAATACACACCGACGCAGAAATATGATTTTGATTGGTTGCGGTTTGCATTGCTATCAGTTGGGCTAGTCAGCCTGATTATGGGGCTTAATATTGTGGGTGAGCCGGGTGGACCAATCCGGTTTATTGGGTATTTAATTTTGGCGGTTGTCATGTTTGCACTATTTGGCTGGCGATCCAAGTATAGTCACAAGGCGTTATTTAAATTATCGGTCTTCAAGCATCCAAGTTTTGTATACAGTTTCTTGCCTTACATCTTGTTACAGTTATCCAATATTGGTATTAATTTTCTTCTACCAAATTATGTCCAGATGGTTGATCACGCCAGTTCGTTTATGGGTGGCTTAATTTTACTCCCTGGAAGTTTACTGAATGGTTTTGGCCAGCCGATTTACGGGTGGATGCTTGATCGTTACGGTGGTAAATTGCCACTGTATCTTGGAAACTTTTTATTTACAATTACAGCCTTGTACTTTGCATTCTTTGGTAGAAGCTTGAGTGTGTTGGCAATCACAATTGTGTACACTGTATTTGCGATGGGACGTTCAATGGCATTTGGAAATAGTATGGCGTATGGCTTAAAAAAGCTGGCATCACCTGTTCGAAATGACGCAAATGCGTTATATAGCACTGGTCAACAGGTTGCTGGTTCTATCGGGACAACAATCATTGCGGTTCTTATGACATCGATCAAATTACCGCATCTTTCAAGTTCGCAGAATGTGGCGATTGGCAGCCAGTTTGCGTTTGGGTTAATTTTGTTTATTGGCTTAATTAACTTTTGGTTCTTTGCTAAATTATTTACATTTAAAGATGGCTCTGAGAGCGATTAGAATCGAGTTATCAATGTGGCAACCAAAAGCACTATTGCTTGGTAACAATCGTGTTTACACCACCCGAGACTGGGTAAAACGATTATTGTCTCAGCCTCATTGTTTATCTGAGAATAATAGTACCCATAACAAAAGCGGACGAGTAAAAAATCAATTTTACTTCGTCCGCTTTTGTAATTGCTAAAATAAAATATGGAAAAAGTGTCTGGTTATTTGAGCTGGATCAACCCTTCAAAAATTCAGGATTCTTAAATTCCGGATTTGGGTATTTATAAAAACCTTCGCCTGATTCCATACCTAATTTACCTTCATCTAATAATTCTTTTAATTTGGCACCAATTGTTTCGAGACCAGCATCGGGATGTTCCTTTTCAGCCGCCAATAAAATATTGTAAGCGGTTCGAATTCCGACTGCATCAAGAATCCCAAACGGTCCGAATGGCGCTCCGGTTGCAATCATCCATGTTCGATCAATCATGTGTGGATCGGCAACGCCCTTAACCCAGAGTTCTTGACCTGCCGTTAGAAATGGGATTAATAATGAGTTAAGAATATAGCCGGGCTGTTCTTTCTTGAGTTGAATCGGAACCATACCAATGTCTCGCGCAAACTCAACGATTTCTTGATAGATAGTGGGATCGGTTTCTGGTGACCCCATAATTTCGGCGGTATTATTTAACCAAACTTGGTTTGCGAAATGCATATTTAAAAATTGTTTTGGCCGACCAGTATCTTTGGCAAACATACTGGGAACCAATGTTGAAGAATTACTCGTAAATATGGCATTCTTAGGCGCTAGGGTACTGATTTTTTTATAAAAGTCACGCTTAATATCAGGTCGTTCCGGGATGGCTTCGATGACTAGGTCAGCATCAGAAACTGCCTTTGCCAAGTCAAATGTAAATGCGATTCGCGAAATACCTTCGTCAAATTTTGCATCGCTTGCCGCTATATCACGCCGATAAGCATGGCGTAAACTCTTAACGCGGTCCTTGGCCTTATCCAATGCGGCTTGATTGATATCATAGATAGTTACTGGAAATCCCTTAAAGGCTGTTTGAAAAGCAATCTGGCTTCCTAGAACACCACTACCAGCTACCGTTACTTTTTTAATTGTCATAATGTAAATCCCCCTTGGATGGCACTAACGAAAACGGTTACAGGACTCATTTTTATTATAAGGGATGGTTAATGAAACTCAACAAAATAGCTCATAGAAAGATAATTTATTGCTTAATAGTATCTGGGTTTAGATGTTAGACTAATTGATTCTAATAACCTTTTGGTAGGTAATTGATTCAATGGTGTACTTAACATATTGCTCAAGGAACTTAATGAATTGTTTAGTGAGTAGCCAAAGAATTGGAAATCCAATTGCGGCAGCGACAAATATCCCCCAGCCAACCCCGATTCGCCACCATGCGAACTGATGAACGCCAATTTGGCTTTCAATAAAAATAATAATGGGGACAGGAATGCAGATAAGATCCATAAGCCATGCAAAAACCAGTGTTGCCAAACTAACGAGAAAAACGGTTGGAATCAAAATGAGATTTAACAGGAAACTACCGACGAGTGCAAAAAAGTTGAATTTGTGAGTTGTTTGGATACTTTCACCTAAAAAGTAGCTGATAGAGACATCATAGAAAGTAGCTAATTCACTCAGGACTGATAAAGATGGTAAGTGCTGATCGCTTTCCCAATAAGCGACGGTTTGTCTTGTAACATACAGTTTATCGGCAACTTCTGCTTGGGTTAATCTCTTTTCTAATCGTTTTTGTTTAATGCGTTTTCCCACTAGTTCTGCCAAAGATCTCACTCCCAATCGTTACAATGTTTCTTTTATTTTAGGACTCAAAGCTAAAATAGTAAACACAATTATTGTCAGAGTGGCGTAAATCAGTGTTAACAGATTATGGTTGTTATTTCCGAATGGTAGTAATGGTGCGCCATTTAAATATAAATAAAAGAAAATAATGATGATCGTTTGGGTTAAACGCGTACTTTTCGATGTTCTGCCGATTAACTGAGCTAATAAGGGTAGCAAAATGGCCCAGAAGCTGAGCGGTAATCGGCTGACGCTAGGCGACCTGATTAATAACGGCAGAATTAATCCTAATGAAAATACGATTTCAACTGTACAACTCCACAGGGTCTACCGAAGTTGCCCGTTTTGAAAAGTAGCTAGCCATTGATAAACGTTTTCTTGAGTTTCACTTGCACCAAAAGATGAAACGATTGGAGTTGCCGCGAGGTATAGCAATGGAAAGGTAATGTGAGTCAGCTGATCATAGGTTGCAAACCAGCTCCAGAGCCAAATAAAGCAGATTAACCAAAGCCAGATAGTGGCAATTGGTGCTGTGAGGAGCCGGATTGATAATCGAAAACGGCTTAACTTTAAAACATGAATGGGAAGGCTGATCGTTGAATGATCCTCAAGAAATTGATTCAGAGTGGTGTGGATTAGGGGCCGCTTCTCAATCAATCCGGGTAATCTACTAACGAGAATCAGACTCATTAGAAGTAGTAACCCCAAATTTTGCAGATCAGTAATCGTCAGTTGTAGTGGTGGAAATACCAAGTTTTGGTTGCCGGTATATCGGCTGGTTGTGCTGCCAATTACCCTCAGTGTGGATAGCGGATTATTAGAGGAAGCTAAAATTGCCTGTTTGATGTTGGTGATCAAATAAGTGGATCCGGAAATATTGAGTAGCCGTTGAAAAAAACCAGGAGTTGTCTGGTAATTAGCGGTCGTGGTGTAAAGAAAGGTTATGCCAACTGATAGGGCAATCGTCCCTAATTTGCCACGTAAACCAGGAATGACTTCGGTTGCTAAGGTTACTGCTGAAACGAAAACCAATCCGGAAATTAAGATTAGAAATGGTAAGATAAACTGTTCAAGATTAATCGCTGCGAGCCCATATTTTAAAACTGTTTCGACGTAAGCAGTCAGTAAAATAATTAACCAGAGGATCAGTGAAATACAAATGTTGCACAAAAACTTTCCGAAAACATATTTGCCTTTCGGAAACCTAGTGGTTAAGAAAAGTGACATTGTGCCCATACTACGATCCAAATGAATGGTGTTTCGCAGGAAAATGGCACTAATCAGGGGAAGGAAGAGCCCCATAATCAGTCCGATACTGATTGAGACCCATGTTGCATTATTTGCCTGACTGTACTGATTAAGATTAATGATTAAGGCACGCATGGTACCGGATTCTCGAGGAATGATGAGGGTTGTCGCAAATAGTAAACTCATGCATAGTGCTGTAAACGATAACCGGCGTGTCTTCTCATGAAAGGTAGCCATAAAGATGAATTTCATAATGGAATCACCCCGCTAAAGATCCCCAGACAAGCGTCTTCCAGGGTGGGGGTGACAGATTGTGCAGATGCTTGTGATGATGTCTTTGAAAGTACGCGAACCTGGATGCCGTTTGAACGTTGAATTAATGAACTATTTGACTCAATTAGTGATGGCTTGCTGTGGGGCAATGGATATTCCCATACATAGCCGTTACTTTTTGTCATTAAATTGGTCGGCGTCCCACGGTACAGGAATTGGCCACTTTGTAAGAGCAAAATTTGATTTGCAACGGCTTCAATATCTGAAACAATATGAGTTGAAACTAAAACCAGATGGTCATTTGCGAGTTCAGCAAGCAGATTCCGAAGTGACACCCGTTCCTGGGGATCAAGACCGGCGGTTGGTTCATCTGCAATGATAATTGGCGGATTATTCAATAATGTAGCTGCAATTCCCACTCGTTGACGCATACCGCCTGAGAAGTCTTTCAATTTTTTATGACCGGTTTTTGATAAATGAAGCCTGTCTAATAGTGATTTTATCTGCGAACCAATCTGATTGGTAGCCACCCCCTTCATGACAGCAACGTAGTTCAAATATTCAACAGCAGTCAAATTAGGAAAATAGGGAATTTGTTGTGGCAGATAACCGAGAACTTTTTGAATTAATTTAGGTCGCTTAATGATACTCTTCCCATCGAGTAAAATATCACCTTTATTGGGAGACTGGAGGGTCGTGAGTATTTTTAGCAGGGACGTTTTACCAGCACCGTTGGGTCCCAAGAGACCAATTAACTCACCACTAACTAAATCCGCGTTAAGGTTAGTCAAAACGGGTGTCTTATCATATTGCAGACTGATATTTTCAATTGTTAAATGCATATTGATCACTCCTCGTATTTATGCATTTAACGTAACCCCAACGACGCCAGGTTGACGAGCAAATTATTTTAAACATCGCTTGATAGCAGTCTCTGGGCCACACATTTTATTAACTGCGGCGTTTTTTTATACGATGCAGCCAAATCATTTGAATACATACAGCAACAATTAAGACTGGAAGAAGAACCAACAGGTTGATTAGTTTAACAATCGGTGTTTGAACCGTACCGGTTGCATCAACATTTCTAAGTAGAATAAACGAAATTAGCGTGATAAAAATCAACGCTTCAATGCCATTAGTTAACCACCATGCTTTCATTTTACTCATCTCCTTTACGATCAGAATAATGTGAAGACGACTAGTTGCCAAGCAACGAACACTAGCATATGGTAAAGTAAAATGAAAAACCAGATTAAAGTGAACCATAATATGAGTTTCCAATTATTGCAAACTGGTTTGTGAACTGGTTTGCTGTGAGACTTGATGATTAATGATTTTATAAGTAATGACAAGCGCTTTTGACAGACGATTAATGCCATAGTCAGTATTGTAAAGGTAACTCAGGAGGGAATAAATGATGAATATTGGTAAAAAACTAATTAGTTATCGGCAGCATAATCGACTTAGTCAAGAAGAGTTGGCGTTAAAAATGCATGTTTCCAGACAAACAATCTCTAATTGGGAAACGGGCAGGACCTATCCAGATATTCAGAGTTTGTTACTCCTAGCTGAGCTTTATCACGTCACTGTTGATGACTTAGTAAAGGAGGATGTCAAAAAGATGGAAGATAAGTTAACCCAGCTGAAAATTCGCTGGTTAATGATTGGGATTGCAACCTCAATCATTTTGAACTACCTTGCGTTTGCCAGCATTAGATGGATCCCAATTGGGATTGCATGCATGCTGGTTGGGACGTTTACAACGATTGGGGTTATTATGATTTATTTTTACGTTAAACTCACGCGATCACTGCAGCTGCGAACGTTTAAATAAATCCTCAATTATATCAATGATCGACCAGTTAGCCGGGTGCCAAAACCCAGTACGACCTCGACAATTGTCAAGACTGTCATTGCAACGTTAGGCGGTTTATTGACGGGTGGTCTGATTACCTGGTTAATTATTGTCTACCTATTATAAGCTATCAGTATTGGCGGCAAGGTAGTCCCGATCAATCCCTGTTGTCCCGCGTTTTCGCTCGATAACAATCGTGTTTACACGAACAGAGGCTGGGATAAATGACTATTGTCCCAGCCTCTTTTTGTGTAGAGAGACAGGCCTCATTTTGCTTTCTTGTAAATGGGTGTTTGTTTTAATGGGAAACATTTTTTTGGGGGGAAGGATTGCATACAACTTTGAATCACTATCTTTTGTTAATCAGGAGATTGTTGGTCTGGTTGCTTGTATATTTTTAGGTTTCCTGTTATATTGTAATAGTAAAGTATGACACCGAGGAGGCGGAAAAATGCAATATGACGACAAAATACCTATTTACTACCAAATCAAGAACTTTATTTACCGAGAAATTATTGTCGGTAACTTAAAATTAGGTGAACAATTACCGGCAGTTCGTCAACTCGCCGTCGACTTAACCGTCAATGTGAATACAATTCAACGAGCGTTAAGTGAACTGATTGCTGAAAAAGTAATTGAATCAAAACGTGGTAAAGGAAATTTTGTGACTGAAGATGAAACAAAGATTGATGATTTAAGAAGACGATTAATCGATGAATATTTAAGCGATGCCTACAATAATTTGCATCAGCTAAATGTGAGCGATCAAGAAATTATCGAATATCTGAATCAGTATATTGAAGATCGGAGGAAAAAGAAATCATGACAAATGCGATTGAAATTGCCAATTTAAGCTATAGCAAAAATTTAAAAAAAATCCTCGAAAATGTTAATTTAACAATTCAACAGGGTAAAATTGTTGGCCTTTTGGGAGCAAATGGTGCTGGTAAAACAACACTGATGCGGTTAATTGCTGGAGTTGCCAAGGGCTCTAAGGGAAAGATTACTGTTGATAATCAGCAAAAAATTACGGCTAAAAAATCGAGAGTCAGTTTTAGTGAACAGTTAAATGGGTTTAATCCTAACATCAAAATTGAGAAAATTATTAGTTTTTATCAAGACGTTTATCCGGATTTTTCAACTGATAAATATAACGAAATGGCTGGCTTTTTGCAAATCGACGAAGGTCTCAAGTTATCGGCGTTGTCAAAAGGGATGCGTGAAAAATTGATTATCGGGTTAACTCTTTCACGTGAAACGCAGGTTTATTTATTGGATGAGCCGTTTGGCGGCATTGATAGTATGACGCGAAAAAAGATTATTGACAGTATTATTAAATGGAAAAGTGACGATGCCGTTATTCTAGTGAGTGATCATTATGTGTCGGAAATTGCCAGTATTCTCGATGAAATTGTGATTATTAAGGATAAAACGGTGTATGCACAGAAGAGCACCGAAGAGATTCGTGAAAAGTATCGTGAAGGCATTGAAGAATATTATGAAAATGCCTATCGGGAGGAGTGAGAAGAATGACGAGTTTTTCATCAGTAACTAAGATATTATCCAAGCAAAAGATTCAAATTGTTAATCATGTGATTGTTTTAGATCTGATTGCGGTTATTTTGTCAATCTTTTGGGCGATATATCAAGGGAGTTTGACTGCGATTGATTCCCTTTCAATTATTCTTGGTTGGTCGGTTGTCGCGTTCATGGTGGCATTCGTTTTACTATCAAGAAATAGTGAACATGTATTTGTCAGCGATTCGTATCGATTGATTCCGACTAATGATACAAATCTCTATACTGCAAATCTTATTTCGTCGGTATTGGGGATCGTCTATCTTGGCGTTTTTCAAATCCTTCTATTCGCTGTTGGCTCGGCCCTAAATTTGAAACAAGTTACGTTAATGCTTAATAAAGTGGTTATGGATGATAGCGTATCTGTGTTCTCAATGAGGACATTTTTGGGAGTTGTTTCAGTGTTGATTGCGATTTTATTCTTCACTATCTTGTTTTGGACATCCATTACTCTGATTCACATGATTACAACAGCAATCATTTCATTCTTACCGGATAATCGTCAAAAGATCGTTCGATTTATTTTATATGTGGTCGTCATTATTGGGCTGGTATATGTTCTTAGTATTTTATCCAACACAGTTGGTAATTTTATTGGTCAATTTGGCAATCCCGATTCGTATCTTTACGCCTATACAGCAGACGCTTTCGTTGCATTCGTTGTTCTCTTGGAGTCAGTCGGAAGTATCTATTTATTACAAAATTGGGTAGAAACAAATAATTAGTGGTTAAAGAAACTAAATAGCCAAAAATCGTATTGAACTAATCTGAAGCTGAGATCAGGGTAAAACCTGCTTGGCTTTTTAATTATCCATAAAGAAAAAATAAATCCAAAATGGTGTTTATGTTGTTTGAGGAACGATTATTCTGAAAAAAATTTCGGTGATAGTTAGTGGCCAAGATAGGTTACTTATTTTGTGCTTACTAATCATAAGTATATGGTTAGGATAAGATAAAAATATTATGAGTAAAATCATAAATTTACGTTGACACTGTTAACTAAGCTGAGTAAAATATATTTATGTGTAAAATATTAAATTAGTATTGAGGAAGTGTTATCGTTGCGTTTTTTTAAAATATCGTTGGCGGTTGTAACTTTAGGAATTGGGTTAGGCTTGACTACTGTAACACCAGTTAAGGCAAGTACTTATCATTCAGGAACTCCAAAAGCACTACGCGGGACTTGGTACCTTGTTACGGATTCTCCCAAACAATACATAACCTATTGGCAAAATCATACGGGAATGAATACGTTAGTTTACTCAAATAATCTACAGGCTTACTATAAGAACGACCCATACGGACTGACGTATGTAAAATATAAGTCATTAGGTAACGATGCTTATCGAATTGCCGGATGGACGTATTCAACTAATCAGGATTATCGTGGGATCGCTTCAAACAGTGAACATTATACTTATAATGTAAAGAAAATTAGTAAGAACTATATTTATCTATACGATCGAAATACTGTTTATCGAAGAAAGCCGAATTTCAGATTAGTGACCATTAATTATTAATAAGTAAAGCAGATTTAACCGGATTAACTGGTGAATCTGCTTTTTTTCTGGTCTTATTTCGAACAGAGATTGATGTTTGTCCTTCTAGTTTTAGCCATAATCTGTCCAGAGATAAAACCATCTTTATCCTTGACAAAATGGAACGGAATATCCATAATAAATAGTAACCGCTACTATTTAAGCAAAAATAAATGATCTATAATTTTAAGACTTGATTTTAGAAAGGAAAAATTAATATGCGAAAACATGTTGTTTTAGAATGTGTTGAAACTGGCGAACGAATTTATTTAACGAGTAAGAATATTCGAAATAATCCGGATCGATTGGAATTAAAAAAGTATTCGCCAAAGCTAAGACGTAAAGCACTTTTTAGAGAAACGAAGTAAGGGAGATTGAATAATGGCAAAAAAATCAAAAATTATAAAGTATGAAAAGCAGCAAAAGTTAATTGCACAGTATGCTGATTTGAGAAGAGAATTAAAAAAGGAACACAACTACGAAGCTTTAGCCAAGTTACCAAAAGATTCGAATCCAATTCGTTTACGTCGCCGTGATCATATCGATGGGCGGCCACGTGGTTATATGCGTAAATTCGATATGTCACGATTGAATTTTAGAAAATATGCTCACTTAGGCCAAATCCCGGGTGTTCACAAAGCAAGTTGGTAGTCGTGGTATCTTTCGTTTAATTAAGACTGATTGACGTTACAGATTATCAGGAATGTGATATTTCTTTCATGAGGAGGCTTATTATGGAAAAACAAGATTTAGGTAGTGCTTATCGTCGTCTTAAGAGCCCAAGTATTAAGGTACGTAAACGGGCATTAAAGATTATTAAGGAAAATAAAGCACAAAGAAGTCACAAGTAGTTGAATAGCAAAACGTTGAGTAAATGAGACGTTTGAATTCAAGAGGTCAAAACAAGTTGAACATTTGTTTTGGCCTTTTTTGTGTTTGCAAAGGCTATTTGCAAAAGCCGTGAATGGTGCATTAATCAGCATGTGCGTTACAGTTCAAACTCATATGACATCGAAAACTGGATTGGAAACCAGAAACCATAGAGTGGGCTATAAAATGATGATGTAAAACAATTGTTGCTTGTTCAAACGGAAGTTTATTGATAAGGTGGTGACAATCAAGAAAATAAAGATGGTTTGTGGTTTTTAATTATAGAATGATTGGATAACTTAGGGCGTTTGGCATCCGATATAGAAGCGTCTGGTTAAAAATGGAGGAATGGTGATGGTATGACCTTTAAGCGGCTATTTTATGCACTCATTTTTGGTCTTTTAAATGTTGGGGCACTTATCTTATTGGTTGATCCAATTATGGCGATTGTCAATCAGAATTTTCAAGAAACGGATTTAATTCGTATCATTATAATTGTTGCTTTAACGTTAATACTAGATGTCGGTGTTGTACAAGAGATTCAGAACTAAGGTGTTTTGGTTGGGAAGGGAAGATGGAGAATGCAATTAATAATTCAGAACATTAGGCATTGCCGACAACGGGTTCATCATTTTTTTACAAAAAAGTGGTTGACTGACAAGATGATTGTGTCTTCCGGCGAATATGACATTGATCATCTGGACGGATTTGTGGCTTTTTCGGAAGAACAAATAGTTGGTCTGGTTACATATGTAAAACGAGTATCAGAAGTTGAAATTATTAGCCTTGATAGCCTTCTTGAGGGGCGTGGCATTGGTTCGTTATTGTTGCAGGGTGTCGAAACAACTGCAATTAACCATCAAATTTCCCAGGTTCTGGTAACAACGACTAACGATAACCTCCAAGCGATGATTTTTTATCAGCATCGCGGCTATCGATTTAAAAAAGTGATCCCCGACGCTGTTGATTTAGCACGTCGGCAAAAGCCGGAAATTCCGTTAATTGGTAATAATCATATTGAAATTCACGATGAACTTATCTTGGGTAAACAAGTCATTTCAGCTGTTTAATAGAAAGCGGGCAGCCGGAGAATAATTTTCGAGGAGTTTGTTAAACCCGTGTGTCGTGGCGCTTAGAAGAAAATTTATAGGAATAGTAAAAAGCGTTATCCTGAACGAAAACCGATACCCTATGGGGATATTTAAACTTAAGGAGACGCTTTTTGATCTTTGAAAATAAATTCTGTTAACACAACCCAATTAGAGAAACGATTTAAAGTGGATCTAATTGTTATTGATGTTCGCGAACCAATGGAACTTCGGCTGAACCACATTTCTGGTACAATTAACGTGCCATTGTCTGAGTTGACCGTTAAAATTAAACCGCTTGATCCCCAACTTGGGTATTTGATGTGTCGTTCCGGTGCGCGAAATATGCGGGCCGCCAACCTAGTTATGACCAGCGGTTGCCATGTTGTGAATGTTAAAGGTGGGGTAAGCGCCTGGAACGGCCCGGTTTCTAGTATAGGAGGTTATTAAATGCGAATTGTCATTATTGGTGGGGTTGCCGGTGGTATGTCTGCCGCCGCTCGATTACGTCGACTTTCGGAAGAGACTGAAATCATTGTTTTGGATAAAGGACCATATGTTTCGTTCGCAAATTGTGGTTTGCCATATTATCTTTCCGGCGAAATTGCTAATCGAGAGGATTTAATTGTTCAATCACCCCGACAGCTTAAAAAACGATTTAAAATCGATGTTCGAACTGAAACGACTGTTACTGAAATTAACTCTGATAATCACCAGATCACAGCTGTGCACCATGGCCTATCAAAGACCATAACTTATGATAAATTGATTTTGTCACCGGGTTCAGTTGCCGATAAGCCAAATATTCCTGGAATGGGATCAGCAGACTATGTTTATGCCCTGCGCAATATTCCGGATGTTGATAAAATAATGGCTCAATTATCGCAAGCACCCACGCGTGTTGCAATTATTGGCGCGGGATCGATTGGCATTGAGGTAGCAGAAAACCTGATTAAACGGGGACTTAGTGTGATGTTAATTGATGCCGGGTCTCAGGTACTGCCATTTATGGACCCTGAAATGGCTGCGTTGATTTCGCATGAGTTGAGTGAGCATAGCGTTACGCTGAAGTTAAACACTCAGATTGATAAAATTGATCGCCACCAATTAACTTTGAACGATGGCAGCCAGATTAAGGCTGACCTGGTTATTTCGGCTGTTGGTGTTCGACCAAATACTGCACTGGCCCAAGCGGCTGGGATAAAAACAGGTGAGTTAGGCGGGATCATTGTTGACAAACATTATCAGACGTCACAACCAGATATTTATGCGGTTGGGGATGCAATTCTGGTGAAACAATTGCTGACAGGGCAATTAGTATCCATTCCATTAGCTTCTCCTGCCAATCGTCAAGGGCGTGAGGTAGCTGACGTGATTATGGGATTACCCCGGGAAAATCGTGGTGGTATTGGAACCGCGATTGTTAGGGCGTTTGATGTTGCAGCAGCAGCCACAGGTTTAAATGTTGCTCAGTTAAAACGGGCTGGGATTAATTATCAGGCAGTCCATACAACCGGTCAAAACCATGCTGCCTTTTATCCCGGAGGGAAGCCACTATCAATGAAACTATTGTTTGAACCGCAAACCGGAAAGTTATTTGGAGCTCAAGCTGTTGGCGAGAAGAGCGTTGATAAGCAAATTGATATTCTCTCGGTAGCAATCAAATCCGGCATGACGGTTTTTGATTTACCGGAATTCGAATTAAGTTATGCGCCACCATTTGGGTCAGCTAAAGATCCTGTTAATATGATTGGTTATGCTGCCAGTAACTTGGTTGAAGGATTGTCGGATAATTTGCAATTTGATCAACTGGAAGGCGCAATTAAGGATGGCGCTTATCTCATTGATGTTCGAACCCCTGGTGAGCTTAAGCGTGATGGCAAATTACCAGGTTCAACCAATATCCCGTTAGATGATCTACGCGATCATTTGGCTGAAATTCCTAAAGACCGATTGATTATTGTGAGTTGTCGAAGTGGTCAGCGGAGTTACTTGGCCGAGCGAATTCTTAAAAATAATGGATTTAAAGTGAAAAATTTGGATGGTGCCTTTCTTGTTTATTCGACAGCCTACCCTGAGCGAATTGAACATTAAAGAAAAGAATTTGCTTATGGCATGTGATTCGAAAATTATTAATCGATTCAAATGTTCTGAAGGCTGGATCCGTGGCATCATGAAGAATGATGACCGAAAATATTCGAGACCGTTTGTAGGAGGGTGACCAGATTAACGAGCAAGCGGTTGAGGCGACATTAAAATTAATTATGAAACTTTAATGGTTATCCCAGCTGTCCATTTTTGCTTTTAACCAACCGAAAAATACAATGATCACAAATAGCGTCAACCAGATGACTGATAGTATTAGGATTGCCCCGATAAAGCCTGTCATACCATGATAAAAAAAGATCTGAAATATTTGGGAGACAAAATTAGTTCGTCTGATGAAGAATTCAAATGGTGAACTAATTACGCCAAAAATAATGACGATAATAAAGAAACTGTTTGTCATGTTTGTGGCTTTTCTAATCATTAAATGGCACCTCTTTAGTCATCACTTTATTAACTATTTACGAATAAACTTAATAACAGCATATACGATTGCTGCTAAGATTGCAATGAGAACTGCATTCATAATGATTGTGTAAATAAGATCTCCCCAATAGACTTGGACAAGAAACATGGTTAAGCCTTCCTTCTATAATATTTTTGCAAGTAGGTTCATTCATCTAAAAATATGCAGATTTTTTAGATGAAGAAAAAAGTGGGACGAAAGGTAGTTACCTGGCAGGAAGTTGCCTTTCATTCCACTTTATTTGGTAATAATCGTGATTATATAAAAGGGCTGGCGACAAAAATTACTTTTGCCCCAGCCGCTTTTTGTAACCGTCAGTCAATGAAATCGGTTTTAAAATCAGTAAATGTTATTTTAGTTTGCTGACTTCGTCCTGATACCCATCTAAAAAGTTAGCGTAGCGTGCCAAAGTAAACAAGTAGTCGGATAAGCGGTTAAAGTATTCTAACAGATCATCAGAGAGAGGTTGTTGTTTCTCATGAAGCTCGACCACCATTCGTTCTGCCTTCCGCGCCAGTGCCCGTGCATATTGTAGCGAGGCACCGGATTGCTTACCACCTGGTAAAATAAATGCTTTAATTCTTGGAAACTTACTCATGATATCGTCAATTTCTGTTTCTAGCGCTTTCGTATCATCGGGAGTAATATTGTGATGGCGTTTGACAGTAATGTCTGCTTGAAGTTCATACAAATTATGCTGAATCTTTTTAATTCGTGGCGTAAGTTCAGGACTTGCTTTTGGTGATAGGACGGATAAAACGTAACCCAGCCATGAGTCCAATTCATCAATTGCCCCCAAAGCTTCAATTTGTAAGTCGTATTTTGGAACCATCTTTCCAGTAACTTGTTTTGTGTAGCCGTGATCGCCGACTTTTGTATAAATTTTTACCATGGTAACCTCCATTTTATTATCCAGTTGTTAATGAGTTAATCGCTCACAACCTAGTATAGCAAATCTTTTACTGAGCAGTAAAAAGGGACTGGCAACCAAGCTTGATCAGCTTTGTTCCAGTCCCCTTTGAGTCTTCGTTTTAAGTTAAATTAATTGTTTTAAAAGCTAAGATGCTGATCCAAATCAGGGATTGCTTACTTGATTGGGCAAGCGCCACCCTCGCAATCGGTTTGACCAACTAACTCAACACCCTTTTTATCATGGTTACCGTTTTGTTTCTCAAAAATTGTTTCAACATTACCATGAATTTCCATAACGCGGTTTTCATAAGTCTTTTCATCAATTGGCTCTTTAGGTGCTTGTTTGAAGCCATTGCCGGCATACGGAAGTAATGATGTTGACTTGGTAGTGAAGCGATATTGTCTCATCAATGGGGCAATTTGGTCGCCTTCATCTTTTTGGAAAGTGACGGTACAACTTACGGCATTGTCTGACCAGTAAGTTTGTAAGAATGCCTGAGTTGCGAATTGTTCAGCAATTGAGACGTTACCAGCTGAAGCGAATTCTTTGCTGTCAGCGTGTGCGGCCCGAATTGGGAACTCAACGCACATTGTGTTCTTAGTGTAAACATCAGGTTCAATGTGGTAACCACATGCCTTTAATGCAGGCAATAATGGATCGGTGTCTTGGAATCGGATCCGTTGAATCAAGTAGCCCGCATAGTGGAAATGCATGCCTTCGGAAACACCCGCTAATTTGGCAACGGTTCCTGAAGGTTTAACTGTTGTATGCTTAACAGATGGTTGGCAGCCTAAAGTATCTGAATATTCTTTATCAGCAGCAACAACTGCTTGATACAAACCATCAACTTGCTTAACCGCACGTTGATCATACAGTGGTTTCTTAACTAATTTGCCGGTTTCTGGATCTTTAGTATCTTCAAAACCAGTAACAACCCGATTGCCAAGTTCACTTAAAATCCAATCCTGAATTCCTGACATTGAAATGCCGATTCGACGGTTCTTTTCGATGACGTTACGTGAAACTTCCCAGTCGTAGTTACTGAAGGTAACCCGTTTTGAGTAACGAGTTCCTAATCTAAAGGCTTCGTGAAGATCCCAGCCTTGCTGACTGGCAACATATGGAAAGACTTCGAATAGGTTGCAGGGTTCACCGTTTGCCAAAGAAATTTCACCACAAGGGTTGGTTCCTTCAACGTTAGCATCGATTCCCTTTTGAACACCATCGATTTTACGACCATAGTTGCGTGAGAGCTCCAAGTTAACGATTCCGGGTTCACCGTTATGCCGAATTGAATCAGCAACGGGACCATAGTTGTTAAAATTAGAGTCAACCGCAACACTGTTGTTAGATGCCCAACGGTGATGGTAAAGCTTCTCTTTATCCTGCTTCATTGTAATGAAGTCTTCATCGTCGGCTGAACCTAATGCTAACTCTGCGGAACGGCGCACATTACCGGCCACAACAGTTTTACCAATTAGATTACCGATATCAGTACAGTCAACAGCTGACAAATGTTGACCAACATGTGTATTCAAAACATCATTAATATCAAATAGCATTTCAATTAATGGCATTGGACCGGAGGCAGTTCCGCCAAATCCTTTGATTTTTGCACCCTTTGGTCGAATTTCACTCATATCCAAAACTAAATTTCGTTGATGATTAGGAGTTGTCTGGTCGAAGTGAAGGTCAATTAAGTGCGCGTTGGAAATGACCCAGCCTTCACGGGTATCAGGTGATTTATAATATTGAACGTCGTTTAATGAATGATTTTTCAGCCAATCATCTTTATCAACTGCACCCATCTTGAGTGAGGCTTCATATGATTCGCTGTTCTTGTCAATGATAACGGTTAGATTAACTTTATCATCAACCATTGGAATCTTATGAACATTTTCTTTGGTGACAGAAAAACCGACACCGCCGCCCTTCATTAATTGATCAAACATAAATGAGTAAGGCATTGAAACGGCTGGTTGATCAGGCTTTAGATATTCAGGTACAATATGACTATTCCCGTATGGTTGTGGTCGTACAGCGATGAACCAGCAGTTATTCAAAGCATCGCCATTACGGTGTTCATAACTGGTTCCTGAAATCCAGAGGTTTCGTCCGGATGGTGTGGCTGCCAAGCCATAAATTAATTTATAGAGTTTCTTAGCTTCTTCGGTTAGCTCGTCAACAACTTTTGGATCAACATTTTCCTCGTGAAGTCGGGGATCGAGGTTAACATTACCTTCAACCACTCGTTTAACGGTCTCGTCCCAGTTTTCAGTCCGTTGTTTTTCAGGTAACCAGCGAGCATATGTACGCTTGTAGGTAACCCATCCAAGTTCACCCCAATGTGGTGTTACTTCATCTTTAACTTGATTTATAAATTCGTCAGAAAGCGAAACTGACGAAAGTTTCATTGCTTGCATAACGGTACCTCCTAATCCTTGATTGTGCTCATTTCCTGTGAGCTGATACTATATATAGTATATCGCCACTCGCTGATAATCAATATATAGTGCTCAGACTAAAATGAGAATGAGGCGCCGTAACCGCGTGGCTTCACGGTTTAAACGACTAAAAAAAGTTTAATACTTTTTTGGTTCTGGATCATTAATCAAACAACTATATGTTACCTAATGAAGATTAAAAAACGCAGTGATCTTAGTGAAAGATCGCTACGTGTCTAGGATTGGGTAACGTTATGTTTGTTTTGGACAACGGTATGGCGTTTAAAAAATAGAAGGTAGGGATTGAATTGAAAATTGACGATCAAAACTTACAAATCAGAAGAGTTCGTCTCAACGATGGGATTTCATTTTATCGGATGCTTCAATCGATTGAATCCGAAGCCCGCCGATTCAGCAATCCAGTCCGAAATCACAGTTATTCCGACTATCAGGATTGGCTGCAGAAGTGCCAGCTTGAGTCTCAACCAAATTTTGGGGATGCGGTCATTGTCCCCCAGACAACATTTTGGCTCTTGGCTGATAATCGTCCCGTGGGAATTGGCCGGATTCGGCATCGACTAACCGACAGGCTGAAAAAAGATGGTGGTAACATTGCCTATGCAATCTCAATGAGTGAGCGGGGGCGGGGATATGGTTCAAAATTATTAGGTTTGTTATTGGGAGAGGCTGCCAAAATGGGGTTGACTTCTGTTTTGGTTACGGTTCATAGAGATAATATTGCGTCTCAAAAGGTTGTATTAAAAAACTGGGGGCAATTGGTTGATACAGCTGGTGAAATGAAAATTTATCAAATTGACCTTGATTAATATCAGACTCTGAGGATTACTCTGATGATTTGGGACTTCCAAAAACAGCAAAACTGATACTAAGTGCAGTGATCACAATGAAGAAGGTCTGTCCGTACAGTTTTCCCAGTAAAAACGGGGTGACATTGCCAATTGGAAAAAGCGAAAGAAAGATGGTCATTATTAGTAGGATGATGCCCATCAGTTGGAGTCGCTTTGATGTCAATTTGGCGAAGTGCTTTAGTTTAGTGTTTAATCGACCAAAATCGTAAAAGGTTGCCAAGAGAATTAAATTAATGATCCAAAGGTAGAGACTATCCGTTAATAACGGTGACACACTCCAGTGTTGATTGATGATGACAAAGAAAAGCAACCCAATATTTAAGTAATAGCAGATTGTTGCAATCATGGCGTTTCGTTTATGATTATTTGATTGTTCTTGAAAATGTTTAATCATTGCTTCATCCTCCTTCAATAATTGATCTAATGATATTTGATAAAGATTACTGAGCTTCACTAAACTGGCAATGTCGGGGTAACTACGGGCATTTTCCCAACTGGAAATTGTTTTTCGAGAAAGATGCAGTTGTTTCGCGACCCAATCTTGGGTTAGATTTTGGTCTAACCTTGCCTGCTTGATTTTATGGCTAAAGTTCATTTAAATTCACCTCCTGTCATTTAATATACGAAAAGGTTTTACTATTTCGCAAGCTAAGTTTCGTAGACAGCCATAACTAAAGTAGTGTATGTACCATTTAGTCAAAGTTTGCTATTTGGTTTGCGGTTTTTGACATTCTAACTTTGGAATATAATTTTTAACTCTAATAACCGGGTAATTGGGGTAAGCAAATTGTGCTTTTAAGTTTTCAATTTTTTTGCCATAATGACTTTTAATTAGAAGTTTAGAGTGACATAGGAGTGACTTTAATGTTAAGTAAGATTCTTAAACAGCGTCGAGTCGAATTAAAAATTATTCCAGAAGAAGCAGCAGATAAATTTCACGTTGAAATTGATACTGTTTCAGATTGGGAGAGTGGTCGGGATTATCCAGACCTGCCCACATTATTGCTGATTAGTGATTATTATGCTTTACCATTTGAAGAATTAATTAGAAATGAACCACAGCTTTTGGCGGAACTAAAAAAGGATATTTGTGATCGTTATCGCTACAATACTAAGAATGTTCGCCATCGGTTCGGATTCTGTGGATTATTTTTGTTTCATATATTTAGCAAACGTGCATGTTGGCACCAAAAATGGGGCATCTTTAAAGTATATGCGACAGGATCATTGTTCCTTTTAATCCCCCTTTGGTTATTGATCGGATTATCATTTGGGTTCGTTGATGTTAAGAGCATTACTTTTTTATTGATTACTCTGTGCATTGCCTTTATCTATGGGTTATGGGCCGAGGATTATCTGCGTAATCGCCGTTTTGATCAGAATAAATAGGATTAACAAAACGGTAACGAAATTTATGGTTACCGTTTTAGTTTTCGGTAAAATTATTGGGGCAACCATTAAGTACTCCCCGCTACCCCTCAAATCCCGATATACTGAATTCATCAAGGAGGAAACAAAATGAGAATCGGTGAACAGCTTCAAAAGCAACGTCAAATTAACCAGTTATCTCAAAATGACTTAGCGGAGAAATTGCATATTTCCCGTCAATCGATTTCAAAATGGGAAAACGGATCGATATTGCCAAGTTTTGCGAATGTGGTAGCAATTAGTGATTTATTTCAAATTTCACTGGATGAATTAATTAGAGGAGATGCAGATTTAATGAATAAAATGGAAAATGAACATGGTACAAGTAAGTCAGCAGATATTGTGATGTATGGGGTTATCATTGCAGTTATCGGGTTTGCCATTCTTAAGTTGATTGGCGTTTCTGGTAATGCGTTAAGTGATTGGTTTACACTACCCATTATCGTTTGCTTCATTGGTTTCTTATACTCGGTCCGTTGGCGCGATTTCAATAAGGCATTGACCAAATCGGCGGTCATCTGGGGAGCCGTTTGGGTGGCATTGATTTTGGTGCCGGAATTTTACAGTTTTATTCAAGGATTCATCGAGGGTAACCGCGATGCAGGTCACGCTTTGGGCGTTATTTTGACGATCACACTTGGCATATCATTCTAACTACTCAGATTTGAGCGAATACATAAGGGATCCTGGGTAGCCACAACTGTTATTTAGTAAAAATAGTCGTAAGAACACATCAAATAACGTGTGTTTTTACGACTATTTTTGTCCATTTAGTTCGTGTATTGGCCATATAAACCTCGACATTCGTTTCATGTAGGTGTTAAATTAGTATAAATACGAATATAATACCGAAAAAGCATTTAAAAGTTCATAACTTGGAGGAAGAAACAAGTGCAATCATCATATGAGTTAACGGTTGGTAAGCTAAAACGAACATTACCCATCATTCCAATTAATCAAACAACAGCAATTGCGTCATTTGTGCTGCTTGGGGATGCCGAATTGGCCCATTACGCGGCAATTGAATTGACTAAGCGGATAACAAAACCGTTTGATTATTTTGTAACGATTGAAACAAAAGGGATTCCATTAGCCGAAGAAATGAGTCGATTGGCCGGTCGTCAGCATTACGTTGTGTTACGGAAAAGCGAAAAGTTATACATGCGAAATCCAATGAGTATTCAAGTAAAGTCGATCACGACGACTAACGTCCAGCACTTGGTTCTCGACGCCACTGATGCCGATTTAATTAAAGGCAAACGGATTATTCTGGTTGACGATGTTATCAGTACCGGTGGCTCATTGGTGGCTGCGGAAGACTTACTTAACCGGGCTGGTGCAAGTGTGATTGGTCGATATGCCATTTTGGCGGAGGGAGATGCCGGGAATCGGAAAGATTGCGACTATTTGGCGCAGTTGCCGTTATTTTCACTCGCGGATGTTGAAACCGATCTTGGTCAACATTAATCTTTTTCGATCCTACTTTACTATCGAATTAAAAAATCTAGCATAGAAACCAAACATCTTTTCCACCGCCAATTTTAAAATGGTCTGTGGCTGGGACATAGTCGATGAAACAATTCTTTTTAAGAAATCCCGTAAAATCAGTTTACAAAAACGCTGGTTTTACGGGATTCTTATTAATAAGACGCTATAATCGTGATTTTGGATGATTGTTCCAATCTTTTTTATGTGTCAAAAATCAAAATGGTTTGTGCTGAATAGTGGTTAATTTTGTCAGGGTGCAGCAATCCTTTAAAATAACTGACAAGACAACAGCCAACCATGCCGTCCAGTCATTTTTCGCCGGGATCTCGAAAAACAAAGCCGCACAAATCATAATGCCGGTGATCGTAATGATCAGTCCGAGACCGGTTAATTGTCGGTTGGTCGGTTTATAGGCTGAATGGTTCCCGTAGAACCGCTTCTGAACCGTTAAATAGTAAAGCAGCCAGAGGCCTAGGAAAACACCTGCCAAGTCAAGGTAGTTAAAGGCGATTATGCTAATTGAGTATCTGATTTCAATAAAAAACAAACCTGCTGCAAGCAAAATCGGTGCATTTTGGAACAGACTGTAACGCCAGTCGAAAATCATTTGTAAAAATTCACCTCTAACAAATGTTGTCTTTAGGTTCAGAAAAACTATCTCTAATAAGCAGCAAGATTAATAAATAACTCATAAACAAAAAGAAATTGGTATGGGATTGGGTAACGAGGACATATACCGGCAGGCCAACTGCGCCCACAATGCTAATCAACCAACTCATCAAGGTTAGTTTTCGATTTAAGATGTTTGCCTCGGGATGTTTTTGCCAATATTTTTTCTGAAATAACAAATAGTATCCCAGCCAAATGATGATAAAAATAAGAATTGGGCCAAGCAAACTTCCCGAATTTCGGTGTTTAGTGAATGGAAACGATATTGTGTAGATTGCTAAAATTACAAAATACGGTAGGTTATTGATAAAACTGTATTTCCAATTGAGTTTGCTCAAAATTTTTACCTCACAAAAATTATTTAGGGACTGAGTTGCCGGCTTGAATAAAGACACCAAAGGACATAATCCCAATTACAATGAGCGGATCTTTATAGAGAAAATAGGCAGTGAGACAGACAATTAAGTTAATTGTAGTTATAATTCCCGAATGATTGAATATTCGATTGCGAGGATCTGTTTTTGGGTGGGCTTGATAGAACCCTCTTTGAAATAAGAAATAGTAGGCGGCCAGGCAGCACCCCAAAACAGCTAAGGCTATTAAAAAGCTTTGCCAAGTTAATGTGGATGAAACAAAGTATGTATAAATGACAAGGGTCAACCACGTGGCGAATATCGGCAGACTAAAAATAAAACTGTATTGCCAATCAAATTTCATTTGATGCCATCTCCTTATGAGTGATTTGGATAGGAATTGAAAAATAATCTTGATAGAGTTATTTAGGATGGATCAGCTAAAAAGCAGCAGGGAGTTTCGTCTCATTAAAGTTATTTTGCCACTGAGTAGCCAGCTTGAATAAAAACGGCCAATGACAAAACACCGATTGTAATAAGTGGGATATGACTAAGCAAATAAGCAGTCAGGCTAATCATTAAACCCATAGTTGGAATGATGATCGAATGCTTGAATTTTCGGTTTTGAGGATTCATTTCCGAATGTGTTTGATAGTATTTTCTTTGGAATAAGAAATAGTAAGTAGTCATGCAGATGCTAAAGATGGCGATTGTTATTAAGAATATTGGCCAATCAATTGTAGTTGAAACAAAACATACATAAAGGATTAGTGTTAACCACAGAGTGAATATTGGCAGGCTAAAAATAAAGCTGAAACGCCAATCAAATTTCATTTAATACGATCTCCTTCTTGGGTGGTTTGCTTAGGGGTTGTAAAACCATCGCGAATTAAGTTGGTCAGGATAAGCAAGCTAAAAATCAGCAAAGCGTTTCGCGTTAGGAAGAATAGTATAAGGCTCAACCATGCTCCGAGAATTGTCACCAAACTGGCTGCTTTTCCGGCTTTCTGGTTTTGAGGATTGAACAGTGGGTGGCTTCGAAAATAGTTTCGTTCAAACAATAGGTAGTAAATGAGCCAAACAATCCCGGTTATACCAATTGCCAGTAATAGGTTCACCGGTGTCATCGTTAATACCAAACCATCAATCATGACGAAGGCCCATAAAATGGCTAGTGGACTATTGGCGACAAATGTATAGTTCCAGTTAAATTTCATAAATGTTCTCCTAAGGAATCAAAGTTAATTATCATGGCGGTTCGGGAATTTCTTTAATGGCATAATAATTTTATCCATATTAAAAGATTAACATGGGGTAACTTTCCAGTGAATCAAATGAGTCAATCTAAGATAGCAATGATAATGTTACATATTATTTGAAAGGAAACGTAACAGGCCATGCGATGAAGGTAGCGGTCGTCATCCCCACTTATTCAAGCCCGATTGACTTTTCGCAACTGACATTGTTTTCTAAAAAGTGCTTGGTGAACATTTATTGCAAAGACGATTAGTGACAAAACGCCACAAATAAAGCAAGTAAATCGGAAACCGAACCCCATCCAAAAAAGGTTTGCGAATCCACTAAGAATGCTGGTCATTCCGAAAATAATTAATCCGGCATTCAAAAAGTAGTTGGCTTGTTTAAGCGCCAAGAAAAAGATAATCAAATAAAAAATAACGATAAAGTTCATCCAGTGCAACCCAAAGGTAGTCGATAACTGGGTGACTCTTTCAACCAGCAAGATAGCTAAGATAATATCCATCATGCATTGTTGATATTTATGAAGGTAAACCGAATCAGCGTTTTGAGAAGAGATAATCGTTCCAACCTGAATGTTGAAATATGCAGCGATTCTGGTTAACGTTTCAATATCGGGGATGTTTCGGTCAGTTTCCCAGCTCGAAATGGTTTGGCGTGATACACAAAGTTGGGTTGCCAGTTGTTGCTGAGTCATTCCCTTTTGATGTCGTAACTGCTTAATTTTGTTTCCAATCGTTATCATAAATTTCCACCTGATTTCATTAAAATATGTGTTGGTTGTGTTGCTACTATTTTTAGCATACCCGACTTCGAAGAGCCTTCAAGCTATTCTCGATAGCATTATTGAAATCCTATGTACGAGTGGGTGGGCTTGCTGTACGCTCAAAACGAATCTAAAAATTCATGGAGAGGATGAGTTGGTTTGGAGAATGTTTTGACTGTCAAACACGTTTCAAAAAGATTTGGGAGGCATACCGTATTAAACGACATCAGCTTTCAAGTTCCTAAAGGGTCAATTGTTGGTTTGATTGGTCCAAATGGGGTCGGTAAGTCGACCATCATGAAGATTATTCTTGGTATTTATGCCTCGGACTCTGGCGAAGTTAGATTTAATGACGCTCATTCAGCTAAAGGTGCCAAGCGGGTTGGGGAGTTAATTGAGAGTCCGGCAATTTATCCCTTTTTAACCGGCCGCGAGCAGCTCATGCTTTATTCTCATAAGGACAGCAATGACGTTCGAAAGATTGTTGAAGTAATGGGGATGACCGATTATGTTGATAAGCCGGTTGCTCATTATTCGTTGGGGATGAAACAAAAAACGGGAATTGCGATCGCACTCTTGCAACACCCCGAACTGGTTATTTTAGATGAACCAATGAATGGCCTGGATCCGATGTCAAATCGGGATTTGCGCAATTTAATCTTAAAATTAGCCGAGAATGGGACAACGTTTCTGGTTTCCAGTCATATTTTAAGTGAATTGGAAAAGATGATTGATCAAGTCGTACTTTTAGATCACGGAAATGTTGTTTTGGCAGATTCAATGATTCATTTACACGAACTCGGTGCCAACTATTTATCGTTAATGACGTCATCAAATGATCAATGCGCGAAACTCTTGGCTGCAAACCGGTTTTGTGTGGCAGAAACCAGCATGAGTGTCCGTGTTTCATTAACCGAATCGCCAAGTTTGAATGACTTATTTAACATCTTATTAACGCATCACATTCAAATTAATGACGTTCAGCATCTACAAACCGATTTGGAAGATTCTGTACTAACGGTACTAGAACATCAAGGGGGTAACAGGTAATGAAAGAATTGCTGAGTGAAGAGTTCTATAAGTTGATTCATAAAAGAGGGACGTGGTATACCCCAATTGTTTTATTTATGGCCATGCTGGCGGTTGGCTTTATGGCAAGGCATTCACCAGATGCCCAATGGTACATTACAGCAGCATTTGCCGGCACCGAATGGGTACTCATTATCATGATCGTGGTTTGCGCCACGACGATTTCCATGGAATATGAGTATGGCACGATTAAACATTTGGTTATTGAGGACAAGGGAAAAGTGCGGATCTTTTTATCCAAGTTTTCGATTATTATTCTTTACGATGCCTATCTGCACTTGCTGGCATTTGGATTTACGCTGCCGATTAAGTGGTTAATGTATGGAGGTAAATATTCGTTTAGTGCCAACTATGAGTACGGCCAATCGTTAATGAGCAATTTGATCAATGAGTGCCTAATTGATTTTTTGGGCTCAATTGTTATCATTGGTGCGGCTCTGCTACTATCCTGTGCGGCTAAAAGTGCGGCGGTTGCGATTGCCAGCGGGATTACGGTTATTTTTATTGGCCAGGGTGTTTCGATGATGCTCCTAAGAAATGTTGGTAGAAGCATCCCGTTGCTCAGATGGAATCCTTTCAATATGCTGAATATGCCAAATGAATGGTCAAATCCGGCGTATTATGAAAATACATTATTAACAATTAAACAATTGATGATCGGAAATATTGGTTACAGTATTCTGTTTATTCTTGCGGCGTTTTTAATGTTTGAGCGGAAGAGAATATAAACCAATGGTGCACTGGAGGTTAACTATTAAAAAGTTAATCAGGTAACCGGGTTGCTGCTTGTCGACATTTTTTAATTGTTAAGAACGTCAATTAAAAAGAGAGTCGTTTCCAAAATTGCTTGGATCGGCTCTCTTTTGAGTTCTGTTTACTTTTTCTAGCAAATATTTTTCAGAGTTGTCATTATTTCGATCGGAAACTAAAAACTAAGTTTGCAAAAGAATCTTTCCGGCACTATTACCGGTTTCCAAAAACTTATGGGCCAGTTGACCGTCTTTGAGTGGGAAAATTGTGGGTTGACTAATTTTTATTTTGCCTGCTTCGAAGTATTTGAACAGTCGTTTACTGCGGGCGACCCGTTCCCAATAATCTGTGAGGTAATCCCAAAGGTCACCGGTTAAAATGCTTTTGGACTGTGAAAGTAATGTGACCAAGTCAACTTTTGGCGGGTTACCGCCAGCCATGCCAAAGAAGACCAAATTGCCACGGTGTTTTAGTAATTCAATGCTTTGATCAAGCGTCACGCCAACACCATCATATACGGTATCAAATTCGCCAACGTAGGCTTGAAGCCAAGGTTCCTTACGTAAAAAGACATCTTTAGCACCCTGATTAAGCGCGATCTTTTTCTTGTCAGCAGTTGAGGTGACGCCATAAACGTTGACACCGTCAGCAGTTAAGATTTGTGACAGGATTTGACCTACGCCGCCACTAATCCCGTGAATAAAGGCATTGTCGTTAGGATGATTGCGGCCAAGGTCATGGGCAAGAAAATCTGCGGTTAGGCCTTGTAAACCAACACTCGCAACTAATTGATCATCTAAGCCGTCTGGAACGGTGATTGCGTGATCTTCGGGAACGGCAACCAATTCGGCATTGGCAAACGGTGCATCAACAAAGAAAACTTTTTCGCCAAGTTTATGTTTTGAAACCTGGGCGCCCATGTCAATAACGACACCTAGCCCTTCATAACCATCAATATAGGGTGTCCGTTTGTCGATATGATACGTTCCTCTCCGCCGATATATGTCAGCAAAGTTAAGGCCCGCATATTCCATTCGAACCAGAACGTCGTTTTTAGATAAGTGAGGGTCCGGTAAGTTACCGTATTTTAGAACATCAGGACCACCAAATTGGTCAAAATATAATGCTTTAATAGTTGATCACTCCCTTGAAATGGTTATCAGTCACAATTATAGAATAAATACGTTGGAAATGCAGTTTGCGAAGCTATTTAATTGCGCTTCAGAAAAAATTGAATCATGGTAAAATAGAGTTATTCAAATATGATCACTAGGGGTGCTGTATGCTGAGATGGCGGATTGCCAATCCCTTTGAACCTGATTTGGTTAGAACCAACGTAGGGTATTGCATCCGTACATAAGCTGTTTTGCGGGATTGATAAACGTT
>NZ_AZEY01000062.1 GCF_001434255.1 Lentilactobacillus diolivorans DSM 14421
ATAAAAATCAGCTTCTAACTGGATCTTTTTCGTTACACTGGAGATGAAGCTAAAGACCGTTCATGCTCTGAGGGACTTCGAGTCCGTAATAAAAAAGGGTCGTCGCCATCTCCACAGCTTTAAGCTGGTTTAAGATTGAGGACCTACGAGGCCGCGTACAGGAAATGAGTTTAGTTGTCTAGGTGAGCGAATAACTTCAAAAATAAATAAATTGCTAGGAAGCGATAAATTGTCTGATGTGATCGCTTTAGATGTTTCCGAAGGTCACAGTTACATGGTTTGGTATGCCCACGAGACTTGCCAAGCTGAATTTCAAGTCTTACATACCCGTTCCGGGTTTGCTAAACTGCTTAAAGTTGTTCAACGAGCTAATCATCCCATCCTTTATTTTGAAGCCACTGGGGTGTATTCCCGCCCAGTAGAACGTTTTTGTACTGATAACCAACTGCCTTATTGTTTATTGAATCCACTAGACCTAAAGCTTAAAACTAACAGTCTGCGTAGATTAAAAACCGATCGCCAAGATGCCCACCGGATTGCTAGGGCGGCGTTGAATAACCATTT
>NZ_AZEY01000063.1 GCF_001434255.1 Lentilactobacillus diolivorans DSM 14421
TAAACGGACGACCTTTATTCGATACCGTGTGAAATACGGTATTAAAAGAAAATAGGCCCCCCTTTTGGTTAGCACATATTAACTGAAAGGGTCCCTATTTTCTTGGTTCTATGATATTCGGTAAGGATAAGATAACGTCTTATCTTTACCGTTTTTTGCTTTCTGCTGTACCATTGATTTAAAAAATAAAAAAGACAACTGTCCTATGTTGTCCCCACAACTGCTCAGTTGTCTTTAGAAAGGATTATTCCTCATGACTAATGATATCAACTTTTTAACAGGAATCAAGGATCCTTACCTAAAACCCGCCAAACCTTTTCTAACTGAAGATAAAAGACTAAAGGTTATTCACTTAATTCAATCTTATCCTATGCACTGTCCCCTTTGCGGCCAGTTGATGCGGCGAAACGGTTTCCGCAAAAAGCCAGTAACGATCAAAATCCTGCCAATTGCCGGAAAGTCAACTTTACTAAAAATCAAGAAACAACAGTACCTTTGCCCACCATCGGCCAGCTGTCCCAAACGAATTACCCGGGTTGCCCAAGTCCAGGGAGTTAAGTTTGCTTGTCGAATTGCGAATAACGTTAAATACCACATTATCCAGGAACTCAGTGATAATGAATCCATGCGGACCATTGCCAGCCATCACCACGTCTCCGTTAACACCGTTGAACGTCAGCTTATGGGATTAGAAGCTACTTTTAAGCCTAATCGTCACTGGTTACCGGCAACGATTGCTTTTGATGATTTTGCGTCTGGTAAATTTGCCCAAAGTAAGATGAGCATGATTTTAATGAATCCGCAGAATCATCGTACGATCGATATTATCCAGTCTCGTAATTCGCACTTTATGCGGAGTTATTTTCTTTCTCACTACTCTAAAAAGGCTCGCTGGTCGGTTAAGCTGGTCGTGGTCGATCTATTTGAGTCTTATCGTAACCTTATCCATGATTTATTCCCCAAGGCAATTATCATAGCTGACCATTTTCACGTCGTTGCCCAGGCTTACCGGGCACTCCAAAGTGCCCGGCTAAAGGTAATGAAAGAATCCGGGCCCAATACGCATGAATACCGTGCTTTGAAACATTACTGGAAGTTACTAATGGCTAAGGAAGGCCAACTGGATTACCTGCACTACTATCCACGGCGTAACTTTCGCTATGCCTGGTTATCTAACCAGGAGGTTGTTAAACGGCTGCTTAACTTCTCATCAGAACTACGAGCCGCTTACGAATACTATCAAGATCTAATAACCGCAATTAATCAACGTGGTCAATCATTACTAAACCAGTTAATCAAACAACATAACTTACCGGTTACAATGAGACGGGTTAAACGAACCCTCACTAAACATCGTCAAGAGATTATTGCCAGTTTCTACACGCAACTAACTAACGGACCAATCGAAGGCACTAATAATAAAATCAAAGTAATCAAGCGAACGGCCTATGGCTACCGTAACTTCTTTCATTTCCGGATCAGAATTCTTATTTCGTTGAAGACCTCTAATCTGATGAGTCGTGAATTATCAAAAAAGAGAACTAGA
>NZ_AZEY01000064.1 GCF_001434255.1 Lentilactobacillus diolivorans DSM 14421
TTGGGTATTGAAAACTCGCGGTGGGGTTTCCTGCCACTGTGCGATTGTTTCAACCTTGCATGGTTTTAAAGCTGGATCATAGTACATCACTGCTGTATAGGCCTGTTCCTGTTTAATCATTGGTAATTCATTAATATCGCCGTTAGGAAAGGCTCTTCTTAAAACTTCCTGGTATTGGGTTTGAATAACTTGCTTCACAGCCATGATTGTTCGCAAATCTTTGACTGCGCGAGTAATCTTTTGCTGCTCGGTTGGTGAATACTTTTCTAGTAGACCTTGATCAACGTGTTCTAGACTTTCTAAGCTATCATCATGAATCATCAGCGTATATTTAAGCTCGATTTTGACTTCCTTTTCTTGTTGCATTAATAACTTCCAGCCAACGTATGGCCG
>NZ_AZEY01000065.1 GCF_001434255.1 Lentilactobacillus diolivorans DSM 14421
ACTGAAACTTGAAAGCTAATAATCACGCCAAAGGCGTGTGGTTATTGGCTTTTTTGGCAAAAAAATAAACGCAAGCTCTCCTGCGTTGTATACTTTAGTCGACCAAAACCAAGATACAAAGGAGACTTACGTCATGAATATTATAAGACAAAAAAATACAGAAAACGAGCTTCACAATATTGTTCATCAATTTACTTCCCTCATTGGTCTATCTAAACTCACCAAGTTGGTGAATTATCGCCGGCATTCAGAAATCAGCTTGATGAAGGTCATTGAATGGCTGCTCACGACAAAGTTCCTGGGACGCTCGCTTTATCGAGCCCATGAAACACCTAACTTTACCAGTCGCACCGTCAGAAATAATTTGAACGATGGCCGGATCAATTGGCAACGCTTGATTTGTCAAGTTGGGAGTCATTTAATCAAGCATTTACGACCGTTTATTGACCGCCGGCGGCGGTTAGCATTGATCATTGACGATACACTCTTTTCCCGTGAGTACGCCACCCAAACCGAATTACTAGCGCGAGTCTTTGACCATGACAAACAGTTATATATTAAGGGATACCGGGCTTTAACTTTGGGTTGGAGTGACGCCAATACATTCTTACCGATCAACTTTGCATTAATGTCTTCCAAGAAGCCACAAAACGTCCTTGGAAAATCAGCTAAAACAACCGATCAACGAACAATTGCTGGCCGGAGACGTCGCCAAGCACAGCAAAAAATGAACCTCGTTTCATTGCAACTTGTCAAGCAAGCCCTCGCAAATGGCGTTCTAGCTGACTATGTGTTATTTGATAGCTGGTATAGCTCACCAAAAATGTTCTATGAATTAACCAAGTTGGGATTAAACGGCGTGGGCATGCTTAAACGGTCCAGCAAAATTTACTATCAATATCGCGGACGGCAATATTCAGTTAGAGCATTATACAAGCGACTGCAGGCCTCAAAATATCAACCCAAGCAAGCTTATCAATACAGCTGCTTTGTCGAAGCGCACGTCGGGAACCAAAAATTCAAGCTTCGCTTGGTATTTGTGGCTAATCGGGCCCGTCAAGATGACTACCTAGTACTGGCAACGACTCAGTTAGGCCTTCAGCCACAAGAGATCATTCAACTATACGCCCGAAGATGGCAAATTGAGAATTACTTTAAAGTTGCCAAGCAATACTTGCGGCTCGACAAATCACAAGTTCAAAATTATGACGGGCTTTGTGGCCATTTAGCAATTGTCATGATGACTTATGACCTATTAGCTTGGCAGGAACGGCAAAATCAGGATGATCGCACCATTGGGGATTTATTCTTTATAATGAACGAAGCCATGCCAGATATTGAGTTGTCTCAAGCACTGGTATGGCTTCTAAATTCGTTAAAAACGATTATTAATCATGAAGTTTATGCAAGAAGAGCCCAAATTATTCAGATGATGAATCAGTTCTTCACATTTTTGCCGAAACGGTTAGTTTCGCTGTTAACAGCAAGCTAAATGGTTAAATTAATTAAAATATGCCCTGTGATACCAAGGGATCAGTCTGTCTTCATACTTTCAAGTTTCAGATAA
>NZ_AZEY01000066.1 GCF_001434255.1 Lentilactobacillus diolivorans DSM 14421
GCCCATACCGATGGTAATGTGCCAAATATGAGCGTCCATATTCCGGATCAAACCCCCTATACCTTAGGTTACTTGATTTACTTCTTTGAGGTCGCCGTTGCGATTTCCGGTTACTTGAACGGGATTAATCCATTCAACCAACCAGGTGTTGAAGCTTACAAGCAGAACATGTTTGCTTTATTGGGCAAGCCGGGTTATGAAGATCTGGGAAATCAATTACGTAAAAAGCTATAATTAATAATGATTAGTCGCTGGAAACGGGGCTGGGACAAAAGTAATTTTGTCCCAGCCCCGTTTGTAATCACGATTATTACCGAGTGAAAATGTGCACCAAAAGGCAACTTCCTGCCGCGTAACCGCCTTTCGTCCCACTCTCTTTTCCTTTGCAATCACAATGAGTACGATGCAAATATGTAGGAAAAAATAAATTTCAAAATGTCATCAATTTTCTCCCTGCCTTTTTTCAAAATAAAGAATGACTACCCAGTAAAAAATATCATAAATATCAAACTCGTTGGCTCAAGCTTGGACCATGTATCCTGGTTGAATATTTGTTAACAATTCGGTATACTTGATTTATTGAATGAACATTCATTCAATAAATGGGAGGATGAATTTATGAAACCAGACGATAAGCGAACCAGGATCATTAATGCAGCAATTAAAATCTTTTCCTGCACCGGCTACGCAGCGAGCAATGTTCCCTCAATTGCTAAAGCTGCCAACGTCAGTGTTGGTACAATTTATCATTATTTGAAAAATAAGCAGGATATTTTAAATGTTGCCTTACAAACCACTCTTGCTAACGTTAATTCTGAACTCACAACAATTTTTCAAGATAACGAATCGATTGAAGGTTCTTATAACGCCTTGTTTGAAGCTAGTAGTCTGTTTATCAAGAATGAAACGATTACCGTCCATTTTCTATACGGCAACCTCTTCAATCCGGATTTAGACGAAACCAGCATTCAATCTCGCCAAGAAACAACTAAATTGCTTGTCGATTTTTTAAAAAAAGGCCAATCCAAAAAAGTCTTCATCGATAGTGGTCTTCATACACAGCTTTCGTTGCTAATTGGCAGCCTGTTCATGTTGAGCAATTTTTACTGGCTAAATGAAAATGTTCCCGGAGAAAGTGCTCCTACGATGAACGAAATTAATCATCTAAAGAATCAAATTTGGAATGGATTAACTGTTAGTCAAGCGTATTTTTAAAGAATTAAGTTTTAGATTATTTTTAAGTTACTACTAAAAGGAGAATTAACATGACACGATTAAATGTTGCCAAACCGCTTACCCTATCAAATGGGCAAATCATTAAAAACCGTTTTTTAAAAGCGTCCATGAGTGAAACGTTTGCCAAAAATGGGCATCCCAATCAACACCATATCAATTTATATCGAGCTTGGTCACATGGCGGGGCCGGCTTATTGTTTACCGGAAACGTGATGATCGATCATACCGCGCTTGGCGAACCGGGCAACGTTGTGGTTGAGGATGAACGCGACCTGCCTATCTTAAAAGAATGGGCCAAAGCCGGAACAGAAAATAATACGCAGTTTTGGATGCAGATTAATCATCCTGGTAAGCAGTCATACCGGTCATTATCAAAAGAACCCGTTGCGCCAAGTGCCATTCCATTTGAAGGAATCTACGCAACAGCGTTTGGAAAGCCGCGTGCATTAACCAAGCCTGAAATTAAAGAGTTGGTTAATAAATTTACTCAAACAGCCGTAATTGCTAAAAAAGCCGGTTTCACAGGTGTGGAAATTCATGCAGCTCACGGTTATCTTGTGGATCAATTTCTATCACCCAAAGATAACCAGCGCAAAGATGAATACGGTGGTTCGTTGGAGAACCGAATGCGCTTTTTGATTAAAATTTATGAATCGATTCGTGAAGCCGTTGGCAACGAATTTCCAATTGGCATGAAACTAAACTCAACAGATTTTGAACCCGGTGGATTTAGTGAAGACGATTCAATCAAAGTTGTGGAAAGAATGGCTGACCTGGGAATCAATTTGATTGAAATCTCGGGTGGAAATTATCTAAATCCAACCATGTCTGAAGGAACCCAAAAGGGATCAAACGATGCGTACTTCATTAATTACGCCCGCAAGCTCAAAAATTTAACATCGGTACCAATTGCCCTGACTGGCGGATTTCGAACGGTAGCAACCATGGAAGACGCTTTGGCAAATGAAGACACTGAATTAATCGGACTTGCTCGACCGATGGTATTACAGCCGGATATGCCCAATCAAATCATCGACGGCACATACAAAACCATCAAATTGCCGCGTTTAAAGACCCATCTCAAATTTTTGGACAAAACTGTCGGGCCGTTATCCGCCAACAGTTATTATGAACAGCAAATGGCTCAAATTGCCACTGGAAATGATCCCAAATACAATACTAATGCCTGGTCCCCATTTCTCAGACTCATCAGAATGCACGGCGTTGCGGGCTTAATGCCACGGCGGGTCAAGCACTAATTAATCGGATGGGCCACCATTAGCCGTTTAGTTAGGAATTGAATTAATCAAGCATTGTTTCAAATCCACTGGCTGAGTGAATTCACTCCCATACCAACTAATTCCTGAAGCAATGCAAAGATTTATGTCATTAATTTAGGAGGTTATGACTATGTCAGTTGCAATTATCACCGGGGCCTCAGCTGGTCTTGGAAAAGAATATGTTGATGCGGTTGTTGAACAATTTCCACAAATTCACGAGCTATGGATTATTTCCCGTCACGAGAATGCGCTTCAAAAAGTTGCGGATCAGTATCCTCAACGAGAATTCAAATTGATTCCATTAGATTTAAACGAAGATGCAGATTTGCAAAAATTTTCGGACACAATCAGCAAATTCAACCCCGATGTTAAACTATTAATCAATAATGCCGGCTATATTAACTCAGAAGCGTTTGCCAAACAGGATTACGATAAGCAACGTATGATGATTGGCGTCAACGTCATTGCCCCAACGTTGATTACAAAGATTGTTTTAAAGTACATGAAACCAAGCAGTTTGATTGTTAATGTTTGTTCCACGTCGGCATTTGCCCCTGTCCAAGGGCAGAGCATTTACAGTTCAACCAAGGCTTACGTTTATAGCTTGTCATTGAGTTTACACTGGGAATTAAAGAAGCTCGGCATCAAGCTGTTAGTGATGTGCCCCGGAAATATGAAAACGAATATGTACCAATACAATGCGTTAAATGCCACAAATAAGAGTACTCAGGCAATAGGTTACTTACCGTTTTTGGATTTGCATGTCATTACCCGAAAATCTTTGTCATTAGTCCAGAAGGGCCACATAGTTTATACACCGGGCCTCTTTTACAAGACTTATCGCGGAGTTACCAAAATGTTGCCTCATACCATCCTTAGCCGATTTCTAAAAGGCTGATCAATATTTTTATACCTGAAAGAAGGGGTTATGATATGCCCATTGCAGTAATTACAGGCGCTTCCGAAGGCCTTGGCCGGGAATATGTTGACGCTGTCGTTGAAAGATTTCCCAACATCGACGAAATTTGGATTATTTCTCGGCGAAAGGAAAAATTACAAGCAGTTGCCAATCAATATCCACAAAAGAAATTTAAAATTATTCCTTTGGATTTAAGTGATGATGAAGATCTGTTGAATTTCAGGACAGAAATTTCACATTTTAATCCTGATATTAAGTTACTCGTTAATGATGCCGGGTTCTTAAACAGCGGTGAATTTATTAATCAGGATTATTCTGCGCAACGGACAATGCTTGGTGTTAATGCCCTTGCGCCAACCCTAATGATAAACATTGTTTTAAAGTACATGAAGCCAGGCAGCCTAATTATCAACGTTTGCTCAATTTCTTCTTTTGCTCCCATCAAAAGACAGAGTATTTACAGTTCCACCAAAGCTTATATATACAGCCTTTCGCTTAGTCTGCACTGGGAACTTCGAAAAGAAGGTATTAAACTGTTGGTGATGTGTCCCGGTAACATGAAAACCGCCATGTACAATAACTCGGCACATCTGGCAAACGAGAAAAAGAATATTACAGATAAGCTGCCTTTCTTAGACATGCACGTCATTACCCGGATGTCTTTGGACTTGGTTCAAAAAGGCCACATTGTTTATACACCCGGTCTTTTTTATAAAACCTATCGATTGGTTGCCAAGGAAATTCCACACGCACTCCTGGCACGATTCCTTAAAGTTTAGGGATGAAAGTTGAAAAAAATAGTTTCGCTAGATTGTCGCTTTATTCTGACAATCTTAATAATCACCAAAATCAGTAATCAAACAGGTCTTGTAAGATTTGCATCCAATGGGTGCAGACCTTACAGGGCCTGTTTAAGTTATTGCCATACGTCTGGTTGATATTACTTAATGTAATGCCGGGTACTTAAAATAATCTGCTTGATCATGCTTGTCAACCGCCCTTGCAATCCGGCTTGTATGAAAAGGCGGTTCGATATGATAGCCGGTCCAAAAGTGGCAAACATCCTTTCCAATAAGATTCGCCGATTTTCTTCGGCACGTGAACAGGTTAAACTAGAATCAAGAATTTAAGCAAAAAACCGGGATCATGACAAAATTTTACTTTTGCCTTGATCCCGGTTTACTACATAGGGAAGGATAATTATCCTAATGATCGTCTAATACCTAAAACCATCAAATTAATTGGGGAGATTAATCATGATGGCCCAATGATGTCAAAACAAGTTTTCATCATGAGGAAAACGTGAAAACCAATCTAAACACATTTCATCATTTGGTTGTCCGAACTACTTTAACGTAGTTCGAGTTGGCGGTGATATAACCGCCAGTTACAGCATAACGTTTAGCGCCATAAGACTTGGTTGACGTCGCACGAGAATATGCCCAACCCTTAACAGATAACGTCTTACCTGCTTTAAGAGTCTTCTTGGCACCGGTCAGATTAGCGGTCCGATAAACCTTAACGGCTTTCTTGATCTTAACCCGGCTGACTTGCGCTTGAGTTCCTGCTTTAACGAGCTTCTTGTTAGCTGTAATGAATAATCCATTGGAAAGTTCATAACGAGTGGTAAGGTTATGTTTCTCAATTGCCTTAACTTTTAGAACCGTTCCCTGCTTGTAGTGCTTTGCTGAACCGGAAAGACCGGCATTCTTGTATGCGTTAATTCCATTAGGCGAAATAACAGTTACTTTCTTCGTTGAAGGGACGCTGGCATAGTATACAGGTGATACATAACTGCTTCGGGCCGTAATGTAGCCTGTCTTCCCATAGGTTGCACTACCGCGGTTGGCATCTCTTACTTTGTATCTCAAGGTACCCTTAGATGTCTTGGCAGTCCCGGTTACAACGAACATTGGTCGATTTACCCGAGGCTTGGTACCATAAGTTGCAACTCGTTCAGATTTCTTGAACGTTGGATTCTTGTACATGTAAATCTTCTTGGTTGCGTAAACAACAGTTCCCTTTGCGGCAGTCGTCTTAGCAGCTTTGGTATTTTGAGTCTTAGCATCTTGCAATAAGCTGTTAATCGTTGAAGTATCAGTTGCATTGGCGATTTGATCTTTAAGATCCTGCTTCTGTTGAGCAGTCAAGTTTGAAAGACCATCGATTGTCTTGTTTGCAGCAGTCTGGGCATCCTTCACATCTTGTGAAGTCTGGCCAGTGCTTGAACTTGAGGAACCAGTCGTTGAGCTGGAACTTGATGAACCTGTTGAACTAGAACTTGATGAAGTTGAACTGCTTGATGAACCACCAGTTGTGGCACCACCACCGGTAGTCCCGCCACCAGTTGTACCACCGCCGGTTGAACCGCCTTGACCTTCTTCTTGGTCTTTGGCTTCGGCAACATTCAAAATCGTTTGAATGGCATCAGTACTTGTTGCATTATTGATCTGGTTGGCGTAATCTTGCTTTTCATCAGCTTTCAAATTCTTGAGGCCATAAATTGATGAAATGACATCCGTTTTGGCTTTGGCAAGGTCAGCAGCTGCTTTTTGAGCAGACGTTGCGGCATCCAATGCCTTTTGAACACCGGCAGCATCCTTAGCATTGTCAACATCGGACTTAAATTGCGTCTTTTGATCAGCAGTTAAGTCAGTCATACCATCAATAGCATTTTTAGCGGCTGTTTGAGCAGCAGTCAATTTAGCGGCATCATTGGCATCTTTGTTAGCGGCATTAATGGCATCTTGTGCTTTAGCCTGACTAACAACTGAATCAATGGCATCCTTACTGGTTGCTGAATCGACAGCACTGAGGTAAGCAGCGGTTTGTGCAGTAGTTAAACTACTCAAGCCCTTAATTGTTGTCGCAGCTGCTGTCTTAGCAGCATCCAAACCAGCCCCGGCAGCATCGTTGGCAGCCTTGGCCTTAGCAACAACTGTATCAATAGCGGATTGACTAGTTGCACTGTTGACTGAGCTAATGTAACCAGCTTTGTCAGTTGCCGACAAATTGTTCAACCCATTGATCGTATCGATCGCAGCAGCCTTGGCAGCCGTCAAATCTGTCGTGGTTCCATTATTAGCATTCTTAGCGTCAGTTACAATATCATCAATTTGTTTTTGAGTAGTTGCAGCGTTAACTTTGCTGGTATAATCAGCTATTTGACTGGCAGATAAGTGGCTCAAACCTTTAATCGTGGCAATCGCAGCAGCCTTGGCAGCAGTTAAATCAGGTGTGACTGGCGTGTTGTTAGCCTTGGCAGCGGCATCCAATGCCGTTTGAACACCGGCAACCGTTGTGGCTTTGTCAACATCGGACTTGTATGTCGTCTTTTGATCAGCATTCAAGTTGCTCATGCTGTCGATGGCTGCCTTGGCAGCGGTCTTGGCATCAGCCAACTTGCTTGCGTCATTAACAGCGGCGTTAAGAGCATCTTGGGCTTTTGCTTGGTTAACAATGGTTGTAATACCATCTGTAGTGCTTGCGGCACCAACAGCTTTAACATAAGCAGCGGTTTCTGCGGCAGTTAAGTTCTTTAAACCGTTAATTGTATCAGTTGCGGCCTTCTTAGCAGCAGTCAAATCAGTTGTCACTGTACTCTTATTTGCAGCGGCTGCGGCATCCAATGCGGTTTGAACACCGGCAGCATCCTTAGCATTATCAACATCTGATTTAAATTGCTTCTTTTGATCACTACTCAAGTTAGTCATACCATCAATGGCTTTGTCAGCAGCATCTTTGGCATCTTGTAACTTACTGCTATCCTTGTTGGCAGCGTTAATCGCATCTTGTGCTGTCGCTTGGTTAACAATGGTTGTAATACCATCCTTACTGGTTGCAGCACCAACTGCTTTGAGATAAGCGGCGGTTTGATCTGAAGTTAAGTTCTTCAAACCGTTAATCGTATCAGTTGCGGCTTTCTTGGCAGCAGTCAGATCGGCTGGCTTGGCGTTATCATTTGCACTAATTGCATTCTTTAATACTGTTCCAACATCGGCTGGAGTTGTAGCTTTGGTAACTTCATCCTTCCAAGTTTGCTTTTGATCGGCGTTTAAGTTAGACAGCCCATCGATTGTTGCGTTGGCAATTGCTTTAATTTCTGCCAAAGCATTATCATTTGAACCATCTTTAATCTGATTAGCTGCATTTTGAGCCTGGGCAGCGTTAACAGCCTTTTGAACACCAGCTGCGGTTGAAGCAGCATCAACTTGTGATTCAAAATCACTCTTTTGAGAATCAGTCAAATCACTTAACCCATCAATCGTGTTCTTGGCAATTTGTTTAGCATATGCCAAAGCTTTCGAATCAGATTGGGCTTTGTTGAGAGCATCCTGGGCAAAGGCACTATTCAATGCGTCTTGAACAGAAGCAGCCGTCTTGGCATCCTGAACAAGCTGCTTGAAGGCATCCTTTTGAGCACCGGTTAAATTGCTCAATTGATCAATTGCTGATGAAGCAGCCGTCTTAGCAGCGGTTAAATCTGAGGCACTTGATGAATCTTTGGAAGCCTGGTTGATCGCATCCTGCGCCTTGGCTTGATTAATAATATCTTCAAGTTGAGAGGCACTGGTTGCAGCATCAACAGCATTGTTAAAGGCGTCCTTTTGAGATTGACTCAAGTTAACCAAACTATTGATTGCTGATGTCGCAGCTGTCTTGGCATTGGCTAATGCCTGGGCATCCGAAGTATCACTCTTGGACTTGTTAATCTGGTCTTGAGCTTTGGCTTCATTCAAGATGCTTTCAATAGTGGAAGCGTCCTTGGCTGCGTCAATGGCTTTCTTGTAATCGGACTTCTGTTGATCGGTCAAGTTGTTCATACTGTCAATCGATGTCTTAGCAGCCGTCTTGGCATCACTAAGTGCCGTCGTGCTTGACGTGTCACTCTTGGATTGATTAATTTGATCCTGAGCCTTGGCCTGGTCGAGAATCTGTTGAATTTCTTCAGCAGTCTTGGCATTGCTTAATTCTTTATCAAAGGCATCTTTTTCACTTTGAGTTAAGTGACTCAAACTGTCAATGGCGTCCTTGGTATCACTCTTAGCTTGATCCAAAGCCGATGAACTTGATGAATCATTCTTCGACTTGTTAATTGAGCTTTGAGCAGTGGCATCCTTAATAATTTGATCGATTTCGTCCTGAGTTGTCGCGTTCTTGATCTTGTTGATGTACTCGGTCCGTTGTTCATCAGTCAAATCGGTTAAGTTGGTAATCGTCTTTGTAGCGGTTGTCTTGGAGTTGGTAATGTTTGTTTGATTCTCATCATTCGTCTTTGTTGCATTATCAACAGCCTTTTGAATATCGGAAGCACTTGAAGCATCATCAATTTGTTTCTTAATATCGTCCTTTTCCTGTTGTGTCAAGCTATTAAGTTCATCAATCAACTTTTTGGCTTGATCTTTGGCATCCTGCAGAGAAGATGACGTCTTATCATTAATTGCTTTGTTAATTAAATCTTGTGTTTTGGCTTGATCGAGAAGTTGTTGAACCTCGGAAGTAGAGGTAGCACTATCAATCTTGCTCTTGAGATCCGACTTCTGTTGATCCGTTAAATTGGTCATGCTGTCAACGGCTTGTTTAGCAGCTGTTTTGGCATTGTTCAATGATGTCTGGGTATCATCGGAAGTCGATTTATTAATGGCATCTTGGGCTTTAGCCTGGTCAACAATACTTTGGATGGTCGACGCATCCGTTGCACTGTCGATTGCCTTCTTAAAGGCATCTTGTTGATCCTTGGTCAAATTGGTTAATTCGTCAATTAACTTCGATGACTCGGACTTGGCATCAGCTAACTTGCTTGCATCATTCTTAGCTTTGTTAATCGTATTCTGCGTGATTGCTTGATTTAAGACATTTTGAACATCAGAGGCAGTCTTGGCATTATCAACAGCTTTTTCATAAGCGGACTTTTGAGCGTCTGTTAAGTCGGTCATTGCATCAATCGCTGACTTTGCAGAAGACTTAGCGTCACTCAATGCAGAGCTGCTTGAAGAATCCTTTGATGCCTTATTAATATCATTTTGAGCTTTAGCCTGACCTGACAGCATCTTGAATATCAGAAACGTTCTTGGCACTATCAATGGCCTTTTCATAAGCTGACTTTTGGGCATCGGTTAAATCACTCAAGCCATCAACAAATTGTTTAGCCGAGTCCTTGGCATTTTGAAGTGCTTGGGCCGAACTGGTCTGGCTGTTGGCTTTATTGATATCATTTTGAGCAGTTGCCTGATTCAAAACATTTTGCACATCGCTGGCATTTGAAGCACTGTCAACCGCTTTCTTGAAGGCATCCTTTTGAGATTGACTCAAATCGGTCATCGAGTCAATGGCTGTCTTGGCAGCGGTTTTGGCATCATTCAAAGCAGATGTCGATGTGTCGGTCTTTGCCTTTTCAATGGCATCTTGGGCAGTTGCACTATTCACAATTTGAGCGATCTGATCAGTTGATGTGGCTGCATTAACCTTATTCTTGAAATCAGTTCTTTGACTACCAGACAAGTTGGTTAAAGCATCGATCTTCTTAGTTGCGTCGGTTTTGGCAGTACTCAATGCATTTTGATTGGTTTCATTCTGCTTTCGGGCATCCGTCAAAACTGAATTAATATCATCAACCGTTTGAGCACTATCAACTTTACTATCGAAGGTCGATTTCTGATCTGCTGTCAAGGAAGTCATACTATCAATGGCTGCTTTGGCTGCGGTTTTGGCATTGGCAAGTTCCGTCTGGTCCTTTTCAGCCTTCGCAAGCGCATTGGTAGCTTCGGCATCCTTCAAAGCTGCATTGATTTCATCGGTCGTCGTTGCCGCATCAATCTTTGCATTAGCCGCCGACTTTTGATCCGAAGTTAAATCACTTAAATTATTAACTGTTTGTTTAGCAGCATCCTTAGCAGCCTGCAAAGCGGCAGCTGTCTTATCAGAAGCGGCTTTATTTAAAGCATCCTGAGTTTTGGCATTATCCAAAGCTGTTTGAACATCATTAACTGTCTTGGCAGCGTCAATTGCTTTTTCAGCAGCTGTCTTTTGTGCATCGGTCAAGTTCTGCATGCTATCAACAGCCGACTTGGCAGCATCCTTGGCAGTTTGTAATGCCTTGGCAGTTGCGTTGGTATTAGCTTCATTGATCGCATTTTGTGCTTTGGCTTGATCCAGAGCAGCCTGAACACCGGCAGCATCAGTGGCACTCTTAACAGCATCTTCATAGGAAGTCTTTTGATCCGCTGTTAAGCTTGTCAAGCCATCAATTGCCTTGGTTGCGGCATCTTTTGCCGCCTGCAAAGCGCTCTTATCATTAGCAGCCTTATTGATGGCATCCTGTGCCTGGGCATTAGCCAGTGCCTGATTGATTTCATCAGTAGTGGTTGCCGCATTAATGTCATCGGTTGCCTGTTTCTTTTGAGTTGTTGACAAATCGGTCAATTTATCAAGCTCGGCAAGCGCCGTCTTCTTAGCCGCTGCGAGAGTCGATGCACTTTCATTATCTTTTGCTACAGCAGCATCGATGATCTTTTGAATGCCATCACCTGTTGTTTGCTGATCAACCTGTTTCTCGTAATCCGTCTTTTGACTGTCAGTCAAGTGGGTCAAGTTGTCAATCACTTTCTTGGCTGAAGCCTTTGCAGTTGCTAATGCCTGGGCATCGGCAGCATCCTGATTGGCCTTGGCAATATCATTAGCAGCCTGGGCTTTATCCAAAATTGTTTGAATCTCGGATGCGCTCGTAGCTGCGGTTACCGCTTTGGTGTAACTATCCTTTTGATCGGAAGTCAGGTAAGGCAGTTTGCTGATCGTATCCTTGGCAGCTGTCTTGGCCTTATCCAAATTGGAAGCACTTGGGTTCTTGTTTTGTGCGTTTAAAGCAGCTTGAGCTTCGGCAGCACTGATAACGGCATTGATTTCATCCAAGCTGGTCGAATTGTCAACCTTCTTGTCAAAATCTGCTTTTTCAGACGTCGATAAATCACTTAGAGCATCAATAATCTTCTTTGCAGAAGCCTTTTGATCTGAAAGTTCACCTGCAGCGGCACTATCAGCATCCTTTGCCTTACTGATAATACCCGGCAGATCACTTGCCTTGGTTACTGCATCGATTTGATTGTCATAATCTTGCTTTTGAGCGGCACTCAAATGTTGCAACGCCGCAATGGCAGCCTTGGCAGCTGCCTTGGCGTTTGCCAAAGCCTGAGCTGACGAGTCTGCGTTTGCTTTATTAATTGCATCTTGAGCCTGTGCTTGTGACAAAGCCGTAACAACCCCGGCTGCATCAGTCGCTTTGTCAACCGCATCTTTAAATGTTGTCTTTTCTGCGTCACTTAAGTTTGGTAATTTGTCAATGGCAGTTTCAGCAGCTGTCTTGGCAGCTTGAAGTGAGCTGGCTGATTGATCCTTGGCAGCTTTGTTCACAGCATCTTGAGCTTGTGCATTTGAAACAGCACTGTCAATTTCAGCTTGAGTCGTTGCTGCACTAACTTGTGATAAGAAGTCGGCTTTTTCAGTGCTGGTTAGGTCGGCTAAAGCATTGATTGTGCTGTTAGCCTTGGTCTTAGCATCGGCAAGTGCTGCTTTGGCTTTATCATTGGCAGCGATGGCAGCATTCAAAGCATCTTGAACACCGGTACCATCAGTTGCGGCGTTAATCTGGCTCTTAAATGTCGTCTTTTCTGTAGTCGACAAGTACGGCAAACTATCAACGGCACTCTCCGCACTGGCTTTGGCGGCATCAAGCGCTGCCTGATCATCTTTATCCTTATTGGCTTTTTCAATCGCATTTTGAGCCGTAGCCTGATCAACAATATTTTGAATTGTCGGAATATCAGTTGCCTTGTTAACGGCATCAGTATAAGCAGATTGCTGGGTTGATGATAAATAAGTCAACCCGCCAATAGCTGTGTTAGCGGCATCTTTAGCAGCTTGTAGTGAATTATCAGCAGCGGCTTTGTTCAAATCGTTTTGAGCCTGGGCTGCTTTTACAACCGCATTGATTTCATCGGTGGTCGTTGCAGCCGTAACCTGATTATCAAACGTTGTCTGTTGAGCGGTTGTTAAGTATTTCAGGTTTCCAATCGTTGTCTTAGCAGCTGTCCTGGCATCATCCAATTTATGATTGTTGGTATTGTCCAGGGTAACAGCATCGTCGTAGGCACTCTTAACACCATCGACACTGGTTGCAGCATCAACCGCGTCATCGGTTGCCTTCTTTTCGGTATCCGACAAATAGGTTAATCCACTGATTTGAGTTTTGGCGTATTCCTTTGCTTTATCAACTGACTGGAAGTTGTATTCCTGAAGATCAACGCCAAAGTTGTTAACGTTGTCAGCACCGGTTGTACCAGTAAATGATAGATACAAGCCATTCTGTTTATCAGTCCCACTTAAAGTTCGCGTCCATATGGTCGTATTCGTTGCACCAGTATTTTTATATAATGCTTGTGGACCGAGTAACTTCAAAAGATTGGCGCCATAATTATTATCAGCAACCGTAATCGTTAATTGGCTCTGTGAGGCATTGTAGTTAATCACAAACGGATGAGCTTTACCATCCATTAGGTCTGGATTCATTGAAACAACTTGGGCACTTGGATCCTTAGATGAGGCATCCAGTGGATTCAAATCGTTGTCAATCCGGGCGTTTGAATTCAAAGTCCCGTTATCATCAGTTGTCCGCCATGAAACAACGCCTTGAGGATTTCCGGATATGATAGGTAATGTTTGATTTTGGAAATCACCATACATCGCATCACTATTGTAGTGTTCATCAAAAACCAAGCCGAACGCATTCTCCAAGCCGTCCATTCCAAGCAAACCACTTGTTGAAGAACCGGCTTTTAAATCGGTACGGGGATCTGTTCGGCTAAAGAGAATGTTAAACGCATCCCCACCATCAGTCGAGTTAGAACCAAGATACAAATTGCCATGAAAAGTAAAGTCACGGCTGAAGTCCAATCGATACTTCGATGTTGAATAACCAATTGAACTCTTTTGACCGGTTGTCAGTATCGAATAACCATTACCATTCGGTTGAGTCACTTGCGATGAAGTTGACCATTGACCGTTAATCGCAATTTGATTGACAAAGTTTTGACTAACATTTGAATTACTAATGAACGAAGAACCATTTTGAGCAGTTGCAACCTTATCCCAATCGATATTATCAGTTACATCGTTGGTGGCAGCAAAAGCTGAAATTTGATTCAACGAATTATTGGATCCGGGAAGATTAACAGCAGCAAATGATGTTGTTGCAACCGCCCCAGAAAGTAACAGAGCTAACGCAAATTTTCGCGCGGTTGCGTTTGAACGCAACTTATTGCGCTTATTGCGCTTGTTCTTTATTTTCTTTGACATTCGTTTTTCCCCCAATTTAAATTTTTGTTCCGAAAAAATCTTAAATTTAACCAATTAACCTATTCCAAAAAGTAAATCCTATCAAAATCAGATTCTCCTAAATATTTCATACTGATTTATATTACGAATTTACTTACTGGTTTGATCATTTGATGCGTATGCCAAGTTGTAAGCACCTGAAAGTGTAACGGCAAATCGGTTTGCCCGGGTGCCACCAGTAACACCGGCAAATGAAAGATATAAGCCATTTGCTTTGTCGGCAGCACTAATCGTCCGAGTCCAAGTTGAACTGCTTGTCGCACCTGTATTGCTGTAAACAAGTTGTTGACTGCGTCCCAATGCTGCAGAATATGCATTGTCGGCAACACTAATCGATACTGTGCTGGTTGATGCATTGTAATTAATCGTAAATGGATGAGCATTACCATCAATCATTTGTGGATTCATCGAAACAACTTGAGCATCCGGATCCTGTGACTTGGCCGAAGCAAACGCAAGACCATTATCAATTCGGGCATTCGAATTCAAATCGCCATTATCGTTGGTTGTTCGCCACGAAACAACAGGATCAGTTCGATCCAGTTGCCAGAATTGCCGATTTTGGAAATCGCCATAAACACTGTCGCTGTTGTAATGTTCATCAAATACCAATCCAAATGAATTTGACAAGCCATCCATTCCCAGGAAGCCACCCGTTGATGATGCAATCTTAAGGGCTTTAGCAGGATTTTCATGACTGAACAAAATATTTAAAGCATCGCCGCCATCCTGCTTGGAACCAAAATACAAATTCCCGCTGACGGTGAAGTCATGATTAAAATCAAGTTTACTTAATGAAGTAACGTAACCATATTGATTAGTTTGGCCCTGAGTCAACGATGCATACCCATTCGCGTTTAATTGTGAATCACCGGTACTGGTTGATGTTGAGAAGTATTGATATGGTTCAGTTGGTACTTGCGTTTGAGTTGAATCGGCGTGAGCAATCCTCGTCGTCAAGGGATTTGCAACTAACATCCCATTGTAACTTGACACAGTTGTAAAAGACCCCAATGCTGCTGAAAATAGAACGACGGCTGCTAGTTTACCTATATGTAGTTTCCGTCGCTTATCTGATAATTTTGTAATGTTTTTCAAAAAACTGCCCCCTAAATTAATCCAAATAGTGACATCCAATAGCTAAGTCATGACAATAGCGTATTAACAAATTGGTTAAGAAATGGAGTTACAATCTCCACGGGATAAGAATATCAAAAATCAATCTGCTAGAGTGGTCAAAAAAGATAAGTAAATCTTGATTATTTGCTTTTTTTAGTAAAATTTGTAGACAAAGTGTTATTGGCATGACCTTTTAGGATTATTTAAAGACACATAGTAATTATGTTTTTATGTAGAAATATCTTTTCTGTTAATATAATCCAATTATTTCAAAACAAAGGGAACATAGTTAACCATTATGTAAACTGGTAGTTAACTATGTTCCTTTACTAAACTTTAAAAATACAGTCTTTAAACACCTAGCCGTAAAATTCTTGTTCTATGACTCTTCCAAAGCTTTGTCCTGATTATTTAGACGGTTTTGGTGCTTGGTTAGGTTAAGCACATTGTCAACTTTCTTACGTTTAATCTCACTTACCAACTTCATTAAATGAATAAAGCTTTCCATTTGAAATGGATTAAAATTAGAGACTTGAATGATTTGCTTTGTACTGAAATCACAAGCACTAGAAAGACAAATATCAGTCGTATTCGTAATCCGATTGGAAATGTGAATATTTCCGGGTAGGATTGCTTTAATCCGCTCGCCAACGTAACCGCTGGAAGTCCGATTTTGATCCAGATCCAGGCAAATGTTAACCGAAACCAACGCTTCTTTGGGAACTGTCCCAAGCAGAATTTGAAACACCCCATAGGTAACTTCTTGAATAAATTCGGAAGTAATATTTGGTTGAAACAATGATAATCCATAATTGGCAATCTTTTTTGCCAAAATCAATAGGTCTGGAAAGCCTTCGATCAAATTAAGTTTTGAAATCGATAATTGACCAATTGATGGGTCAAAATCACTTGACTGGATCCCGAAGTCAAAAAAGATCGGCCAATAACTCAGGCTTACCAGTCGGTTAACAATTCTAGAAATCAGCTCTTTTGACAGAAAAACATTCTTCAATAACTGTGTTCGTCGCAAAAGAAGTCCATAGTACTTTTTTCCAAGATTCAAGTAACGGGTTACTTTAGGAGAAAGAATAATTTGCTTCTCATTCAGCAAGCCTTGACTAACAAGGAAAAAGCAAAGATAAGTCATCTCCTCACGACGTCTTATTTTATCTGGAAGCCCCACAACTTTTTCATAAAAACTATCAATCACGTGCAGTTGCAGTGAATCAGGGTTTCGTAGATTTAATAGTCTTTCAAGATTGGTATGATCATGACACTTAATTTCCATCAACTGGATTTGAAAAAAACTCGTTAGCTTAGGAATTTCATCAGGCAACAACGAAAGATTCAGGGTCATGGTTAACATACTGATAAATTTGGAAGTAATTGTTGCTAATTGTGGAAACGGATTTTCGATACCACCGAAAAAGTGGAAAAAGATATTGGTATTCTTAACCCGTTTTAAGAAATCATTTGGAATTTGAATGGCATTTGATCTTGCCAATCCACATTCCTCGATAAGAATATCATTCACATTATGACGGATTTGATAAAACTTGGCTCGACTAATAAAGTGATTGGTTAAAAATTGTTTTAGTGAAATGCTTGGGTAATTAAAGTTTTCATACAAAAATACTTGAAAGTTAATTGACTGTTTTAATAGTTTAAGCTGCAACTCACGGAAAGCACGAATCTTAAAGGAAATTCTCAGAACTTGATGATCAACAATTTTAATAAAAAATGGTGACTGGCGATTATTTTTCAAATCAACCTGATTTAATTCATTTATTAGTTGGTGAAACTTATATTGAGTTATATTTAGATAAAGTAGACAATCTTTCACAGAAACTTTATTCATATTATGAGCTATAAATAGCAATAACTTTAATTTCAACAAATCGTCTTTTTCAAGTAACAGAGAATACTTCACAAACTTACCCCCTTGTCTAACTAAACAAAATTAGCAAACTAACACCATTATTCAGTTTATGTGGCTCACTAGACATCACAACATCAGCATAGTATCTCAAGATTTGCTAAACAAGATACACTTTGGGAGATGTGTCAAAATTTGGAATAACACTGTCAAATGCCTGATAAAACACTTTATCAGTCGCTTTAATAATGTAAAAGTCGGCTCGACAATAATATTAACTTGCGATTTATTAAATCTTTGTATATGTTAGGAATAGAAATTGTTTGCCATCGAATACGTAACAAGAATTTTTTAGCATGATCCTATTTAGCTTTATTTTACAAAAGTAGCTATGCTTCAATGTAGTCAAGAAAGGAAGACAAAGTAATTTCATGAAATACGATCTGTCTAAGAAACCGACACTGGGGTCTCAACGCACGTTAAAATCATTTTCTGAAGAAATGTTTGAATTAATTAAAACGAAACCGTTTGAACGGATTACCGTTCGTGAAATCTGTGCGGCATGCAATATTCCGCGAGCAACGTTTTACAATTATTTTGATGATAAATTTGATCTTCTAAAATATTGCTGGCAAGTATTAGCTACAAACATTGGCGTTGATGATATGCCTAAAATCCCAAACTCGAAGGTATTCGTTCAATATTTCGATGATGCCTACAACTTTTTTAGTGCACATTCCTCAGAAGTAGATAGTATTTTGTTGAACAATTCACTATCAAGCCAGCTTGGCGATAGTTTTGTCAATTACTTTTCCGGAACTATTCAAACAACTGTTTACAAAACGTTACGTGGTTCAATCAAGAAAATTCCACTACAGCTTTTGGCAGAACAATATAGCAATATCATTTTTGTCATTTTCAAATGGATTTTTTTGGAACAAAATCCCACCTCTAAAGAGCAAGCACATATTTATCTGAGACCATTTTTAAATTTAGACTTAGATTCCCCACATCATGAATCATTTTAGTTGACCTAAACACAAAAAAATTGTCAGCTCTTATTTACTAAACCTTTTCTTCAAGATCAACTAGTATTTAGAGATTTTAGGCCCTTCTATTGATCGCACAACCGTTTGGTGCCGAGTCACTAATTTAGTCGTTGTCAATCGGATTTATGAATGGACAAGGGCGACTCAAATAACATTAATTAAAAACGATAGTCCAGGCAGATGGCCACTATCTTCTTAGTTAATAAATTTCAGGAACATAATAGCCATTTTTCGTGTGACTTACCAAGATAAAATTAGTTTTTAGAAACATCTGAATCATTCATAAATAACAGCCATTCATCATAATAGAATGATTATCATAATAAAAGAACAGATCACAAAAATTGTATTATTCACTCTGAAAGCGCATAATTAAGTTGGATGGTTATCAATAACACTTAAATACTAAGGAGTGATTTTTATGTATGAAAATATTTTAGTTCCACTAGATGGTAGTAAGAACGCTCAAAAGGCATTATCTGTTGCCATTAAGTTAGCAAAGACCTTTTCATCAAAACTAACATTGCTTTCGGTGATTGATAATCGTAACTTTTCTGGCAATCGATCGGTCGTCAATACGGCACCAATCGTTACCACTGATGAGATCACCGAATTATCAAAGTATTCTGATAATGTGATTAACGCCGGTTTACAAGTCGTCAAAGATAATGGCTTAGAGGCAAAAACACTTGTTAAACGTGGTTATCCAAAGTCAATTATTGCGACTGACGTTCCGACAGACGAAAATATTGACTTAATCGTCATGGGTAAATCAGGAACCGGCGCTTTGGATAGACTAATCATGGGATCGACCACTGCTTACGTTGTCCGAAATGCTCATGTCCAAGTATTGGTTGTCAATGATGATTAACTGATAGGCAAATTTACCGATAAATGAGTAATCTGACCATCGCTAGACAAATCTATTGTTACAAAAAAATGGGACTGAGACAAAAGTAATTTTGTCCAGTCCCATTTTGTAACCACAACTATTACCAAGCGAAAAGCGTGAGATAAAAGGATTATCTTAAGCATAAAAAACAGAATAAATTGCTATCACATTAAGTAAAAATTTCTCCAGTTCTAATCCAGTCCTTCAACCTGAAAAACATCAGCCGTCAGCTGATGATCAACAGCTTCGGTTGGCCCTGCATAACTGCCAGCACCAATAATTAAAAGTTGATTGTTGGGCAGGGCGGTTAATGATCGTGAATAAGCACCAGGAACATCCGTTGATACTTTTTGCCAGTTGCCTTCACCATTTTTGGTGTTTAAGTAAATCTCCGAACCGGTACTGTTTGCCACCAGTGTCCCATCCCCCAAAATGGTCACGTATGGTGAACCGCCGAGGGCAAATTCCCGTCCAGCATCTTCAGGGCGCCAGTGCAACCCATCATCAGAAATTTTGTAATTAGACCGATTTCGTTCGCCATCAACCACCACAGCGCCTTCAACCACTATTTCAAAGGTCATGATGTATTTTCCGTTTGTCATTTGCGCGACAACAGCCATGCCTGGTCGGGCTTGAGGATTGGCAACCGCAACATCATCGATTTCCGCACCCCAATGAATGCCATCGGTAGTGGTTTTATGAGCAATTTTTTGACTATGGACAATTTTATCCCGTTCATCCGAAAAGAAACAGACTAATCGATGATCAATGACTGTCACAAAGGGTTCCCAAACTGGTTTTTGACCTTTAACAGACGCCATCCCGCCCTGAACCACCGTACTAAGATATTGCCATGATTGTGCATGGTTATCACTTTGATACAAATCAATCTTTGTTCGGCTAAGGTCATCCGGAATCTAATTTCCAGCGCAAATTAGCGTACCGGCTGGCATCGTTCCAATTTTTTCCGGTAATTCATACAAATTAGGTTGATATCGCATTCCCCACCCATTTTGAGTATCTACGACATTACTAATATGCTGCCAAGAACGACCATTATCCTGACTTTCAAAAATCGGAAACGATGGCGTGCCAGTCACATAATGTTCAGCGGTCGCGTATAAGCGGCCATTATAGCCATCCGACCAATGGTGAAGAAATAATCCACGACCATACATGAAGTCGGGTTGACGTGTTCCATGAAAAAGATTTTTGCTTGCAATGGTTACCATCTAAAGCACCCCTTTTAATTTAGAATCATTGAAAAAGCTCCGGGATCTGGATGCCACATCCTCACCCCGAAGCTTTTCAATTTGAATTAATCGTTGAAGAGTCGAATGCCAAATAGCCGGGCACTCGGCTGATGCATTGCCGAAAATTTAACATTAATTGATTGTTGTTGATTATCAGTTGTCGAAATTGGAATGGTGACCTGATAAAAGCCGTCTTGATCCGCCTGATCACTTTGCGCCACCAGAATTGTTTGATCGAAATTAAATTCCTTCATGGTCACTTGAAGCCGCTTGCCGGCATCAGCAACGTTAAAGGTCAAGCTTAGCTGTAACTCAGTCAGCAGCTTGGTCACTGGAAATTGGTAGCTGAACCAGCCAGTTGGATGTGCCTGTCTAAATCGACGGCCACGCAGATTGCCCACTTCAGAATCTGCCTGTTCCAAGTGCTGATTAATCTCAAAATTGTTGGCATCAAAGTTCGTTAACTCGCCAATGGTATGCTGGCGATAATCTGCCAATCGTTTCAGTTGATCAGCTCGCTGTTGGGCTTCTTTTGACCCTGCCTGCTGCCACTGAAAATAAATGCCATAACGATGCTGGTAAGTCTGATAATATGGAATAAACTTAATCTGCTCGTCAACATTTGGCAATGTAACCGAAACAAGCTCACGGTCCTCACCAATTTTAACAATCGACTGTTGAGCAAAACTCTCCTGCCAATCTGACCAAGTCTGATGAGTAGTTAACGTCGAAGTGGACGCATCATTATGAGTACTAATGCGAACCAATACCCCGTTTGGTCGGTCGGCGGTCAACTCATAATTGTCTAATTGACCCGCCAACACATATGGGCCATAACTAAATGCAAGATAGTGGGGATTATCTTCAGTCGCCGAGATCGATAGTGCCATGGGTAACCGCATATTAAGTTTTGCACCGGCAACCAAATTTTCAACATGCCAGAAGTCAACGTTCTGGTTAATTTCGATCGGCTGACCATTGAGAACCATGGTGGCATCGCCTTTAACCCATTCAGGACGCCGAAGCGCTAAGGAAATCGGGACTGTTGGCCTGCTCGAATCAATGGCTTTAATTATAATGGCCACATCCCCGCGCCGACGGTCGACATCAACGGTCACTAATGAATTGTGATTTAACAAGCGCAACTGATTTGAAAATACAAATTAACCGTCAAATAACGATCATCCATAAAGTAGTCACTATCACCCAATTTTGTAAAATTCTCAATGCCGGTTCCGGTACAACACCAAAACTCGTCGAACGGCCGATTAAATACCTTCGTATACCCGGCACCCATTGGCTGAAAATAGGTCATCATTCCAGTTTCAGGATTTTGAGAGCCCAAAATCGCATTACAGTATGTTTGTTCATAATAATCAAGATACTTTTTCTGCCCGGTCACTTTAAAAAGTTCCCGACTCAATTTCAGCATATTATACGTATTGCAAGTTTCGCAGGTTGTCGCACCATCTTTTAACGCTGCGTCTTCGAAAAGTTGGCCCGGTTCATGAAAATGTTCACTCTGACTATTGCCACCAGTCACATAAGTATGATCATCAATCACCATTTGCCAAAAATTCTCAGCAGCGGTCAAATAATCGGGTAATTGTTTGGTTTCATCCGCAGTCAGGAATTGGTCAGCTAATTTGGGTTCTTGAAAAACTTCATATCGTCGAAGTGCCCCAATCACTTTCGGAATCGTCGTGTTGGCGTGCTTCCCGGCCAGCACATCCCGATGATGAGCCAGTTCATCAAACAATGATGTTTCGTCAAAATAAGTGGCGGCTTGTAAATCGTGTGGATTTCGAGTTAAATCGAATAATGCGTATAGGGCATCATTCATCCCACCGTACTCCGTCTTTAACATTTGCGTTGGATCAGTTAATTTGATCATTCGTCGATAAACGTACTCGCCAAACTTTTCAGCAACTTCCTGGGCTTGGCCAGCCAGTTGGGCATCAATCGAAGGCACGTTGACCGCGACGGCAATTAATCCAGCCAAAATTTTATGCAAATCATACCAGGGAACCAGGACGTTCTCTCTTTGATTTTCAGGAACCGGCTTCCCCTCAACAGCGTCGAGGGCAACTTCTCGAAACGCTGATACATAACCTGCACTTTGAGGATGAACCTTCGCGTAATAAGTCTGGGCTTTTAAAAGACCGGTAACCGCCGTGGTTAATTTAACATGAATTGCGGCTTGGATGTCGGGATCTTTTTCTGAATGAAGGGCCTGTGATAGGGCAGATAAATAATGGCCAAAAAAGTGGCCCCGAAAATTATTACCAGTTGGCCGTTCCCAACCTTGATAGCCTTTTACCTTGGCTGTTTCGATTCCGGCAACCTTATTAAATTCAACCAGGAATCGTTCTGGTTCCAATTCAAGTAAATATTTGGTTGTCCGCTTACGAGCAGCGATAATCTCCGAATCTGTCAGTGTGACTAAAGCTGAATCGATATCTTGAATCATGATTTATTCCTCCACTACCGTCAGTTGTCTATACTTCTTAACTGGTGGTTAACTCTTTCGTTAAAAACCTTCTTTAACATATTATCAATAATACAACAGGTCGTAAAAAAATAAACATAACGTGACTAACACAGCATTCTTTATTACCAGAAAATAATGACTAATAACATAAATTGAAGATTAATAGTATATCAAAAATGAGTCTTCCATTTCATTTTAAAGTGTCAGACTCATTTCTTATTTACGATTTAGTCACTTGGTAACCAAACTTAACCTTAATTAGCATCAGCTATTTAAAAATACTATTTTTGAAGATTATCATTATTTCCCGCGACCGAATTAAATACATCTGCAAGTGAAGCATGCATATCTGCAAATCGTTTATGCAAAACAAGCTGTCTAAATTCCTCAATGCTCATTTTTTCCGTACTTTTATAAGGAATCGAAGCTGCTCCATTTGTAATATTGGGATTAGTAATCCCACTTGTAAACGTAATAATCAACCCATCACGGCTATCCAAACGAACCGTGTAATATTCATAATACGATCGAGTATCATAACTTCCCTTCAATTCCTTATGCTCGGAAAAATAGTTCGTTAAATATTCCTCAAACAATTCTTTTGATTTTAAAGAAGCTTTCCAACTATTACTCATCTTTTTTTCTCCTTACGATAAACTGCCGGTCAATTATTCATTAGCAACGGAACTATCACTGAGCTTGGCCGCTGGTTCTTTTTTGCTTTTATGGCTTCGAACAAGAAAGGCTGCTCCAAACAAAGCAAATACCATACAAATAATACCAATAATAGTATAGGTTAAATGGAATCCCAAACGATCATAACTCATTCCGATAACTCCGGAGAAGATCGTTTGCGAAATTTGAACCGCAGCACCAGTGCTTAACGACTGAATCGTTGCAAATTCATTCTTATTAAAGACTGAGAAGATATATCCCATAGGGCATACAAACCAGAATGGCGTATAAATTCCTGTCAGCAGCTGAGCAAATGCGACCCATACCCAATTAGGTGCAAATGCGAGAATTAGTAAACGTACTCCCATTATAATTGCCATAATAGCCAATCCATTACGATAGCCAATTCTTTTAATAACCCATGGAATAATGATCATTCCAACAAAAGCTAAGACCTGTTGAATGGTAGTGACATACGAAAACAATTCCGTTCCATGCGACGTATTGAAAAAGGTCTGAAAATAATTAATTATCTGCTGATCCGCAATTTGAGACAAGGGAACTGTTCCGAGCAAGAAAATAATCAAGAAAATAAACTTTTTAGTGAAGACGCTTTTCAGAATTCCTTTAAGATTTACTTTCTCGGCCTTTTTATCCTGGAGAACGCCTAAATTCTTTTTATCATGTTTCAGGAAAAAGATAACCATTAACAAGTAAATAAAACCGCTTACAGACAAGCCCCAGAAAAACTTTCTCGGCATAACTGTCAATAAATAACCACAGATTAGTGGCGCAATGAATCCCATAATTGTGACACCAGATCGAACCCAGCTATATTGAAAGTTATTAACGAAGCTCATTCGTTGTTCATACTGTTCATTAACACTTGTTCCACCATTCATTACTAAACCAATAACCAATCCCAAAATAATTGCCATTACATAGGTACTTCCATGCATTGGCAGGACGATCCATTGCATAAACGGTCCGAGAAGCACTGAACAGATCGCCATAAAGAGCAACAAATACTTTTTTTCAAGAACTTTATCACCCAGATAGCCAACAAATGGTGACGAGATAAGTCCCATCAATGACATCATCGAAAATGCCAACCCAACGTTAGCATGACTAAAATTAGCATATTTAACCAGCCATAATCCTGAGTACATTGCGACAACCGGCCAGATAAAATTAAAGGACATTTCCGAAACCACATACGACCAAAATTTTCCAAATGAATTGTAAGGGCTTTTGATTTTTTTGAACATTTTAATTATCCTCTCCACATTTTTCAGTTAAAAAACAATAAGTGTCATATCGTTATTCCAATGTGATTGAAACAACGGATTTTGTCGGAAGTTGAACATGTAGCCTGCCATTTTGAATACTTCCACCACTAAATGCCTGAGGTACTACTTCTTCAGGGTGGGTAAATGTATTATGAGAATTCATTTCTTTACCGGTTAAAATTGTTGCATCAATAATTTTTCTGAAAGGATTAGACGCTGTAAAATCAATGGCTTTTTCATTAGCAAGATCGTAATTTCCTAACGAAATTGTTAACTTACCATCTTTTTGAGAAGCCGTATACGTGACGTTATCAGGAATCTCGCCAATCCCTTCAACTAATTCTGCATCCATATGTTTTTGATACATATCAAACACATAATAAGTTGGTGTTTTAATCATCTGATCTCCCTTGGTTAAAATCATTGCCTGGAGAACATTCACCATCTGTGCAATGTTTGCCATGTAGATTCGATCAGCATGTTTTTGAAAAATATTTAATGTAATTGCCGCAGCTAAAGCATCCCTAACCGTATTCTGTTGCTGCAAAAATCCTGGGTTTGTTCCCTTTGTAACGTCATACCAGGTTCCCCATTCATCAACGATCAAATCGACTTTATGATCTGGATCGTAGTGATCCATAATAGTTGTGTGTTTGGTAATTAGTTCATCCATATGTTCAGCCCGAGTCATAGTTGAAACCCATTGGTCTTCTGGAAAATTAACAGCATCTCCTTTACTATGGTCCCAATCACCAGTTGGCAACGTGTAATAATGAAGGCTAATTCCGTCTAAATATTTGCCGGCATACTTCATCACCGTCTCTGTCCAGTTATAATCATCTTGATTTGGCCCACAGGCAACCTTATAAATGGGATGATCTTTATCGTATTGTGGTAAGAATGTCTGATATTGACGGTAAACATCTGAATAATACTCAGGACGCATGTTACCACCCCCGCCCCAAGACTCATTGCCGATTCCAAAGAACTTCAGCTTCCAAGGATCTTGGCGGCCATTTTTTTGACGAAGTTTGGACATTGGCGATTCACCAGCCATGGTCATATACTCAACCCATTCAGCCATCTCCTGAACGGTACCGCTTCCAATATTAGCGTTAATATAAGCATCGGCGCCCAATTGACGGAGTAATTCAAAATACTCATGGGTTCCAAATGAATTATCTTCGGTAATGTCTCCCCAATTAGTATTTACAATCTTTTTCCGAGTATCCTTGGGACCAATGCCGTCACGCCAATGATAAGTATCTGCAAACAACCCACCGGGCCAACGTAAAACGGGAACATGAATCTCTTTCAATGCATCAACGACGTCACTTCGCATGCCATTAACATTGGGGATTTCTGAATCCTTACCAACGTATAAACTACCATAAATGCCATGACCTAAATGCTCGGAAAACTGACCATAAATGTATTTGCTAATTTCAGGACCTTTTTTTTGATTCAATAATTCAATTGACATTTTATTCAAACCCTTTCCTGGTGGTATTAATAGTGATGCTTAATAACAAAAGAACTAATCGCAATATCGTTTTTAACTGCAAAAGTTCTAACAACATTAATATAGCGCTTACATACCCAAAAGTAAATAATGTTTTTGTTAACATCCAAGAAAAAGCACTGATCATTGACAAAAACATTAACAACTACTGGTATTTTTTGAATAATTAAGATAGAATGTTAACATATATATTAACAAACAACAGAGGCGACCAATATGGACTTAGACATATCAGACAAATCAATCCCGGTGTTTGCTGCCCTTGACAGTAAAGTCCGGGTTCATATCATTCAGTTACTATCGAAGCAAAAAATGAACGTTTCGGAGATTTCCAAAGCAATCGGACTTAGTAGCCCAATCACCATCATGCACCTTAATAAGTTGGCAGACGCCAATATCATTCGGACTGAGAAAAAAGGAAACCAACGAATTTCAAGTTTACAAGTTGATACGATTGACATCACATTTCCCCAACAACTTTATATTCCATATGAAAACTGGAATATTGAACTGCCAATCGGCCAATTTACCAATTTTGATGTTAAGCCGTCTTGTGGCTTAGCCGGTCAGACTGGTTTCATTGGAAAAGTTGATAATCCCAGCTACTTTATGGATCCCGAACGATATAAGGCGGGAATGATCTGGTTTTCAAAGGGATACGTTGAATACCAGGTCCCCAACTACCTCAAGCAGGATCAGGAGCTCGAAATGATTGAACTATCAATGGAATTGAGTTCGGAGTTCCCATTTTCAAACAACCGCTGGCCTTCAGATATCACCGTTAGCTTAGACGGCAAGGAAATTGGGACGTGGACAAGCCCAGGCGATTTTTCGGATGTTCGAGGTCGTTACACGCCTAAATGGGTTTATAACGACATGAACCAATATGGCATGCTTAAATCCTTCCGTTTATCAAAACACGGCTCCTATATTGATGGCCAACACTCAGCTGATACCCTGGTAACAGACATCGATCCAACCAAGAACTCTTGGACGCTGCGCTTTGAAGTAAAAAGCGATGCGAAAAATGTGGGCGGTTGTACGATCTTTGGCAATAAATTCGGTAACTACGATCAGGGTATTAAGGGCACCTTTTATTTTTCTTAGAAATTGGTCAAAAAGGCTGGGACAATAGTCTTTTTGACCAGTTCCTGTTAGTGTAAACACGATTGTTACCAAGCGAAACGTGGGACAAAAGGCAACTCCGACCGTGTAACTGAATTATCCAACTATTCAGAATCAGGATATCTAGCTGAACTTTTTATTTAGTTGAAATGTGGACCAGCAAGCAGACCCCGGCTATATAAGCCCCCTAACTTAATATTCCAAAATCAGGAATATCAAGTTAGGGGGCTTATATTCTGGAGTCTAACCGCTTGCTGGTCCACTCTGTTTATAATTATCAACGAATTTTTGATATTTTTAATAAAAAGTAGCTCATAACCGCAAAACTATCCCTTACTTACTGAGAGTACTAGAAAACGACCGTTCATACGCAATAAAATGATTAGTGTCAACGTTTTCATAGGCGTTTTCACTTGCATTCGTAATTTTTATGCTTATCATAGAAATCGAATTTGATGATTATTAATCTCAATTGTAATGACTGCTTTTTCGTGATTTCATTCAATTATAATCTCAATTAACCATTTTTATTATTAATTGATAATTCGTTTCTTTCAAAAGAATAGCGTTCCAGCAGTCATTATCCTCGTAATTTTGTTTTTAAACTGGTTGATTAACCAAACAACACGTTTACCGATCATCAGAAATGGTTAGACCAAACAATTGTTAAAACTGACATATCAGGATGTTTTAGGAGGCTTTATCCTCTTCTTGATTAAGGGAACGATTTCATATTATTTATTCGAATAAATCCTGTAATATAACGTTTTCATAGCTAATTTTCACTTGTATTATTTTTAAAAGTGTTTAGAATGTAATTTGTAGTTAAGAGAAGCAAATCAGATACTGATATATCAGAATTTATCTTGCAACCTTTATGACAATTAGCATTCACATAAGTATGAATTTTAATCAAGGGAGATTTTTATAATGGTAGAAACAAATTGGAAAGATGCACTCAAGTCTGAACAAACATTTAATGATTTTATTACCGGATACTTTAAAGATCACAAAGAATTAACCGGCGATTATGAAACATCTTCGTATTATGAATATTACACTGTCCGCCTTGACAGCAAAGACGGATTAATCATCACTCTGACAACTGGTGTTAGCCCAGCCGTCAACGCTGGAGCTGCCACGATTCCTTTCAAAGATGTCGAAAAACTTTCGGTTGAACAATTCCGTCAATTAATTTTGAACAAGAAATTCGCTGACATGCACACATCTTTGGCAGATGTCTTTAAGACAGTTGCTGGTGTCCCAGGCGTTACAGAATAATTAATAACTATCGTAAAGCCCAAGTGATTTAAACTTACTCAAATCACTTGGGCTTTTTGTTTATTTGCTTCCATTGACACGTTTTAAAATAACCTGTTATTTATCAATATTAAGCATCCTAAAAGGGATCCGGTTGGAAACTGAGTTATCAGTTTCCAACCGGATCCCTTTTAGTTATTTTACAGGTGTATTACCTAAACGCGGGGTGCGTCATAAAGGAAATCCACAAGGTTGAACACAACTTTATTAGGCTTTCTTGGTTTCCTTGATCATCAGTACCAACACAGCACCAACCAGCGCAATAATTGATAAGACTGGTAAGATTGGTAAGTATTGATGGCCAACCATGTCAAAGATGATGGCTCCCAGCACTGGGGCTAAAATTTGAGCACCAGTATTGGCAAAGTTCAAAATACCAAGGTCTTTAGCAGCAGTTTCTGGATCCGGCAAAACTTCCAAGTTCAAAGCTTGGTCAACGGAGAAGAAGATTCCTGAACCGGTTCCGGCAATAATTCCGTACCAGATCATTGATGAAGGATCCCGGAAGATGAATGGCAAAATAGTTCCAATAGCTGTTAACAAAGCCGCAAAAGCAACCGGCCATTTTCGAGTTCCCATTTTATCCGAAACAGCACCAGAAGTTGATGAGAAGATAATCGCAGTGACCATTGTCGCAGTTCCCATCCAAGAAACATATTTTCCGGCAGGTGTACTCCCTAAGCCCATTCCACTTGTCAGGATAAAGACTTGGTAAACACCAAAGGCGGTAACGGCAATGTTGATCATCATCTTACCGAATAAAGCAAGATAGAAGTTCCGAACATGGTGCAAGGGAAAGATAAAGGCTTGAACGAAGCCACTTAAATCCAATTTTTCCTTTTCCATTCCCAAACTTGATTTTTCATGCATGATAATGGCAGCAATTGGGCCTGAAACAAGCATTAAGATAGCTAGAACGTAATAACCGGTGTTAACAAGACCAGGATTGGCACTACTTAGAAAACGGCCACCAATAACCGGACCACCATATTGGCCAATCACATAGCCAATCGCGTAAATGGATGAAATTGTGCCTCGGTGTTGTGGGGCAACCCGATCAGCCATAACAGCAATTAACGGTGCCACAATCATGTTAATGAATGTTTGAATCAAGCACCACAAAACGATAAAAATTGGTAATTGTGATTTATCATTAATCATTCCTAAGCCAACCATTACGGCAGCCGTTAGAACAGATCCACAGACAATCCAAGGTGTCCGACGACCCCAACGTGATCGGGTTCGGTCTGACAAAGCCCCAATGATAATCGTCGTAATAGTTGATGTCACGGCACCTAAAGTTCCTAATAACGCCAAGAAATTATTAACTTGGCTACCTGGGCCACCAAAAATGTTGGCTAATTTAGCCGGGTTTAAAACTGAGTTCAAACCCATGAATGGTGCAAGCCACAACAGGGCACCCAGCCCTGTCGCAATTCCAATAAATATTGGCACTTTTGGTTGTTGCGCGTCACTGACACTGGCAGACCAAGTACCATCAGCGTTCACATTTTCATTCTTCTTAGACAATGTTAATACCCCTTTTCTTAATTCTCAGCTCTAAAGACTTGAAGGCCCCATGGTTTCAATGTGAAGGAATCTCCCTCTTTTTCACTAAGATCGTTCAAAATTGATTGACCAGTTTTTGAGCAATACTTAACAGTTTGTTCCTGATTTGAATAATTAAAGTAGAAATCAAGGACACTGTTATCGCTGGTAACCAATTGTTTATTGATAATTGGAAATTCCTGCTCTTGACGAGTTGTCCATAACCCAATTTTCTTTAAAATATATTGATATAATTCTGTTATTGATTGCTGATTCAAGTACGAGCCGGCATAGAAAGCATTTCCGTTACCGTATTGATTCTCGGTAATGGCAGCGTATTTACCCCAATATGGGTGATCATACGTCGCAAGTGCCTTGCCGGTCGTCGGTGTTAATAATTCCATCCAATACTTAACTGGTTGCTGGTCAATGCCGCTTAGTTCTTTAGAACCACTGATCGTGACATCCTTTTCGGGTTGGTCAGTGCCGTAATTGCGATTGGGTTCGACAAATAATTCGTATTCAGCGCCGACCGATTTAGAGATCAAGGCTGGTTGCACATCTGTCCGTGCTTTGACGTCTTGATTTGTGTACCCGGAACGGAATGAATAAAGAACATTTCCACCATTCTTAATAAATTGGTTTAATTGCTCAAGTTGCTCATCAGTTGCTGAATAGAGCATTGGGACGATTAGAAAATCGTAATTTTTATTCGTAATTCGAGGATCGCCAATTTGTAAAATATCTGCTTCAACGTTTAATCGATACAATGGATCATAGTATGATCGAAGGACATCGTTATACTGATGTTCCCCAGTCTTATCGAAAATGGTGTTTTTATAAGGGAACCAGTCAACCGCGCTGAGAGCTTGGTTACTAACGACGAATGCAACTCGATTCTTCTTTTTAGTATTCAAGAAATTCGAACCGATTTCGTTAAGCTTTTTTCCAATTGTTTTAGCTTCGTTGTACACAGGATTGGGCCGGAAATCATGTCCCAGTAATCCCTTCCAATATGTTTCATAACTGTTGTGAACTGAATGCCAATGCCAGTAACTAATCATGTTGGCGCCGGACGCGATATGTGAAAATGCTTGAAGCGTTAATTGACCAGGATATGGTACCCAGTGACGAAAGGCTTGAGCTTCAGTTTCCATGACAATGTAATTCTTGTCCTTGGTCGAACGCGCAACGTCTCCACAAAAGGCAATCTCAGTTCCAGTCAGATGATCTTGGGTGGGATGATAGACATCGACTGCTGTAACATCAAATGGCTTGGAAACTTCAAAGTGATTTGAATCAGCATTTAACCCAAACGATTGTTTCCGCCATTCAAAGTCAAAATTATTCGTAACGAACTGGTCACTGCGTTTGTACTCATTGACAATGTTGACCTGCCAAGTCAGAAAATCAGTTACAAGCGTCCGTTTAAAAGCCTCGAAAGCAGTTCCGAGACTCCCGTTGATCGTTGAATTGATGGGTGGAAAATCCTCCCACGCATTAATCCGGTTACTCCAATAATCCAAACCATAGGCATGATTTAATTTATCAAGATCACCATTAAACTTTTTCTTAAGCCATTTTTCGAATGCCAGGTAAACATTTTCACTACTAGTGTCAAAATGTTTCGTTTCATTATCAACTTGAAATCCAATGACTGCTGGATTATGAACCGTCCGTTCGATCATCTTACGGATAATCCGCTCAGAGAAGCTCCTAAAGGTCGGATTGGTGATATCAATAATTTGGCGAGAACCATATTGATGCTTGCCAGTTTTATCAGTCAACAGGACTTCCGGATAAGCTTTAGCCATCCATGTCGGAATTGCATACGTTGGGGTGCCGATAATCACGTTAATGCCAGCTTTTTGCATGGCGTTAACAACCTTATCCAGTTTGGAGAAGTCAAAGACTCCTTCTTGTGGTTCGTACGTACTCCAAGTACTTTCACCAATTCGAACGACATTGATATTAGCATCTTTCATCATCTTGATATCTTCATCAAGTCGGTCATACGGCAGGTACTCGTAGTAATAGGCAGCACCATACAAAAAGTTTTTGAAATCCATTGAAAAATCCTCCTAACAATTAAGTAAACTGCATCGATTCGGAAAGCGCTTTCTTTATCATAAATAATTATGCCCCATTCCTGGATCGATGACTATTGACCAATCAACTTTATATTTATCCAAATATGACATATAATGAAATTAATCACAATGAGCAGGTATTTTACATTCACTTTAGGAGGAGCATATGAACTTCTTAAAAAACGCCAAACGATTGCCCGTACTTGATTGGAACTTAACTTTTTTTGGCGCCCACGAACAAAAGGTAGGGGCTGATTGGGTCGTCCCCGTAGAAAAACATTATGCTTTTGAATGTATCTTTGTCCTTAATGGCCATGAGTACGTCAAAATCCAAGGAAAAACATATACACTTTCAAGCGGTGACTTCTTTTTAATTCCCCCTGAGTTCCCCCATCAAGTGTGGGCCGGGAAAACATTAAGGTACTTCTGTTTCCACTTCGATCTGGACGATCCAAAATTAAAGGTTCAATTAATTCAAGGGATTAACTATTACCATCCCTATAATTCCAGACTATGTAAGCAAATTACTCCCCCATTAAAAAAGCTTGATTCATTAATTAACAATGGGGCATTCGACTTCAATACCAAAATGATTATCCAAATTGAACTATCAAAAATGCTGCAGGCCTTTTATCAATCAGCTGTCAGCCACAGCTCCAATGCGTCATCTACCAGTGTTGAATATTCCAGAATTATGGCTGACTATATGAAAAGTCAACTCACTAACCAAGTGCTTGGTTATGTTAAAAATGGTTATGCCCCTGACGAAAAATCACTTGTCGTAGAAGATGCGATTAAAAAAGTGGGGCTCAGCAGCGGGTACGGCTTTAGAGTCTTCAAGCAGACTTATGGTATTTCTCCGAGAGAATATCTCTCCAAACTCAAAGTAAACGAAGCCAAAAAATTATTAATGAAACCCAATTACTCGGTCGCTGATATTGGATTAGCACTTGGATACAGTGGCTTACCAAATTTTAGTCGCCAATTTAAAAGATGGACAACAATGTCTCCAAACGAATTTCGAGCTAATGTCTCCGAAAAATAACAAATTGCCAAGCTATCTGTATGTCATATTTGGATAAATTATAGTTCGATTTGGCATTGAGTTTAGAAACCGCACCACCTTTTTACTACTTTTAGATAGAAAGTAAAAAAACATCTTAAATTTTTATTCTATCACTACCAAGACAACCAAAAATGAAGAAGAGTGGGACGAAAGGCAATCTCCCGTCGCCTTCCATTCCACTCTTCTTCATTTTTTTTACAATTTTAAATATGACCAAACGATTCATAAAAGAGATCCTCGTATGAAAAACGCTTGTCAACAAACAGCGGCGTTTTATTTGTCAACTGGTGCTAAATCCTTCAAATATAATTTGCCGTCCATAATTTCATAAGTCATGTCAGCAAATTCTGTTAATCTTGCATCGTGGGTCACGACAACCACGGCTTTATTTCTGGTTTTAGCCAGTTCTTTTAACAGTTTTCCAACCACAATTACCCGTGCCGAATCTAATGCGGCGGTCGGTTCATCGGCCAAAACAATTTCCGGATTGGCATATAATGCTCTGGCAATTGCCACTCGTTGCGTCTGTCCACCAGATAACTGACTGGGATACTTGTTAACTAAATCATCAATCCCCAACTGATTAAGTAATTCCTTAAGCTCACGATCATCTAGATTGCCCTTGGGCTTCACCTTTGTGACTAATTCCAATTGCTCTCTAACCTTCAAATATGGCACCAACGAGTATGCTTGCAGAACAAAGCCGACGTGATTTAATCGTAATTCATCCCGTTGCTTCTTGCTAAACTGATCCACAGCCTGGTCTTCAATGATGACATTTCCGGATGAAGGCGTCTGCAAACCACCGGCGATTGTTAAAAAAGTACTTTTCCCAGACCCGGATGGCCCAACCACTAAAATCAACTGACCTCTTTCCGCGGTAAAGTTAACATCGCTAAGGACATGAACCTTACTAGTACCGGAACCGAAATACTTATTGATGTTCTTTAATTCAATTACAGCCATCTTTCTAACCTCCAATTACCTGAACCGGGTCGACTGTCGCGATTTTTCTCGCGGGAATCGCGGCACCAATAATGCCCATTAATAATAATCCAACCGCCATCGCTGATAGCATTGGAACATTAAAGAAGATTGGCGCCCCAAATGGAATTAATTTTGCGGTAATCGCCGTTAAAATTGCACCAATCACTATTCCACACGCCATCAAGATCAATGACTGACTGAGAATCGTTCTAACAAGTCTTGCCGCGGGAATTCCCTGTGCCCGCAGAATAGCGTACATTGGTAATGCTTGAATGGTTAAAATATACAAGAAGACTGCGATAATAACGAGTGAGATAACCATCAAAAAGCCGATCATAAACCCAAACGTCGTATTTTGAGCGGAATAGCCCGGAAGTTTAGAAATAAAGTAGCTGTTCGAATAGGTCTTTAATCCTTTGTCACGGCCACTGAATTTGGCAGTCTTCGAAACAATCGCACTTCCAGCTAAATTTCCGCTTGGCAGATTTCGCAAAGTTTGCCAAGTTTTTAGAGACCCATAGACAACTGGTGCAACATTTAATTTAGCGTTTTTGGTAAACCCAACAATGGTATATTGAGTCGATGACGAATTGAATTTTACTTGATTACCCAATCGATACCCATCCATTTTAAATTGTTGATCAGCAACTAATTCGTGGTTGTTTTGAGCTTTACGGCCACTCGAAATAACCAAATCTTTTGCAATATATTGAGCTCCTTTTAAGCCAACAAATTGGGCGGATTCTTTCTTCCGATTGTTTTGTTTAACAACAACCGGCGATTGACCAATTAATGCCTGGCTTTTCGTAAGCTGAGCTCCATTAACCTGTTCATTGGTAATCGTGGACTGTGATAGATTCACGTTGGCATCACGGTCTAAAACAATACTTTTGGCATGCCAGGAATCAATTGCCTGGGTATTCTCATTCGCTAATCCTGTTGCTAATCCCGATAAAATAAAAATTAAGTAGGTGATCATGACAATCATTGCGACAATCAAACTGTATCTCAATTTTTCATGACGAATTTCTTTTAATGCTAAATACATTTGTTTACCTCCTGTTCAAGTAAACCGCAAACAACTTGCAACTCGTTAGCCAATCCCATCAAATATTATTGGGTTGTTTAGCCGATTACCAAACTGTCTTTCTGCCAAATAATCGTTGTGGCTTCTTAGCTAACCGATCATATACAAAGTAAGCCCGCACTGAATATAGAATTGCGACAGCTCCCAAAATATAGAACCATGGATTTTCGTTAAATCTAAACATTGGACTTACAAGTGCCCACATATTGGTTGGCAAAAAGCTATTAATTGTGCCAAGAATAATCACAATTGCCAGCCCTTTTGAGGCACCAACCTGGGTCTTTCGTTCTTCCCAATATAATCCAGGCGCAATGGCAATCAGGACATTTGTGAAAATAAACCACTTGAACATGAACGGATCATGCATAAACACCCTGAACAAATTGACAACGCCAATCATAATACAAAGCTGAGAAACCACTTTAATCCAGGCGTCCTTTATACTAACCTTACCGGTTTTATATAGATGGCCCCAAATTGCATCCCTTTCGACATAAATTGCTTTATACAAGTTGAAAACTTCAAACAAATTCCAAATGACAAGCGCGCCCGAAGCACCCCAAAATAACCAGAAATTATGATATTTTATAGCCGCCAACGCAAATACAATTGCTCCCATCGAATCATGGGCAAAATAAAAAGTATGCATCCAAATCGGATAAGGCGCACTTCTTTCCTTAATCACCAACGCAAAACTATACATGTATTCAAGATATCCGAACAAAAAAGTTAGTCCTGCGACGACTAAATTGAAGGCAATGTGCGGGTTACTAAAACTGAAAGCTTGAATAAACTGATTCGCAGAATAATCAGCAGGATAGACTCCTAATAAATAAGACATTTAAATTCTCCTCTAGCGCTTTAACTGTGCATTAGTATATGCTATTATTTCAGTGGTTAATCATCACTTAATATCAAAGTGTGCATTATCTGTAAATAATTTTAAAAAGGGAAAATTTAATGGACAAACGAGTTAAAAAAACAAAACTGGCACTAAGAAGCGCATTATTTTTATTACTTCAAACAAAGTCAATCGACAAAATTTCCGTATCTGAACTGTGTCGACAAGCCCAAATCAACCGGCGAACTTTCTATATTCACTACAGCCAGGTTTCAGAAATTTTTGACGACTATGAAATTGAATTATCAGAACAAATCTCTCACGCGTTGTCGAGTAACCATACCGATGTCAACGAGTTACTGGAAACTTTCAATAACATTTTAATGAAAAATTTTGAAGGTTTTCGTTTCCTTTGTCTGGATAAGCAACACCATCAATTAATCGAAGACCTAAAAAATATGTTGTTTAAAACGATGTGTCGGGTGTTGATTCCACAAACCGTCGGTGAAAGCAAAAAAATCATCTTGCAGTACATTGCCAACGGATTAATCAACTCATACATCTACTGGTTCAACCATGAGAATGAAATTGACTTGCAAACATTGATTGACGTGAATAAGCAAATTTTAAAAAAGAATTTATCACTGTTGTAACATCGAGATTTATTAAATTTAGTCAGAAAAAGAAACAGACCAACCACAACGTGTTATTTTGCGGTTGGTCTGTTTCTTTTGCTCGATCGTATTTATCCTAACTGTCATCCTGTTTATATTTTTTTCATATAAAATCTTGAATCCCGATCTGGGAACGACCACTGAAACTTTAATTGATCTCGATTAACTTGCTGAAATCCTTGCTTTTCATAGAAGTAATGAGATCTTTGCTCGCCTTCAGGATTATCTAAAACAACTAGTGAAAAACGATGGGCTTTTGCATAGTTCATAAACTCATCAACCAGATGCCGACCAAGTCGATGCGGGTCGCCACGATACTCCGGCATGGTAAAGAGTTTCTTTAACACTGCCACTTCATCGTTCAGTGGTAATAATCCAATGCAGCCGACCACTTGATTTTGATCGAATGCTAACCAAAACTGACCACCATGTTGCTGATAATGAGTTTCAATTTCGAAAATATCAGACTGTTCGGCCATTTTGATTCCTAAACCGGCTTCAATATTTTGACAGTAATTAATCAGGTCAACCAGCTGGGCTAAATGACTGGGGGTGAATTGATAGGGCTGAATATTAACCATTAAGAGGCCTCCTCTTGAATTAAATGATTAAATTTTACTCCACTCCGGATAGTCTGTATAGCCTAGTGGGCCATCATCAACATAAAAAGTTTTTGGATTAGGCTCATTCAGTGCCACTTTTTTCTTTAATCGCGTTACAAGATCAGGATTAGCAAGCGAAAAATTCCCAACTGAAACCAAATCAGCAAGATTGTTGTTTAAATCATCGCTCAACTCCTCTATCGGTCGGCCAGCGCGATTAACAATCAATGAATGCTGCCAAGCATGACGAATATCCGCCAAAATATCTTCATGACCAACGTGCATGACGTGTAAATATGCAAGGTTCAGCTGGTTTAACTCAGTTACTAAATAATGATAAAGGTCTTTTGCCTCGGGTCCTTCATTAACCCCACCCAACAAGTTCAGTGGTGACACACGAAACCCGACTCGTTCCGGACCAATTTCATCAGTAACTGCCCTGGCAATCTCCAAGGCCAGCCGGGCCCGGTTTTGAATTGAACCGCCGTAATTATCCTGGCGGACATTAGAGCTTTGACCCAAGAACTGATGAATGAGATAGCCATTAGCCCCATGAATTTCAACGCCATCAGCACCGGCTTCTATCACAGCAGCGGCACCATGTCGGTAATCGGCAATTGTCTGTTGGATTTCCTGTTCGCTCAGCGCGTGGGGAGTCGGAATTGATTGCATACCTGTTGCGGTAAAAATTTTCTCATTCGGAGCAATGGCCGATGGCGCGACCGGCTGATGATGTGCGGGTGTGTTGTCTGGATGAGCCATCCGTCCAACGTGCATTAACTGAATGAAAATTTTGCCACCTTTTTCATGAACAGCATCCGTAACCCGTCGCCAACCGGAAATATGATCATTTGTATAGATTCCAGGCGTTTTCAAGTATCCTTGGCCCGCCGCTGAAGGTTGCGCACCCTCAGTAATAATTAATCCCATTGACGCTCTTTGGGAATAATATTTTGCGGCCAAACTACCTGGAACTCCATTTAGCTCAGCGCGACTGCGAGTCATTGGTGCCATCACCAGTCGATTACTTAGTTCAATGTTGCCCAATTTTGGTTGGTCCCATAATTTTTTCACTGATTAATAAACTCCTTCGTTGGTAAAATAGTTACTGGTCATCGCTGCTCTGAATAATGTGAACAATTCGGTTAAGTGAATCGGTTCCCTCTGGAATTGGAAAAACCGAAAAGACATGATTCATTTTTTGATAATTAAAAGTTGTAACATTCCAGTCATTTTGATCAGCTAATCGCTGAAACTTAAGCGCGTCTGCATTAAGAATATCATGTGTTCCGGTAAAGACGTAAATTGACGGCAGCTCACTTGAATCCCCATAAATCGGGCTAGCCAACGGGTCATGCGAATCTAAGTCACCAATGTATCCACGACCCAGGCGAGTTAGATTTTTTAAATCCAACATTGGGTCGACCGGCTGAATCTGTGACATTTTAGGATTACTATTAGTAACATCCAGCCACGGTGAAAGTAAAACAGCCCGTTTTGGCAATGATAAATGATCGTCCCTCAGCTTTTGCATCAGAGCTAAAGCAAGCCCACCACCGGCCGAATCACCCATGAATGTAATTCGTTGGGGATCAACGTGTTCATCGTCCAGCAACTCCTGATACGCTGATAAAACCATTTCATAGGCATCCGTTGCCTTATAAGCAGGCGCCTTAGGATAAATCGGCAGCACAATTCGGCTTCCCAGCTTGTTGGCCAACTGATGCAACATATTAAAATGGGGAATCAGTGGTTGGCCCCAGTAACCGCCACCATGAATATAAAAAATAACCTCACCCGAAACTTTTTTAATTGCTGGATTCAGCTCCAAAACATCCGATCCATTCTGAGTAGGATGGAAATCATATAGTTTTTCAACAATTGACGGCAGCCGATAATGTTGAGCGCTCTTGGCAAGCGCGTTTTGATAATCTGCCTGATTTTTGATTACCGGCACAACTTGAATGAATGGCAGCGTTTTTTCGGTAAGCCGGCTGCGCAAGCTTCGCTGTTCTTGAAGTGCCTGAGCTTTTTCATAACCCAATCCAGTTGATAATCCGGCGATAAGTAGTTTGGTTGAAAATTTCATCAGAAAAGTCCTCCTATTGTTAGGATAATCTAAAAAGCAGCGAATTCATTACTGGCGACCAGCCAACGTTCCGCCATCAATAACAATTTCAGAACCAGTCGTATAACGGGACTCGTCAGATGCCAAATAGGTAACTGCTTTGGCAATATCAATCGGCTTCCCAATTCTCGGAATTGAATCATTAGAACTCTCAAGAGCTGTCTTGACATTATCAGAAACAATATCAGTCGATACCAGGGCAGGATGAACAGAATTGACTCGAATGGATTTCCCCATTTTTATGGCTTCAACAGCAGCAACCTTGGTTAACATTCTCGTACCGCCCTTGGAGGTTGAATAATCACCAGCACCAATCATTCCGGCAATAATTCCCAAAACTGAGGAAATATTAACAATGCTGCCACTTTCCATCCGGTTTAAAGCAGTTTTAATGCCAAGAAAATTACCGGTTAAATTAATATCAATGGTTTTCTGCCAATCGTTCAAAGATGTTTCGGCAATCAGCTTTCCAGCTCCGCCAATTCCAGCGTTGTTAACCAAAATATCGAATTTACCAAAATGATCAATCGTTGAATCAGCCACTGCTTTCCAGTCAGCTTCTCGGCTCACATCCTGTTTTAAATAAATGACGTGATCATCATCGCCTAATTCATCGGCCACCTGCTGACCAAGAGTTTCTCGACGGCCGGTAATCACAACTTTAGCGCCTTCACTTAAAAAATCTGTTGCAACTGCTTTACCAATACCGGAAATACCACCGGTAACAATAGCTACTTTACCTTCTAAACGTTTTGTCATCCTTGTTATTCTCCTTCATCCCGATGCTTAATCTTGGTCTAAGAACGTTGTTGCTGATTTAACAAACTTGTCATAATTTTGAAAAATACCACCGTGACCCGCGTCAGGATAAATAATCAACTGACTGTCTGGAATCCGCTTCTCTAAATCATATGAGTTCGGTGTTGGCACCATTCGATCGTTGTCGCCATTAGCAATTAATGTTGGCTGTTTAATTCGCGACAGATCAGCCGGCTTGGCAATCCCCCAGCTATGAATCGCTTTTAATTGGGTTCGATATGCTTTTAAGCTAATTGACTTATCACGATTTTCCTGCCGTTCCTTTAGTCGGATCAAAAATTCTTTGGCTTTTTGCTTACCATTTTTAGTGCGGGTAAAGAACAAATAAGTCTTAACATCTTTAAAGGTGACGACAGAACGGGCAAAATCCCAATCCGAAATTTTGGTAACATTTTCAATTCCATGACCGCCCCGTGGACCAGTCCCGGCTAAAATCAACTTTCTAACTAATTGGGGTTCCAAAGCCACTAATTCCTGCGCAATCATGGCACCCATTGAAAATGACAAAACATCAATTTTGGTTAGTCCAAGCGCGTGAATAAACGATAAAGCATCCCGAGCCATTTGCTCAATCGAATCCGGAACCGTGCCGCTCGAAAGGCCGACCCCTTTATTATCAAAAGCAATCACCCAGTGATCTTTGGCAACGCCATCCACAACCCGGGGATCCCAATTATCCAGGTTCCCAGCCAAATGAACAAAAAGGACTACGGGAAGTCCCCTATGTTCACCAAGTTCACGGTAGGAAAAGACGGTTCCATCTTCTGCCTGAATTGTCAGGTTTGGTGCCGTTTGATAGCTGTTATTTGTACTCATTATCTTCAACTCCAGTCATTGAGTGGTATTTCAAATTACTTTATTACACTAAAATTTAATGACAACTTTACCCTTTGGATGGCCGGTGGTCACTAAGGCCAATGCTTCATTGATATCATCAATTCCAAATTCGGTTGGATCAACTGCGGGAACGATATCGTTATCTTCAATAATTTTTGTCAGTTTCTGTAATTGACTTCCACTGCTTCTAACAAAAATGAAGTGATATTCAACATCTTTCTCAGCCGCTTTTTTATCAAACTTAGCGCCAGCCACGCCAAACAGTTGTCGTTTTAACCAAGGCAGGTTTCGATCAATCGCAAATCGTTTATTAGGACCGGTTCTCAGTGAGAGTAATCGACCACCTTTTTTAATGATCGAAATTTCACGGTCAAACTCATCTGGTCCAAGCGTATCAATAACATAATCAATATTTTGGAGGATTTCCCAGTAATTCTCGGTTTGATAATCTAAATATCGGTCGGCACCAATTGCCAACGTTCGCTCACGAGCTTGAGCATTGCCACTAACAATCACGTTTAGTCCCATATCCTTAGCAATTGGAACGGCCATTTGACCAAATGAACCAGAGCCCCCTGGAATAAACACGGTTTCTTCAGGCTTTGCTTTCAATTCTTCATGAAGTCCCTGATAGGCTGTTAGTCCGGTTAACGGTGCTGCGGCACCAGTCACCAACCCTAAGTTTTTGGGAAGTTTGGCAATTGCTGAACTTTTAACGGCCACGTATTCTGCAAAAGCACCGATTTTTTCAATCGGCAGCCTGGTATAGATAGGATCGCCAACTTTAAACTCATTGACGTGTCGGCCGACCCTTTCAATAACCCCAGTTAACTCATTTCCCATAGTTAGTGGAAATGAATAATCTTGGATTAGTTTGACACTTCCTGTGCCAATTAAGTTTTCCAACGGATTGACCGCCGCAACTTTAACCTCTACTAATACTTCATCGTCATTTATTTCTGGAACCGGAATATCGTTGACGTTCATCTTAAAATCTTTTGAATAACCCGAAATTTGAGCTGCTTTCATATTTATCCTCCAATAACCGTGACTTTTTAGTTACTTTTTCGATAAAATGTAACTTTCGTGCAAACTTTATCAGTTTAAGTAACAAATGTCAAAAATTGTAACCTGCCATTTTATATGTTATTATTCATGAGAATTATAAATAGAAAGGAGAATAATAAAGAAATGGCAAAAATGACACAGGAAAAGATAATTGAAACTGCTGAAAGTTTGATTGCAGAAACCCACGCATCTGAAGTTACCCTCTCACAAATTAGTGATAAATTAGGTATCACACACGCAGCCTTGTATAAGCACTTTAAAAGTAAGCAGCAACTTTGGGAAGCAGTTGCTAACAATTGGTTTAATAAAAATATTCTGGAACAAATCAATATTGACATTTCCAACTACCACGACCAACGCCAATTGTTACACGATTGGTTATGGAAATTCGCAAATGCAAAGAAAAAAGCATATAATGACGATCCACAAATGTTCGCATTAAACACACGGTACGTGGATAGCCAACCACTGGTTTTACAAAATGTTCTCTGGAGTTCCTACAAAATCATCGATCAATTCATGAATTATCACGATACAAATTATGAACGGGCTGAAGCCATTTTATCCGCTTTTACTGTGTTCAATTTGCCTACATTTGCAGCCACTTGGAATTTACCAAACTATCAAAAAAGATTTGAACAACTTTGGCAATTGATCGAACATGGGGTTTAACCAGTTACCATCAAAAAAGAGTATCCAACCAGGCAAAACCTGATTGATACTCTTTTTGCATAACATGTTCAATTAAAAATAAATAAATTCTTGATTATTTGTAATGAAACAACCTATTTTTTAAGGTTTATCAAGCTTTCCCGGATTGCCGTTCCCAGCAACTGTATCAAAAACATCTGCCAGTGATGCATGCATGTCTGCAAACCGCTTGTGCAAAATCAACTGCCGAAATTCTTCAATCGACATTTTTTCAGTGCTTTTGTACGGTAACGGTGCTGCGCCACCAGTGATTCCGGGATTTGTAATGCCACTTGTAAAGGTAATGATCAACCCATCACGACTATCTAAGCGAACCGTATAATATTCATAGTACGACTTCGTATCATAATCGCCTTTTAATTCCTTATGTTTTGAAAAGTAAGTTGTCAAATAATTGTTAAATGCTTCCTTTGATTCTAAAGCTGTCTTCCAATCATCATTCACTGCCAAGACTACCATTCCTTTCAATAGTGACTCGATTATTAACATCTCAACCAAATTCACAATGACTAGTTGCGGTTTAAAATGCCCTCAATAGATACCCTTAATCTACGTTCCGCTATAATTCATATCAAGGTTACTTTAATGTTAGAATGTGCAACTGAGTTATACAATCGTTTTCGATACTGTAAGGAAGAAAATTTTGCTGATAATTAACCTTTTTGTTATTTTTACTAGCAAAATTTAATCAATCCTCAGTTATTCTTATGATTAACGTTAATTTATTGAATTAACCCGCCTTGGTTTAGCAAAAGTTAAAATTCAACCCCTGTAAGAACAATTACTGAATCACTTGTCTCATAGGGGTTGATGTAAAAATTTATTAACTAAAAATGATCCTTAGCATAACGCTGACTTTCAATAATCAAATTATTTAATTAAAGTTCACGATGTTTATTCTGTCGATTCCCAACTGCATGAATAATGCCCCGCTGGACCAAATACTCATCCTTACGCCTAGCAATAAACAGCGGTGTTGATTCTTCGACAACGTTACTAAATTCAAGACCGTACCACTTGACGGGTGAAGCCGTGATGTTCTGCAGATAAATCCGCCCACCAATTAGTCGTTTGTCGAGGGCTTTTAATTGATCGCTCACGACCAGGTCAGCCGGCTGTTCGTTAATAATAACAAACTTAAACCCACCCACTTTTCGATTCTTCATGGTTGAGTATTTTGGCACTTGTGGTTCAAGTACCCCTTGTTCAACAAGATTATCCACAATTTGATGCAAATAAACACCAACGCTCTGCTCTTTTCGAAAACCCAGATAAAGCTGCACATTAACAATGTTCTTAGTGCCCAGCATATCAACCGTATAGTTACTTTCGTATGGCACGTTGGTTTCGTTAACCGTTACAAACCAATAGACTTTGGCCCGCTTGGGATCTTTATCCAAAATTGAATACATTGTGTTGCGTTTGATGTGATAGTTACCCTTAATCTTAGTCATATAAACCAGATTGGTTGTAAACAACGGGATCTGCTCATCAGCACTCAGTTCCGCGAGTTGATCGCGGTAATCCAATAATGACACATACTCACTTGCCCGCTCATAGTGTTCGCGACGCTTATTGCCAAAGTACCAAACCCACATCACATATAAGATTGCCAACATAATCAAAAGGGTTAAATAACCGCCGTGAATAAACTTCACCAAACTGGCAACTAGAAAAATTGTCTCGATGGCACCAAAGAAGGTGGCAATGGTTAGTGCCAGCGGCCGGTTCAATTTGGTCGTCAAGAACTCGGATAAGAGGACGGTTGTCATCAACATCGTTACCGTGATCGCTAATCCATAAGCTGCTTCCATATGTTGCGAGCTTTGGAAGTACCAGACAACGCCCAACGTGACCGCGCATAAGATCCAATTGACATTGGCAATATAGATTTGATTTTTGACATTGCTGGGATGCTTGACAACCAACCGTGGCAAAAATTTAAGCCCAATCGCTTCATCAACCAGCGTGTATGATCCGGTAATCAGGGCTTGGGAAGCAATAATTGCAGCCAAAGTTGCCACGACAATTCCAAATAATCGCCAGTGACCAGGTAACATTTCATAAAATGGATTAATATCAGACATCCGTTTAAAAGCGTCATCCTGAGCGTGATTAATCACCCAGGCACCTTGGCCTAAATAGTTTACAAATAAAGCCCCATAAACCAATGGCCAAGTTGCGTAAATATTCTTTCGGCCAACGTGGCCCATGTCAGAGTACAGTGCCTCAGCACCAGTCGTTGCCAGGAAAACACTTCCAAGAATAAAGATGCCAACTTTATTGACCGGACTGACTAACAGTTCAATCGCATAGTACGGTGATAACGCTTTAAGAACCGCTGGGTAATGCATTAAATTGATCACCCCAACGACCGCTAAGAAGCCAAACCAAAGAACCATTACCGGCCCAAATGATTTCCCAATTGTGCCCGTTCCAAACCGTTGAATCATGAATAATCCCAGCAAAACCGCCGTTGTAATGAACAAAACGTCAAATTGAGAATTACTAAACGCAACTGATCCAAATTTCTGATTTTTTAAGCCTTCAATTGCGGAAGTAACCGTCACAGCCGGCGTCAAAGTCCCGTCAGCTAATAAGGCAGCCCCACCGATTAAAGCCGGGAAGATTAGCCATTTTGCGTGTTTTCGAACTAACGCGTACAAGGCAAAGATGCCGCCTTCATGATTATTATCAGCCTTCATCGCAATTAGCACATATTTAAAGGTGGTCACAATCATCAGCGTCCAAAAAATAAGTGAGATTGACCCAATAATGTAATCCGCGGATGTCTGCCCCATTGTTCCGGCATCCCCAATGATCGCATTCATTACATACAATGGCGACGTCCCAATATCGCCATACACAATCCCCAATGTCACCAACATCCCCGCCAGAGAAATCTTTTCCAGCTTCTTGTCCATTGCGACAATCCTCCAAGCATATAAATTTAATTTGAACAAGCATTAATATTAGTCGGTTTCATAAGAAATGCAACACTGAATTTAACTGATTTAGCCTTTGACGGTAATTTAGATTAATAAACAATTGCCAACGAAAAATAAAAGGCCAGAACAAAATCATTCTTGTTCCAGCTTAGAAGTTACTTATCACTTGGTATTGAACAAATGGATTCTCACAAAAGATATAGTCGCCGATTACGTTGATAATACAGCCCAATTGCCAATAGGGTCGTTACCACTTCAGTCACCGGAAACGTGTACCAGAAATAGCGTAATCCAAAGAATTGGAACACCCAGGCCAGTGGAACCAGCAAAAATAGCTCTCTGGTTAAACTCACCCAAATACTCTTGGCCAACTGATTAGTGGCTTGAAAATAAACCACCAACATCATTGAAACACCTGCCGGAATAAAACTGCTGCCGATGACTCGAAAAGCTTCAATGCCGATCCTTAAGAGCGACGGTTGATTTGAATAGATCATTAGCAGATTCCGCGGTAGTCCAATAAAAATGACTGCACCAAAAATGGTAACCAGTCCAGCCACTAATAATGCCAGTCGGACGACTTCCTTAATTCTTCGTAACTGCTTAGCGCCAAAATTATAGCTGACAATTGGCAGGATCACCTGTTGAAGGCCTTCCAATGGAATAAAGAAAAACGCCTGGAGTCGGTAATAGATTCCCAACACATTAATTGCCGTGCTGCCAAATCTCTTTAAAATTAAATTCAGCCCGACAATATAAACGGTATACAAAGATTGAAGTAAAATTGACGCGCTGCCCTGACGATAGATGGCAACACAGGTTTTAAACTGAACACGACCAGCGAATGACTGCCATTTGCGAACTTGAAAAGCCACGATGACCAACGCCACAAATTGGCCAATAATCGTGGCTAACGCTGACCCCCTAATCCCGAGCCTGGGAATTCCCCAACCGCCAAAAATTAAAAGCGGGTTCAAAATAATATTTAGTAAATTGCCAACAATCTGAGCCACCATCGGACCGATCATTCTGCCCTTTGCCTGAAGCATTTTGGTTAAATTGGCTTCAATAAATAAACTGAAAGCGAATAGAAAAATGATCATGGCATAATTAACTCCCATTCGCTGAACCAGCTGATTATTGGTCGATAACTCATAATACGATTTTACAAACAACAGTCCCAGGACTCCAAAGCCAACATAATTAGCCCCACCAAGAAACAAACCACTCTTGGCAACGTTTGCCGGGGTATCGAATTTTTCGCCACCATCCAACCTGGCAAGCAAAATGTTGATGCCAACGCCAGTTCCTGTAGCAATTGCCATCATCAATAACTGAACGGGATAAATAATGGCTAACGCTGTTAAGGCAGCCGATGAATATTGGGTGACAAAATAGCTGTCAACTACGTTATAAATTGACTGAGCCAGCAACGAAATCATCACAGGCGGCGCCATTCGTAACATGAGGGTCGGAACTGGCAAGTCTTTTAAACATGTTTGGTTTTGCAAAAACATTGCCACTTCACCCACTTTCCATTGACAACCACTCATTTCCACCCCAGTTATTGAATGACCTTTTTATTTGGATCCAACCAATTAATGACCAATACGATAATCAGCATGACAACCACGCTTAGAAAAACCGCGTGTAATGCTGACAAAATGATGGGATCAATGGCCGCCCGATTGGCAACAACCGTAGCCTGTTTTGAACTAATGACGCTGTTCACTTTAGCAAATGTCATTCCACCATGCAGCTGCAATCGGATGACTAAATTTAAAATTGCGCCGTAAACACCTGCCATTACCGTTTGGCCTAATGAACGCCCTAACGTTAACACAGACGTCGCTGATCCGACCATGGCTGCCGGTACCAAGTGCTGACTGAGGATAATATTCATACTAATAACGATTCCCATCCCAGTACCGTTGACCATCGCGATCACATAGAAGGCCCAGACCGGAAATGTTTTTCCGGCAAATAACAACCCCAGATAGCCCAACAATAGCACGACAATCAGTGAAATCGAAATTCGTTTTGGGACAAATTTAGCAATTAATGTGCCAACAAAAAATGACGCGATCAGCCACATCACAGAGCTTGATGTGACGACCAGACCCGCTTTGGTAGCTGAAACCCGATAAAGGGACTGCAACCAAATAGGGAAGTAAACCTGGTAACCAATCAGTACGCCACTCAAAATGGTCGCCGTCAAAATTTGGATACTGAAGGTTGGCGACCGAAACATCTTCGGTGACATTAAGGGATTTTCAAATCGACCTTCTTGACGAATCAACAGAATTAAACTAATAGCGGCAATGATAACCAATCCAAGAGCGATCCAAGGTTGCGTATCCAACATTTGAATCGCGATTAATAAACTCACGAGACAAACCGCCAGCCAAGTAATCCCCAGTCGATCAATCACCAGCTTCTTTTTAAGCTGAATTTTTTCGTGATATCCCAACTGAATTAGAACCATCACAATAAATCCTAACGGCACGTTCACAAAGAAAACCCAGTGCCACGATAATTGATCAACCAAAAAGCCGCCGATAAGCGGTCCAACCAGTGCTGATAAGCCCCAAGCCGTATTATTCAAAGCTAAAACATTAGCCCGTTCCTTAAAACTAAAGATATCGGCAATAATGGTAAACGTTAGCGGCATGACCGCCCCAGCACCAATTCCCTGCAGCGCACGCGCCAGAATTAAGATCAAAATGGATGGCGAAAGACCACTTAAAAACGATCCTAACGTAAAAATAATCACGCCCCATTGAAAAATCACCCGTCGACCCATCGTATCGGCTAATTTGCCATAGATGGGCGTGGTAATCGCGGTCGTGAGTAAATACGCACTCATAATCCAACTTTGAAATGCCAACCCGTGGAGTTCACTAATAATGGATGGCAAAGCTGTCGTGACAATCGTGACTTCCACGGATGTCATAAATGTCGCAATAAAAACCGCCGTCATAATAATCCAGCGGTTGTTCCGGGACTTATGTAACTCTTGTGATGCCATGTTCGAAGTCATCCCCTAATCAAATTTTATGTTCTCTGCTTCTATGATATCACCAGATAATAGTAACCCTTATGGCCAAATCTCCAATTTAATTGAGGTAAAATAGCACAATTTAATCTGAGAACTGGTTAACCAGTTTCGCTGTGTATCGTTTAAATTCCGGCAAGAGTTTGACGTGTCGCCATAGAATCGAAGCACGTTCTGATTTGCCACGATATTTCCGGTTCTCGGAACTCCGACAAAAATCCATTATAAAATAACCTTATTGATAAGTTTGCGCTACATATCATATCTGCTTGATACAAGTAATTGTGAATTCCATGACTTTTTAATGAAGATTATGTGAATTCAATTGTAATTTTCCTGAACGGTGATAATCTGATAAATAACTTGTTTTGTAAGATAATTAAAAAATATCGTTATGTTTTAAGTTTGAAACAGTTTCCAAAATTTTATAAACCCAACCACAGAGCAAAATCTTGTGAATCATTCTCAGCATCAATCGCTAGCAAATTGGCACAAATAATTCAATCAGCACCAGTGATGACTCAGTTATTAAATATTACTCTAATCGTGCTTGAATCAACTGCTTTAAAACAATTAAAAAATTTACTGGATGGGATAATTTGTGAGAAAATCAACAGTTGCATTAATTATTTTGGTAACCTTAGCAATATTGGCAGTCGCGTTTCAAAAAATAAAATGGTTTGTCCTCCCAGTCATGATCGGCTCTTTTCTAATATACTTGTACTTTTACTATGTCAAGCGCGATTAACTCCGATAGTGCCTGAACAACCCTAGTTAAAACAATCAAAAAGACATATTGGGTGGGATAATTTTGAAAAAATCAACAATAACATATATCATTTTTACCGTGATACTTGGCTTTGTGATTATTTTTCCGGATTTCAAATGGCTGGTTATTCCCAGTGGGATCATTTTGATTCCCCTTCTCGTGTATTTTCAATTAATTAAAAAGGAATGAATCCAGAAAGAACTAACCACAAAAGATTAACGAGGGGCTATCATTCTTAGCATAAATTCTGGTAAACAAATCAATCAACTAAATCTATAATGCCCGTCAACTGTTAGAAAAATCGCTTAATAGTTGGCGGGCACTTTTCGGTTATCATACATCTTGGAAAAAATTACCGCTGTCCAATCAACGGATCCGAAATGGTGCAAGCTCATCTGAGAACCGGCTAACCAGTTTCGCCGTATATCGTTTAGATTCTGGCGAACGTTTGACGTGTTGCCATAGAATTGAAGCAACTTTTAGTTTGTCGTGGTATTGCCGACTCTCGGGACTCTGGCAAAAATCAGTCACAAAATGATTCCACTGATAAGTCTGCTCTTCTGGATTGCTTTCACTAACCTTAGTCTTCCCATTCTGGGTGAGTGCCTGGATTAAATCACCAACAGTCATGGTCGGATCGTTTTCCGCTTCCGCCCGCCGTTTGATGACGGCCATTTCCTTTTTAAATGAAAAATGAGTGACACCAAAGTAATTTGCAAACCACTTTCTGGCTTCATTGTTAAATGAAAAGCCTGATCCAACTAATTTGGTTTCGAGATGAATTTGGTCAGCTGAAAGCGGCGGGCGTTTCTTGACCACCCGGGCTGGTTGAATCGTTTGAACCGGAACTCCTGATAAATAAAGTCGCAGATAGTGATTCAATTCTGCCTTGGTTCCTTGAGTGGGCAAATGGTATTGACGACAAAGCCTGATCAAGTCTGTTTTATAGTAATAGCGGTGTTCAAATTCCTGTTTGGTTAGATGTGACATGCAAATCCACCTTTCAATCCGGCTTTCTAGTTGTTGTATACTTATGATTATACGCAAAATCAACTAAACAAGGGAGCCTTCCATATATGCTTTTCACTTACGACCAAGCACAACCAGCCGACCTAACTGAAATAATGGCCATTGAACACAGCGGCTTTTCAGCAGACGAAGCCGCCACAACCGAAGCAATGCGCGATCGAATCCGACTTTATCCGGATACCTTTATCATTGGGAGAACAGCTACCGGCCATATTGCCGGCTATATTGTCGGTCCAACATTAGACCAACGTTATTTAACCGATGATCTTTACGCGAAGTCAACGGCCAACAATCCGGATGACCCTTACCAAACCGTCTTAAGTTTAGTCGTTTCTCCCGATTATCGCCGTCATGGCTTGGGTGGTCAATTACTCGACCAGCTCGCAAAAGTCGCTCGTCTGCAAAATCGCCAGGCAGTTACGCTAACCTGCTTGAAAAAGCGAGTCCCCTTTTATGAACACCACGGCTATCAAAACGAAGGCGTTTCGGCGTCGGATCATGCTGGTGAGATTTGGTATAACATGGTGTTGGTACTTTAATATTTTTCGATTAACAACGAGTGTTTTTTAAGTTTTGTGATTTTAATTTTATTTGTGTGACACATGGTGTACAATAACATTGAGGTGAGGTTAATGTTAAAAGCTAAAGATAGTAAACGGGTAGACGCTCGAATTGATCCAGAAATTAAAAAACGTGCTCAAGATGAACTATCGCGACACGGTTTATCTATGTCAGAATTCATCAGAATAGTTGTGACGTCCGTTGCAAATGACGGATTGCCAAAACACTTTGGTATTCCAAATGAAGCTGTGAACAAATCCTTAATGGAAATGATTGATGATTTATCCGACCAAAAAAAGTTGCCACATGCTCACAATCTACAAGAATTGGAAAAATTATTAAACGATGACTGACATTATTCCGACACATCAATTTAAAAAACAATATAAACGAGTAAAAAGAGATCCTCGTTGGCGACCTGTCTTTAATGGTTCTGTGCCTTTCGATACTCAGCATCGTTCACCTTGGGATTACATTATCAATTCTTTTATAAAGCAGAAAGCCATTCCTGAATATTTTTATCCACATCTAATTACACCTTCTAAGAAAATAATTCAACAACTGAAACGCCGCGTTTCATTTTCAAATATCAATATCAAAGTTATCGAACTACATTTCGATGGTCACAATGGCAATCATCTTTTAATTTACTCAGATGTTGCTGATTATATCTATCTACTGGCAATTGGGACTCACAACGATTTGTTTTAAGTATCACTTTCCGAATCTTAATCGTAAAATTAAAAACAGCCTCAATTAGTGGATTAGAATGAATAATCCCTAATTGAGGCTATTTAAATTGAGTAATAAAAATTTTCAAATGATTCAAAGTCAATATGTTTTTGACTTAAAGAATTTCAAGAATAAGTTATTCAACAACCAGATAAAAGATTGCCAATGAAATCATCGACAATAGAACCTGCAGACCAACTGCCCATGCCTTGGCAATAAAATACCCTTCTTTGCCTGATTGAAATCTTAAATTCAAAAAATGTTCAATCGTCAATGAAGTCACCAGATTCCACACAACGAAAATGCTGGCCTCAGCCGGATGTGGTAACTGTGAAATCATGCTCATCACTGCTAAAGCTGTAAACGTCATTGAGATATTATGGCGGTCAAAAAAATCCAACGTGACTACTTTATTCAAAGTTACCATCACCTTTCAAATTTAACACTATTTTAAAACTTTTTAGTTATTTTTCAACCCCACACATCAATTTTGACCGATACGCTGTCTCAAATCTACCTCACCATCTTTCATCCGGATAACACTTTCAACAGATCATCTCGTCAATTTCACTCTTGGTCAAAAGCACGCACAGCCATTTTATATTTTGCATGCGTTTTCGCTTGAAGGCTATTTTGCATGATGCTATTATCTTGGTGTAATAATTTTGATTCGTTTTGGGAGGAAAATTATCATGAAAAAGAATCGGCTCATTACCGCAATCGTTGCGGCCATGTTACTTGCACCGGCAATTCCAATTGCTGAAGCCGCCGCACCTTCTCAACTCAGCACGATCACAACCGCAGCTGCTGCCAAAACAAAAGTTGCATCAAAGGCAAGAGTCGTTTCGGCAATCAATCGGACCGCCGACTTAAATCCCACCGGAGCCGTGATGACCTTTAACCAGCCAACTTATGAAGCTTATGGTGCTTTATTTGATAAACAGTATAACGTTGGTGCAATGAGTTCCTGGAAAGTTTTTGGTAAACACAACCGTGCTTACGTTTATACTAATTCAAGTGCGTTACAGCGCTATGTTACCGGTGCCATTAAAAATTGGAATCGGGCCCTTGGCCAAAAAACTTTTGTTCAAGGTACCAAAGCCCATCACACGATTACCATCCAATGGCAATATAACGGTGCCAACCTAGATTGGGATGGCTTGTACGCGAATGGTAAGCTCAAAATTAACAAATCGCTGTACGACGATCCAACTTACGTGCCACAATCTTATGAAGCCGAAAATAAGACCACCATGCCAGGTGCTAATGATCCAAATTCAGCGGCTTATCAACAGCAAGCCAGCAAGTACTGGATAGCCATTACCACCCACGAATTAGGCCACAGTTTGGGATTGGACCATTCACCATATACATCAGACATTATGTATACTGATTCGGAAACGGCGGGCAGCAAGGGAAGAATACCGGTAGTTTCGCTGAGTTTACAAACACCGTTTCACAACGTGATATCAACCGAGCAAAACTGGCGGAAAACCTTGGGTACTGGTAAATGATGAACGGATCCAAATGAACTGGATCTTAGACCGTTCGCAACCTTAATCATCTAAAATAGGCGCCATATTTCATCAAAAATCAAGGGGCTGGGACAATAGTCGTTTTGCCCAGTCTCTGTTTGTATAATCATGATTATTACCGTGCGGAAACGTGAGATAAAAGGCAGCTTCCAGAGTACAACCAAATTATCCCAATATTCAAGCCCGGAATACTGGGATAATTCAGTTGTACTCTGGAAGTTAACCGCCTTTTATCCCACTCTGTTGATTTTTCTTTTACTCGACTTCAAAAATATATGGCAATTCCTCACAACCCCACAAATCCATTAAAGTGTTTGTACCTGACGTTTATATCGACTAATAAGTTCACAACTTTCCAAATATCAAATAATCTATGCTTTCAATTATTGATGTCTTTTGACCACATTAACCCCGGCGGTCATCCAACTCACAAAAGGGCATCCAAATAGAGTCGGAAGTCATTTAAGCCAATAAATGCTTGATTGTAATAATTCCCCTCATTTTTACTGACAGCATTGACCTCATTTAAAAACTCCCTCCTCTAATTCTTGGTAAAACCTGACCGCAAATGCTATTCTTAAAGTAATTGGATAGACTGGATCGTTATAAATAGGGGGATTGTTATGCAAATCGATATTTCCGAAATGTATTTCCTATTAACTGAAACTAATGACAATGGTAGTGCCATTATGCGAAATATGAGGAAACGGGCTTATTTAACGGTTAGTTCGCTTTTTGATCTCCAGTTGAGTAACGTTATTGTCCGACATGACAAGACACTTATCGTTAATCAGCCGCTCCCAACCGATTTCAGCTTTTTCAATGTCATAGCTGAAGTCGTTGAAGACCGCCGTGGCAAGTCCTTTAAACATATTTTGCGACACTTGGTATTAAATCGTAAAATTAATCGAACCATCTATGAAGGGATCGGCCAACAGCTACTATTCCAAAACAAAACGACTCAAACGATGGCTCACGGTTTGTTACGGCGACACATCTCCTTTAGCCCCAAGCAGCCGGCGGTTGACTCCGTGATCACTGAAATTCATCATGAACTATTAGCAAGTCATTCCCATCCTTCCCTGAAAATTGTCGCGTTGGTTGCCCTGTTAAATCGAAGTCACGTTCTCCGCAATCACTTTAGCAAATCTGAACAAGCACAACTCACGAAGCGACTGAAACAATTGCAGCAGCAATCCGAGTACACCGAATTCTTTGAGTTTGCCAAATGGATTGACGACTTTATTACCGCAATGATTGTAGCTGCTTCATCAAGCCACGGTTAAAGCATGTTAACCATAATCATGATACAAGAGGGTTCGGCAAGTGAAAATAAAACGATTACTTAAATGGTTGATTGGATTTTTAGGAATCGCAATCTTCATTATTGGCAGTTATGCAATTTACGTTTTTGCCGCTTACTATCGGCTCCCAGATCACATCATCCTAAATCCAAACAATAACCAACCGGTCAAGCTCCAACCTCATCGCCAATATACCGCGATGACTTACAACATCGGTTATGGGGCCTATCCGCCAAAGTACAGTTTTTTTATGGACGGTGGCAAATATTCACTGGCATTTAGCCGCCACGCTGTTGAAAAAAATATGGCCGGGATCATCGAAACAGCTAATCGTGTAGCACCTGATTTAGCTTTCTTCCAAGAAATTGACGTCAACGGCGATCGTTCCCGGCATGTCAACGAAGTTAGGCAGCTCACCAAGCAGACATCCGAATATAGTTCCCTGTATGGTCAAAATTACGATTCGCCCTATCTGTTTTATCCGATCACAGAACCGATTGGCCGGGCGAAATCCGGTTTACTAACCTTAGTTAAGGCCCACATTAATACCGCAACCCGCTACTCGCTGCCGATTGATAAGGGAATCAGTAAACTAACCGATCTTGACCGGGCTTTCACCGCAGCTCAAGTGCCGGTTAACAATGGTAAAACCTTGACAATCATCAATATTCACATGTCGGCTTATACGAAAAATAAAGCAACTCAGCGAGCCCAATTCCAAAAATTATTCAACTATCTCGAGCAAAAGTACCGCCAAGGCAACTACGTTATGGTAGCCGGTGACTATAATCACACTATTTTAAAAAACAGTAATCGAATTTTTAAAGATGGCAATCAAAAGCTGACTTGGACACATCCCTTTCCCGATCAACAGCTGCCTAAGGGATTTTACAGACCAACCCAGGGATTGAAACAAGCCGCAGTTCCTTCTGTCAGAAATTTGAACACTGCCTATCATCCCCACCACTCGTTTGTGACCATGATTGATGGCTACATATTATCAAAAAATATTAAGGCAATTAAAATCAAAGTTGTAAATACCCACTTTAAGGATTCGGATCATAATCCGGTTCTTTTAAGGTTTTCATTAAAATAGCATTGTGACATCGCTTAAATTTCAGTGATAACGATTAAAGATTACCAATTTTCTTGTATTCACGGTTGGGCGATGCTATGATAATGGTCAATTCTTTTAGCCTAAAGTTCTTTAGTCACGTGGAGGTTCTCATGAAAAAAATTAAGTTGATGACGGTTGCCCTGGCAGCAATGATTCTTGCACCCGCATTTTCGGTTACTGGTATCGTCACACCTACATCAACAATTACTGCAAACGCTGCTTCACAATCAACTGTGATTTCTAAGATTAAGCAAACACCTGATTTAAACCCAACGGCAAGTGTCAGACACTTTACCAAAGGGACCTATCAAGCTAACCAAGCAATCTTTGATAAACAGTATAACGTTGAAAAAATGAGCATCAACGGCGTTTTTAACAATCATCACGCCACAATTTATACCAACTCGAGCATCTTGAAGGGCTACGTTGCTGCTTCAATCAAGACTTGGAATAATGCCCTTGGCTCAAATGTCTTTTCCGGTGGCACCAAGACTAATCACACCATTCTTGTTCGCTTTGGCTCCGGTGGCACCAACGCAAGCGATTGGGACGGACTCTACAAGTCAAATACTTTAGCTGTTAACCGAAAACATTTCAATAGTCCAAACTATATGCTGACCGTCCTGCGGGCAATCACCGGCAAGAACGTTCAGGCACCACAAACAGATAGTGAAAAAGCCGCGTTTGAAAAAGACTACTTTGGTTTTTGGGAAGCAACCATTACCCACGAACTGGGCCACAGCTTAGGCCTCGACCATACACCTTACATGAACGATATTATGTTTGCCCAGAACGGCTCAGCTTCTTCTGATGCAAAGTATGGCTGGCAAACGGGGAAAAATGGCAATGATACCTTTGCCGGATTAACAAATGTCTTATCCAATCGGGATATTAACCGGGCTAAGTTAACTAAGTTGCTGGGCTATTGGTAAAAAAACAGAGTGGCACACCAAGCGGTTATCTCCCAGAATATAAATAACGCCAACCAATATTCCTAAAACCGAGAATATTGGTTGGCGTTATTTATATGACCGGGAGCTGCTTGGTGTGCCATGTTTCAGCTAAGTAAAAAATTCAACAAGGTATCCCAGGTTTGAATATCTGGACAATTCGATGACCCGGCCGGAAGCAATCTTTTATCCCCATCTCAGCTGAATAGCAACATCCAGAAAGTAACGCGGAGGAGACAAAATTTATTTTTGTCTCCCCCGCGTTACTTTAGAATAACAACCATTTTTAAATAATAATATGACAGTAGATCATTCAATCACCTATTTGAACCTGTCTCACCATTGAACTTGTTAAACAATTTATCGAAATTAATTGTTCCTAATCCAGTTGCTTGATTATACAATTTACCCGGTTGGCCGGTGTAATACAAATTACTGTTATTGTCCGCGTCATCCAACACATTGAATGGTGTATCCGGTTCAGCCGCAAACTTATAGATCTGTGGGTTCCAAAAACCAATTCGAGTCTGGCGACCGCTATTCATCACAGCATTTGCAGCAGCCATTTGTGGAGCGGTATAACTAGTCCCACCATTAACCATCCAAATTTTGGAGGGTGTTCGAACAATCGATTTCTTTTTGGCATTCACCGATAGTTGATCGCCGGAGAAATAGGTTGCATAGCCGGTTTGACTATCCGCATTACCGGAAATATCCGGCAGGTTTCGGGAGTTGCCGGTCCCAAAGATAACACGAGGTTGCTTATTAATGACCATTTTCCCCTTTGAATACTTCAATGAATCAACTGCTCTAAACGTGTTAACACCTGGGAATCCTTGCTGATAACGGGGAGTCGGATTAAGGGCTGAGAAGCCGCCACCACTACCCGGAAAAATGCCTTGTTTAATCTCAGCGGCCGATGCGGTATACGTATCACCCCAAGCCCGTTCCTTGTTAACAGTAACCAGTTTGTTCTTAATAATTTTCTGATAGGGCAGCGTTGTTCCGCCCACAATAACTTGATAAGGAGACGTTGAAACCGGATGATTTTCACGTTTGGCCGCCATTTCCCGTGGCCCATAATCACCACTGGCCCTAAATACAGTAATTCCCTGAGCAGCAGCCTGTTCCAAAAGGAGATTAAAGGCATGATTATACTGTTTAAGTGACGCACTATGATCATTCCAATGACTTGTCAGCTCAACAGACGGCGAAAAACTCGTAGAAATTTGCTGATCCTGATTACTGGAGATTGCCTGGGCAAACGTTGCAAAGGTCGCAGCCGGTGAAGTTGTGGCATCATTTACTGAGTTGCCAATGTAAAAATCAATATCAGCGTTCGGGGCAACGGCACTAGCCGACTGGACATCTAGTGACGCCTCCATTTGATAAGGTGATAATGCCTTCTTCATGTTGTCCATGGATGTTTTGGCATTATCAATCGTATAAATCTTATGAATCTGACTTAACGAACTGTTCACGCCTGTTTGCTGCCAATACTTTTGTAAATCACTGGTCTTAAAGTCACCACTGGAAACGATCCCAATTCGTTGACCCTTCCCCGTTAATCCTTGATTGTACAGTTGATCTAGTTGGTATTGCTTAGCGAATTTACCAGCACCATATTTGTTAGAAAATTGATTGTCCGAAAGGGTCGTGTCCGGCTTTGATACATCGGTTGGTAAGCCGGCGCTGGTTATCACATGTTTCTTAGCAGCTGCCTTTTTAGCAACCTTTTTCTTAGTTGTTGGCTTCTTGGACACTGGTTTTTCAGCGTAAACCCCAATGACCGCAACAACTTGATTGGATAGTTTACCTGGCAGCTTGTACTGTGTCCGGGATTCTCGTCCCTTTTCTTTGATATATTTAGCATTAAACGCTCTGTTCATATCAACGCGATGCCCTTTAACTTTTAAGGCCAAATTACCGGAAAAGGTCGTTGCTTGTAGATGATATTTTGCCAAATACTGTTTAAACGAATCGATGTAACTATTGGACTGACCAAACTTTGCCGCAAATTGATCGGGTGTTAAATATTGATGATAATCGGCAGCAGTTGGGTCGACAGTGTCGTAAACATAATTCGTGAGATCAGACTCACTGGTTGGTTTAAAAACAACGTTTGCAACGGTTGTCCGGTTATCAACCTTTTTGACTTTTGATTTAGCGTTAACGGTTCCACTGGCCCCCAAGACCAATAGGCCACTTAACGCGGCAATGATGACTTGCTTTGCCCTCATATTAATCCCATCCTTCAAATTAATTTAAAAAATCAGCTGCTTTAATTATAACAAGTCACTCGAAGAATCCCACTATCAGTAACCTGTAAATTTTAATTGATGGGGACCTGACTTCTAACCTTATAATCAGGCACCAAATATGAATTATTGCCATCGCCGCTTCGATAACGGGTGACGATTCAAATTCAGGTCCATTGCAATTAAATAAAGCGTTGCAACTGCCAAAACAGTCCCAAAGATTACAACAATGCCAACCCAAGGACTACTGCTCGAAGCTGGGCTAACCGAAATACCAGATTGCCAATCGATCAGAAAGTGAATTAAGACTACCCAGGTCAGGGTGTTGGTAGCTACTCGAACAGCGGCAAATAGGACCCCCAAACAAAACGCGTAGGTTGCCTGCTGGAGGGTCGCCTCAATGCCTTGACCACCAATTAAATTGACAAAATGTAGTAGGCCAAACGCTACGGCCGAAAAAATCGCCGATAAGGTCATTTGCAACTTGGCGTTCTTACATAACTCCTCAAATACAGAAAATAAGAGGCCTCGACAAATAAATTCCTCAAAGATTGCCGCTGACAACGCCATTAGCGTATCTGAAATAATGGTTGGTGAGCCAAAGACCTGACTAATTTGATAAGGAATTCCCATGATAAAAAATAACAGAATCAGCGTCACAGAAACAATAATCATCATAGTCACTATAAATGAAGTTTGTTTAAATTTCTGCCGCCTGACTTTCAGGGTATTAAGCGCGTGGTAAATAATTCCGGCTACCAATATTGCATAACCGGCCCGAACAATTGACCGGGTTGTTAAGCCCAGCGGCCGGAGAAAAATATCCAGCGCGAATAACAATAACACCATGACCAACGCGCCGAATAGTTGCTGCGGCCATGTCCAACGTTTTTTAACCATCTTTTGTCACCTCGGTTAACATGCTGTACAACATCTAACAGTAGCACTTCGTCCCTTTATGAACAATTAAAGAGATGGCTACCATGATCCCCGATCCAATCCAAAATTAATGGCGATCCTCTTTTTGAAAAAATTGGCATAATCGTCATTTTTCCAACCGCTTCTTGTATCATCACAATTATTCCCTAGTGAAAGTATCGGGAGAAAGACAAATTCCGGCCGTGTCACCATTTTCTGCTAACGCTTCAAAATTGCGAGATACCAGCATTCGTGCTAAATTAAGTTAACGTCAAATTGACCAAAATAGAAAAGGGGCAGATTAACAATGAAAATTGTTCTGTTGGATGGCCTTGCCTTGAACGATGATTTAAATTGGGACTCGTTAAAAGAACTGGGAGAGTGTCGGCTCTATGACCGAACACCGGTTGACGACAACCACGAAATCATCAATCGAATCAGCCACACACCAATTGTATTAACCCATAAAACACCGATTAACGCGGAAGTTATTCACAACAGCCCGCAATTAAAGTACATCGGTATTATGGGTACCGGATACGATGTCGTTGATGTCAAAGCTGCTAGAGAAGCCGGTATAACGGTCACAACGGTGCCAACCTATGCCAGCGATGCGGTGGCTCAGTTTACCTTCGCATTGCTGTTGGAAGTAACTAACCACGTCATAAGCTATCAAAATGGATCATTAAATAATCAGCTAACCGACTTTAAAGGTAATCCACTCACGGCGTTAAGGGGTAAAACTTTTGGTTTAATCGGTTATGGCGCCATTGCCCAAAGGGTCGCCCAAATTGCCCACGCTTTTTCGATGACCGTCATCTTTTATAACCATCGACCAAAAACCGTTCATGAAAAGTGGCTCCAGCAGGTAAGTCTTGATGAGCTATTGACAAGATCAGACGTGATCAGTTTACATGTCATTCAAACACCGCAAACAATTAATTTGATTAACCAGGCAACAATCAACCTCATGAAATCAAACGTTATCTTATTAAATACAGCGCGAGGAAAGTTAATCAATGAAGCCGATCTCGCCGCCGCGTTAAACAGTGACAGAGTTGGTGCAGCGGCATTGGATGTTGTCAGTTCGGAACCGATTAAATCTGATAATCCGTTATTAACTGCCACCAATTGCATGATTACACCACACATTGCGTGGGCATCCCGAGAGACCAGGGCCAGATTATTAGCAATCTCTGTGGATAACCTAAAAGAATTCTTAGCTGGTCGACAACAAAATATCATCACTTACAAATAATTTTTCCCATGATTTACAGTAGCCGAGACGATCGGAAACTTTCCTATAAGCAACACGTTTACCTGCCAGCATTTTAACTGCAAGGCAAGGGGCACCTTAAGATAAAAGATTTTATCTTAAGGTGCCCCTTGCCTCATTTTTACTCATAATTGAGTTAGCAATATTTATTCTATCACTTACGCTGGTTTGCGCTATTCATTTAGCAAACAATCCCAATCACATATTGAGCAATCTGTTTTCTTATTGGCTCTTTAAATGCCTTCGTTGTCGATAACCCAACTTCACAATCGTTAATAGTTCTGACTCAGAAAGGCCTATATTTTGAGCCTTCCTGACCATCTCAATTACAGCTCTCCGAAAGAAATGCGCCTTTTTCATATCAATAATTCGCTGACGAGCACCATTAACCACAAATAGTCCGCGACCACGCCGCTTATTAATTAGATTCTTTTCAACTACCACATTCATCCCTTTCAGTACAGTGGCGGGATCAATATGATATGCATGAGAAACTTTGATAGCCGAAGGAATTTGTTTACCTTCCTTAAATTTGCCCGTTGCAATCGCATCTTCAATTTGGTTGGCAATTTGAAGATAAATCGGTTCAGCACCATTAAGCTTATTTTGAAGTGGATTCCATAATACCATTTTTCCGTTATCGTTCATTTTGAGCTTTAGGTACGACAACCTTTTGATAAATTAAAACCGTGATGACATAATAAACCAAATATAACGCAAGAAATCCAATCGATGAATAAGCAAATGCTTGATAGGCATGGTGTAGTAGACTAGCTTTGACGAACATTTGTAACCCAAATCCAACATTAATTAATCCAAGAGCTGCTGGCAATCCAAATAATCCCATTATTTGAAGCATAATTGAACGCTTTAAAGATCTTTGAGAGGTTCCAATCTTATTTAACATTTCAAATCGCGTTTTGTCGCGATCAATCCCACTTAAGATCTTGAACATTAAACAACTGGCTAACATTGCCAGAAATGCAATTCCTAAAAATACTCCCATAAATTCCATGCTTGAAAAAATATTTTTGACAAATTCATAAAGTATTAAAGATTCTCCCATTGACTGCACGACTTTCGACCCTAGCTCTCTTTTTTGCAAGTCAAAAATAGCCTTTAGAGATGCTGATTGTCCATTAAGATCTTTGACACGTATTAGTTTAAGGTGATTAATTTCACCAGAGACTTTGCTAAAAACTTGATCCGAAACAAATTTAATTTGGTGAGTCTTCAAATTTACATTTTGCAAAGTACGTAATTGTTGATATGGTTGAGAATGAGAGTTTCCTAGTTGTCCAAGCCTACTCTTTTTGATTTGCAAATTACCCTGAGGATTCCCGTTTGAAACAAAGGTAGGGTATTCAATCGGTTGCCGACTGAACTCACTTAAACGATAATAGACTGCCTTTTTAGTTACTTTTTGTTGATAATTGTTTTCGTTTTTCCCATGAGTTTTTGCAATTAATTCTGCCATTTTTGAAGATGGATTAGTAGTTGCAATTACGTAGGCACTTTTAGCATTGGCAGTTTCAGGGAGCCCATTTTGAAGGCCGATACCGACCGTAATTGCCCCTAAAGCCAGTGAAAACAAAAGGGAAACAATTGAAAGAATTTTAGTATAATCATGAATTCGGAACTTCAACTGAGCAATTGTAAAACTATTTATTCCTCGTTTATTTAGGACTGACTGCTGTAGCCGCTCCAATAATATTACAAAGAATGAATTAAAGATAAAATAGGTGCCGCAAACAATTGTGACTAATCCAATTAGAATCGATAATCCTTTTAACTGTTGAATATGATCAAGTGAGTAATAACCCATAGCTAAAAATATGACACCAAGAGCTGCCTGACCAATAAGTCTTTTAGTCCGAGGCTGCTTCCAGTCTGTTTTACTCTCCGAGTTTAGTAATTTAAGCGCAGCTGTCTTTGTAAAGGAACGGGCATTCATAAGGCCCGCAACGATGAACAGGATCATAAAGAGAATTAACGTAGACCAGATAGCTGGATTATAAACGGCTTGGAAGTACTTTACGGGAATATCAAGCGCTGTTACAAGCATATTACTAATTACTTTAGTCAGGCCAATTCCGGCAACTACCCCTATCAAAGTGGAAAACAGGCCAACAGTCAATGTTTCGAGATTAATAAGTGTCCCGATTTTGCTGCTTTTCGCACCTAACATCATAAACAATCCATAATCGTGCTTACGCATGCTCATTAAAAAGTTATTGGCATAAAGAATATATACCAATGTAATGATAATCAGTAAAATCGATCCCAAGCTAAATACCACTTTGGCACTTTGACCCACGGTTGTTGACGTGACAAATTTCTTATTCAACGCAATCGCTTCAAACATGTAAAAAATTGCCGAAGCCATTATCATACCAGAAAAAAGCACGATATAATCACGCCAACGCGCTTTTATACCTGATATTGAAATCTTAAATAGCATTAGTTTCCTCCTCTAGTTACTGTTCGAACGTTCCCAACTTTTCCAATATTTCCTGGTAAAATTCATTCCTTGTTTTTCCAGTTGCTTTCAATTCATCACCAATTTTCCCGTCCTTAATAAATAAAATCCGTTTGCAAAAGCTGGCGGAAAACGGGTCATGAGTCACTAATAAAATTGATACGCCTTGTGAATTAATCTGTTGTAACATATCCAGCAAATCACGGGCATTTGTTGAATCCAATGCACCAGTGGGCTCATCGCCAAAAATAATCGACGGATCAGAAACCAACGCCCTTGCCGCTGCAACTCGTTGCTTTTGCCCACCAGATAATTGTGTCGGGTAATTTGTCAATAAGTTTTCAAGGCCTAACTTATTAGCAATCTGCCGAACCTTTTGTTGCGCGATTCGATGATTAGTATTTTGTAGCGATAGTGGTAGCACAATATTTTCAAAGACATTTAACGTTTCAAGAAGATTAAAACTTTGAAAAATGAAACCTAACTTGTTGGAACGAAAATTAGCCATCTCATTGGAAGTGAACTGAGTAACATCATTGCCATCAATTTGAACATTCCCACTCGTTGGTCGATCCAAAGTTGCCAAGATATTTAATAATGTTGATTTACCAGAACCTGAAGCACCCATTATGCCAACAAATTCGCCTTCATCAACTTGAAAACTAACCCCTTTAAGCGCTTCGTACGGTTTCTCCGAATGCTGATCATATACTTTGTGTAAATCTTGAATTTTAATAATCTCTTTAGTCATACTTTCCTCCTACGATGATTAACTACGAACAATTACTAAATAATTGTTTTATCAACTTCACAATTAAGATAACCGTGCTTTACGACATCTTATTTTGATTGATTAGACGGCCCTGTTAATTCGGACAGAACACCCTTTAAACTTTTATCGTGTATGGTTATCTTTTCTCGCTTAAGAACTTTAATTCCGATTTCCCGGACAAGGTTGCTGTCATTGAGTTTTGCAGTTACAATCTGATTCTTTAATTCATTCTCATGTTGCTCGTACATTCCTTTGGCTGGGTGATTAACCATCTGAATAACTTCGTAACCGTACTGCGTTCTGACGGGTTTCTTTGTAGACTGACCGTTTTTTAACTTAAAAGCAGCTTCTTTAAATTGTGGATCAAGCGTTGTATCCGTATTGTCAAACGATGGCATTCGCCCACCCTTGCTTTTAGTTGCATTGTCAGTTGAATAATTCTTGGCTAGCTTTGCAAAATTTTCGCCTGATTCTAATCTTTTGATGATTTTGGCTGCAAGTGATTCTTGTGAGACAACAATTTGATTAACCGTTACCTTCGGCTGATAACTTTTAAATTGTTCCTTTAACATTGTTGGTGTAAAAGTAGTGTCTGCAAAAATTGCTGCTCGTAATAAAAGCTGTTCTCGTAAATTATCCTTGAACTGTCCGACCGTAAAGAAGTTCTGTTGTAAAAAAGGTTTAAACGTTGAACCATACTGCGCTTTCACCTCGTCAAAACGTTTTGTGACCTGTGAAGCCTTAACTTTATTACCATATTGTTCCTCCAAACTCTTATCAAGAATCATTTCTTGTAGGGTTTGGCGACCAATTTGACTATTTTTCATGTTGTCGTAGTAGGAACTTTGAGAAATATTTTTACCGTTAATCGTTGCCACCGATTGCTTACCACAAGCAGCTAAAACCATTCCCAGCCCCAAAGTTGCCAGAACCATTAAACCTTTTTTCATAACTAACACCCACTTCTTTATTTTAAAAATATTCACGTCTAACTTAACTAAATAACCACCATGCACTTTCTGGATAATCATGCCTAAAATTCTGATAGGCAACTATCTTCTTCATTTTTTCTCGGACAAATTATTGACATTTATCACATAATAAAATCAAACTATGATGTCTTTGCATCGTACTTCTTTCTAACCCACTGGATAATAACTCCCAACATTGCCGGAATCGTTATTCCAATGATCAATCTGATCACCACATTTTCGATACCTCCTAATTGGCATACATCCAAACAAATCTTATGACCGTACATGATTGCTAATGTATGTTGACCAACAAATGATAAAGGACACCGGATAGCCGTCTTGGTTGTCAACCACGCACAAGCCATAATTGCCAACGCAAAAATAACCGGGATTATTGCAACCGCCACTCCGGTCGGGAGGGAACTTTGGATCAAATGGGATTTGAGTGATAACTGGAAATTAAACCATCCCGTTATTTTTAAACCCAGAATTATACTTGCCAACACAATAATCAGAAGTGCCACCCACTTCTTTTCAATCCATTTTTGATTTGTCTGAAATAGGTAATATCCCAAATACGTATAGAAAGCAGTGATTAACACGGTATCAAGGTTCCAAGGCATCATCGCAAACCCGTTAATATGCATCCACGTTATCTGTTTATAACTCGTTTCTAAAAACAAACCGCCAACAAGAACTAACAGATGAACCCATCGATTATGAGTTACAGAAATTAATCCGGTAACCGATATAATGGTTAATAAGTAGACGTTAATAAACCAAAAGGTACTGGTATAAAAGTTCAATGTTCGCCCACCCAGAATGAGATCAAACCAGTGATCCATTAAAAAAGTTGAATTCTTATGATGAATTACCGTGTATAAATAAACAAGCAGTACCCCCATACACATATATAGAAGGAATTCGCCTTTAACCCGCTTCTTGTAAAAATTTATCCAACTATTTGGACACTCAAGCGGCTTTAAAAAGATTCCTGCAATTATGAAGAAGATCGGGATATGCCACCAATATAGAAACTGAGAAAATAAATTACCGGGTAATATGTGTCCCAATACAACTGCAATAATGCCGTAAGCTTTTGCGATATCGATCCAGTCGATTCGAGTCTTGTTCTTATCGTTAGAAACCATTAGTTGTTTCATTATCCATTGAGATCCCTTTATTCAAATTCGCTCCAAAAAAGGAAATATTAATCCTTAGGCACTAACTGCTGCCACCTTTTAGAGTAAAATTTCTTTTTAATCACATAATGTGGTTCTCCAATCTTTTTAGTAAGAAACGGTCTAACTGATTGATCCATTTTCAACCATCCCCGCCAACCAGGGTGAATGGTATCGGTCATAAAATAGTTGATCGCACCGTCACGGCTTAGGTCGGCGATGTGGTTGAAACCTTGCGAACGTAGTTGATATGTTATTTTCTTATCGAATTGGTGTAACATGTCCGCTGATAAGCCGGTATACGCTTGCCAGCGCTTATTAATCGGTGGAATAATAAACAAAACTTTTGTACGATCATTCGCAAATTGATTTAACACTAATTCAAAATCGCTATATTCCGGTGACTTCAAAAAGCTCATCCTTGCTTGAAAGTTTTTTAAGCGCGGAAGTCGATTTTTTATCCGATGATCCCAAAATTTATTAGCAATTTGAAAGCGATTATTATTGGTATGTTGTTTACCAATCCGGCCAGCTAGTTGATCTAGTTGGCGATAATGATAAGCATTAGGTAATCGCCTAGCTTCTCTCGAAATTCGCTTCGTGTTCTTATCTGAAATGCCAAAAGGAGAATAAATCTTATCCTCGTTCAAAAGCATTTGTCGACGATACTTAATAAAAAACTGTTGCATAATAGTTGGCTTAGTTCCCAAGATAATCCGCTTCAATGCTGCAGCGATAAATTTATCTGACCGACCCGATGGCATCTGTAATAATCTTTTTGCCGCATAGCGATCCATCGAGGTCCCTTTTTCTGATTGAATCCAATCTGCTGTTTGCAGTGGCGAATAGTAGCAGGAGAAGACACGGGGATTTTCACCGCCAGGAAGAAACCATTGTGGTGAGATGAAGAAAACAGCTTTTTTATTTCGTATTTGACGATTGATTGACTGCATAATAAAGAAATGATTTAGTGACTGACTTCCTTTTTGGCCTAATAGAAACGGACGATATGATCGATGGTATTTTGTCGCCAAAACCGAAGGATGAAATGGATCAAACCTCGACCATTCCGAAGAGCCAAAGAATGGCACATAATGATGGTCCAGAACATCTTGTTTAATCACCTGGCCTTTAAAAATTTGTGGAGATATCGAAGTAGCGGCGTTCCGTTGAACTTTGGGGCTAATGTAAGTTGTTTTTAACCAAAACGGTGCTGAAAATAACACAATAATCAGCAAAGTTGCTAATAACATTGGTCCAAAAGCGCCAAATAAGCGATTTTTCATATTCATTTTAATGATTCAACTTTCATCACAATTTTTGCCGGCGTATCCCAATCCATTCGGTTAAACTCCGAAATTGACACATCAATTCCGAATTCATCTTGTAGTGCCAATAACAGTTGAACGGCACCCATAGAATCCAACAAAGCACTTCTATACAAATTTTCAGTTAACCTGTCTGATACGTCCTCACCGGTTAATTCATTTAATATTGAAAGAACCTTTTCTTTTACATCACTCAATGGATTTATCTCCTTACTTAAATTTAGACTTTTATTACCCTCGAACCGCTGCCATCTTTTAAATCAGCGTATTCAAAAATCCTGAAAAAATAAAAAATGTGAAACAAACAAAGTTAAACGTTATAAACATCGCAAATAATTCCGTCAATTTATTATGTGGCAGTTGTTCTTGATGCTTCTTCTTGAAACGAAGCCAAGCATCATTAACAACCAGCGCAGTGCCATGAAGCAATCCATAAAGCACATAAAACCAAGTCTCACCATGCCACAATCCCATGAGCAGCATATTAAGGATGTAGCAAACATTAGCGGTTGTAACTTTGCTTCTAAAAACTTTTCGTTTCATGAAGAAGAAAACCAGACGCATAAAAACATAATCACGAAACCAAAACGATAAGCTCATATGCCAACGATTCCAAAATTCTTTTATGTTCTTGGATTTAAATGGTTGATTAAAATTCATCGGTGTCTTAATTCCCATTAAGTAACTAATGCCAACTGCAAATAAACTGTACCCAGCAAAATCAAAAAACAAATCCAAGCTATAGGCATACATATAACCAATAAAGTACCATGAGAAGCCGTGAATTGTCGCTGTCTGATACTGAATGTAAGGTATGACCACCGAACCAAAAAAGAATGCCAAGACAAATTTATAAAGAAATCCCAGGAAGATGTACCAGATTCCAGTTTGGACTAGATTCAGATATTCTTGTTGTTCTGGCACGGTTCGATAATCATTCACAAACCGACGATATCGATCAATTGGCCCAGATGAAATAGTTGGGAAAAACAATAGAAATTGTCCAAACAACACTGGGTGATAATCTTTAATCATGCCATCTCTAATCTCCATAATTGTCTGAACCACTTTGAAAGTGATATATGAAATGCCCAAAAAGCCAATAAATGATTGTCTTCCTGATTGAATTGCAGGAGTCACTTTTACGATAACCAACGGCCCAATCGCCAACAAAACAACTAGGATAAACACCCAGTCTTGATTTAAAAATTTTTCTTTCCGCTGATAACAGGCATACGCATATACCAGGAACACTTGATAAACCAAGTAAATAACCAGTGCAATCCCGGTATGCCAATTTGGGCCACCAAATGTAAGAACCAAAAAGAATAACGAAACCAACGTTTGATACCAGTAAAGCCGTCGCTGGTGAAGTAACCCGACTATCACTGGTGTCAACATGATTGCCAACCAAACAAAATACGTGGGATCTCCATATGGCATATACCAGCTCATTGTGTGTTTGCCTCAATAATCATTGATTTAATATCAACTTTACCGTTGGCACTTAAAGGCAGGGTTGCGCGATAAATAATCCTCTGTGGAATCATGTAAGGCATCACTAATTCTTTTAGCTGGCTCTTAATTGCAGTTGTCAAATCCAATCCGTTTTTAAAATGATTCTCAGTCAGGATCACGTAAGCAATTAACATTGATATTTGTTGGTGGGTGTTATATTTGGGAACCACAACACTTTGTTTAACGTAGCTCACTTTGTTAAGAATGGTTGCCACTTCTTCAAGTTCGACTCGATAACCGTTTATCTTAATCTGAAAATCTTTTCTGCCATAATACTGAACCAGGCCGTCTTGATGAATCATCGCAATATCTCCCGTCCGGTAAGCGGTTTGTCCATGAACCATTGAAAATACCTTGTTGGTTTTTTCTGAATTGTTGAGATAACCATTATGTGAAACACTATCCCCGAAGATTTGCAGCTCTCCTCTGACACCAATGGCAACCGGCTTACCTTTGGCATCAATGATTCTTGCATGCATTCGTGGCATCACGTAACCAATTGGCAAACGATCAAATTCTGTAAGAATTTGATCAGTAATTTTAATCTGAGTCATTGCGACGGTTGCTTCTGTTGGCCCATAAGTATTAAAGACAGCTGCCTGAGGGAACCTTACTTTTAAAGCTTTAACCACGTTAACCGTTAGCTCCTCTCCACAAAATAAGAAATGAGTGAGATTCGGGTAATTCTCAGAATTGAACGTTGGCTCTAATAGACATATATTGATAAACGATGGTGTTGAAACCCAAACGTTAATTGGCATTGTTGGCAACGTTGTAAAAAGTACCGCAAAATTATCAGTCACTTTCTTCGATAATCCATACAATGTGCCTCCCTTAAACAGCGTAGGATATAAGCTCATCACAGATAAGTCAAAAGAGTAGGCAGGTTGCTGGAGCATTTGAAGATTGTCCGGCAATTGAAAGTCACTGCCAATAATCCAATTAATAAAGTTTCGTAAATTACGGTAACTAATCTCAACCCCTTTAGGAACACCAGTTGTTCCTGAAGTGAAAATGATGTAAACAGTCTGATCAGACCTCACTGCATGGGTTACTTGATACTCAACATGTTCTAAGAAAATCTGCTTAAGATCGTTCTTCGAGATCACTGGAATGCCGCTTAATCGAATTGGCAATTCCTCAACCGCAATGACAGCAACTGGATTAGAAATCGTATTAATTATTGTTAATCGATCATCCGGTGAATCCACATCAACGGGGATATATGAATGCCCAGATTTGATAACCGCAATAAATGTCGCAACCATTTCAAAACTCTTGCCGCCAAAAACCATAATGGGCTTGTTTCTAGGCAACTTCATACTATCTATATGTTTAGCCAGAGCATCTGAATACCGCTTTAAATCTGAATAGGTGTTTGTTTTATCCTTAAAATGATAAGCAATATGATTTTTTTTACTTATCGCATATGAATCGATAATACGAATCAAGTCATTATTCATCTTTAATTCCTCCACTAGAATTCGTTATATATAAACTTTGAGTGATTAACCCCGCTATAATCGTATAGGTAAATAAGAATCACCATAATCGCAAAATAGAATAGCGTCGTTAATATAAATTTCACAGTTGGGTGACGTGCCCACGTTCGTAAATTCATTGCATATCTCTCCTTGTTAAAACCAAATAAATTTCAGAACCAATTGTTTAGAAAGCTCACTTTTCTTGATAAAACCTTTTAATTTAATTTTAAAAAATAAAAGCTGGTTTTATATCACCATACTCAACAATCTATATGCGATGTGAAAGCTACTAAACAAATTCGTAAGACTATTTAATCGAGTTATTTCACTTAATTATAGTCTCCCTAATCGGTTAGTTATGTAACTAGTTAAGCGATTGTCTATAAAGGTAGCGTATTCGCTGTTAATTGTCAAGGGTGTTTAAAAATTAAATCGTCGTTTATCGTAAAATTACATTACGAATTCTTAGATACTAACTTCTTTGATTCGACGGATACCGTTCAGCTTTGGATCTAATTATTAAAAACAATCGACCACGGCACTGTCTTAATTGGTGTATGACGAAATATTGATAATCAAAATCCAACTAAATTAATAAACTTTTGTTAAAAATTGAAATCAGGCTGTTAACTTGAAGGTCTTGAGCTGAAAGCCCACCAACAATTAGCTATTCCACACTAACCAGAAAGATTGCTGCATATTGATAAATAGAATCATTTTTTAAAAAATCCCAATGCATAAACATCATCAACCATGTTTAAACATTGGGATTCTTTCAAGTTGTCTAGTTGAATCAAGCTCAGTCCACAGTTGATTACCAAGCTCTCCGCTTTACTAGTTATTAACCAGCTTCTAACTAATCTTGGGTGGCAATTATCATATCGTTGCTAAAAACTTATCGGGGAAATAAGTCCAAAATTAAACATGCCAGAAGAACTATTCTTTACTATCATCTCCTTTCATGATTAGGCTATTAAACTAGTCATGCTATTTTCATTTTGGAGCGAAAAAATTTTCTGAGTTGTTTTAGAATTGGCACGCTGAATCCTTTTACCTCTTGTAAATACGCACATGTTTTGTGTTGGCAGTAATATGACCGCCAGTGACTCAATAACACCAAGCACCATACTTGGTGTTATTACCATGAGAATAATTAACCCTTTAACAGTCGTGTATTAGTAATTGACCGACCTTTCTTGGGGAAGTTGGTGTTGACAAAGTTCTAATCATAAACATACCAAACAGTAATTTTTCCAGACCGAGCTTTTTCACCTGACATTATGTCATTACTTCGCCAAATCTAACGTCACTAATAAATATTTTACTCTGACCACTTGCCGAGTTACCTTGGGCTGATGATGCTTCTGTCTTCGCAAGGTCGTAACCCGCATAGTTGTTGCTGCCTTTTGCAACTTCGTCACAATCATTCTAGTTCCCCGTCTCATTAAAAATTCCTGTTCACCCTTACTTTGTGAAAGTGGCGCAATATATGCACCGCGCTGTCCTTGTGGAATGTTGATCTTTAAAACGACGTTGTGGGAAAAGTTCAAAGCAGTTGCTCGACTGACCGTCGTGGAAGAATAAGCCGGATCATTGTATTCTGCGCCCACTTTTACCGGTTGATTTCCAAGCGACATCTTTAATCCATCTTTTGAAACTCCTCGGAAAACTGTAATTGGTTCGGCAAGTTTGAACTTATTCAAACCCGTGTTTATTGCTCGAATATCATTAGTAATCTTATGTGGTACGGTTTTGGATATTTTACGGAGTGCTCCGTTGATTGGTGTATAACCGTTTCCGGTATAATACCTCACAGCTCGTCGCTGAGTGGACGTTAATTTTTTTGCCCATTTGAATGATGCATGCTTCAACCATTTTAACTGCTGTGCGTTACTTTGTAGTGAGTGGAAAGAGTAACAATTATCCTTCAGATCTTGAACGACCATTTCAGTCGTGTTTCCCGGAACAGTAACCACATATCCCGTCGCACCTGGCAGTTTCTGTGCCACGGTTAACGGCGTATTTTTTGGAATGTGTACGGGGTTTTGGTAATTGGGTTGCCCATTTGTTAAATCGTATGCCGTAACAGCTTTTTGAGTGACAGATACCGGCCCGCCCTCATTGCTCAACTTGGTATGATAAGTCTTTAAATTAACGGTCACACTTTGGTCGGACGTGCTATAAGAATAAGTGGTAGTTTGCGCATGAACTGCCAATTGCCCAGTCACTCCAAAAAACAACGTTGCTAACATAATTAAACCTTTTTTCATTATGATTCATTCCTTTCTGAAATGAATCTTACACTGGCAAGGTATAACTAACAACGTCATGGTAAAGCGTTAATAAACATACAATTAAGTTACACTTTTCTTTAGAATCTTATTAACAAATCATCATCAAAATAGCGATTTTTATTAACTATTTATTTAACGCAAAGTTTTCATTCCTTCAAAAGACAGTGACTACTTTGATAAGAGGACAAGGAAGCATCCGTACGAAATAGACTAAACTTTGTTGTGAATTTAACGATGGGATTTAAACTCACTACTTTTTCTATTTGTTAAAAATGGAAGTGAAGTTGAGTGCTTCGACAATGAGCGGTACTTTGCGTTTGAGAGATGTAAAAACCACTTTTTCAACCGTTGCCGGCGTCAAGACTTCGCCATTTACCAACATATCTAAGAGTGCGCGGCCCGACTTACCAAAAATATCGGCGATACAAGTGGTTAGCTTAATCCCGGCGGTCTGTAAAATTTTTTGAACCCGATTCTTTTTACGATTTCGATCCGCCACCAGATGTTTGCGGGTCCGCATTAAGTCACGCAATTCACGAATCGATTCGGACGGAATGAAGCTAGCCAGAATCAAGTCGACTCGTAACAGACCAGCGATCCAACGGGCGTCAATCTTATCAGTTTTATGGCCGGTGATCCCCTTGATCCGTTGTGGGTTGGTTAAAATGAGCGGAAAACGATCTTCGAGGACATGCCAAATCGGCTGCCAATATCCCCCGGTACTTTCCATCGCCACGGCTTGGCAATCGAATCCAGTTAACCACTCGGCTAACTGGGAAAGTCCTTTTTGAGTGGTTTCAAAAGTTTTGAGTTCCTTTTTGGGACGCGTTGAAGTCAGCTTACCATGTAAAAGGCAAGCAACCACCGTGGCTTGATGGACATCTAACCCAGCACAGGAAGTATAAATAACGTTAACTGGTTCAGTCATGGTGACCCCTCCTCGGATAAATTAAGTATGGGAAAGGTTATCTGCTTTTGCAAATCAGTATTTTTATATTCATGCTTAAGCGCAATATTTCGGGGTACTCAAAAAGCAGACGGATCAGTTTGTCTCTCGAGACCTTCGCATCGGTACCCATTAAAAGTCGACGACCACTAGCCTTTCACCCATATCATACGGGAAGAAAGATTAATGGTCGCCGATTTAAACTTATATTTTTTTCATCTTCCGGGGTGTGCACCAGCACATGGATGTATGTCTCACTCTGTTTTGATAAATCATTATTGATATTTGGTTTTCTATAACAGAGATTACTGAATAATTTTCAGGTTAATGAGTCACTTCATCTGAATACTGCATTCAAACTACCATCATTAAGATTAAACCAAGCTTTTGGTAAGCGACTCTTGAATCGCTGCACCCAAACGTTTAATGCCTTCTTCAATTTGATCCTCATGCATATTGGAATAATTCAACCGAAATGTTCCAGGGGTCCCCTCATCTCCATAAAATGGTTCACCGGGAACAAAAGCGACATTATTCTTAATACAATCATCAAATAAAGCTTGGGTATCCTCAATCCCAGGTACCTCTACCCAGATAAACATGCCACCCTCTGGCTGACTGCATTTGACATTACTTGGGAAATATTTATGAATGGCACTCATCATAAGTTGCTCTCGTTTTTGATATAAATGACAAATTGATTGAATATGCTCGTCAATATTGAACATTTCAAAATACTTAGCAACAATATACTGAGACAAATTATCAGTATGTAGGTCAGCTGACTGCTTCATCATCGTATACTTATTAAGAAGCTTTGTATCCGTGACAATCCATCCTAACCGCATCCCGGGTGCCAAGATTTTTGAAAATGTTCCCATATAAATAACATGTCCTGATTTATCCAGAGATTTAATTGACGGCAAATTTTTGCCAGCAAATCGAACTGCCCCGTACGGATTATCCTCAAGAACCATAACATCATATTTCTCAGCTAATTCAACCAGCTTCTCGCGTCTGGACAAAGTCATCGTTCGACCAGTTGGATTCTGGAAATTAGGAATTGTGTAAATTAGTTTAGTACTTGGATTTTCAATCAATGCCTTTTCCAGCATATCCATTTTCATGCCATCTTCATCCATGTCAACACCAACAAAATGAGCCCCGTAAGACTTAAAGACATCAACCGCACAAAGATACGTTGGCTTCTCAACAATAACGGTATCTCCCCGATCAAGAAAGATTTTTCCGGTAAGGTCAAGTGTCTGCTGTGAACCGGTGGCAACCATAACATGGTCAGCATCAGTATTGATTCCTTCAATTTTAACACGATCAACAATGACATCCCGCAATTCCTGAATTCCCTGGGATGAGCCATATTGAAGCGCATCTTTTCCCTTCTCTTTTAAGACCTGATCAGTTGCTTGGGTAATTTGATCAACTGGAAAAAGCTCCGGAGCGGGTAATCCACCAGCAAATGATATAATTCCAGGCTTCCCGGCAATTTTTAATATATTGCCAACGGGATCAACATCCGATTTCGGTACACGGCTAGAAAAGTGATAATTCATAAGCAACACGCTCCATTTCTAAAAAATATTTCACTGATAATTCACAATTGAATTAACATTGAAAATTATAAATTCATTAGTGCGTCTCATCAATTTATAATTAAAGATACTATATACCGTCGTGACAAATAAGTAAAACAAATATTTTTAATAATGACATTACCATTTCTAATGTGTTGTGTAAAAACTTTCCTAACGTTGAAACAAATATCAAACGTGACTTCTTATGGTAACTTATCAACTTGCGAAAATAAGTACTTAATAAACTTTTGGCTGGCCAACGGCAATACTTCCCGATCTTTCTTAACGATTCCGATTTTTCTGGTAATGATTGGTTTAGTTGGTAAGATTTTAATGTCATAATCAGTCTTACGGAGAACCAATTCTGGTAATATACTGACACCCAATCCGGATTCAACCATTGACATAATAGAGTAGTCATCATGAACACGAAGTCTTACCTCTGGTTGGAGCCCTGCTTTACGAAAGGCTTCCATCGGTTCGCTCAAAATCCCTTCTTCCAACTGCAAAAAAGGCATCGTGACCAAGTCAGACAATTTGACATAGTCTCGTTTAGCCAACGGACTGTTCATAGGTAGGACTGCCCGCAATTCTCCAGTCTTAATAAATTCAGTATCCATCCCCGTTTTGACATCTGGATTAATAAAGCCAAAATCAACTTCGCCCTGCCTCACCCATTCCGGAATTGTTGTATAATCCCCTTGATGTAAAACAAATTTAACTTTAGGATACTTTTCTTGAAACGCCTTAATTAACTTTGGTAACCAGTGACATGAAATACTTGAAATCGTCCCAATTCGGATAACTCCCGTTTCGAGTCCTTTAATTTCATCGACCTTTTCCTCCATTACTTGATATTGCAATAAAATATTCTCGATAAACGAGAATATTTTTCGACCTTCCAATGTTAAAGTCGCACCATTTCTAGAACGGTCCAAAAGCTTAATTGCCATTTCATCTTCTAATGAAGTTATCATCTGACTAATTGCAGATTGGGTAAACCCCAACGCATTCGCAGCTTTTGTAAAGCTACCCAATTCAACAACCTTTTGAAAAGCTAGTAACCGATTCATACTCTTATTACCTTCCTTAATACATGAATTACAAAAATTAATTTTACTTATATAATAACTTGTTTTAAAGTATATGCAATAAGAAATGGAGTGATTGACACATGAAAAGTTATATTGTTGATGCATTTACCAGCAAATTATTTCAAGGTAATCCGGCTGCTGTTTGTTTGCTGGATAGTTGGCCTAAAGATGACCTCATGCAAAAGATTGCGATGGAAAATAATTTATCAGAGACCGCTTTTTGCGTTAAAGAAGTAAATGGCTATCGGCTTCGCTGGTTTACACCTGGTGGAGAAATTGATCTTTGTGGTCATGCGACTTTGGCCACTGGTTATGTAATCATGAATTTTGTTGATAAAGATAATGACCACGTTACTTTTCATACATTAAGCGGCGATCTTACCGTTACCAAAAATGCTGACTTATATGAAATGAACTTTCCATCATATGACTTAAAGCCTGTGCCAGTCACAAAAGAAATGACTGACGCTATTGGTGTTAAGCCACTTGCCGCCTATATGGGACGTGATTTGGTCTGTGTTCTTAATACACCTGATCAAGTCATCAATGCCGCCCCAGACTTGAAAAAAGTAAATCAACTAGATGGCTTATTATTGCATATTACAGCTCCTGGTGACCAATATGATAGTGTTTCGCGCTCCTTTGCCCCTAAACTGGCTGTTGATGAAGACCCGGTTTGTGGTAGTGGCCACTGTCATCTAGTCCCTTATTGGGCCAAACGACTAGGCAAGAATCAAATCACTGCTTTTCAGGCTTCAAAACGAAGTGGTGTCCTCTACTGTGACTACCAGGGGGCCAGAACAATGATAAGTGGAAAAGCAACACTTTATTCAATTGGTGAGGTTTATGCATAAACGTGCTAATCAGCCGGTTTAGATAATAACAACGGGACAGAAAACTGTCTTTCATGACTCGATCAAAAAATCGGGTTGCTAAGTATTGGAAGAAGCTGGGATACATATGTTACTATGACCAGCTTCTTCTAGTTTAATCATGATGATTACTGAGTGGAAAAGCGGGACAAAAAGCAACTTCCAGCCATGTACGGGGCTGGAAGTTAAGCGTTTTTTGCCCCGCTCTTCCTTAAAATTGGAGGAATAAAAATGACAAAAATCAGACCTATTCAAAGCAGCGATAATTCATATTTGGCACATATTGTTCAACAATCTCTAAAAGCATATGGATTAGATATCCCGGGAACCGCCTATTTTGATTCTGAACTTTCTAATTTAAGTCAATACTATCAATCAAGTCCCAGCCGTCAATACTTCGTTGCTTTATCTAATGACGGCCATGTTCTGGGCGGTGATGGGATTGCCGAATACGATTCTAAAAACAAAATTGCAGAATTGCAAAAGCTATATTTAGTAAAAGATGCCCGTGGCAATCATTTAAGTTATAAATTACTGGACGCAGCAATTAAATTTGCAAAACACGCCGGATATCATGCAGTTTATCTGGAAACCCATCATAATTTAAAAGTCGCGATTCATGTTTACCAAAAATACGGATTTTCTGAATTAGGTCATCCATTGAATAATGGAGAACATTCGGCAATGGATCGCTTCTTCATGATCAATCTTTAAAAAATGACTCAATCTGTAATTAAACTCAGTAAATGGAGAACTATTTTATGAAAAAACTCGGCATTATTGGTGGTATCGGTCCCGAAGCAACGGTTAATTACTATTTAGATATTATTAAGGGTTATCAAAAAAGAATTGGCACCGATAAACAATTACCTGAGATCCTCATTAACAGTATTAATATGTATGATATGTTTGATATGCTCGATCAAGGAGAGTATCAATTAGTTGCCGACTATCTTTCACAAGCAGCTAATCAACTCAAACAATCAGGTGCGGATTTCGGGTTGATGTGCGGCAATACACCACACATTGTCTTCAGCACCATTCAGAATCAATCAAAGCTGCCATTATTAAGTATTGTTCAAACCTCTCTTGACCGCGCAAAAGCATTGGGCCTTCATAAGTTGGGATTATTAGGAACTAAGTTTACAATGCAGAATCACTTTTTCAGTCAGCCGTTTATAAATGCCGGTATTCAAATTTCTCTTCCAGATTCCCAATCACAAGCGTTTATTCATCAAAAAATTGTTGATGAATTTGAAAATGGCATTATAAAAGGTGAAACCAAGAAGCAACTTCTTAAAATCATTAACGCAATGATTCAAGAGAAAGATCTCGACGGAATTATTTTAGGTTGCACTGAATTACCCTTAATCATTAATAAAACAGATTTATCAGTTGTCATCCTTGATATTGCCCAAATCCACATTGAATCGGCAATTGATCATATCTTATCTTGAAACACTGATTAGAAAATAAATACGCATTGGTAAGAAAATGGCGCCATTTTCCTGCCAATGCGTATTTATATGGTGCTCATACTATTTTCTGGTAAAAATCCTCGTTTGCCTACCTGCATTAAAGCAATGGATCATTTCCTTCTAAACGAGAAGCAATTTCATCAGGACCATCACAAGTAATTCGAATCACGTTTTCCAAGGTTGCTAAAGCTTCAGCTGCTAACGTAATGTTGGCATAGCAATCATTATCATAGAAGTGCCGCCACTTGGCTTCAGGGTTTGTTTGCCATTGACTATGAATCAATTGCATACACTTCTTTGCTTGATCCACTCGCAAAAATGCGCCTACAAAATCATGACTATCATACGCATCAATGGCGTCAATCAAAAGTTCGAGAGCTTTAATTGAATAGGCATGAATCGCGATACTTAACCATAGATCATTGTATAAACGACCAGCGTCTTCACTGGGCAGCCGCTTCATTAAAATTTGCATATCGGTTGCTAATTTACCAAATGGCTGAACATGAGGGCCAATTAATTTTTTAATCTGTTTAAGTTGACCGTCGAATTTCCGGGTTCCGGTTAACCACTGCATTTCAGGCATTTGGTCACGTTTAGCCAACCATGCAGCAATCATTTTTCGCAATGTATAGACATAAAGATTCATCACCGGCTTTTTGATCTTCAAAGTGACGATAATTAAAAGTCGTCTCGAAGTAACGACTATACATAGTGGTGATTTCACTAAGATGTGACTTATAGTATGTGCTGGTATACTCGTTTAAGATAATTGTTTTATCAACTTCACAATTCAGATAACCGTGCTTTACGACATTTTATTTTGATTGATTAGACTGCCCTGTTAATTCGGACAGAACACCCTTTAAGCTTTTATCGTGTATGATTATCTTTTCTCGCTTAAGAACTTTCATTCCGATTTTCCGTACAATGCTGCTATCGTTGAGCTTTGCAGTTACGATCTGATTTTTTAATTCATTCTCATGCTGCTCATACATCCCTTTGGCTGGATGATTAACCATTTGAATAACTTCGTAACCGTACTGAGTTCTGACGGGTTTCTTTGTAGACTGACCGTTTTTTAACTTAAAAGCAGCTTCTTTAAATTGTGGATCAAGCGTTGTATCCGTATTGTCAAACGATGGCATTCGCCCATCTTTATTTTTAGTTAACGCGTTGTGCTAGTTGTGCCATATTCTTAACAATTAAATCTTTTATAGAACT
>NZ_AZEY01000067.1 GCF_001434255.1 Lentilactobacillus diolivorans DSM 14421
AGAAGCTGTCCAAGATCTATGATTTTTGATATACTTCTATGTAAAAAGCGAGTTTAAGCTATGAAAAATTATCCCAGCAATATTACTCGGCAATAATTTGAATTAATTCGACCAGCTTTAGAAAATTTTCGTAAGCGAACTAAGCCTCGAAAATATGACCTCTACGAGGTCTTCTGTGCGGTCCTATATGTCTTGAAAACCGG
>NZ_AZEY01000068.1:0-36120 GCF_001434255.1 Lentilactobacillus diolivorans DSM 14421
CTAGACCAATCATTGGAATAGGTCATTAACTGTTGCACTTGATTTGACACTTCGGGACTAATTTTAACTATAAACGATACTAAAGACAATTGCTATTTTCAAATGATAATCAATTTAACCCTTTATAATTGACAAATTAAGTAATATCGGTTATGTTATCACCTGACACTTAAAATCTGGAGATGAAAACCAATGGCTAAAAACACCGAAGTATCAGAAGCACAATCAAAATTTCACGTTGGTGACGAGGTTTCATTTAAGATCGAAAAGCAAACGTTCAAGGGTTATATTGATAAAAGTTATACCAACTCATTCTTAATTACGTTTGAATCTGATGATCCCGAAATAATTGACAAATACCACAAGAAAGTGGTTATCAACAACCGTCATTTGAAAATGATCAAAGCTGCGCCACAACCTGTTGAAGACGACAGTGATGATGACGAAGACGACAAAGAATCAACGAAATCCAACAATAATAATAAGAAGTAAATTCTTAAAGAGGCTGTTAGCAATATCGTTTGTTTTGCTAACAGTCTCTTTTTTGCTACCTAATCTGTTTGCTTGCTATGTCTTCGAATTAGTAACTACCTTCCTCGTCGATTTAATATATTCCCAAGAGGCACCGCAATTAATGGTGTGACAACACCACTGAAAATTGCTTCAGGAATGCCGTTGGTTCCAACGACCCCTAACAAATAAGGCAACAAATCCTTTAAATTAATTTGATAAAGCTGTGGTGCCTTTGCCTTGTAAAAGACATAAATTAAACCCAAGACAAGGATTGTATTGGTAAGGGATCCTAAAACTGCCGCTACTGAAACACTAACTGACCGCTTGGCAATTCGGTTTTTTAAGGCCTTATATGTCATGCCGGCAACAACTGCAATCATAATTCTAGGAAATATTGAGACAATTGGATTAACAAACACAATCGCAGCTAAAGGGCTTGTGGGATACGCAAAAGCACGAATGAATGTAACCAGTCCCCAAACACCACCTATGATGGCGCCGTCCAAAGTTCCCATCAAAATTGTCGCAATCACAACTGTCACTTGAATAATCGTAATGTCCAGTGTCCCAATTGGAATATATCCGATTAATGGAATTGAAGTTTGTAAAATAATAATGGCAATGAACATCGCAAGCAAGTTCAATCTAAGAGTACTTTTCTTATGTTGCATAACCTGTGCTCCTTTAATTTGTTGCATACATTATACAATACCAGTCCATATTCTAGTACGAATATGAAACGGATTTACTAATTCAAACTTTTTTTAACATAATCGCAAGAAAATAATAGTGAATATAAAAAAACACCTCTCCGAAGAGAAGTGTAAATTCTGAGAAGAATATAAATTTTAACGCTTTGAAAATTGTGAAGCTTTACGAGCCTTTTTAAGTCCTGGCTTCTTACGTTCTTTCATACGGGAATCACGAGTTAATAATCCAGCACGCTTAAGTGGGCCACGGAAATCAGGGTCAACAGAAAGCAATGCACGGGCAATCCCATGACGAGTTGCGCCAGCTTGACCTGAGAAGCCACCACCGTTAACGTTAACTAAAGTATCGTAGTTACCAAGAGTTTCTGTTACATTAAATGGTTGCACAACAACTTCACGCAAATTAGCAAATGGAATATAATCTTCAATTGCTTTATCATTCATAATAATTTTTCCAGTTCCGGGTACTAAACGTACACGTGCAACTGAATCTTTACGACGGCCAGTGCCGCGATATTGTACTTGAGCCAATGCGAATTCCTCCTTAAATTAGGTTAGTAATGTCTAATACTTCCGGCTTTTGAGCTTGATGTTCATGATCAGGACCTGCATAGACATGTAACTTCAAACCGATCTTATGACCTAATGTTCCATGAGGAAGCATTCCTTTAACTGAAGTTTCGATCAATTTTTCTGGATTCTTTTCACGAAATTCTCCAGCAGTTTTTTGCTTCAAGCCACCAATAAAGCGAGAATGATGGTAATAAATTTTACGAGTATCTTTATGACCTGTTAATTTCACTTTACTTGCATTAACGACAATGACATTGTCCCCTGTATCAACGTTAGGGGTAAAAGTAGGCTTATTTTTTCCACGTAAAATTGATGCAACAACTGATGAGAGACGTCCTAAAGCGATATCTGTAGCATCAACAATGTACCATTTACGTTCTACTTCGCCTGGTTTTGCTATATATGTTGTACGCACTTAAATTTCCTCCATGTTTCTGTGTTTGTTCGACACCAAATAAGATTCCGGGGCTTATCGTGGGGCAAACAATACCAAATACCATGATACAAATTATTCATTGGAAAGTCAATTAGTTTCACAAATTATCAGGCACAAATTATCGATGGGTTTTCGCCAGCTTAGTTGGGTGATCAGGATCGTCACCTTCATAATAGACTTTTTTAAGATATAATCCGGAAGCAGGCATTGTAAGTCGTGCTTGAGTTCGATCCTTGGCAGTGTATAGACGTGGAATATCATCAACTGGTCGTCTTCCAGACCCAATCTCAACAACAACCCCCACCATGATTCTAACCATGTTATAGAGGAAACCATTGCCGTAGAATTCGAGTTGCAGTTCGTTACCATTTTTGTCGAGTTTCCCTTTTGCTTCATAAATCGTGCGAATGTTTGAACGAGCTGTTGACCCCGATGCAACAAAGCTGGAAAAGTCATGTTCTCCAACAAAATCACTCAATGCTGCTTGAACCTTATTCATATCGATTGGGAATCGCCAATGCCCTGTATAATGACGCTTAAACGGATTTTGAAATTCGCCAAGATCCAATCGATAGAAATAACGTTTCCCAGAAACATCATATCGGGCATGGAATTGATTTGAAACTTTTTCAACTTTCACGATTTCCATGTCAAGTGGTAGCAGACTGTTTAATCCACGATACACTGCTTCAACCGGCAAATCAAACGGAAAGTCAAAATGAACAACTTGTGCCAATGCGTGAACGCCGGCATCTGTTCTTCCAGACCCATAAACAACAATTGACGGATGAGGATTTTTAGCCATTATATTAACTTTTTGTGTAATAACACCTTCGATAGTCCGCTGTTGGGGCTGACGTTCAAACCCGCTAAAAAGTGTACCATCGTATGCTAACGTAACTTTATACCGAATCATTTTTTCCTACCATTTCCTAATTCCTAATACCAATACACCGACAGCCAAGAAGACCAGCCAACTAATTGTATCTTTCATCTGCCAACGATATATTCGATATTTACTACGATGTTCACTATCGGTAAATCCACGAGCCTCCATAGCTGTCGACAGATTTTCGGCATGGTTAATTGCACCAGTAAATAACGGTACTAATAAAGGAACTGCAGCTTTAACTCGATGTTTCAAGCTGCCAGAACCAAAATCTACTCCTCGAGAACGTTGGGCATTCATGATTGTTTCCATTTCATCCATTAATGTTGGCACAAACCGTAGGGCAATTGATAACATCAACGCCAACGTATCAACTGGGAAATGAAACCCTTTAAGCGGCTTCAAAACAGTCTGGACCCCATCTGCAATTGCGAGTGGCGTCGTTGTCAAAGTCAGAACTGTCGAAATCATAATAATTAATAAAAATCGGATAAAGATAAAACCACCGTTAATTAAACTTTGATCCGTAATTGAAAATGGTCCAAAGTGCCACAACAATTTGCCACCACTGCTAAACAAAATTTGAAGTAACACTGTGAAAATGATTAACCAAATCAGTGGACGAATTCCCTTAAGAAAGTAACTAATCGAGACTCCTGAAAGAATGATGACTCCCATAATCAATATCAACAAAGCGGCATAAGAAGCTATGTTATTGGCAAAAAAGATCACTATCACAAAATAAAAACTCAATAATAACTTTGACTGAGGACTCATCTGGTGAACCCATGATTCACCTGGTAAATATCTTCCGAAGAGAAAATTACTCATCCTTTTTTCCCTCCTTACCAGCAATTTGCACAATTTGATCGGCCAGCTCATCAATTGTCAGCGGTAATGTTTTTAATTTAATACCAGTATCGATCATTTTTTGAGCAAAAAGTGCACTACTAGGTAAATCCAGTTGCATCTTATATACCCATTTAGGATCGCTAAAAATCTCTTTTGGCGGACCCACCTTAACAATTTTTCCCTGATCCATTACCACTACATTAGAAGCATAATCAACCACATCATCCATTTGATGGGTCACCAAAATAATAGTCATATGATTGTGATCATGCAAATGGCGGGCCAAGTCCATAATTTCCTTATGACCACGCGGATCCAGTCCGGCAGTTGGCTCATCTAAAATTAAAATTTCCGGGTTCATCGCCAAAACGCCAGCGATCGCAACTCGCCGCATTTGACCACCAGAGAGGTCAAATGGCGAACTATCACTGAAATTCGCACTTAATCCCACTAGCTTCATCGCGTTTACGGCTGATTTTCTAGCCTCTTCTTCTGTTGCGCCATAATTTAATGGTCCAAACATAATATCCTTAATAACTGTCTCTTCAAATAACTGTTTTTCGGGAAATTGGAATACCATCCCAACTTTTTTTCGAAGTTGTTTTAAATTTTTGTTGGTTGTTTTCGGCGTAATAATTCGATCAAAAACGCTCACAGTGCCATCAGTCGGCTTTAATAACGCATTAATATGTTGAACAAGTGTCGATTTTCCACTTCCGGTATGACCAATGATAGCCGTAAATGAGCCTGATTGAATTGTAAATGAAACATTTTCCAGTGCATTTTGAGAAAAAGGTGTATCAACCTGATAAGTGTGCGTTACTTTTTCGAAATTAACTGCTTTATCCATGCTATTAACTCCTCATCATTCAGGTAACTTCGTTGGGGCTTAATCCCACGATGTTTAAGGGCAGCCAGTAACTGGGATGTGTAAGGTGAATCAAGCCCAACTGACTGCAATTGGCCCGTGTTTTGAAAAATATTTTCTGGTGTCTCCTCGTCAATAATCCGGCCTTCATTTAAAATGACAACTCGATCTGCATTGGCAGCTTCATCAATATCATGGGTAATCGAAATGACAGTTAGTTGATTGTCTTTTTTGATTTGGTAAACGAGATCTAATATTTCGTTTCTTCCACGAGGGTCAAGCATACTCGTAGCTTCATCAAGAATAATTATTTTGGGACTTAACGCCACAATTCCGGCAATCGCAACCCGCTGTTTTTGACCACCAGACAAGTTTGCAGGAATTCGATTACGAAAATCCAGCATGCTGACATCCATTAGACTTTTTTTGACAATCTCATGCATTTTTTCACGTTCAACTTGACGATTCTCCAGTCCAAACGCAACATCATCTTCAACGGTAGCTCCAACAAATTGATCCTCTGGATTTTGAAAAACGATGCCAATTTTATTGCGAATATCAAAAATATTTTGATCGTTAACCGTTAAACCATCTACGATAATCTGCCCCTTATCAAGGACAATTAATCCGTCGATCAATCGTGCAAGCGTACTTTTCCCACTGCCATTTTGACCAATAATTGCCAACCATTCACCCTCGTGAACATCCAACGTTAAATTATCAAAAAGCAATGGCTTATCAGGATAATGGAATGAAATATTTTTTACTTGAATAATATTCTTCATTAGTAGATACCCTTCATAATGAGATTACGTTACCAATTTATGTACAAAAAAATCACTAACAGGTATTAGTGCATGAGATAGATAACATATCTCACATTCAAACTAGACTAGGAAGTATGTTCCACCATCATAGCGTTCTATACTAAAAACCCGAGTGATTCTCGTTGAAAATATGTGATTGAACTTAAATACTAATTAGTCAACTAATTCTAAAACAACCATTGGTGCACCGTCACCACGGCGAGGCATTGTCTTTAGAATCCGTGTATAACCGCCATTTCGGTCAGCATACTTAGTGGCAAGTTCGCCAAAAGTTTTTTGTAAAGCGGTAGTAACAGTAATATCGTCACCATCTTCTTTAACATCAGCAACAACGTCACGAATGAATGCTGCAGCTTGACGACGAGCATGTAAGTCACCACGCTTACCAAGTGAAATCATCTTGTCAGCAGTAGAACGAACTTCCTTAGCTCTAGCTTCTGTGGTAATGATTTGACCATGAATGATTAATTCCGTGGTCAAATTCCGAAGTAATGAACGGCGATGTGCGCTGGAACGTTGTAATTTCCGATAACTCATTTTCAGATATTCCTCCTTTTTACTTTAATTAGTCTTCTTTACGAAGTGAAAGGCCTAATGCAGCCAGCTTTTCTTTAACCTCTTCAAGAGACTTACGGCCAAGATTTCGAACTTTCATCATGTCAGCCTCAGTCTTTTCAGTAAGTTCCTGAACGGTATTAATGCCAGCACGTTTAAGGCAATTGTATGAACGAACAGATAAATCAAGTTCTTCAATTGTCATTTCCAGCATTTTTTCCTTATGGGTTTCTTCTTTTTCAACCATGATTTCAGTATTCTTAGCTTCATCAGTCAGGTCAACGAACATTTCCAAATGTTCTGTTAAAATCTTAGCTGCCAAGCTAACTGCCTCACTTGGAGTAATTGAACCATCAGTCCAGACATCCAAAGTAAGTTTATCATAATCATCACGTTGACCAACCCGTGTACTTTCAACTTGATAGTTGACACGTTCGATTGGGGTATAAATAGAATCGACGGGAAGCACACCTATTGGCATCTCCGAACTACGTTTCTTATTTTCAACAGCTGAAACATAGCCGCGACCCTTGTTGGCTGTTAATCGCATATGGAAAGTAGCGCCCTCAGCAACAGTAGCAATGTGTAAATCAGGATTCAATACAGTCACATCACTGTCACCTTGAATATCTCCAGCGGTAACATCAGCAGGACCGATAACATCAATTTCTAAATTTTCTTCTTCGTCTTCTGGTCCATCTAATTTCAAAGAAATTTTCTTAACATTCAAAATGATCTGGGTAACATCTTCTACAACACCTTTAATGGTTGAGAATTCATGCAGAACATCATCAATTTGAATGCTGGTAACTGCAGCACCGGGAAGTGATGATAGTAAAGTCCGTCTTAAGGAATTACCAAGGGTAGTTCCATAGCCTCTTTCAAGTGGCTCAACAACAACTTCACCATAGTTCTTAGTTTCTTCAATCTTATGAATGTTAGGCTTTTCAAATTCAATCATTCTTATCATTAACCCCTTTCAAAACGCGTGAGTCTACATGCAAAATATCAATATGCCCAAACCAAATAAACTTCACTATATTGAATGTCTTAATTAAACTCGACGACGCTTTGGAGGACGAGATCCATTGTGAGGTACCGGAGTAACATCACGAATAGCAGTAACTTCCAAACCAGTAGCTTGAAGTGCACGGATTGCAGCTTCACGACCTGAACCCGGGCCCTTAACAGCAACTTCGACAGACTTCATGCCATGTTCCATCGAAGCCTTTGCAGCAGCTTCAGCAGCCATTTGTGCAGCAAATGGTGTTGATTTTCGACTTCCACGGAAGCCTAATGCACCTGCAGATGACCAAGAAACAGCGTTTCCTTGAACGTCAGTAATCATAACTAAAGTATTGTTAAAGGTTGAATGGATATGAGCAACACCTGAAGCAATGTTCTTTTTAGCCCGACGCTTACGACTTGTCTTTTTGTTTACCATAAAAACAGATGACCTCCTTTATAAATTATTTTCTTCTACCTGCGTTTGCAGTAGCCTTACCTTTACGAGTACGAGCATTGTTCTTGGTATTTTGACCACGAACTGGCAGGCCACGACGATGACGCATTCCACGGTATGAACCAATTTCTTGAAGACGCTTGATATTCATACTTACTTCGCGTCGCAAGTCACCTTCAATTTTAAGATCACTAACGATTGCACGAATCTTATCCTCTTGATCGGGTGTTAAGTCGCGTACACGAACATCTTCAGAAACACCAGCTTGTGCTAAAATCTTTTCAGCAGTGCTAGCGCCGATACCAAAAATATATGTTAGTCCGATGACAATTCGCTTATCACGGGGTAAATCAATTCCGGCAATACGAGCCATTTAGCATACACCTCCTGTTTACGTTTATTTACCTTGACGTTGTTTGTGCTTTGGGTTTGCTGAGCAAATAATCATTACTCGGCCTTTTCTCTTAATTACTTTACAATGTTCACACATTGGTCTTACTGATGGTCGTACTTTCATTTTTAAACCTCCTCAAAAAATGATGAAAACGACAAGTTACTTAAATCGATAAGTAATCCGCCCCTTACTCAGATCGTAAGGTGACATTTCAACCGTAACCTTGTCACCCGGTAAAATCCGAATATAATGCATGCGAATTTTACCAGAGACATGAGCCAAGATTTCGTGTCCGTTTTCAAGTTCGACACGAAACATCGCATTAGGCAATGTTTCAACAACTTTTCCTTCAACTTCAATAACATTATCTTTAGCCAATATATAACACCTCCAATGTTAAATTAGATTGAATTTATATTAATAAACTTGACAAACCTTTGATAGTCTAACACATTCATTATATTTCATCAATCCAATAGCCTCAACACTAAATAAGTGAGGCGTTTATAAAGAACTCAAGATATTATCAACATTTTTCCAAACATCATCAATGCCTTTGCTTCCGTCAACATTGAAGAGAAGGTTACGATCTTGGTAATATGAAATCAATGGTGTATTCATCTTAACATTAACTTTCAAACGATTCTTGACTGCTTCTGGTTTATCGTCTTCACGTTGATAAAATTCATGACTACCACAAACATCACATGTACCTGGAACTTTCGGCATATGGTACAACTTGTGATAAGTTGCACCACATTTCTTACAAATAAATCTTCCGGATAGCCGCTCAGTAAGTAATTTAGGATCAACATCAATATTAATAACAGCTGATAATGGTTTGCTCAATTCATCTGTCATATTTGACAATGCATCCGCTTGATCCAAAGTTCTTGGATATCCATCCAACAAGAAACCTGGTTTAGTATCATCTTTATCCAGACGTTCTTTAACAATACCATTAGTAACTTCGTCTGGCACCAAATTTCCGTTATCAGTGAAACCCTTGGCTTTAAGCCCAAGAGGTGTTCCATTAGAAATTGCTTCTCTGAACATATCGCCAGTTGAAATATGTGGAACATGATACTTATCTACAATAAATTGTGCTTGAGTTCCTTTACCTGCACCGGGTAAACCTAGCAGAATCAAATTCAATGACATTTAAATGCCTCCTCGTTGTTTGGCAATTTTCTAATTAATCTTCAGTAGGTCGTGATCCTTTGATAAATCCAACGTACTCACGTTTCATCATCAATCCACGAATCTGACGAATAGTTTCAATTGCAACCCCAACAACGATCAAAAGACTCGTTCCACCAAGTCCAATTGATTCATCAAGATTCCATAAGTTCTGTGCAATTAACGGAATTAAAGCCACAATTCCTAGGAACAACGAACCAACGGTACTCAATTTCATAAGCAAATTTGATACATAGGTCTGCGTCTCATGACCAGGCCACACACCTGGGATATAACTACCCTGCTTTTGCAAATTCTCTGACAACTTTTCAGGATTGACTTGGACAAAAGCATAGAAGAATGTGAACATAATGATCAGAATCGTATAAAAAGCTGCTCCAGTAGGTGTCTGCATATTGAAAACATTATTCAATACTTGGAACCATGTTGCAGTTGAATAGTTGTTTTGAAATGCCATTAAAATAGTTTGGGGGGTCGCAATAAATGAACTTGCAAAAATTACGGGAATAACACCAGCCACATTAACTTTTAATGGTAAGTAACTACTATCCGGTGATCCGGCAACCCTTCGCGTATACTGAATTGGAACTCTTCGCTCAGCTTGTTGAACCCACGTTACAAACGTTATAATGACCAATACAATGATCAGAAGTGCAACTGCGAACAAAATAGGTTGCCATAAATCAGAACCAGTCACACCAACAAAATATTGTTGCCACAATGATTGCAGCCCAACAGGAATTCGCGCGACAATCCCAGCAAAGATAATCATAGAGATACCATTACCAATTCCACGCTCAGTAATCATGTCACCCATCCAAGTTGTCAACATCGTTCCACCAGTTAAAATTAAACCGATAACAACAAATGTTTTAATACTTGGGTTGGTAACAAGATTCAAACTACTCAATTGGTTGAAACCAGCTGTGATTCCAACTGATTGAAAGAACGCAAGGATAACAGTTAAATAACGTGTATGTTGATTTAATTTACGTCGACCAACTTCTCCTTGCTTCCCCCATTCAACATATCTTGGCACAATATCCATTTGTAATAGTTGAATAATAATTTGAGCGGTGATATAAGGTGAAACTCCCATTGCAAATATAGAATAGTTGGTAAGCCCACCACCGCTAAAGGTATTTAAAATACTAACCAAGCCTGAAGATGCAACAGACTGAAGTGCTTTCGCGTTAATACCGGGAACCGTTATGTAAGCTCCCAAACGGAAAATCACTAAAACAAAAAGTGTAAAAAGAATTTTATTTCGGATTTCCTTTACTTTGAACGCACCTGCTAAAGTCGAGAGCATTAAACCACCTCGATTTTACCGCCCGCGTTTTCAATAACGGATTGTGCAGACTTGGAAAATTTATTAGCCTTAACGGTTAACTTCTTACTCAATTCGCCATTGCCAAGAACCTTAATTCCTGATTTTGCATTTTTAACAATTCCAGATTCCTGGAGCAATTCTGGTGTTACTTCTGTACCATCATCAAACGCATTAAGATTCGTGACATTTACAACAGCATATTCTTTTCGATTAATGTTATTGAATCCACGTTTTGGAGTTCGACGGTACAATGGCATTTGGCCACCTTCAAAACCGATACGGGTCTTGCCACGAGCCTTTTGACCCTTTTGACCACGTCCAGCAGTTTTACCCTTACCAGCTGATCGGCCGCGACCCTTACGAGTACGTAATGAACGAGAACCTTCAGCAGCTTTCAATTCATTTAATTTCATGAAATTGGCACCTCCTTACAAATTTTTAGTCTTTAACTTGTTCAACTTCAATTAAGTGAGCGATTTGGAATAGAGCCCCACGAATAGACTCGTTATCAGGTTTGACAACAGTGCTATTTACTCGACCTAAGCCAAGTGCCTTCACAATTTTACGTTGCTTTGGGAGGCGGTGAGTCACGCTACGTTTTAAAGTAATTTTTAATTGAGCCATTTAAAACACCCTCCTTATTCAGCCAGATGTTGAGTTGAAACACCACGTAAAGCTGAAATTTCTTCAGCACTCTTCAATTCAACCAAGCCAGCAAAAGTTGCTCGGATTACATTGATAGGAGTATTCGAACCCAATCGTTTACTAGTAACATCGTCAACACCGGCCAATTCCATCACAGAACGAACAGCGCCACCGGCTGCAACTCCAGAACCTTCTTCAGCGGGCTTCAACATAATTCGACCACCACCAAAAGTACCGACAACCTCATGAGGAATTGTTGTGCCAACAATCGGAACCTCAATCAAGTTTTTACGAGCAGCTTCGACAGCTTTACGGATAGCTTCTGGAACTTCTTGAGCTTTACCGGTTCCAAAACCAACATGTCCGTGCTTATCTCCAACAACTACTAAAGCTGCAAATCGAAGACGACGTCCACCCTTTACAACTTTAGTGATCCGGTTGATTGAAACAACGTTGTCTTCAAGCTCAAGTTTATCTGGATCAATAAATTTCTTCATGTGCGGTTATTCCTCCTTTATTAAAATTCTAGTCCGTTTTCACGAGCAGCATCTGCAAGAGCTTGAACACGACCATGGTACAAGTAACCACCACGATCAAAAACAACCTTTTTGATTTTCTTTTCATTAGCACGTTGAGCTACTAATTTACCAACACTAGCTGCTTGTTCAGTCTTGTTTGAACTACTGATTGCAGAATCAAGTGTTGAGGCACTAACAAGCGTTACACCCTCTACGTCATCAATGATTTGAGCGTAGATGTTTTTATTAGAACGAAAAACGTTCAAGCGTGGGCACTCGGCAGTACCAGAAATTTTGTTACGGACACGGTTATGACGACGTTTCCGACTTTTATTCTTATCTGGTTTAGAAATCACAATAGTCACCTCAAAATTTTATTAAGCTGGTATTTTATTTACCAGTCTTACCTTCCTTACGGATAATATGTTCATTTTCATAACGAATTCCTTTACCTTTATATGGTTCAGGAGAACGAACAGCACGAACAGATGCTGCAAAATCACCAACAAATTGTTTGCTGATACCACTAATATGAATTGTTGTATTATCAGGTACTTCAACCGTTAAGTAATCAGGTACCTTAATTTCAACGGGGTTTGAATAACCAACGTTCAAAGTTAAAGTCTTACCTTTAAGTTGTGCACGATAACCAACACCAACGAGTTTTAGTGTCTTCTTGAATCCGTTTGTAACACCTTCAACCATATTGTTGAAGTTAGCACGAGTTGTTCCGTGAAGTGCTCGAACCTTATCATTGTAATCTGCAATTGGTTCAAAATTAACTTCATTGTCCTTGACGTTCATCTTAATGACAGATGAAATTTCTCGAGTCAATGAACCCTTTGCCCCTTTTACAGTTACTTTGTTTCCATCAGCTTTTACCTCAACACCTTTGGGTAAAACAACTGTCTTATAACCAATTCGACTCATCAGTTACACCTCCAATTCAATGAATTTTTACCATACATAAGCTAGTACTTCACCGCCGATTTTTTGGGCCCGAGCTTGCTTATCAGTTATAACACCATTAGATGTTGAAATAATAGCAATACCAAGACCGTTTAAAACCTTAGGAACAGCATCAGCTTTTACATATGAACGCAGGCCTGGTTTTGAAATTCGCTTCAAACCAGTGATAACACGTTGTTTATCTTTTCCATATTTCAGGAAAACACGAATAACGCCTTGCTTGTCATCTTCGATATATTCAACATCGCGTACAAAACCCTCACGCTTGAGAATTTCAGCGATGTCGCGTTTGATTTTAGATGCAGGGACTTCAACTGTTTCATGGTATACCATGTTCGCATTACGGATACGAGTTAAAAAGTCTGCAATTGGATCAGTCATAGACATCAGCGCACAACCTCCTTTTTTATATTACCAACTAGCTTTCTTCATGCCTGGAATTTGACCCTTGTGGGCAAGTTCACGGATGCAAAGACGGCATAAATGGAATTTCTTGTATACTGAACGAGGTCGTCCACAACGCTCACAACGAGTATAGTTTTGTGTCGAAAACTTCGCTGGACGTTCACTTTTTACAATTAATGATTTTTTAGCCAATGTGAAACCTCCTCATTATCTGGCAAATGGCATACCGAATTGAGCCAACAATTCATGTGATTCTTCATCGGTGTTTGCAGTAGTTACGATTACAATATCCAAACCGCGAACACGGTTAACATTATCATAATCAATTTCAGGAAAGATCAGTTGCTCCCGAACACCCAACGTATAATTACCACGGCCATCAAAAGCCCGAGCACTTACACCGTGAAAATCACGAACACGGGGTAGAGAAACATTGATTAACTTATCTAAGAAATCATACATTCTATCACCGCGGAGTGTAACTTTAGCACCGATTGACATACCTTCACGTAATCTAAAACCGGCAATTGATTTTTTTGCCTTAGTGACTAATGGCTTTTGACCAGAAATGAGAGCTAATTCAGAGACAGCCTCATCGAGGTTTTTAGCATTTGTAACTGCGTCACCAACACCCATATTTAAAACAATTTTATCAATTTTAGGAGCTTGCATAACTGATTTATAGCTAAACTTGTCCATCATGTGTGGAGTAATTTCGCTAGTGAATTTTTCTCGTAAACGACTTGACATTTAAAAGGTATCCTCCTTTCCTATCTTAATCAATCGCTTTTTGCGACTTCTTTGAGTAACGAACTTTTTTACCATCTTCAACTTTAATTCCAACACGAGTTGGTTCATTAGTTGATGGATCAATAAGCATAACATTGGAAACGTGGATCGGTGCTTCAGCATCAACAATCCCACCTTGGGGATTAGTTGAAGAAGCTTTAGTGTGCTTCTTTACCTTGTTAACACCTTCAACAATCACACGATCTTTAGAAGAAATAGTTTTCGTAACAGTTCCTTCCTTACCTTTGTCCTTACCACTAATAACACGAACTTTGTCACCAGTTTTAACGAACATTTATGGCACCTCCTTATATCCTGGTTGTGATTAAAGTACTTCTGGGGCTAGTGAAACGATCTTCATGAAGTTGCTATCACGTAATTCACGAGCAACCGGGCCAAAGATACGAGTGCCTTGGGGACTCTTGTCATCACGGATCAAAACTGCGGCATTTTCATCAAATCGGATGTATGAACCGTCTGTACGACGAGTAACAGCCTTAGTACGCACAATAACGGCCTTTACAACATCACCCTTTTTGACAACGCCACCTGGTGTTGCTTGTTTAACCGTAGCAACAATTGTATCACCGATACCGGCGTACCTTCTTGTTGAACCACCTAAAACCTTAATAGTTAACAATTCCCGTGCACCTGAGTTGTCGGCAACTTTTAATCGACTTTCTTGTTGAATCACAGGTATATCCTCCCTTCATCGCTAAATCAAAATACGATAATAATAATTAATTAAAGTTAAATAATAACCGCTTTTTCAACAATCTCGATAAGACGGAAACGCTTTGTCTTTGACAATGGACGAGTTTCCATAATACGTACCGTATCGCCAACCTTAGCTTCATTATTTTCATCGTGTGCAGTAAACTTCTTTGAATATCTCACACGCTTACCATATCGCGGATGCGTCTTAATTGTTGATACTAATACAGTGATTGTCTTATCACCTTTATCAGAGACAACGCGTCCTTGATAGACTTTACGCTGGTTACGTTCTTCAGCCATTAATTATACCTCCCTTATCGTAATTATTTGTTTAGTTCTTTTTGACGAAGTGCAGTCTTAATACGTGCAATGTTCTTGCGAACCTGTTTTAATCGCGCAGTATTTTCCAATTGACCTGTGGCTAATTGGAAACGAAGATTGAACAATTCATCTTTATAATCTTTTTCTTTATCAATCATTTGAGCAGTGGTTAATTCATTAATATCTTTAGCCTTCATTTGATTCGCCACCTACTTCCTCACGTTTTATAACTTTAGTACGAACGGGAAGTTTCATTGATGCAAGGCGTAAAGCTTCGTTAGCAACTTCTTCACTAACGCCACCAACTTCAAATAATACCTTTCCGCGCTTAACTGGTGAAACCCAGCCAGCAGGTGTACCTTTACCATTACCCATTCGAACTCCGACACCTTTTTCAGTGTATGACTTGTGAGGGAAGATCTTAATCCAAACTCTTCCGCCACGCTTCATATAACGAGTCATTGCAACACGGGCTGCTTCGATCTGACGGTTTGTAATCCAATGTGAATCAAGGGATTGTAAACCATAATCACCGAAGGTAACCGTCTTACCACCCTTAGCAGAGCCACGAAGCTTGCCACGATGTTCACGACGATGTTTTACACGTTTTGGTACTAACATGTTTATTTCCCTCCTTTGTCAGCGTTACTGCTCTTTGGCTTCTCAGGGAGAATTTCACCACGATAGATCCAAGTTTTTACACCAATTGATCCATAAGTTGTAAAAGCTTCAACCCATGAGTAGTCAATATCTGCTCTTAAAGTATGCAATGGAACAGTTCCATCTGAATATGATTCAACACGGGCCATATCGGCACCATTAAGACGACCAGCAACCTGGGTTTTAATTCCCTTAGCACCAGCACGCATTGTTCGTTGCATTGCTTGACGCATTGCACGACGGAATGCCACACGGCCTTCCAATTGACGAGCAATGTTTTCCCCAACCAACTTGGCGTCCAAATCAGGCTTCTTAATTTCAATAATGTTAATGTGTACACGTTTACCAGTGAGGTTATTGAGCTCTTTACGAAGACTTTCAACCTCTGATCCACCTTTACCAATAACCATACCTGGTTTGGCAGTGTGAATTGAAACGTTAACGCGATTTGCGGCACGTTCAATTTCAACAGTAGATACTGATGCATTGGCAAGACGCTTCTCTATATATTTACGAATTTGTAAATCTTCACGCAAATATGCTGCATAATCTTTACCAGCATACCACTTTGCTTCCCAATCGCGAATGATGCCAACTCGTAAACCATTAGGATTTATCTTATTACCCACGCGTTATCCCTCCTCTTTTTCAGATACAACAACCGTAATATGACTTGTCCGCTTATTAATTGGTGACGCAGATCCCTTAGCACGAGGACGGAACCGCTTAAGAGTTGGTCCTTCATTAACGAATGCTTCACTAACAAATAAGTTTTCACTATCTAAATCAAAATTATTTTCTGCGTTTGCAACGGCAGATTTAAGTACTTTTGAAACAACTGGAGAAGCACCGCGTGGTGTAAAGTCCAAGATTGCGGCTGCTTCAGCAACGCTCTTGCCTCTGATAAGATCGACTACAAGACGGACCTTACGTGCGGCAATACGAACAGTTTTAGCAGTTGCTTTTGCTGATGTAACTTGTTCAGCCATTTGTTATCCTCCTTGTTATTAAACAGTCTTCTTATCGTCGGTACCATGACCATGGAATGTACGTGTTGGAACAAATTCTCCAAGCTTATGGCCTACCATATCTTCCTGAATATAAACGGGAACATGCTTCCGTCCATCATAAACAGCAAATGTATATCCAATGAAACTTGGGAAAATCGTTGATCGTCGTGACCAGGTCTTAATGACTGCCTTTTTATCTTGATCCTTTTGAGCATCTACTTTTTTAAGCAAATATTCATCGGCGAATGGTCCCTTTTTTAAACTACGACTCATTTTGCAACCTCCTCTGTACAAATGTTATTCCAGAAGAATAACAAATGTGTTCTATTACATCTTCGATCCTTTACGACGACGAACAATGAACTTGTTCGAACGTGCTTTCTTAGAACGAGTTTTCTTACCAACTGTCTTCTTACCCCATGGTGATAATGGTGATGGAAGACCAACTGGTGCTTTACCTTCACCACCACCATGAGGATGATCGTTAGGGTTCATAACAGATCCACGAACATGTGGACGCTGACCCTTATAGCGAGTTCGTCCAGCCTTACCAACGTTGATAAGCTCATGTTCTTCATTACCAACTGATCCGATTGTGGCACGATTAACTGAAAGGATCATCCGAACTTCACCAGATGAAAGGCGAACCAAAGCGTATTTCCCATCGCGACCAAGAAGTTGAGCAGATGCACCAGCAGAACGAGCAAGCTGTCCACCTTTTCCAGGTTTGATTTCAATATTATGAATAATTGATCCAACAGGGATATTCACAAGTGGTAATGTGTTACCTGCTTTGATATCAGCATCAGGACCAGATTCAACCTTATCTCCAACTTTTAATCCTTTTGGTGCAATGATGTATGATTTGATTCCATCAGCATAAACAACTAAAGCAATATTAGCAGTCCGATTAGGATCATATTCGATTGATTTAACAGTTGCTGGGACGTTATCTTTAGTACGTTTGAAATCAATAACCCGATATTGGTTCTTGTTACCACCGCCACGGTGACGTACAGTCATTCGACCGTTATTATTACGACCGGCTGTTTTACTCTTTGACTCAAGTAATGACTTTTCTGGCTTGCTTTTCGTAATGCCACTATAGTCAAGACTTGTCATATTACGTCGACCGTTACTGGTTGGCTTATATGTTTTTATGGCCACAACGTTTCCCTCCTAAAATTTAAGATTAATTAATTATTTTTCACTAAATAGTTCAATTTCTTTTGAGTCGTCAGATAAACTAACAATTGCTTTACGGCGCTTCTTGGTATATCCAGTATATCTTCCTTGACGCTTAAGCTTCCCGCGAACGTTCATGATGTTTACTCGAACTACTCGAACATCAAAAATATCTTCAACGGCTTTTTTAACTTGCGTCTTAGTTGCCCGTAAATCAACATCAAACGTGTATGTTTTGTCGTCCATCTTACTGGTTGTTTCCTCAGTAATAACCGGGCGCAAAATAATATCTCGTGATTCCATTATGCGAGCACCTCCTCTACTTGAGAAAGAGCAGCTTTCGTAATGACAACTTTATCATGATCCGCAACGTCTAATGTGTTGATTCCTTGTGCAGAAACAACTTTAACGTTTTCAAGGTTACGTGCTGAAAGCAATGCTTTCTCATTGTCATCTTCCAAAACTACTAATGTCTTAGTTGATACGTTTAGCTTTTCGAGTAAGGCTGCAAATTCTTTAGTTTTTGGAGTTTCAAAGGCTAAAGAATCAACAACAACAAACTTATCATCAGAAACTTTTTCTGATAATACTGACTTCAATGCTAAACGTGAAACTTTGCGTGGCAAACGATATGCGTATGAACGTGGAGTAGGTCCGAAGACGATTCCGCCGCCGCGCCATTGTGGTGAACGAATTGATCCTTGACGAGCTCTACCAGTTCCCTTTTGACGCCATGGCTTCTTACCACCACCGCGAACAGCGGAACGGTTCTTTACAGAATGAGTTCCTTGACGTAAAGAAGCACGCTGCATCACAATCGCATCAAAAATAACATTGTTATTAGGTTCAATTCCAAAAACACTATCGTTCAATGAAACTGTGCCATTCTTACTTCCGTCTTGTTTATATAATGCTACATCAGTCATTTATGGTTGCCTCCTTTCTACTTTTTTGAGCTGCGAACAGCTGATCGAATTGTTACAAACGATTTGTTAGCACCAGGGACATTACCCTTAATCAAAATGACATTATTGTCTAAGTCAGTGCTTACAATTTCCAAATTCTGAATAGTAACCGTCTTATTACCCATACGTCCTGGTAATTTCATACCTGGAACAACTCGGTTGATAATAACACCAAGTGAACCTGGACGACGATGATATCGAGAACCATGAGTTTCTGGTCCACGTGATTGACCATCTTTATGGATGTTACCTTGGTATCCATGACCTTTTGTGGTTCCAGTTACATCAACGCTGTCGCCTGGCTTAAAGATATCTGCTTTTACTTCATCAGCTACCTTATAATCTCCCAGCTCAACATCTTTGATTTCTTTAATGAAGCGCTTAGGAGTAGTATTTGCTTTCTTTGCATGACCTTGTTCTGGCTTATTGGTAAGCACAGCACGCTTGTCTGAGTATCCTAACTGTACAGCATCGTAACCATCATTTTCGACAGTCTTAACTTGCATAATAACGTTAGGAGTCACTTCAACAACAGTTACTGGAACTAACTCGCCGTTATCAGTGAAGACTTGCGTCATTCCAACTTTTTTTCCTAAGATTCCTTTTCTGGTCATGAGTACACCTCCGATATATTGTATTTATTAAAGTTTAATTTCAATGTCCACGCCACTTGGCAAGTCGAGTTTCATTAATGAATCGACTGTCTTTGGTGTTGGATTTAAAATATCGATTAGTCGTTTATGAGTCAAAATTTCAAATTGCTCACGCGCATCTTTAAATTTATGTGGTGAAGCAAGAACAGTATAGATTGTTCGCTCAGTTGGCAATGGAATTGGGCCAGAAATAGTAGCACCAGTTCTTTGCGCAGTTGCAACAATCTTGTCTGCTGATTGATCTAGGATACGATGTTCGTATGCTTTCAAACGAATCCGAATTTTTTGTTTTGCCATTGTGTTCCCTCCTTCGTCTATTTTGGAAATAGGACTAACTCCGTGAAAATTACCGCCAAACCCATGGCAAAGCATCCGGGTGTGTCGCAACCTTTCACATCAAAGCTAATACATAATTGATTTTGGGCAAACTAATCCCCAAAAACAAGTACTCAAATAGTGTACTAAAAATTGGCGCATAAAACAAGTATCAGCGGTAATAAATTTATTTTGTAACATTCTTGTCACGAATCACAAAACCTTCGTTATACCTCTTTCCTTGTTAAGTAAGAAAATTTCTTAATCAATCTTTGAGGTCGCTACATCTTAAATGTCTGTTGATTTGTTATTAAGTCTTCCCTCGGTTCGAAACTTATTTACCTAATCAGCCATGAGACTAGACGTCCTCACTTTTATCTCCCTCTGTCACGAACTGAATAACTTAATTCAAAATACGATCAGTGAAAATTTGAAGGTCGTCATTCACATTCGTAACTTGTCGTTTTAGATTCTCCACACTCACCCAACATCGTTGTAAATTTATCCGTATATCTGCTACTTATATCAACGTAGCTAAAAAATGTAAGTATCAGTTTAAAACACCTATCATCAATTCGAATTACTAGTCGCTGATAATCAAAAAGCAATTGCAAAAGTTAATCGGCGCACTCGACGGATAAACATCATTAGCCGTTTGCGATATTTCTGCAGATAAAGTCCAATCGATATATTGCAACTTCCTTAAATTTATATGGCCGTGCAAGTTACCTTTCAGCTCATTCTTAAAAAGGCCGTAAAGAACCTGGAGTGTCTCCAAAGCCCTTTCACACTTACAAAAGCATCTAATATCGTAAAGTAAAACCGACATCTCACTTGCTAATCATTTATAGCAGGAACTGATCGAAGAAAGATCATTGTTTAGATTCGGTTTTAGTAAATCAAAACTATTCTCGTTCTTAACTCACTTGATCATTCAATGGCAATTATAATTTTCAAAAACACTATAGTTGTCATTCAGAACAATGTGCAAACAAAAAAGGTTGAACAAAATTTCTTTTGTCCAACCTCAAAGAGAATCATATTATTCCCCGGTGTTGCCACCGTTCTTTTTAATAATCTCGGCTTGAATACTCTTTGGAACAGCTTCGTAATGGTCAAATGTCATTGTGAAAGTACCACGACCTTGTGATGCAGAACGAAGAGTTGTTGCATAACCGAACATCTCAGCCAATGGAACGAATGAGTGGATAACTTCTGCGCCACTCCGACTTTCCATCCCTTCAACACGGCCACGTCGAGCAGTAACTTGACCCATGATATCTCCCATGTATTCTTCAGGGACATTAATATCAACTTTCATGATTGGCTCAAGAATTACTGGATCAGCCGTTTTAGCAGCGTTTCGAAGAGCTAATGATGCAGCAACTTTAAATGCAGCTTCACTAGAATCAACTTCATGATAACTTCCATCATATAATTTGGCTTTAAGATCAACTAATGGATAGCCGGCTAAAACACCATTCGATAATGATTCCTTCAATCCCTGTTCAACAGCAGGAATGTACTCACGAGGGACAACACCACCAACAATAGCGTCTTCAAACTCGAATCCTTTTCCTTCTTCATTCGGAGTGAATTCGATCCAAACATCACCATATTGCCCTTTACCACCTGACTGACGAATAAATTTACCTTGAGCTGACGTTTTCTTAGTAAATGCTTCACGATATGAAACTTGTGGCGCACCAACAGTTGCTTCAACATGGAATTCACGTTTCATTCGGTCAATAATAATGTCCAAATGTAACTCACCCATTCCGGCAATCAAAGTTTCACCAGTTTCAGGGTTAGTTTCAGCCTTGAAAGTCGGATCTTCTTCTGAAAGCTTTTGTAAAGCAACATTCATCTTATCTTGGTCAGCCTTAGTCTTAGGCTCAACAGCAACTTGAATAACTGGGTCTGGAAATTCCATAGATTCAAGGTGAAGTGGTCGGTTAACATCAGTCAACGAATCACCAGTAGTGGTGTTCTTTAAACCAATAGCAGCCGCAATATCACCAGAGAACACTTCTGGAATTTCCTGACGATGATTTGAATGCATTTGGAGCAAACGACCAACACGTTCACGTTTGTCCTTAGTAGCATTCAAAATATATGAACCAGATTCAAGCGTACCAGAGTAAACTCGGATATAAGTCAAACGACCAACAAAGGGGTCAGTAGCAACTTTAAATGCTAGTGCAGCAAAACTTGCATCATCATTTGCCTTTAACTCAATCTTATCACCTGTGTCAGGATCAGTTGCATTGTATGGCTTAACATCAAGAGGTGATGGCAAATAATCAATAGTAGCATCCATCAACATTTGAACGCCCTTGTTCTTAAATGCTGATCCGGCCAATACAGGGAATAACTCGAGGTTTAAGGTTGCTTTACGAATAGCAGCCTTTAATTCAGCTTTGCTGATTTCTTCGCCTTCAAGATATTTATCCATAATGTCATCGTCAACATCAGCAACCGTCTCAATTAATTGTTCACGTCGCTTATTTGCTTCTTCTTTGTACTTGTCAGGAACATCAACTGTGTCCCACTCAGTACCAAGTTGATCTTCATCATAAAGATCAGCCTTCATTTCAATAAGGTCAATGACCCCTTCAAAATCATCTTCAGCACCAATTGGCATTTGGATAGGAAGTGGCTTAGCATTTAAACGGTCAGCAATCGATTGAACGGAAAAATCAAAGTTGGCACCAACTTTATCCATCTTGTTAACAAATACGATACGAGGAACATCATAGTCTGATGCTTGCCGCCAAACAGTTTCAGTTTGTGGCTCAACACCGGCTTGAGCATCCAAAACAGCAATAGCACCATCTAGCACCCGAAGTGAACGTTCAACTTCAACCGTGAAGTCCACGTGTCCTGGGGTATCAATAATGTTGATACGATGGTCTTTCCATTGAGCAGTCGTGGCAGCAGATGTAATCGTGATACCACGTTCTTGTTCTTGTGGCATCCAGTCCATTTGTGAAGCGCCATCATGGGTTTCACCAATTTTGTGAATTTTACCAGTATAGTACAAGATACGTTCAGTAGTTGTCGTCTTACCAGCATCAATATGGGCCATAATTCCGATATTACGAGTTTTTTCGAGCGGAAACTCTCGTTTGTTAGCCATTGTGTAACTCCTTCCGATTCGTACAAAAAGTGGCCAAATTAGCCACCTACTAATTTAAAACTATTGGATAGCCTGATATTACCAACGATAATGTGCAAATGCACGGTTAGCTTCAGCCATCCGATGTGTATCTTCACGCTTCTTAACAGCAGCACCAGTATTGTTAGCAGCATCCATGATTTCACGTGCAAGACGTTCAGTCATCGTATGCTCACCACGTGAACGTGCGTAATTAACAAGCCAACGAAGTGCCAATGTTGTCCGACGATCAGGACGAACTTCGATTGGAACTTGATAGTTAGAACCACCAACACGTCGAGCCTTTACTTCAAGTACAGGCATAACGTTCTTCATTGCTTCTTCAAAAACATCAACTGGTTCGTTGTTTGTTTCTTCTTTAATTAAATCAAATGCACCATATAAAATTTGTGATGCAGTACCACGTTTTCCGTCTAACATTAAACGGTTAATTAAACGGGTTACCAATTTTGAATTGTAAATTGGATCAGGAAGTACTTCCCGCTTTTGAACATTTCCTTTTCTAGGCATTTCGTTATCCTCCTCATGATTCTATAAAACAAATTAATTAGATTGCATAATGAAAATTATTCTTTAGGCTTCTTAGTACCGTATTTAGAACGACCTTGACGACGATCCTGAACACCGGCAGTATCAAGAGCACCACGAATAACGTGATAACGAACACCAGGTAAATCCTTTACACGGCCACCACGAATTAAAACAACACTATGTTCCTGAAGGTTATGACCAATTCCAGGAATATATGCAGTAACTTCGATTAGGTTTGATAAACGAACACGAGCATATTTACGTAAAGCTGAGTTAGGCTTCTTTGGTGTCATCGTACCAACACGGGTTGCAACACCTCGTTTTTGAGGGGCTGGAACAGTAACGGCCTTCTTCTTAAAACTATTGTAAGCATAGTTTAAAGCTGGTGACTTTGATTTTGAACTTCTAGAATGACGTCCTTTACGGACCAATTGATTAATTGTAGGCATCTAAAAAGTACTCCTTTCAATTTTTGTTATAAGTCCACACATCCAGGCGGTTCTTTTTTATGTAAAAAGAAATGTGTACCGCCCAACACTTTTTGTCATAAACAGTCAGCATGTCTGATTATTCAGGAATCTGTCACAAAAAGCACCTTGTCTAATTTATCATGACTAACAAATTGTGTCAATCATTCTGAAAAATAATTTTAAATTTACGACAAAAGAACAAAACTTTAGTCGTTTTTCGTAGTTAATTATTGGAGGTAAAATCATGATAATTTTAAACTTTTTCATAGGTGCCAGTCTTGCTTCCTTTGTCAATTTGGTTGTCATTAGGAAGTGCCGCAACGAATCGATTGTTTGGCCACGTTCGCACTGCGACACATGTGGCAACCAATTAGGGGCGATTGATCTGATCCCGGTGCTCAGTTACATTATTCTAATTGGCAAGTGTCGCCAATGCAAACAGCACATCCCAATCAGTTCATTTTTAGTTGAAATCCTTCTTGGTGTCGCTTTTGCATCAACGCCACTTCAAATTGAAGCACTGACCTTCTTAGGTTCGATCTTGATTCTAACTTACCTGAGTTTGTTTGACCATAGAACACAACTCATTCCAACAACCGGCATTTGCCTTCTCTTTGCCAGTTGCTTCGTGGAATCTAATCAGCCACTTAGCCACATCATTGTTGCTATATTTATTTATTTAGGTGTTCAGCTTGTCAACCGCAAGCAATTTTTTGTTGGCAGCGGTGATATCGATATTTTGTTTTGTCTATGGTTAGCATCTACCATTAATTTACTTCTTTGGACAATTTGTCTGGCATGTGTCTTTGCAACCTTTTATTTAATTATTGCTCCCTGGCCAAAAGAAAATAAAATCCCATTCGTTCCTTTTTTAACCATGGGTTACTTTATTGCTTATAGATTTTCTGATTTTCTGTCAGTTTACCCGACAACAATTGCTTTTTAGAAATTTTATATGTATCAAAAAAGCGTTCAACAGCAAGCCGGTTTCCCGTTTTGCTGTTGAACGCTTTTTAACTAAATTAAGTCGTGATTACTTGGTCGATTTGCTTTTACTTGCATCTTCGGCCTTCATTTTCTTTTCAAGCTCACTAATGGAATAAACACCATCAGTCGATGAGCTACCAATCTCTTCCGGCTTAATACCACGATAATCTGGCATTCCTGTTCCTGCTGGAATTAATTTACCAATGATAACATTTTCCTTTAGTCCAACAAGTGGATCGTTCTTACCACGAATAGCAGCATCGGTAAGAACTCTTGTTGTTTCCTGGAATGATGCAGCTGACAAGAAACTGTTTGTTTCAAGAGCAGCTTTGGTAATTCCTAGCAATACCGGTCGCGATGTTGCTGGGATTCCACCAGAAACAACCGTATCGGCATTACTATTCTTAAAGTCATTAATATCCATCAACGTACCAGGCAGCACATCAGTATCACCGGGATCCATAATCCGAACTTTACGGAGCATTTGTCGAATCATAATTTCCACATGCTTATCTGAAACTTCCACACCCTGCATTCGATAAACTTTTTGAACTTCATGCAAGAGGTAATTTTCAGTTGAAAGGACATCTCGAACCTTCAACAATTCCTTTGGATCAACAGAACCTTCGTTCAACGCAGATCCACGGTGAATGAAGTCACCTTCAGCAACTTTCATTTGAGCCGTAATCGGAACTGTATAAGTTCTTGTGTCAGATTCACCTTTAATCGTGATTTCCTTAGTTCTTTCAGCGGGATTTTCTTCAATCGATTCAACTGTACCAGTAACTTCACTGATTTCAGCTTTACCTTTTGGATTCCGAGCTTCAAAAATTTCTTGAACACGAGGAAGACCTTGGGTGATATCGGCATTACCAGCAACACCACCAGTATGGAAGTTCCGCATCGTTAACTGAGTACCAGGTTCACCAATTGATTGGGCAGCAACAGTACCAACTGCTTCACCAACTTCAACTTCATCACCAGTAGCTAAATTACGACCATAGCATTTCTCACATACGCCGTGAACCGTGTTACAAGTAAATGCTGAACGAATCGTTACCTCAGTAATGCCAGCAGCATCAATCTTCTGGGCAGCATCTTCATTAATCATATCATTGGCTGCAACAATCACTTCACCAGTCTTAGGATTCTTAACCGTCTTGTGAGCGTATCGACCAACAATTCGATCATAAAGTGGCTCAATCATTTCATTACCTTCACGAATAGCGCTAATGGTTAATCCACGATCAGTTCCACAATCCTTTTCACGAACGATGACATCTTGAGCCACATCAACGAGTCGACGGGTCAAGTAACCAGAGTTGGCGGTCTTAAGGGCAGTATCAGTCATTCCTTTACGAGCACCATGGGTTGAAATAAACATTTCCAAAACAGAAAGTCCCTCACGGAAGTTTGATGTGATTGGTAATTCCATGATTTCGCCGTTAGGAGCAGCCATCAAGCCACGCATTCCGGCCAACTGAGTAAAGTTTGAAATGTTACCACGAGCACCAGAATCACTCATCATAAAAATAGGGTTTTGAGGATCTTGGGCTTCCATCAAATGTTTTTGAATAACATCTTTGGCATCATTCCAAATACCAATTACTCGTTCATAACGTTCATGGTCAGTAATTAAACCACGACGGAACTGTTTGGTAACCATGTCAACTTTTTTATGAGCATCATCAATAATTTCTTGTTTATCAGGCAATTGCGTGATATCGGAAATACCAACGGTCAACCCAGATTTAGTTGATTCGTTATAGCCCAGATCCTTCATTCGATCAAGGAAGAAAGATGTTTCGGTTACTTTGTATTTCTTATAAACCTCGGCAATGATGTCACTTAAATACCCCTTCTTGAAAGGTGGTACTATTTTGGTATTCTGCAGATGTTCATGGATATCCTCACCAGGAGCAAGGAAGTACTTGTCATCAACAAATCCGTTTAAATTAGTTTCAGTTGGTTCATTAATATATGGGAAATCAGGAGGTAGAATCTGATTAAAGATGATTTTACCAACGGAAGTAACCAAGATTTTACCTAACTGTTCCTTAGTAAACGTCTTTTTTGCATAAACCGAAGTTTGGATTCCCACTCTTGAATGCCAATGAACAATACCGTTCTTATATGCTAATTGTGCCTCATCAGGTGAATTAAAGATCATTCCTTCACCTTCACGACCTTTTTCTTCCATCGTTAGATAATAGTTACCGATAACCATATCCTGAGATGGCGTTACAACTGGTTTTCCATCTTTAGGTGCTAAGATATGCCCAGCAGCAAGCATTAACAATCGAGACTCGGCTTGAGCTTCATCAGACAATGGCACATGAATTGCCATTTGATCCCCATCAAAATCGGCATTATAAGCTTCACATACCAGTGGATGAAGACGCATTGACTTTCCACTTACCAGAACAGGCTCAAATGCCTGAATTCCAAGACGGTGAAGTGTTGGCGCCCGGTTTAATAAAACTGGATGTTCTTTAATAACGTCTTCCAATACGCTAAAGACATCATCATCTTGACGCTCAATCTTCCGCTTAGCGTTCTTAATGTTAGACGCTAACTTCCGACCAACCAATTCCTTCATGATAAACGGCTTGAATAATTCCATCGCCATCGGAACAGGCAATCCCATTTGGTTCATCTTCAAATGAGGACCAACATCAATAACTGAACGACCAGAGTAGTCAACACGCTTACCAAGCAAGTTTTGGCGGAATCGTCCCTGCTTACCTTTCAACATGTGTGATAGTGACTTAAGTGGACGGTTACCAGGGCCTGCAACTGGTCGGCCGCGACGACCGTTATCAATTAATGCATCAACGGCTTCTTGAAGCATCCGCTTTTCGTTTTGAACGATAATACCAGGGGCATTCAAATCAAGCAACCGCTTCAACCGATTATTACGGTTGATAACTCGACGATACAAATCATTTAAATCAGAAGTGGCAAATCGACCACCTTCAAGTTGAACCATCGGTCGTAGATCAGGTGGAATAACAGGAATTGCATCCATTACCATCCATGAAAGCTTATTACCAGATTGAACGAAGGCTTCCAAAATATCCAGTCGTCGAACAGCCCGGGTTCGCTTTTGACCGGTAGCATTTTTCAATTCATCCTTTAATTCGGTAACCTCTTTGTTAACATCAACATCATTTAACAATGTCTTAATTGCTTCGGCACCAATTTGAGCTTCAAAACGGGGACCGTATTCCTGTTTCTTATCACGATATTCCCGTTCTGAAAGCAGTTGCTTCTTTTCCATAGGTGTATTACCCGGTTCAGTAACCACATAGGAAGCAAAATAAATAATTTCTTCAAGTGCTCGTGGACTCATGTCCAATACCAAGCCCATTCGACTTGGAATACCTTTAAAGTACCAAATATGAGTCACTGGAGCTGCTAATTCAATATGACCCATTCGTTCACGACGGACTTTTGAACGAGTTACTTCCACACCACAGCGATCACAAACAATTCCTTTATATCGGATCCGTTTGTACTTACCGCAGGCACACTCCCAGTCCTTAGTTGGACCGAAAATCCGCTCATCGAACAAGCCGTCTTTTTCAGGTTTTAAAGTTCGGTAGTTAATTGTCTCAGGTTTTTTAACTTCACCATAGGACCAACTACGAATTTTGTCGGGAGAGGCTAGCCCAATTTGCATACTCTCAAATTTATTAACATCGACCACTAGTTTGACCTCCCTTAGTCATTACTATTGTTAGCGTTAGTTGATTTGGCATCAGTTGACTTGGCTTCAAGCTCCGCAGTCTCTTTATTTTCCTGGTCCTTTTTTTCTTGATCTTTCTTTTCAGCAATCTTACTTAAAGCATCAACGTTGACAACATCGTCATCATCGTCTAAATCTCGTAGTTCGATTTCTTTATGGCTGTTATCAAGAACTTTCATATCAAGACCAAGGGCTTGTAATTCTTTAACAAGTACTCGGAATGATTCTGGGACACCTGGCTTTGGAATTGGTTCGCCCTTAACGATTGCTTCGTAAGTCTTAACTCGGCCAACAACGTCGTCAGACTTATACGTCAAGATTTCTTGCAAGGTATAAGCAGCACCATAAGCTTCAAGAGCCCAAACTTCCATTTCACCAAAACGCTGACCACCAAATTGTGCTTTACCACCAAGTGGTTGTTGGGTAACTAATGAATAAGGTCCAATAGAACGTGCATGGATCTTATCATCAACCATGTGGGCAAGCTTCAGATAATGCATGACACCAACGGCAATCTTCTTATCAAATGGCTCACCAGTTCGACCATCATATAAGATATATTTACCGTCAGAAGGCATCCCAGCTTCTTTAACAGCGTCCCAGATATCTTTATCACGAGCACCATCAAAAACAGGTGTTGCAACGTGGATACCAAGACGACGGGCAGCCATTCCTAAATGAAGTTCCAAAACTTGACCAATGTTCATTCGTGAAGGTACACCCATGGGACTCAGCATAATATCAACTGGTGTTCCATCAGGTAAGAATGGCATGTCCTCTTCAGGGATAACAACGGAAACCGTTCCTTTATTACCATGACGACCGGACATTTTGTCACCAACCTGGATCTTACGCTTCTGGGCAATATATACTCGAACCATCTTGTTAACACCAGGAGAAAGTTCATCTCCATTTTCACGGGTAAAGACTTTTACATCCTGGATAATACCGCCACCACCATGAGGAACTCTTAATGAAGTATCACGAACTTCCCGTGACTTTTCACCAAAAATTGCATGGAGTAAGCGTTCCTCGGCAGATAATTCAGTAACTCCCTTTGGCGTTACTTTACCAACCAAGATATCGCCATCATGAACCTCAGCACCAATCCGAACCGTTCCAGTTTCATCGAGGTTCTTCAATGCGTCTTCACCAACATTAGGAATTTCTCGAGTCATTTCCTCAGGTCCTAATTTAGTATCTCGAGTTTCGGATTCATACTCTTCAATATGAATTGAAGTATAAACATCGTCTTTAACAAGTCGCTCACTAATTGCGATGGCATCTTCAAAGTTATAACCTTGCCAAGTCATAAAGGCAACAATTGGGTTTTGACCAAGCGCTAATTCGCCACCCTCCATGGATGGGCCATCAGCTAAAACTTCGTCATTATCAACGCTATCGCCAACTTTAACAATTGGTCGTTGGTTGTAGTTCTTACCACCATTTGAACGACGGAATTTCATTAGTTTGTATTTATCAAGCGTACCATCTTCACGTCGAATTCGAATTTCACGAGCATCGACATATTCAACAGTCCCATCATGCTTACAAATTAAAGCAACACCAGAATCATGGGCAGCTTTGTACTCAATACCAGTTCCAACAAGCGGTGCGTGCGGATCAATTAAAGGAACTGCTTGACGTTGCATGTTAGCACCCATCAACGCACGGTTAGAATCATCATTTTCCAAGAATGGAATACATGCAGTTGCAACAGCAACTACTTGCTTAGGTGAAACGTCCATGTAGTCAACTTTATCAATGCTGATTTCAATGTTATTTGACCTATGACGAGCCATGACAATCTTATTTTCAAACGAGCCATCATCATTTAATGGTGAGTTAGCTTGTGCAATAACAAAGTTATCTTCTTCGTCGGCAGTTAAATAATCAATTCGATCCGTTACCTTATGAGTAGTCCAATCAACACGGCGATATGGTGTTTCAATAAAGCCATATTTGTTAACCCGGGCATAGCTGGAAAGACTGTTAATCAATCCGATGTTAGGTCCTTCAGGAGTTTCAATTGGACACATCCGGCCGTAGTGGGTGTAGTGAACATCCCGGACTTCATATCCGGCACGATCACGAGTCAAACCGCCAGGTCCAAGGGCAGACAAACGACGCTTATGAGTTAACTCGCCAAGTGGGTTCGTTTGATCCATGAATTGTGATAATTGAGATGAACCAAAGAATTCTTTGATGGAGGCAACCACTGGTCGAATATTAATCAACTGTTGTGGTGTAACGGTCGAGGCGTCCTGAATTGACATCCGCTCTCTAACGACCCGTTCCATCCGTGATAATCCAATTCGGAATTGGTTCTGTAACAACTCACCAACCGAACGAATTCGTCGGTTACCCAAGTGATCAATATCATCAATTGAACCAATACCTTCTTGTAAGTTAAAGAAGTAATTCATTGAAGAAATAATATCAGCTGGTGTAATGTGTTTAAAACTCAATGGAATATTATCATTACCAATAATTGGTACAACCCGATCAGGATCATTAACGGATTGAACCTTCACGATTTGAACCGTCATTGGTTTAGTGACAACAGCTTCATCAGAAGGATTGAAAGTGTACGCCTTAAAATCCTTTTGATCAAGATAAGGGGCCAAATCTTTCATAACATCTTTTGTAACGACAGTGCCCTTTTGAGCAATAACCTCACCAGTATCAGGATCAGCTAATGTTTCTGCTAATGTTAATCCCAATAATCTAGTCTTTAAGCTTAACTTCTTGTTAGTCTTATAACGACCAACTGGTGCCATATCATAGCGCTTAGGATCAAAGAATCGTGCAGTTAACAAGCTCCGTGATGAATCAGCAGTCTTGGGTTCCCCTGGACGTAGTCGTTCATAAATGTCCTTTAACGATTCTTCAACACGAGAATCATCCGTATCTTTATGAACATCTTTTTCCAAAGTAAGTCCCAAACTATCGTTATCACCTAAAATATCAGTAATTTCATCATCACTACCAAAGCCAAGTGCTCTGATTAATTCAGTTAAAGGAATCTTTCTTGTTCGATCAATTCGAACATACGCGATATTTTTTGCATCGGTTTCAAACTCAAGCCAGGCACCTCGGTTAGGAATGACAGTAGTGCCATATGAAGGACGACCATTCTTGTCAGTATCTTCATGATAATAAACACCGGGTGAACGAACTAATTGGGAAACAATTACTCGTTCTGCCCCATTAATAATAAAAGTACCTTGATCAGTCATTAATGGAAAATCGCCAAAGAATACATCTTGTGTCTTAATTTCACCAGTCTCGTGATTGGTTAATTTCAAAGTAATATGAAGTGGTGCAGAGTAGTTTGCCTCGTGTTCCCGTGCTTCATCAACAGTGTATTTTGGTTCTAATAATTGATAATCAACAAACTCTAATGATAGTTTTCCTTGAAAATCATCGATTGGCATAATGCCATCGAATGTTTCGCGAAGTCCCTCATCTAAAAACCAGTGGTAAGAATCAGTCTGGATTTCAATAAGGTTTGGTAGATCAAGCACTTCTTTAATCCGTGCATAACTTCGTCGGGTACGGTGTTTTCCGTATTTAACTAAATGTCCTGCCAAGTTTTTCACCTCTCCAAAAAATTCAGGAATCGAAATGTTACAATTTGATTACAATTGCACCTTTTTAGGTATTTTACCGGATTTTGGGCAAAAGAAAACCAAAAACAAGTCCAACTTGCTTTTGGTTTTTATGCAGGCCAACCCGGACAATAGATCGCGTCGACCATTTCGATTCACAACAAATACAGTTAACAATATAACAACTTATTCAAAACTTGTCAACACAATGAACTTTGAATCGCCTTTTATTTTTTATTATTTACCAATGTCTTTCGATCGGGCTTCTTGACTGAAATTGTGATTTGATCATTTCGACCACCAACGGTTACCGAATCACCAGGAACAATTTCCTTCGATAATAGTTTTTCACTTAATTTATCTTCAAGCTCAGTTTGAATAGCACGTCGAATTGGACGAGCACCATACTGAGGATCATAACCACGCTTGGAAATAATGCCAATTGCGGTCTTGGTAACCTTGATATCGATTCCCTGATCGTGAATTCGTTTAATTACCGGTCGAGTCATGAAGTGAACGATCTTATCAAGTTCCGTCTTAGTTAATGAGTGGAAGACAACCACTTCATCAATTCGGTTCAAGAACTCAGGACGGAATCGTTGTTTCAATGCAGCCTGGATCGTATCCTTCATAGCATTGTAGTCTTCTTTAGTATCTTCCTGACCAAAACCAACTGTCTTCTTATCACGGAGGGTTGTAGCACCAAGGTTCGAAGTCATGATGATAACTGTGTTTCTAAAGTCAATTTTTCGACCCTTGGAATCAGTCAGATAACCATCATCCAACACTTGTAGAAGTAAGTTAAAGACATCTGGATGAGCCTTTTCAACTTCATCAAATAAGACAACAGAATATGGCTTTTGACGAACCTTTTCCGTTAATTGGCCACCCTCGTCATAACCAACATATCCTGGCGCAGAACCAATCAAACGACTAGTCGAATATTTTTCCATGAACTCACTCATGTCAACTCGAATAATATCGTCTTCAGATCCAAAGACTGCTTCAGCAACCGCCTTGGCTAACTCGGTCTTTCCGACCCCCGTTGGTCCTAAGAACATGAATGAACCAATTGGACGATTTGGATCTTTCAACCCACTTCGGGCACGCCTAATCGAGCGCGATACAGCGGAGATTGCTTCTTCTTGTCCGACAACTCGTTGATGAAGAACTTTTTCAAGGTTAACCAGCCGATCAGCTTCACTGCGACTTAATCGGGTCACCGGAATTCCAGTCCACTCCGCCACAATTTGGGCAACATCCTGACCAGTTTCCTTAACAGGATACTTGGTATCAGTCTTATCATCAGTGTCTTCTTTGTCTTCAGCCAACTCATCCTGCAATTTGTTTGCTTGCTTTCTAATCTTAGCGGCTTTTTCATAGTCCTGCGCGACCAACGCCTCATTCAATTGTGAAAGTAAATCTGATAGCTTTTTGTGATCATCAACAACATCTGAACTTTGTAAATGATCAATTCGAACCTTGGCAGCTGCTTCATCCATTAAATCAATTGCCTTATCAGGCAAGAATCGATCACTAATGTAACGATTCGATAGGCTTACGGCTGATTGAATGGCGTCATCTGTAATCTCAACATGATGATGTTGCTCGTACTTAGGGCGTAATCCTTTCAAAATCTGAACGGTTTCGTCCGTTGTCGGCTCATCAACCATCACTTTAGCAAAGCGACGTTCTAACGCAGCATCTGATTCGATATACTTTTGATATTCTTCCAGAGTTGTTGCACCAATTAATTGAAGCTCGCCGCGAGCTAAAGCCGGCTTTAAAATGTTAGATGCATCAATTGCTCCTTCAGCACCACCAGCACCAATTAAAGTGTGCAATTCGTCAATAAATAAGATGATATTCCCATCTTGGTAAATTTCATCGATGACTTTCTTCAGGCGATCCTCAAACTCACCACGATACTTCGTCCCGGCAACCAACGAACCCATGTCAAGCATCATTAAACGCTTATGGGCCATGTCACCAGGGACATCGCCATTCACGATTCGCTCGGCTAAGCCTTCAGCAATCGCCGTCTTACCAACACCAGGTTCACCAATTAAAACTGGGTTATTTTTAGTCCGACGAGCTAAAATTTGTACAACACGTTTAACTTCGAGATCACGACCAATTGTTGGATCAAGACGATCTTCCCGCGCCATCTCAGTTAGGTCACGAGCTAATGAATCAATAGTTGGTGTCTTTGAATCAGAGCGTTTGGACTGACGGGTGCCTCGTTGTTTTGAAGCCATGTTCGACCCCATCGATCCACCGCTAATCCCCATCTTTCTTAAAGTTACTTTACGGATTTGTGATAGATCAAGTCCTAAATTAATTAGAATTCTTGATGAAAGAATCGTTTCATCAGTTAATAGTGAAAGCAAAATGTGTTCCGTTCCAACTTTTGGAACACCGTTTTTCTTGGCAAATTCACCCGCTTGTGCCAATACCTCTTTAGCTTTTGGAGAGTATGGTAAATAATCGTTGCTGCTAAGATCCTTTAAATTGCCATACCCGGCAAAGCGTTCTACTTCTTCTGTCACATCTTCAGCAGTTACTGAAAATTGCTGAAGTGCCTTATAAGCGATCCCATTAGTTTCAATCAGTAGACCCAGCAAAAGGTGTTCAGTACCAATAGCTTGATGCTTAAATTTCTTAGCTTGTTCCTGAGCTATGGTTAAAACGTTCTTAGCGCTTGGCGTAAATAAATTATTCATAGATACCCTCGCTTTCTATCGTTCGTAACGCAAACGATTTAAAATTGATATCATGATATTTGCTCTCAAGATATCCGTTAAATCGTTATTGTTCAAATCAATTGCGTCTTTGTCAATTGCCGCCAGAATAATGCTCACCTCTCGACGATCAATTAAGTCATTATTATATAACGTTTGAACGATTGTTTCACTATCTCTTTTCGATAACTTGTTGCCAATTGCGGCAATCAGCGAATCCAAAACGTCAATGTCATCCAATAAGTGGACTTTCTCTATTCTAATGTAGCCGCCACCACCGCGCTTGCTCTCAACAATATATCCATTTTGAATTGTAAAACGGGTATTAATAACATAGTTAATCTGTGACGGTACAACGTCAAACAAACCAGCGATTTCTGAACGACGAATTTTAATCTGTTCGTTATCAGCAAGGATTTCTTTTAAATAACGTTCAATTAAGTCCGAAATATTTTCGTCCGCCATTTCATCACCCATTCTTTGACTAATATTGACTATTATTATACGAAGAAGTAGAGAAAATGCAATGAAAAGGATTCGGTTTCAATTTTAAGACTTATTAGACCCAACGTTCTTCAAAAATTTAGCCCTAATCAAAGTAGGCAAAACCAAGTAGAAACAAAAGTTCAGACGTTTCTTTATAAAGTATGTTTAACCTGAAAAATTCTGAGAGTACCCAGAGCATACCAAAATCTATATGATCATGCAAAAACGATGCTTTCTTCTATAATAATGACCGCTTCTGTCTTTATGTTAAGCATGAAAATTCAAAAATGTAAGTAAAAAGAAAAAATAGACAAAAAAATCGGGAAAACAAGATTTGAACTTGCGACCCCTACGTCCCGAACGTAGTGCTCTACCAAGCTGAGCTATTTCCCGATGGTGATGTTATTTATTTAGTTGACAAGATTAATATAGCATAAAATGCTTAATCTAAAAAGTCGGGAAGACAGGATTCGAACCTGCGACCCCCTGGTCCCAAACCAGGTGCTCTACCAAGCTGAGCTACTTCCCGAAAACACATCAAAATAAAAAATGCACCCAGTAGGAGTCGAACCTACAACCTTCTGATTCGTAGTCAGACACTCTA
>NZ_AZEY01000068.1:36130-36581 GCF_001434255.1 Lentilactobacillus diolivorans DSM 14421
TAATGTTTATTTAATTGTTGTAATGCCGAGGACCGGGATCGAACCGGTACGGTCATCACTGACCGCAGGATTTTAAGTCCTGTGCGTCTGCCAATTCCGCCACCCCGGCAGACTGACTAAAAAAGCGGAAGACGGGATTCGAACCCGCGACCCCCACCATGGCAAGGTGATGTTCTACCACTGAACTACTTCCGCATAAATGCCGACTAGACGATTCGAACGCCCGACCTCTTCATTACTAGTGAAGCGCTCTAACCAACTGAGCTAAGTCGGCAAAATTCATAACATATGGTTCTATGCGGGCGAAGGGATTCGAACCCCCACGTCATAAGACACTAGAACCTAAATCTAGCGCGTCTGCCAGTTCCGCCACGCCCGCATTGTAAAAAACTGGCAATGAGCCGTGGCAGTCTCGAACTGCCGACCCTCTGATTAAAAGTCAGATGCTCTA
>NZ_AZEY01000068.1:36591-183329 GCF_001434255.1 Lentilactobacillus diolivorans DSM 14421
GGAGGATACAGGGATCGAACCTGTGACCTCCTGCTTGTAAGGCAGATGCTCTCCCAGCTGAGCTAATCCTCCGTGAAACAATATTAATGTTTGTTGGTAGTAACAGTAACAACACAACTATTAAATTGTATCATTACCACTTAATTGAAGTCAAGACTTTTTTATTAAGCAACACCCCAACAGCTTATGTGCAACGTCATTTTCCGACAAAAAACATTATACCGTATCTTCGAAAACATTACTAGTCCAATTTTGAATTTTTTTGATTTTATTTCTAAAGCGTCGATTTTAACCGATTGTTTCACTAGACATTGAAATTTCCCTTGATTGTCCAACAAATATTATCGAAACACCAGACAGCTAAAAGAAGTATTCCTAATCACTTATTCCTAATGACAGCTTATTTAAGAAGCGACTTTATAATTACTGCTTGGTTCTTTACCACAATTATCAGCCAACAATTCCCCTTCCCCATTAATTTAAGTGATCATACACGCTAGAAACAAGCTGATTTGTATTCAGTCAAATAAAAAAGACGTATCGCAATTGATCTTACCTCGACTCACAATCATGTTTCAAATTGGCCAATTACTTATTTCGATTCCACTTCCATAAAAAAGGATCCAGTCAAAAACTAAAATTAATTAGTTTCCAACTGGATCTTTTACTAGATATAACCCTTATGAGGGGGTTCGGGGGGGTGATTCTGCTAGAGGAGGGGGGCCTCAGCATTATCAATACTGTAACCGCAAGGTCAAAAACAATGACCTTGTTTTTGGTTACACTTATTAACTACGCAAAAAAATGCACTTTTTATCGAACATTTTTAATTTTGTTTTTCAATTTTAGTTTTACCATGCATGTATGGTCGAAGAACTTCAGGAATGGTAACAGATCCATCCTCATTTTGATAATTCTCAAGAATTGCCGCCACAGTTCTGCCCACTGCCAAACCCGATCCATTTAAAGTGTGGACGTACTGTAATTTACCATCTTCATCCCGATACTGAATATGTGACCGACGGGCTTGAAAATCAGTTGTATTTGAGCAGCTAGAAATTTCCCGATACTTATCTTGTGCCGGGAACCAAACTTCCAAATCGTGAGTCATCGCTGCTGTAAAACTCATATCACTCGTTGTTAGCGTAATAACATGATAAGCCAACCCCAATTTTTGCAAGTTAACTTCTGCTTGATGAGTAATTTCTTCCAATGCAGCCCACGAATCCTCAGGCTTGGTAAACTTCACCATCTCAACCTTATTAAACTGGTGAAGTCGAATCAATCCCTTTGTGTCACGGCCGGCACTCCCTGCTTCAGAACGAAAGGCTGGTGATAGTGCTGTAAACGAAACCGGTAATTTCTCTTCAGGAATGACTTCATTTCGGTAATAGTTGACTAATGGGACTTCAGCAGTTGGAATCATTGTTAGGTCTGTGCCAACAAGTTCATAGCCGGCCTTGCTTTCCAAGAACTTAGGGAATTGACCCGTTCCATACATAGAATCATCATTAACCATGTATGGTGGGATTACCTCTTGATAACCAGCTGCAGTGTTTTGGTCCAGATAGAAGTTATAGACCGCCCGTTCCAACAACGCACCGTCACCGATATAATAGACAAACCGACTACCGGATACCTTAGCTGCCCGTTCGAAATCCAAGATGCCAAGATTCTCACCGATATCCCAATGATGCTTTGGCTTGAAACCAAATGACGGAATTTTTCCAATTCGTCGTAGTTCAACAGATCCTTCTTCGGTTAAAGATACTGGCACCCCATCGGCAGGAATATTGGGTAAGTGAGCGGCCAAATCATGTTCCTGCTTTTCAATATCCCGCAATTGCTCATCGAGCTGTTTGATCTGTTGACCAACCTCTTTCATTTGGTTAATTGCTTCGGAAGCATCCTGCTTGTTGCGTTTTGCTTGTGAAATCTGATCAGAAACATCATTTCTGCGAGCCTTTAGTGACTCGGATTGGACAATTAAGTCACGTCGCTTGGTATCATACCCTAACAACTCATCAATTGTCTCCGGTTTAATCCCCCGGGTTGCCAATTTTTCTTTTGTAAAATCCGGATCTTTTCTAATCTTTTTAATATCTAGCATTCGAAATCCTCCTTAGAATATAAAAAAAGACCCTATCGTCACTGGGACGAAGGATCCTTTTCGCGGTACCACCCAAGTTCTTGGTATACAAAGCCAAGCTCTCTAAGTATGGTAACGGCATACGCCCGTGCAGCATTGCCTGCCCGTTTACTTGTGCTGGAATATTCGATGACAATTCACACCAATCATTGTCTCTCTGAAATCTACTAAATAGGCACAAAACGTTTTATCTAAATTGATTATAACCAATTCATTTTTAAATCACAAGCCACTAAATAGCAAGTTGATCAATTTTTTGGTCAATTAAATCGATCACAGCATGCTTATCCGCATCCTTTTCGACAAAGTCATATTTATCGCCATCAATTTGAATCTTGGCTGATTTATCATAGTGTGCATACCAATCTTGATAACGACTGTTTAAGTCCTTGTAATACTGATACAAGCTTGGGTCGTTATTAATTTGTTCGTATGGTCGACCACGCTTTTGAATTCTTTCCAACATCGTTTCAAAGGAAATGTTGATGTGAATCAGCAGATCAGGATTCTTACTATGCGGTGTTTTGGGTAACTCCTGCATCATATTTGCTAACAGAGAATCGTAAATATTAACTTCCGTCTCAGTCGCCCGACCGAGGTCGGCATTAAGATGAAAGAGCAGTGAATCTTCAAATATGGATCGATCCAAAACGCTTTCCCCATTCTTCCAAGCCCGTTTAATATCATCCATTCGGCGATTTAAAAAATCGATTTGTAACAGAAAAGCATACTTCTTCGGGTCTTTATAAAATAATGGTAAGATCCGATTATGCTCAACGGATTCATAATATGCAGGTGTTCCCAAATGGGTCGCCAACATGTGGGTTAAAGACGTTTTTCCGGCACCAATTGTTCCAGCCAATACAAGCATATGTTAAATTCCCCTAACTTTTAAACTAGTACTACATATTGTACTAGTTTTGTCAGGTAGCTTCAACATCTTGTATTGCTTTTATTGAATGTTTGAAATATCAACCACCTGAATATTATCTTTGCCGCCATATGCTTCAAACCAAGGAGTGGCATTATCCGAAAGAATTTGAGTTAATTCGGTTACATTACGAGTCCCTTTGTGTTTCAACCAATCTACCAATCCATCACGCCCGTCACGGGCAAAAATATCAACGCCTTCAAGCCAAGTTGCCCGGCCACTTAAAACACCATTAAATTTAGCACCGGCATCGCCAGCAAGTTTTAATTCACGCTGAAAGACGTTCGTTGGTACCCCGGCACTCAGAAAAATAAATGGCCGAGTTGCTTCATCGCTTAATTGCTTCAAATAATCTTTGGCCTCGGCTTCGGTATAAGCAGAGTCAGAAGCATCTTTATTCCAGCCGGCAACAAACTTTGGATTAAACGGAATTTCCATTTTTAAGACATCAATATGATATTTATCTTGAGTAAATTCCCTCATTGACTTCAAAACAAGTTCCGGCTTTTCCTTGGCAAATTCCAACGAACTGCTATCATACCGATCATCATAGGTGACAATTTCCAAGAAAGTTGGTGTCTCGGCAGCAACACCTTCAATCCCATATCGTTGGGCAAAAGCCTTCTTTTGATCATTAATTTCATCTGGATCATTTGGATTGAAGTAGAGCAACACTTTCAATGCGTCAGCACCACGTTGGACCATAATCTGTGCGGATTGATCGGGAATCAAGCTTGGCAATCGACCAGGTTCGTTAGCATCATACCCGGTTTTTTCATATGACATAATTAGTCCGGTATCAACAGACTTGGCTTCAATTCCTTTGAACCCCATTTGATCATCCAGCAAGATGGCCGAACTATACGGACTCAAGATTTCTGAAACAGTTTGTTTGAAATTATAGACCATATCCATGCTGAAAAGTTTACCGTATTTGGCGGCTGCTGTTTTCATCCCTTTGACAAGTGATCCACGTTGATCCAACGCCAATGCATCAACAATCCCATCATCAGTGGTTAATTTAAGCATCCGCGCGTATTTTCCCTTTGAAAGTAATTTTTTTGACATAATATCCACCTCGTTAAATTAAATATACCAATCGACAAAATTCTACCAAACAATAGTGGTAAATAGCAAGTTTCCAGCCTAAATAAAATAAAAAAGCCTATTCGTTTGAATAGACCAATTCATAATTAATATACTACTTTTCATTTAAATCCGTTAACTTTTGATCCTTATGGGCGGGGGAAACATCAACCTTATCAAGCGGAATGATTTTCGTATGGTGCTTAATTTTGTAAACAATATAAAGAACCAAAACCAACGGCACACTCATGTAGGTCACCAAAATTTGTTTCCAATCAAACGTTGCAAATGACTGAGGGTTTTGACCAACAATGACGATAATACATAAGATCAAACACAATACTGGACCAAATGGAAACAGTTTGGCATGATATTTAAGCTCGCTCAGCTGATGTCCCTGCTTAACGAATGCTCGTCGGAATCGATAATGTGAAATTGCAATCCCAAACCATGCAATAAATCCGGTTAGTCCAGAAGCAGCCACCAGCCACATATAAATTTGTGGACCGGCAATACTAGAGATAAATGTTAATAGTGAAACAACCGTTGTCACAATTAACGAGTAATAAGGAATCCCATTGTGGGCAGTTCTGCCAAGTGCTTTTGGTGCATAGCCACTATTTGATAAGGAGTAAAGCATTCGGGTTGAAGCATACATCCCTGAATTAGCAGACGAAATCACGGAAGTTAAAATGACCGCATTCATAACACTAGCAGCCGCAGCCAAACCAGCTCGCTGAAAGACCAGGGTAAAAGGGCTAATTGCAATATCAGTGGTACTGGAGCCCAATAATGAATGACTTGTGTAAGGAATAAGGGCAGCAATCACAAAAATTGTTAAAATATAGAATAGAATAATTCGCCAAAAGACTTCATTAATTGCCTTAGGAACACTATGTTGTGGGTCCTGAGATTCGCCGGCAGTGATCCCAACCAACTCAGTTCCTTGAAACGAGAACCCTGCAACAACAAAGACACTAATAATCGCCGGAACACCGCCAACAAATGGGGCTTGTTTTAAGGTGAAATTACGCATACCCACAAAATGGCCACCCATAATTCCAAAAATTGTTAGCGCACCAACAATGAGAAAAATAATGATAGTTGTTACTTTAATTGCTGACATCCAGAATTCGGTTTCGCCAAATGTTGAAACTGACATCGCATTAATAAAAAATATCAGAACCAGCGCGATTGCACTCCAAATCCAGGCTGGCACGTTTGGCAGCCAAAATTTCATGACCAGTGCTGCTGTACTAATGTCAACAGCAACCGTAATCGCCCAATTAAACCAGTAATTCCACCCCATTGCAAAACCAAGCGCCGGATCAACGTACTTAGCCGAGTATGCGGCAAACGAGCCTGAAATTGGCATGTTGGTTGCCATTTCACCAAGACTTGTCATTAAAAAGTAGACCATTAATCCCATCAAGCCATAGGCAACCAAGGCCCCACCTGGACCAGCATCACTAATTGTTGATCCACTAGCTACAAACAACCCGGTCCCGATACAGCCACCTAAAGCAATCATCGAAACGTGGCGGGCCTTTAACCCTCTCTTAACCTGTCCAGGCTGTTCACTTGCTTTTTCGCTCATAAATTTCGTCTCCCATATCGTTTATTTCCAAAATCTAATTTGGCCTACAAAAAAGTCTCTTTCAATAACCATATTGAAAGAGACCGCAGGTGTTTCTCAACATCTTGATAGCGCTCCGTAGTATCAAACTACGACAGTCCTTAATCTCTTAAATTAAGACCCAACAACCAACCAGAAAAAGTGGTTACTCATTTCGGCATTCATCCCTTTTTATTTCAGTCATCACTTCTTTTCAAGTTCCTGAAATATACTTTTAATAAATGCGCCTCTACTCGAATATATCGATAAATTAAATTATTTAAATTTCAAACAAGAGAATTGTAACTCAAATCCCCATAATTAACAACCGACACGGACTAGTTACTCAAGCTGATACTCAAAAACGATTTTAGGTTTACCAACAATCGGATCGATTAATTTAGCAACTGGAATAAAGTCCAAGCGCTTTAGCAATGCAATCGAATTGACATTGTTCGCAAAAACTTCCGCAGTTATTTTGTGAATCTTTCGCCGGTATTTTAAATCGTTAATAACTGTTAAACACGCTTCCGTCATAATCCCCTGGTGCCAAAAATGTGGGGCCAGAAAGTAGCTTACCTCAACTTGATTTGGATCAGGCAGCCCATCAAAGCCGACCTTCGCTAACAGCAAAATAGCCCCAATTAGCTTACCATTCAGCTCAATTGCCAACGACCCTGGCGCCTTAATTTGCCGCTTTAGCAACTCTTCAATCATTGCAGGATTGCTCATTAGGCCAAACCCGGCTCCCTGCTGAATTTCTGGATGCGAAACCAAGTCATAATAAGCTTGAAAGTCAGCCATTTGTAGTTTACGAATATGAAGACGCGATGTGTGAAGATCGATATCCATGCTGCCTTCCTCCTCACACTTTGGTATGTCTAATGAATGGCAATTGTGCCACTTGAGTTGCGTAGTTAGCGTACAACATCTCAGATACCAGCAACCAACTATATGCGACTAAGCAGGCGCCAATCGTATCGGTAGGATAATGCGCATTCAAATAAATTCTGGAAAACATCACCACTACTAAGACAACTACCATGAGAACTCTCAAAATGACGCGAATCGAAACGTGCTCAATGATTGGCACAACAACAATCCACAACACAGCAATCACCAAGAAGATACCAAGCACATGGCCACTGGGAAAGCTATAGCCACTATCGGTTCCAAGGTGCAGCGGTGGCCGATGACGTTTAATCAGATTTTTTATCAAAAAACCAACAATATCACCACCAGCTAATGTAAATAATGCCCACAGCGCGGGAACCTTGTATTTAAATCCCCACAGAAAAAAGGCAATTACAAATATCCACAGAATATCCATTTTCGGGCTTGCCAATAATGACACGGTTCCATAAAATTTTTCCATCACTTCACTTGGAGAGGCCCCCTGAATTGCGGTGGTAAAAACTGAATCTAAAAATTGTAAATAGTCAAAATTAAATGCCACTGAAAGAGACAGAATAGCGGTAATACATAGACTAACAATGAATTTAACCACTCGATTAGGATCTCTTTGCATCAGCATGTAATCGTCATTCCCATACATGTTCAACAATCCTCTCTAAATTAAAACTCAGAATTGAGTATATCACATTCTAATTAGTGATTTTTTCATTATGGGAATCTTAGGATTTCTTTTAATCATTAAGATCTTGGGGATAAAGCACATCCAAATTTTAGTTTTAAGCCAAACAAGCATGACTATTTCTGTACAATAATTGTTTAGTCGTAACCAAGCGCCTTATTTCCTACTCAACTGTAATATCACCATCATTTGTATCAAATCGGTACTGAACACCTTTAACATTATCGATCCCATAGCTTCGTCGTGACCGACCAAACAAAGTAACATCCGAATCATCACCCTGAGCAATTACTCGAATTGGTTTTTCACGGTTAATATGACCACTGATATCGCCATCATCGGTTGAGGCCTCAAACCGCTTGTTGATCAATTGATTCCTAAATGTCATATCACCATCACTCGTATTTGTTTTGACACTATCAAATGTATTTGAGCTTAACGTCACATCGCCATCATCAGTTGACAACGAACTTTGACCTTTGTTAAAAGTACTTTCGGTAATTGTAACGTCACCATCATCACTGCTTTGCAAAAGTGCGGGTGCCTTGACGCCTCTGAGAGTGACGTCACCGTCATTTTGTAAGTTAAATGATTTCTTAATATTAGTATCTGTCATTGAGACATCAGCCTCACCAGTTAAATCAACCTTGTTAATCGTTAATCCTTCTACTTCAACAGAATCTTCGGGATTACCGGTTAAGGACGCTAATTTGGCCTTCTCGGGAATGGTGACCGAGATAGGGCTATCATTGTTGTAATCATCCTCAAAGCCGCCAATAATCCAAGAAAAATGCCGGTGATGAGATGCACCACTAATTGTTAATTTCCCGTCAACTTCATTAACCTGATTTCCGTTTAAATAACGAACAGTGACTTTTGAAACGTTACCCCGGCGAATTGAAATATCGTCATCAGCAGTTAAGTCAATTTGGTTAATATTACTGAATGATCGTTGTCGATAGTGACGACCTTGAGCTTTTGAGTCAACTGCTTTAAACCCGTTATCCCAGTAAATTCCTTGATTACCACCGTGGGCAAATCCAAAACCGGCAAAAAGCAATCCAAGAATCATGATTGAAAAACCAATGATAAACATTTTTTTCATTTTTGATCGTCCTTTCTCTGCGCACGATTTTTCGAGGAAATCTTACTGTAAATCCATTTTGAAAACAGAGTAATACCATGAATTAAACCGTCAATTGACCACTTAAAAATCGGTGTCAACATCAGCAAGGCTCCCACCACGGCTAGCCCAATCCCAAAGTAAAAGAGACCAACCCAGAAATGACTAAACAACATACTAATGCCAAGAATGAATGAGCCTAAACCACCAGCGATGATCGAAACAAAAATGGCAATCACGGACACAATTAATGCAAACGTCACAGCAATGGCAACAACAAACATTGCCGCAACACCGACTGCCAATGGTATCGTGACTGGTGTGGAAAGTAGCGCCAAGACAATTATCCAAATGGTCTGAACATCGCTTTTGGAACGCTGGGTTCTTGAATCAGATCGTGATGGATTTTCTAACGTTTTAATCGAATAGTCCGCCAAGACTTTTCTTGCCAGCTGCCGGGGTGTTCCAAGTTCTGCAACGCAATCACTAAACCTCACAAAACCACCATCTTGTAAATACTCGGAATAAAAGTCAACTACTTCGCCACGTTCTTCATCGCTCAATTGGCCAAGCAGGGCTGTAAGCTGTTTAATATAATCATTCATGATCCACACCATCTCCCAACATTTTATCGATACTTCCTTTAAAGACCTGCCAGTCCTGTTTAATCATTTCAAACTGACGTTTTCCTTCCGCTGTTATCTTGTAATACCGCCGATTGCGGCCCTGATAAGGCTCGTCATAAGTCGACAAGAGATCATTCTTTTTTAATCGCCGAAGAACCGGATACATAGTTGATTCTGAAACTGAAATTGACTCCTGAACTTTTTGGGTCAACGAGTAACCGTAGTAATCATCATGCAGGAGAATTCCCAGAACACACCCATCAAGTAATTCGGAACTGATTTGAATCGCCATACTGCCACCTCCACAATACTATATTTCATATAATATAATTTCATTGATATCTTAGACGAAAAAGGAGAGAATGTCAAATGAATAGAGTGTGGAACCAAGTGCTTATATGGCAGGGGTTTGCTTGGTTTCACACATTTCGGCTAGATGGCCAGTCCAATATTCCAGGTAGAAAATGTTGGATTAGAGATGCTTATATGGCCAGTATCTGCTTGATTTCACACGTTTCAGCTAGGCAGCCAGTCCAGTATTCCAAGTAGAAAATATTGGACGAGGGACGCCTACAAGGAGAGGAACTGTTTGGCTTCACACATCTCAAACAAGCGGGCCACCCCCTCGTCTTGGGAACAAGCTTCTGAAGTTAAGCTATTCTGGATTGCACCCACCATACGCCGTGCTTTCAACCACATTTCGATTCACCATCCCAACTAATGGCAACAAAAAAAGAGACCAAGCAAAGATCATTGCCCGAGTCTCACCGTGATAAACCATTAAAATTTCTGGTGTCCCTTAATAAATTCATGTTCAATTCGCAACCGAATTTTATTAACCAATTCCGCTACAATAAACCCTAAAGCAATCGAACCAGCAATCCAAACAACTTCTGACAAGTAACTAAATGCTGATTCATAACTGCCCATCGCAAAACTCTTAATTGCATTATATGCTTGCCCACCGGGAACCAGTGGCACAAGTCCCGGAACATCGAACAGAATGCTGGGCATTTTTTTCCATCGGGCAATTAAAACCGAGACAACCCCGATGCAAAGGCCGCCAAAAAAGTTGGCTGACCCTAAACCACCCCACGCGTTGATAATCACATAGTAGACCAACCAGCCCAGCAAGGCATTAAAGCCAGCAATATTTAATGCTTTATGTGGTAAATTCACAATTAAGCCGAAGCCCACCCCGGAAAGGTACACACAAAAACACTTAATAATAAATAATTCCATAGTTGTTCCCTCTCACATGAAGTGTAGTGCAATTGCCACGCCAAATCCTAGTGCACAGGCACTAATGAGCGCTTCAATTCCCCGAGCCGGTCCACTGATCAAATTACCGGATAAGGCATCCCGAACCGCGTTTGTTAACGGGATCCCCGGAACCAACGGCATCATTCCACCAACAATAATATCATCAGCTTGATGCCCCAAGCCAAATTGAACTGACAGAATGGCTAAAGCAGCAACGGCAGCCGCCGCTAAAAACTCGCTCAAAAATCTGATTTGGACATAAATATTTAAGAAATAGAGGACTGCCCAACCAACCATACCAACTAAAAAGGTGATCCAAAAATCGGCCAAATTATTTCGAAAAACAACCACCAGCGTGCCACTCACAATCCCGGCACCAATTTCTTGAACCCACAGTGGAAAGGTTCCGACGATATCGTCAATATGAATTAATTGATCATAGAAGTTTTGGATATCAATCTGTTTGGCAGCAAACGATCGCGAAAGTTCATTGACTTTGGCAACTTTTTCCAAATCAAAGGACCGCTTATCAATTGATCCAACTTGAGCGCCAACATCCGAAACACCACCCGACATAATAATCCCAGTGACGGTAACATAAACTTTGGCATCTTTTAACCCAGCATTATGGGCAATTCTCAGGATTGTATCGTTGACCCGAGTCATTTCAGATCCAGATTCAATCATAATTGTTCCTGCAAGGATGCAGGTATCAAGTACCATTTGATCGTACTTACGTTGCTGATCAGCCATTCTTTCACCCCATTAAACGCCTCAAACTAACCGATCGGTATCATCCAATACTTCAGATACGGACGGCTTGACTTGAGCATAATTAACGATAAAAAGACTGGGGTATATTACATTATCCCAGCCTCTCATCCATTCTTCCTGCCCCAGCGTTACTTTCTTTCATAAATAGATCAACATTCAATCGTTCAAACCTACTGAAGCTGACACAGCTACTTTACAAATACATAATGCGCTGTTTTGTAACCAATTACTAATTTCTTTTTATCAGTCAAATTTTGAACCGTCACTGATCCCTCAAACGGATCATGAGAAATAATTTTGAGCTTATCACCAATATCAAGCTTAATGTCACCTAACAAAGTTAATAGATCATGATTATCAATAAATCGATTAACCACAACGGTCTCACCGTCTTTAGCCGCCGTTAGAATTTTATCATGGTCCTTCTCATAATTCCCATACCGATCAGGAATAATGCCACCATGTGGGCAGCGCTTGGGGTGACCCAAAAAATCATCAAGATGATCAATCATTTTGTCACTCGTGACATGTTCCAGCAGTTCTGCTTCATCATGAACATCTGGTAGATCAAAATGCAAGGTATTGATTAAAAACGTTTCCCAAATTCGATGTTTTCTAACCAGTTCCTCAGCATATTTTGTTCCTTTGGCTGTTAACTGAACACCCGAATAAGGCTTATGAACAACCAATTTCTCCTCGACCATCTTATTAACCATTTCGGTGACTGAACCAGCTGCAATGTTAAGGCTGATGGCAATTTGCTTATTGGTTACTAATTTGTTAGCACCACCAAGCTCAAAAATAATTTTTAAATAGTCCTCTTTCATTGGAGTCATTTAAACAAAAATCTCCTACTTTCTATGGAATATCATTACCACGATCATAAATAATATCTTCGTGTTCGCCACGCGTTGTTTCCGCTTGAATCGTGACATGACAGATATGATATTTTTCTTTCAACAGTTTAGCAATTTCAGAATAAATTGGTTGCGCTTCACTAATCTTCATATCATGCAGATTCACATGGGCTGAAAAAATAATGTTAGTTTCATCAATCGACCAAGCATGAACATGATGGACGCTAAAGACCCCATCAATTTCAAGCAAATCACGTTTAATTGCTTCATAATCAATATCCGGTGCCCCCTGCATCAAAATTCTGAAGGTCTGTCGAACAAGCGGAATCGACTCATAAATAATGTACAAAGCAACTAACATCGTGACAACGGGATCAGCTAAAGTCCAATTGTATAAATCAATTAGAACCCCACCAATAATGATGGCGATTGAAGACAATGCATCACTCATAATGTGCAGGTAAGTTGCCCGCATATTCAAATTACTCTTGGACCCCGCGTTTAAAAGAAAAGCTGACAATAAGTTTGCAACAAGTCCAATAATCGCAACAATTAACATCAATGTCCCGTTAATTGGCTCAGGATGACTAATCCGCTTAACGGCTTCAACAATTAAAAACACACAAATTAAAACCAACGCAATCGAATTTACAAATGCTGCAATGATCTCTGCACGCTTGTAGCCAAATGTATTACGGGCATTTTGCTTACGTTTACTAATTTGATTGGCTGCGTAACTGAAAACAATTGAAACCGAATCTCCCAAATTATGAAAAGCATCCGAAATCAATGATAAACTTCCTGATAACGCCCCACCAATAAACTCTGCAATCGTAATCACCACATTTAAAATTGTGACCCAAAAGAAGCGGTTGCCTGATAATTCTTCGTGATTATGATCATGTTCTGGCATCAAATCACTCCAATCCACTTTTCATTATGGCATTACTGAAGTGAAATTTCCATAATTGGTTAACAATTTTTTTAGGGATGCAGAAAATAAAGATTCACTTCCGAACGAGTGTTCCCATTTTTAACCGGATCGATTCAATGAAAAACATCCTGACAAATGAAAAGGCCTGATGAAAGCCCAAATTGTTCGGGTTAACGGTTTTAGTGAAGGATGAGCATACAAAAAAGAAGCTGTCACAAAACAAAATGTCATGTTTCAGCTTCTTCGAGGGGAATCGGCCACTCTGTTGGTTTTAATCAAATGTCACTTCGTTTATATTCGAATACTGATCCAATTTGTAATTGGATACTCAAAGTGCTTCTATTCGCACGATGGAACTCTTTAACTGTCACATCACTTATGCAATCCAACATTCATACAAACGACAATCTAATTAATGTCAATTAAGAGTGCCAATAACCCCTCTATGGTTAGAATATCATCAGATTTTAAATATAACAACGACTTTGTTTACAATTGGCAATGTTTAACCAATCTTTTAACATCATCGATTGAGGAACCATTTTCAATAAAACAATGCACCATATCAAGCCAATACATGTCATGATCATCCAGTTCCGTTGATGAATCGTCAAGTTGTGGTTTGGATGGGACTAAGCCATTCTTAATGTAATCAACAATTACGTCCGGACTAACGTTGAATTTTTCTGCAGATTCAACCAAAGTGAGTTTCATAATCATTTCTCCTAGTTCATTTAAATTACAATCAGTCTAACAGTATTCGCAAAGAATGCAAGCGGATTCTTCTAGAGTTGATTAGAAATGCTTAACTATCTTAGTCTGATCAAATTAGTTCAATTTGACAGGTGACTATTCTGAAACAATTCGCCAATTTCCTTCAGCAGCTTTAGAAATTTGGTTTAAGAAGTGCAAAATCGAAGCGGCCCGATCTTTATTGTGTTTAGTCAGCAAATTTAGTCCTTTGCCGGTAATCATCGGATTACTTAAGGAAAATTGCTCATCTTTCTTCTCCCCTGTTGAAAAAGCAACGACCGTATTGCCGTCATCAATTTGTGTGATGATAAAGAACATACTAAAGTCGTCATTATCCTTCATATAAGCCGGCATTGCCCAAATGCCCTCACTAATTTGAATCAGTTCTTCATTTTCGTACCGGTAATCACGATGATTCTGTTCGGTAATTCCTTTATCAAGAACAAACATCATCTTATCAAAAACCGGATTGCCGAGTTTAATATTATCTTCCATGGTAAGCCTCTTTCTATCGATGTTTTTTAGCATTGTTAGTTGTCAACTTTGATATCATGACAGTTGAAACAATTGCGACGATTGTGTTCGCTGCAATGGTTACACTACTAACAACGGCAAGTGCGGTATTCTTTTTCATATGTTATTGTCTCCAAAGTTGATCAATTTAAGATCCGAAATCCAATTATATCAGACCAACTTTGAGATGCAATCAAACTATGAAATTAATTCCGGATTAAGTTGACATAACGAATCAACCGGCTGTTGCCCCGTTCACTTTAAACCAACTCGCAAAATAATTTTTCGATTAGGGGGAGTGGTTTTTTTGCTGAATCGGCCAACCATTAAGTCTCCAGATAGATAATTCACTAAAACGAACAATTCAAAAGCGAGCCGGTACTCATCACTTAATTTTCAGTTTTTCACCATAACTACCTTAGTCGCATTATCAATCTTTGCTCTTGATAAAGAAATTAACCGTATCATCTGAAGAAGGAAATTTAGTAGCCAATTATCATGTCAAAAAACATCGTTATGATTCCCAAGGTTGAGAATGATAGCAATGTTTTTGATAGTTGAAAACAATTGTCAGTGGCAATGGTGATACAATCCTTCAACTTATTCTCGATACTTTTTAATTTTAAACAAGTCATTTAGGAAATGAACAATTCCCATTACGATCCCAGCGCCCGTTGAACGAACAATATAATTCATTGAAGTTGTCGCTGAGGTTAGCTGAATGCCATCGCTCCAATCAAAGATGACATTGATTAGATACATCAGGAGCCCAAATCCAATTCCAAATTCAATTGCGCGCCAAACACTCTTTCTAATTGCATTTGGATAATCCTGGGCCTCGACTTCCCGATCGATTAAGTGAAGTTTAGTTGTGGCGTAAAAAACATAAAGATTAACTAAAACAAATGACCCAAGTAAAACAGCAAAGAACAGGAATATAAAAGCCTTCTCAATGCTTTGATCGGCGATAAAGCCCGCAATGACAGCTGATAATAGATTACATACTAATAAGATGAAATAGGCATTGCTGGCAATTCGCCCAATCTCCTGTCGCTGCCGTTCATCTAAGACACCGGAAACGCCATACAAGTGTTTAATGATCCAAATACTGATGTTTTCCTTATTTTCATAACATTCACCACTCTTAATTAATTCAGTTTGATTTGTGATATTTAATTCGCATTACCCGTGGCCCAACCGTTAACAGACCCATTACCAGGCTCCAGATAGCTGCCAAAATTGGATTGGTCAGATCATATAAAAATACTGATAATGACTCGTGCCCCATTCCGTAATTAATAATAAAATAGGCTAAATATGCACCAGGGAAATAAAAGATCCAGGCTTTAATGAATTGAATCATCTCCCATTTTGCCATTCGAGCAGCTTGACCGATGGGATATTCTGCGTCTAATAAATGATGATGGTCAACGCCGAATTCAATATACAGCAGGATTCCCCAGGTAATAGCGACGCCATTGGCTGCCAACCAGATTAATACGGTCTGTCGAGAACCGCCCAATGCTAGGAAAAAACTGCCGATGCTTGAAAAAAAGGAATATAACGCCAAGACGATAAACGCATTATTTCCAACCCGATTCAACTCAGAAACAACGTGTTCATCGCCGATTCCCGGAACGCCATAAAACCACTTAATTGCTCTGACACCAAACGATTCTTTATTTTTCATCATCCTCGACCTCCCAGAATAACGTATTTAAATCTGTGCCCAATTTTTTGGCAATGCTGATACACAAATTCAACGATGGATTGTACTTATCATTCTCAATCAAATTAATCGTTTGTCTCGCAACACCAATTTTTTCAGCCAAGCTAAACTGCGATAATTTTTGTTTTTTTCGATATTCTCTGACTCGGTTCACAGCATAACCACCTTCTTTCAAGATGTTGGAAATGATTGTCATATATATATGTCATTTCTATATGACTAATATACCCTGATCATTTTATTTTGTCAATTATATGTGACAAAAACTGATCTTATCATCTTGTTAATTACTCAACCTAAAAATCCTTTTTGACATCCTTTTTTCAACTAAACACAATGATGACAACAAAAAAACTGGGACAGCATAATCTGTCCCAGCAATGAATGTAATCTATTCAATTTAAAATTTATTTTAGTAATTAAATGCCAAATTAAACATATAGTAAGCTCTCTTGCTTAGCCGGCTTCTGCATATGATGATACAAATGGTCCCCAATCATTTGGGTTCCCACCGTTTTAAAGCCTTTTCGAGCATATAATTTTTCCGCATTTGGATTTTCATAATCGACGTTCAAACCAACCACTGATTTACCATCATTCAACGCCATTCTTGGGACGGCGTTTAGTAATTTACTACCAATTCCGTGCCCTTGATAGCGTGGATCCACGGCAATCGAATCTAAATACCATTCATCGGTATTGGTTTCGGAATCAGGGATATATGGTTCTTTAAAATCGGCACTCTTTTTGGATAAATTGATCAGCACCTGATTAATTGCGTCCTCATTTTCGCTGGGGTAACCAAACACCACCCCAACAACTTGACCATCGGCCTCGGCCACCACGGTTGATGCTTTACTAGACAAATAGGTATCTGTCTGGTAAGCCCTCGTGATGACCTTGGCTAATCCAGGTTCGGGAACGTCTTCTAATTCATCAAGTTCCATTTCATCAAAAATAATATCAATTAATGGGGCTATCTGGCCCGCATCATCCTGCTGTGCTTCTCTAACGGTTATCAAAAAAATCCTCCTAATAATATTAAACGTATTCTATGTGTTAATTGATATCTTACTGAAATTTTCATAAATTGTCAAAGGACACCGTTAAATTAGCCTTTTTGTTTAGGAGATTTTTCAAAGTGATTTGTATCGCTTTCACGAAGGCTTTCATTTTCTTTGGCAGAATCTAAAAACTGGTTCCGCTCGATCGTATCCAATTCATTTCGAATCTGACCTAAAATTTCAATCTCCAGTTTTTGAATTTCTAATGTATGTGGCAACTGATTTTGTGTAAGATTGTCTAGCTTTGCGTGCAAAATCCGCAACTCGTGTTCTGATTTCAAATTAACATGATAGTCATTTTCTGAGTTCATCCGGTCACGATCAGCAGCTCGGTTTTGACTCATCATAATGATTGGGGCTTGAATTGCAGCAATACAGCTCAGTCCTAAATTAAGTAAAATGAACGGAAACGGGTCGAAGTGAATACCAAATAATTGAGCACCGTTTAAAATCATCCAAGCAACCAGAACCAGTGTAAAAATACCAATGAACCCCCAGCTACCACCAAATCGAGCCACTGCATCCGACACCCGTTGACCAAATGTTAACGTTTTTTCCAAATTGTCGTTCACATCGATGATATCGTAATCATCACTCTGCATGGCTTTGGTTAGCCGTCGGTTAATCTTGCGGGTCTGTTTGACATCGGAATTAACCATCCCATCCACTCGCATTAATTGATATTTCAGTAAATCGTGGTCACAAATAAAATCGGTCACTTTTGCCGATGGATACTCACCCTTAATTAAATTACGAGTTGCTGGTTCCAGATCCTTTAAAAATCGACCATCAAGGACCATATGACGCTGATGGTCAACTAAGCAAATTGCGGTTTTTTCTTGATCCATCTTTTTCATCTCCAATTAATCCCGAATTATCTTCCAAAACATTTCATGTTAATCATAATTAAAACCTCCGATTCAAACAACCATGACAATTGAAAAATAAACGGACATTTTCTGTTTAGCCTCAAAATAGTATGTAACAAAAAAACGCCTCACGATATTATTATATCAGTGAGGCGCCCGAGTCATTCATGATTTAGTTTCCAGTCGATTAAAAACTAGTTGTCTAACCAAATAAAACCGATGTCAAGAGGGTTTATGCTTTGACTAAGTCTTTTTTGGCCTTGGATAAAGCGGCCTTGATCGCACGAATGTGTTCTTGAGCTTCCTTATTATCCTCAGCAGCTTTTATCCATGAAAGAACAGATACGTTGGCTTCCATTTCAGCAATAATTTTTTGGACAGTCTGGTCAGATGATTCCCCATTGGTAGACATATTCTAGTCTCCTCCTTTATTTGATACCGCTATCATAACGTGGTTACTTACTAAACACAACCGGAATACCTCGGTTTTCATCTGATTCTAATGATTGTTTTAAAATAATTGTAGTTCATTGATCTAACAACGTTACGAAGTGAGCAATATGAGTAACTCTCTAATCTATTAATTGGGTTATATCCTTTGCCAGCGGACTTTTAAACCGCATTGATTTTCTTGAAAATGGATCAGCAAAATCTAACATCGTGGCGTGAAGTGCCTGGCGGTCAATCCCACGATTCATTGGCCCATGATAAAGTTGATCACCAAGTAATGGATGGCCAATTTCCGCAAAATGAACTCGGATTTGATGAGTCCGGCCAGTATGCAAAACAACCTCCACCAGCGTCCTGTCAATCATTTCCTTAAGCACCCAATACTCAGTGTCAGCCGGCCTGCCATCTTGAGAAATCAGTTGCCCAAAGCCATCGGGATCTTTGGCAATGGCCTTTTCAATATGTCCATGACTGGGAAGGCCAATTCCAGAAACAACTGCTTGATAACGTTTGTGGAGTTGCTTACCTGCTAACATTTCATTTGCCAAGCTATTAGCCAACCGATGCTTCGCAACGAGGACCAATCCACTGGTAAACCGGTCAAGACGGGTAATAATGTGTGGCACCAAATTTTTGGCGCCCTCTTGAATCAAATGGCCTTTGATTCGATTAACCAGTGTATCCTCTCGATTTGCCGGGCCAGGAACAACGGTCAGCCCCGCCGGTTTGTTAACAACCAGCCAGTTTTCATCTTCAAAAACAACGTTAATCGGCTGGTCACTAACAACCACTTGGGGATCACTTTTTTCGTCCGGCAAAACAACCTCAACTTGATCCCCCGTTTGAATAATGACTTCGCTGGTTGCCGGCTGACCATTAATATTAAAGTGGCCATCCGTTTTTAACGTTTTATACATTCGATGGCTGATCCCATGACCATTCAAAAATTTTTTTAGTGTTTTAGGTTCAGTGGCAGTCTTTTGCCATGTAAATTTCATGTCGATTAATTCTCCAATCTTCTAAATAAAGCCATCCGGCATCGTTACAAATCACGATTGTGTTAAAGCAGCCCATTATTAAATTTCCCGTTCCAATACCAGCATGTCCAATGCCCGAATGCCATTTTCATAAATTGGATTTTGATACTGTCGGAAAAAATTCGGAATAATTTGAACGAATCGAAATCCACTCTTTTGGTAGAAAGCAAAGTTATCAATACTTGAGTTGGCAGTTCCCACCATCATCACCTGGCAATCTTGATCAACACAGTAGTCAATCAACTTCTCCAATGCCTGTGAACCAATTCCTTTTCCCTGCCATTGTTCCTCAAGGCCAATATTTTTAATTTCAGCCACTTTATCGTCAATCAAAATCACTGCGACACCAATCAATTCATCTTCCGAACAAATTTTAAATAATGTACTAATTTCCAAGTAGCTCTTAATCATATGAACATCGGGATCGGCGAGTTCTAATAGTGGTAAATAACGTTGCTTATCTGAATGAACTTCCTCAATTCTGATTGCCATTTACTTGTCCTCATTTTATTCATTAATGCTGTTTTAAAGCCTTTATATTCTAACCCAACTTATTTTAAAAACCAATTCAAATTCTGATGAATGATCTTTTAAACAGAACAATCGGCCAACTCAACCAATTTCTTATACAACGGTAACACCAAATGATTTTGTAACCAATTCTGATCTACGTTATAATAAGTGTGCATGAAGTGATGACGACTCTTCTAAACCACATGAGACGTCTCATAAGTGCATGGGGGAAGGGGTGAGAACATGTTCTTACTACCTCCCCTTTTTTCATTATAACTTTCTGCATATTGGCAATTGCTGGCAGTTAGCTGGTAATTTACGGTATCATTAGGCAAGTAGCAATTAGTTTTGTTGGCTAAAATATGTGGAGGTAATGATAATGGCAGACAATAAATTTATCATCAGCACAACGGAACATATTCCGGGTAAAGAATACGAGGTTCTCGGTGAAGTCTTCGGCCTGACGACTCAATCTAAAAACGTTGTTCGAAATATCGGTGCCGGCTTTAAAAATTTAGTTGGTGGCGAAATTAAAGATTACACAAAAATGCTCGATGAAGCGCGGGACATTTCTGTTCAACGCCTTCGGGAAAACGCTCAAAAAATGGGTGCGGATGCCGTCGTGATGATGCGATTTGATTCAGGCTCAATTGGAACCGACATGCAATCAGTAGCAGCATATGGAACGGCAGTTAAGTTCAAGTAAAACACATAATTATAAGTAAACATCGGCTAATACCCCTGGCCTTTAGGGATATTAGCCGATGTTTACTTATATGGCCGGGGTTGTTTAATGTACCACGTTTTGGCTTGGTTGCCACAAATTATTTAATCATAATTACTTGCTCATAAAGCCGAAATATACAATCACAATCAAACTCAACACAATTCGATACCAGCCAAATACTTTGAAGTTATTATTTTTAATGTAGTTCAATAAGAATCTGATTGCCAAGTAGGCGACCACGAACGAAACGATCATCCCGGTTGCCAAAATCATCGTTTGTAATCCTGTGAATACCCCACCATGGGCAAAGTACTTATAAACTTTTAACAAAGAGGCGCCAAACATCGTCGGAATTGCTAAGAAAAATGAAAATTCAGTTGCGACATATCTCGATGCTCCGATCAAAATTGCACCTAAGATTGTTGCACCTGATCTTGAGGTCCCAGGAACCAATGACAATAGTTGAAACATCCCAATGATCAATGCAGTTTGATACGGAAGCGTATTTAAATCAGTAAATCTGGGACGGCGATTCGCGTTCCAATTTTCAATGACGATAAACAGAACCCCATACACTAGTAGCATAGCGGCAACAACGGCCCAATTCATTAGATGTGCATCCATCCAGTCATTTAATAGTAGCCCCAGAACAACTGAGGGTAATACCGCAACAATCACTTTAAACCACAGAACCCAAGTCCGATTCTTTTCAATCGCTGTTTTTCTCGGCGATAGTGGATTAAGTTTGTGAAAATACAGGACAACCACCGCCATGATGGCACCCAGCTGAATCACAACGTTAAACATATCAGTAAATTGAGTTGACTGCGACATCTTAATAAACTCATTAACCAAGATCAGATGACCAGTCGAGCTAATCGGCAAGAATTCAGTAATACCTTCAACAATTCCTAAAATAATCGCTTTTATCACATCTAACATAGAAAGACTCCTCGTATTGATAAATCATTTAATTTATCATTAGCATGCCATAAAAGATGCCATGAAAGTTACCATTTACCAATAAATTACAGAATAAATACCAAACATTTACATTGGTTACCTGATATTAGTTTCAATTTTGATCAGGAATACGGAGATAATTTCCAGCTGGCTATTCGACATTGTTTTTTAATCAACCATTATGAGCTGGCGAACAAATTCCGACCATATCAGCCCGCCAACCAATATTCAAACTCGAATATTGGTACTGGTTTCGGCTACTAAGCCGAAACGTGGTGAAAGTAGCAGCTTCCGGCCATATAAGCCCGCCAACCAATATTCAAACTCGAATATTGGTTGGCGGGCTTATATTCTGGAAGCTAAGCGCTACTTTCACCACTCTGGTCTGTAAACTTTCCGTAAATCCTCTGTAAAAGTTTTGCCAATGCCCGTTAAATCGTTCCTTTGTACGATATTATAAAACCATGCCGGCAGCAAATTTTACAGAATCTGGAGATGAATTTTCATGACTTTGATATGGAAACAGCCGCTCTTCTTGACCGCCGTTGCCCTCGGAACCGCCGTCAGTTTCAGTGTTTTCACCGCATCTACTGCCCAAGCCAGCAGCAAACCCATTCACATAACATCAAATAAGAAATTGACTAGTAATCCACAAACTCGCAATGTAACGTTCACGGGAAAAAGCGCCCTCTACACAAAACCTGATTTCGAAAATAGTTCAATTATGATCGCTGACAAAAAGCAATTATCCCAACTTGCCAAGTCAAATTCTTCGGCAGATAACTTTATTGCTTCCAAAGTAGCAACCACCAACAAAGGTACTGTTTACTACAAAGTTAAATCATATAGTGGCAGTTACAGTGGTTGGATTTACGGTGGAAAAACGATTGGTAAATTTAATGGTGGTCTCAGCACCTTTCAAACATTTACCACCACTCAACCATCACCCGATCTCACACAATACAACTACACAATTGCTGCACCAGGCTTGAGTAACGACGGCAAAACCATCACTTATCAATCACCTATTAATACACAATATGGGATTGGTAAGGCCATTGGGGATTCTGTTACATACAAAAATGCCAGCTTTAAAATTGATCAAACCGGAACTCGAACCCGTGAAGGCGACACTTGGGTGCATATTACCGCAATTGATCCTGCCAATAGCAAAGCCAACGGATGGATTTCCTACAAAGGATTGGCCCAGGCAGAATCCCCGATTCCTGACAACGCGGTTCGAATTGACCTTGTCAACACTGATGGAAAGCTAATCCGCTACATCAATTACACAAAATCCGGTGCCCAAAAGGGACAGCCCCTTGGTGTTAGTGATAATCTCTCTTATTTACTCAACTTAGACGATCAGGCAAACATTCAAGCTAAAATTAGAGACGCACTAAAGGGAACCGGCTACTCTTTAGAGGCTCTGACAGCCAATCAAACCGGTTACCTAGCAGCAGCAACTTTTGGCAGCAAAACAAGCCTCACGCTGACTAAATCAGATCCAATCGCTAGTGACGCAATTCGGGTAAACATCACCAATGATAACAACGCTGTGGTTGCTTCCTTTGACTACCAAAAAGCCGGTGAGCAACCAGGCCAATCACTTGGAAGCATTACCAGTGGCAGTAATCAGCTTTCTCAGGATGACCAATCTGCCCTACAAACCAATATTAATACCGCCTTAAATAAATCAAATTACCAATTAAGTAAACTTTCAGCTGACCAATTGAGTGACCTCGCTAATGCCAGGTTTGGCGATTCTGTCTATCTAAAAGCAACAACCGGTTCTGGTGCGATTGCCGATAATGCTGTTCGAATCAACTTTGTCGATGCAGCCAGCAAAAAAGTCATCAAATCAGTGGATTATGTGAATACGGATGCCGATGATCCTGCAAAAAAGGGCGCTACTTTAGGCACTCAATCAAATGGTGCTTGGGTGCTTGCTGATGAAGACGTTACCGGGATCACAGCGCTGGCAAAAACCAATTTATCAGGAACGGGTTACGGCCTGACAGGTGATAAATTATCAGCAACGCAACAAGCAACTTTGGGCGCAGCAAAATTTGGTTCTTCTGTTAATATCGATGTCAATAGTACCAATAGTGGCAAAGGAAGTTCACTCGTTCCATACGGTTATAACAGTAATGCTGCCAGCAGTGATTCCCGCCAGATGGCTGCGACAACTGACCAATACGTTAACGCGAGTTGGGAGTTCACCGGTACTGACAACGACGAGCCTTATTACAGTAAGTTAAGTGCAACCCAGATCGCCAACTTAAATGATTCCGACAAAGCCAAACTAACCAGTTCGCTTAGTCAGGCAAGCGATGCTGACCTGACAAAAATCAACGATGAATTTAGATCGGCAGCAACGCTTCAGTATATTAATCCTGGCAGTCTCACGCTCAGTAATGACAGCCAAAATGGCACAAATTTAACAGCCGAAACTATTATGGCTTATCTAAATGGAAAAACTGAACTAGCCACACTTCAATCGCCTAAATACCCAGTCTTCCAAAAGAATAATGACGGCACCGTTACGATTAACTGGCAAACCATTCAATACCACGCTAGTCACGCGGATAATGGCATATCCGGTAACCGGGTAAAGGTTTATTACACGTATAGTGACTAGCTGTTAATTGAATAATCCAGTGATCTGCCGATATAGCTTGGCGATACTTATCATCAAATACCGCAGCCAATATCACAATCATTTTTTATCACAGACGCTTTGCTAAATTGTCAGTTGTATCTTAAAAGATAAACTAAATTTATAGAAAAACGAGGATTTCAGATTATGAAAGGACATTTTAAATTACTATTAACGGCTGGGTTAATCGTGGCAGCCTTATGTTTTACGGTCAGCCCCGGCAATGCTCAGGCTGATGTGATTGAGACGCCGGCTCCTGCAACTAATATCAAACAAATTAATGCCGGCAATGTCTTAACCGATTATACTCAAAAGAAATTGAATGCAGTTGATAACCAGTCCCCCATCGCCAACATGGATCGAAAATATAATCAGACAACGATTGATCCCACCTCAACAAATCCAGGAGATACCTTTTCAACAATCAACGGCAGTACATCATCGAATAGTTTTAAAACCAAATGGTACTTACCCGATGGTTTTAACGTTACCAATTATCAGCATGGTAATTTTCAAAGTGTGGCGGTTGATGATGCCGGCAATGTTTACTTTGTTGAATCCAACGGCAGCGATACCAATCTAGGTGTCATTATTAAATTTAACATCGCCGAACTCCAACAACTCGGTGCTGATAAAGATGTCATGGCTCTCTGGAATGCATTTAACTACTTTAACCCCTATACTGATGAAGGAGTTGCCCACAATCAACAATATGAAAATGACTATCAGCAAATGAAAGGGCCATTTGACCAAATTAAATTACTGAACCAAAGCCTTGATCAAGAAAAGTCATCAATGAACACAGTACTTAATAACGAAAAAAACGCCCAAAAATGGGCCAAGCATTGGAAAAGACGAGCTCAAAAATCAGATAAACCAGCAAAAGCCAAATTGGCTAAATGGCAGGCAGCTTACAAGACTGCTAGCCAAAAAGTAACCGGTTATCAAAAGCTAATTAAACAGACCAGCGCCAAAATTGCCGGTTATGAAAAACAAGTTTCAACCGTTAAACAACAAGATCCTCAACTCTTCAAATATGCGGATATCGCCCAGGCAGCCCAAATCAGTCCACAAGTCGACATTGGTCACGGACAAACCTTAACCTTTAATCCTCAAAATAAACATCTTTACATGGTTGAGGATAATACGCTAACTGATTTGCGAAACCGTGATGAAAATAACACGGTACTTGAACTGGATCCTGAAACGATGAATCCAATTCGTCAATATAACTTTAAAATGTTCCATGGCGATTCAGCCAATTTACAATTGCATACCCTCGCCTTTGATAAAGACGGTAATGCTTATTGGGGTCGAAAAAATGGCATGGGCTACATGTTCTTCTTTGGCCGCCTAGATGAACATTCCGTTCACTTCCAAGCATCCCCATCCTATGTCAAAACCCGCGGAAGTTCACCTAATCAGGGAACCAGTGCCAATCCTGCCAATGATCGACTATACTTTGTCTCTGACGATATCTTAACTTCCATCCCAACTGGAGAAATTCGTGACGGCAGTTTTACGCCAAGCGATATTCATTACTCAGTTTTCAATTCAAAAAAGGAATGGGAAAGCTTATCGTTTGACCAAAATGGTCGCGGCTATCTGTTAGCGTTGTGGCCGGCACAGTTGATGACGTCAACGGGGGAATTAGATTAGAGTGTGAAAACGAGCGCTTAGATCTCAGAATATAACACCTCTAACCCCAATATTCCGGGTTTTGGGATATGGGGTTAGAGGTGTTATATGGCCGAGATCTGCTCGTTTTCACACGTTTTGGCTTAGTAGAATTTACCCACATCTCCAATTACACGGAACCAAAACATTTTGATGCGGCAACGTACCCACCACCAATCATCTCTACCATAAGAATCCCCCAAAAAGTGGCTGCGTAAAGTCAATAAAAGATCCCGTAAAATCAGTTTACAAAAACGCTGATTTTACGGGATCTTCACTTTGGAGCTGAGGCGCTATCATATAAATTTTTGATTATTGCCTCAGCCTCTTTTTTGCATAATTACAATGATTACCGAGTGAAAAAGTGGAGCGAAAGGCAACTTTCTGCCGCCTTCATCCACTCTTTCTTTTTTAATTCCCCAGCAACTACGCTAACGTCTCCACCTTTACCGAAGCAGTTTTCAAAACACTTGCGATCACGTCAATTCCTTTCAGCAAATCTGCCTGACTCATTACAAGCGGTGGCAATAATCGCAACGTATTATGTTCTGCCGGCAACGTCAACATTCCTTGTTCCTGCAATTTTGCAATCACATCGGCAACTTTTACTTTTGAGTCCAAATGGATACCAATCATTAAACCTAGACCGCTGATCTTAGTCACAATTGGTAAATCAGCAATTGTCTGATCAATTTGATGAAACACAGCTTGGCTCTTACTGGCTACCATTTGTAAGAAATCTGGTGTTAATTGCTGTAAAACTGCCTTTGCAGAAGAAAGCGCGATTTTGTTGCCGCCAAAGGTCGTGCCGTGTGAACCAGGGCCAAACGCCTCAGCAAGTTGTTGCTTACCAAGCATCGCTCCAATTGGTAACCCGTTCCCTAATGCTTTAGCACAGGTAATGATGTCTGGATCCATATCAAAATGTTCATAGGCAAATTGAGTGCCCGTTCGGCCAATTCCAGTCTGAACTTCATCGATAATTAGCAGAACACCCTGATCGTGACACTTTTTAGAAATCGCATGTAACCAGTCCCCATGACCAGAATTAACGCCACCTTCACCCTGAATAACTTCTAAAATCACGGCCGCGTAATCACTTGTGATTTGATCGACAGCGCTCGAATCATTATAGTCGGCAAAATCAATTCCTGGCACTAATGGTGCAAATCCAGATTGAATATTAGGATTCCCGGTTAACGACATTGATCCATACGTCCGACCGTGAAACCCATCATTGAAGGCAAGAATTTTCGCTTTGCCTGTATACTTACGGGCTAATTTAAAAGCTGCCTCGTTGGCTTCAGTACCTGAATTACAGAAAAATGCCAACATCCCCTGTGGGCACAACATCTTAGCAACCTCGTCCTGCAAAGCACTTGGATATAAATTGGAAGTGTGCCAAACCTTTCCAAGCTGATTCAGGACACTTTGTTCAATCCAATCATTGCTGTAACCAAAGCTGCAGACACCAATGCCACTTGTAAAATCCAAATATTGCTTGCCATTCTCATCGGTTAGATGCCAATCATGGCCTGAAACGATCTCCATCGGATATTGCTTATATGTTGGAAAAATATGTTTCATTATCTTTTTCTCCTATCTTTTAAAACGCGTTCTGATCATCAACATGCGTTAACAGACAATTTGTTTTGCCATCAAATGTGTTCCGGCGTGTTTAATTTCATTTGTAATTTCAACTTTTTTGACGCCATTTTGAATGGCCTCAAACGCTGCTAAAATTTTGGGCTTCATGCCTGCTTTAATCACATTATTAGCAAGCAACTTTTGTGCCTTATACTGTGTCAAACTGTCAACAATGTGATCGGCAACCATGACACCGGGAACATCAGTCAATAGAATTAATTTATCAGCACCAATTAATCGAGCGATTCCAGCAGCGGCAGCATCACCATTAACATTTAAGAATTTGCCCGCTTTAGTGACAACCAACGGTGCGCAGACGCCAATCTGCTGCTGTAGAACTTCAGTTATGTACTTTTGATTGATGCTGGTGACTTTACCAACCTCACCATAAACATTTTGATCAAGATAATCACCAAAGACCACTGGATGACCAGTTGCGTTTAGGCCCATAACCGGCAGTTCATTAGCAGTGAGATGCTGACACAATGCTGGTTGCACTAACCCAAGGAGAACCGCTTGAGTCACTTTAATTGTTTCTAAATCGGTCACTCGAATTCCGTCAATCTTTTTAACAGGTAAATTTAATTTTGAACTCCAGTTGGAAATTTGGGGACCACCACCATGAACAATCAAAATTTGATCGCCCTTTTGATGCCACTGATGTAGCTGTTGATAAAATTCCGTTGAAAGATGATCGGTTGCGTTACCACCGATTTTGATCACAATCGTCTGACTCATAAAAGGTCACCTCGTTAAATTTAAATAATGGCATAATAGTTATCTATTCAATCGCTGCGACTGAAGAATCGGTCACTATGATCAGTCTAATTTTGAAAAGGACACTAAGTTCCTTCATCAAACCTTTAGCTCCGGTAGGCCGCATTAATTTGAACATATTTATAAGTCAAATCACAACCCCAAGCAGTGCCAAATGCATCACCAACATTCAGATCAACATCAATCGTCACCTTTTTGGCCTTTAAGCTTTCAGCAATCTTATCCTCATTAAAGCCGGTTCCCATACTATTTTTTACGAGTTGGATGCCATTTACTGATACGCTGACCCCATCCACATCCAAATGAACGTTGGTTTGTCCCAATGCTTGCATAATCCGGCCCCAATTGGCATCTTCGCCAAAGATCATTGCTTTCACTAAATTTGAACCAACAATTTCTTTAGCCGCCTGTTGCGCCTCATTGCGATTAGCAGCGCCAGAGACGTTAACCTCAACCAACTTGGAAGCCCCCTCACCATCACCGGCAATGGCCTGTGCTAATTTAGTTAAGACAGTTTTAAAAGCTGAAACAAAGGTTGGATAATCCGGATGATTTGTTGTCAGCGGTTGGTTTTGAGCCATCCCATTAGCCATCACAATCACCATATCATTAGTTGATGTATCGCCATCCACTGTGATTTGATTAAACGTCTGATCAACTGTCGTACTTAATAATGATTGTAGTTGGTCACCGGCAATCGCCGCATCCGTGGTCACAAAGCCCAACATCGTCGCCATATTCGGATGAATCATTCCGGAGCCTTTGCAAAAACCAGTCAATGTGACCGGCTGATTGTCAATTAAACACTTAACGGTAATTGTTTTAGGATGGGTGTCTGTTGTTAAAACTGCCTTCGTCACCGCATCTGTTTTAGTCAAATCCAGTTTGGAAATGCCATTCTCAATCTTGACCATTGGCAGTAATTCACCAATCACACCTGTTGAAGCAACACCAACCAGCTTGGGATTAATGTCTAATTTTTCAGCTGCTAACTGTTGCATCGTTTCTGCATCAGTCATCCCCTGGTCACCATTACATGAATTTGCATTTCCCGCGTTCATTACCATTGCCTGTAAACAGTGGTCAAGATTAATGGTTTGTTTAGTCAAAGTCGTCGGGGCAGCTTGAAATTGATTAGTGGTATAAACCCCAGCGGCTGATGCCGGCACCTTGGAATAAAGCCATCCCAAGTCATCGCCAGTCGCCTTTAAACCCGAGTGAGCCGCGTCCGAATAAAAACCATTTGGCCACTCAAATTTACTAATTTCAATTGAATTTTCACTTTCCATCTGCATGTCAATCTCTTCCTCTCAAAATGAAATGTTAAGGTAAAAACGTTTGTAAGTTCAGGCCACTTGATTCTGGATAGTCAAACAGCTGATTAAAGTTCTGGATTGCCTGGCCGGCTGCCCCCTTTAATAAGTTATCAATCACACTATCAATTGTTACAGTGTTCGTTGCTGGATTATAGATGGCACCAATATCGCAGTTATTAGTCCCAACCACTTGTTTGATATCCGGTAAAGCTTCGCCCAGAAAATGGACAAATGGTTTATCATTATAAGTTTGAGAAAATGCTTTATCGATCATAATTCCGTCAACCCCCGGTTTAGCCTTCGCGTAGATTGTTGCCATGATTCCCCGCGTAATTGGAATTAGCGTCGTCATGAATTGAATGGCCGAAACATTAATATCCCAACTTTGCAGTTCATTGACAATTTCAGGAATATGCTGATGCGTATTAGGTTTATAGATCTGCAAATTATCATTAACTTGAGTGAAATGTGTCAGAGGCGATAAAGCCTTTCCTGCCCCGGATGTTCCTGACTTGGCATCAACAATGATCGAGTTGAGTTCAATTAGATGCTGTTGGATTAAGGGTGCCAATCCCAACAAGGTCGCTGTCGCGTAACATCCCGGATTGGCGATGTATGAATGGCCGCTTGCTAATTCAAACTCCGCCAACCCATATTGGGCTTGATCAAGATCGCGCTGAGACGCTGCCGGCTTATGATACCAGTGTTCATAGTCACTCTGGTTGAGCCGCATATCACCGGATAAATCAATAACCGGAAAGTTTGCTTCTATATAATCAGATGCAATTTTTGAAGTCACACCAGCTGGAGTTGCAAAAAAAGCGACTTGATTATCGTTAACGATATCAGAGTCTTCATATGGAAGAACTTCAGTGTGATCATCGTGGAAAATTGGTAGGATTGTATTTAATTCGGTTGGTTCATTTAAGTTATGATCGTAAATATGAATTTTGGTCACGTTGGGGTGATTTTGCAGTAATTGGTACAGTACCATTCCTGCATATCCCGTAATCCCCACTAATGCTACTTCCATCAAATCGCCTCTGGTTTATTCGTTATTTTCGTATATTAATGAATTGAAAACAGCTTACAACGGGATAGCATAAAATGCAAGTCTTTTTAGATTTATTCATTAATTTATTTTCAAATCAATATTTATACATCTTTATGATGATTATTCACCTAGTTACGTTAAAGACGATTATCGAAATAACGAATATTTATGTACTGATCAGCAACAAAAGGGGCTGGGACAAATGTAATTTTGTCCCAGCCTCTGTTCGTGTAAACACGATTGTTACCGAGCGAAAACGCGGGACAAAAGGCAACTTCCGGCCGTGTAACCGAATTATCCAAATATCCAAGTTCAGAATATCTCGCTTAACTTGTTACTTAGTAAAAACGTGGGCCAGCAAGCAGACCCCAGAATATAAGCCCCCTAACTTAACATTCCAAAATCGGGAATATCAAGTTAGGGGGCTTATATTCTGGGGTCTAACCGCTTGCTGGCCCACTCTGTTTACTAAGAAGGGGTCCAAAATATATCTTTAGCAAAATTAAGGTTGATTTATTCGGTCACTAAGTCTAAATTAAATCGCTTTTATCAATAATATGCACTCAAGCAATGCACATCATTAATCCACAATCGCCATCGCAACAAAACTAATCACGATCTTTTGGTGCCCCCACTTTTTCATCAACTTCTTCGACTGCCGGAATTTTATCTAATGCTTGACTTAAATCAGCGATCAAGTCATCTGCATTTTCAACCCCAACTGAAACCCGAATTAAGTCTGGGGTAATGCCAGCCTCTTTAAGCTCTTCTTCATTAAGTTGCGCGTGAGTCGTTGAAGCCGGGTGAATAATTAATGATTTGGCATCGGCAACGTTAGCCAACAGTGAGAATAATTTCAAGTTCTGAATCAATTCCTTGCCGGCTTTTTCGCCGCCTTTGAGTCCAAGAGTGAAGATTGAACCAACTCCCTTTGGGAAATACTTCTTAGCCAAATCATGATACTTACTATCCTCAAGTCCCGGATAATTAATCCAAGCCACCTTGGGATTGTTATGAAGAAAGTTAACAATCTTCTTAGTATTCTCAACATGGCGTTCAACCCGTAACGATAGTGATTCCAATCCTTGAAGTAATAAGAAGGAATTAAATGGGCTGATGGTTGCCCCAAGATCCCGGAGTGATTCTGCCCGAACCTTGGTCGTAAAGGCAGCCCCGCCAAGATCAGCAAAGACCAATCCATTATATTGGGCATTCGGCTCAGTGAAGCCTGGATATCTGCCACTGGCTTTCCAATCAAATTTACCATTCTCCACAATAACACCACCCATTGTGGTTCCGTGACCACCGATAAATTTAGTTGCGGAGTGAACCACAACATCGGCACCATGGTCAAGTGGCCGAACCAGATAAGGAGTTCCAAATGTATTGTCAACAATCAAGATAATCCCATATTTGTGAGCTACAGCCGCGATGGCTTCAAAGTCAACCAGGTTGATGCCCGGGTTACCAATACTTTCAACGTAAAGTGCCTTAGTATGTTCGTTAATTGGTGCTTCAAAATTCTCCGGGTCATCTGGATCAACAAAGTGAGTCTTAATTCCCAGTTTTGGCAAAGTCACATTAAATAAATTGAACGTCCCGCCATATAAAGTACTTGCCGAAACAATTTCATCACCTTTGCCGGCGATGTTCAAAATTGCGGCAGTGATGGCAGCTGATCCGGTTGCCAAGGTCACACCACCAGTCCCATTCTCAAGTGCAGCAACCCGTTTGTCCACAACATCGGTCGTTGGGTTGGTTAACCGGGTATAAATATTACCGGGATCGGTCAATCCAAAGCGACCGGCAGCTTGTTCCGGACTGTCAAAAACATAGGATGTTGTCTGATAAATCGGCACTGCTCGTGACCCGGTTTCGTCAACGGTTTGACCAGCATGGACTTGTAATGTTTCAAAATGTAAGTTTTTGTCTAAATTTTCTTCTGTCATATTGATAATCTCACTTTCGTATCTACTAAAAGTTGCGTCCAATTTTGATAAAATTGCTGACTGGCATCCTTCCAGGAATATCGAACCTCGGTTGCATCAGAATTTGTAAAGTAATCGATAGGTAGTTGAATTGGCAGATTCTTCTGAAGATCACGATGATATTCCTCGGCAAGGGTCTGTTCCTGATATTCAGGATGACCGGTCACATATGTGGTGTGATATTTCGGTGCTGATAAAATGATTGGCCCGGATTGCGGTGCAGAGGCAATCACGGTTAAACCGGTTGGAACCACCGTTTCATCAAGCACGATTTCAGTATGTCGAGATTGTGGCATTTTTAGAAGCCCCCCTGCCCCAAAGCCGCGTGCCAACGGTGATTCATGGGCGACTTTGGTTGCGGTAAAGATCCCAAATAATTTAGTTGGCAACAATCGTTTTTGAATTCCAAAATCATGATACAAACCTGCTTGAGCAGCCCAGCACTCATCTAATTCTTCGGTCACATGCGTGCGACCCCATTCAATAATTGTTTGAACTTCATCCCAATAATCAACTTGATCAAATGGCAGGGTTTCAACAGGCGCACCGGTGATAATCAAGCCATCAAAATGCTGATCGCGTATCTCATCGAAGCTAGCATAATCTTGCTGAATCTTATTACGCGGAGTGCCATGGAAATGATGGCTGACAGGATACATAAATGTCAGTACAGCATCTGAATCCAATTGATTAAATCGTGATAAAAATTGTCGTTCTGTATTTTTTCTGGTCGGCATTAAATTCAAAATTAAAATTGATAGTGGTTGATGTAAATCCTGATTAGGCCATTCACCGGCCGCATGTAGAAATCCATTTGTTGCATTTGCTGTCATCCAGATCATCTCCTTAATGGGTAACGCGCTAAGAGCAATCTTTTTAATTGCGTCATTAATTAAAAGCAAAAAAGCTTCCGTCCACATAGCGATAACTAAATATCGCTACGGGACGAAAGCTTCGTGATGCCACCCTGATTTGTTGTCATTTCACAATAACAACCTCGACAGGTACTCCCTTTAAGTTGGAATACCCCGCAATGTATCGGTCGCTACCGGACACCCTAGCCTTTGAACCGGATGTCAGACTCAGAGCTCATCTTCACGTCGCTGCAAATTGCTTCTTTCACCAAACAAAGCTCTCTGTCAAATTCGCATAAACGCTACTCTTCTCTTCAACGTCTAATGTTTCTTTAATAATTGTCATTACTTTATCATCGTTAATCCAGGCTGTCAAGCTCTTACCAAAAAAAGTTTTCTATTTTTCTGCTATCAATTTCGCCTATAATAAATAAAAAGAGAGAACCGAGGAGCGAACCATGTCTAATTCAATTTCAGAAGATGAATTAATTGCCGTTTGCGGCAAAATCGGTAAAATTTTACTGACCAGTGGTGCCGAAACGGCCCGGGTTGAAAGCACCGTCGAATATATCGGCCGAGCTGCCCATTTTGAGATTACATGTCATGCCACCATCACAGCCTTGTTTGTCGGCGTTAAAAATCAAACCAAGACGCATTTGGTAAAGGCCCGTTTAGGAGACTTCAATTTACAAAAAGTTGATGAGATCAATACCACCTCTCGCAAATTTGTAACCGGAAAAATCGACTTCACGACCCTTGAAGAAAAGATCGACCAAATTGATCGGAAAGTGATCGACTTCAATTGGCCGTTAAAGATTTTGGGAGCAGGCATGGTGTCGGTTGCGCCGATGCTGCTGTTTAAAGCAACCTGGGCCGATTTATCATTAGCTTTTTTTGTTGGGATCATTGGCTACCTTATTGCTGTTTGGGCGGGCAAACATATCATGACCCCTTACGTTGCAGCCGGTTGTGGGGGATTTATCATTGGCTTCTTGGCAGCATTATTGGAGACACTTAGCATTGCCACGAGCGCCGGTAATATCATTGTCAGCGCACTGATGCCACTTGTCCCGGGAGTAGCCATCACCAATTCGTTTCGCGAAATTATTGATCGGAATACCATTTCTGGACTTGTTCGGGCAGTCGATGCCATCATCATCGCTGGTTCAATTGGCGCCGGCGTCGTCATCGGCATGTCACTATGTTCAATGATCACAGGGATAATTGGAGGTTAGTCATGGACGTTTTAATCGAATTTATCGTGAGCTTTGCGTCTTCAGTTGGATTTGGCCTGATTACAAACGTTCCCCGTCGATCACTCCCGGCAGCCGGGATTACGGGCTCGGTTGCCTGGGTTGCCTATTATTTAGTTTTACAGGTGAACCACGGGCTAATATTACCCAATTTCACGGCCGCAATCGTGATCGGAATTCTTGGCAATATTTCAGCCGTTCTTTTTCGAGTTCCGGTTAATATTATCTATGTTCCCAGCCTCGTTTCACTGGTGCCTGGCGGCATTATGTATTTAGGAATGCGCAGCTTTACGTTGGGAAAAGAATCAAGCACATCACAATACATGTTTAATTCCCTGACAATCGCGATCTCATTAGCTGTCGGGTTTGTAGTAGCGGAAGTTGTTTTTTATCGAATCAAGCCACTACTTACCAGGCTCATCAATCATGCAAAAAAGTTTGAATCTTAAAGGTGAATAGCCCTAAAATTTACTCATCAAGTTGTTGAAGCCATCAGGACCGCTAAAATTTTGGAAATTACCGACTTTGGTCCTCAAGACCCATCCGAAGACTTTGCCTATTTTGCGCAGAAACGACCCAGTTCATTTCTATACGTCGGCTGCGACGTTGCTGACGGTCAAACTCACCCACATCACAGTCCTGACTTTTTGATGGATGAACGTTGTCTTTTAATTGCAGCAAAAGCAATGGGAGCCACTGTCTTACAATATTTGGACAACTAATGTAATGATCCGTGACGACGGCTTAATCACAAATCTTTTCTGTCCGTTTTTTATTAAAAATAATTCTAATTATTCGAATCCAGGGAATATAAATAATTCACAAGAACTTTTTCTCGACGATTGAGATTCATTGCTGAATTGACAGTATTTAAATTCCCGAACAATAACTTTTTATTGATTTTTATGACCATTTAAAATGAATTTTTTCGTCTAATTTAGAATAATTCTAAATTAGTGCCCAATCTTAGCTTGATATATGTTAAAGTAAATACAGAGGAGTCACTCAGATCTTTACCTGGTACTCCCTAACACATATTAGAACTGTCAATTTCAATTCAGTAATTGATACATTATTCGAAAGGTGGAAATAAACATGAAAGTTATTGTTGTTGGTTCATCACACGGGGGATTCGAAACGGTTCGCGGCCTTTTAGCTGAAAAGCCGGACACCGAGATTCAATGGTACGAAAAAGGTGACTTCATTTCTTTTCTGTCATGTGGGATGCAACTTTATCTCGAAGGTGTCGTCAAGAATGTTAACAGTGTTCGTTACGCAACAGCAAAGGGTATGCGAGCTAAAGGCGTTAACGTGTTCGTTCATCAGGAGGTCACCCATGTCGACCCTGATAAACATCAGGTCACCGTTCATAATTTAGATGACGATTCTACCAGGACAGAAAACTACGACAAGTTGGTCTTATCAGCGGGTGCCGTCCCAGCAACCATTCCGGTTCCCGGCAATGATTTGCAAAATGTTTATGCAATGCGTGGCCGTGACTGGGCAATTAAGCTTAAAGCAAAAACAGTTGACCCGGATGTTGAAAATGTCACCGTTATTGGTGCGGGTTACATCGGCGTTGAAGCTGCTGAAGTCTTTGCTAAGGCTGGCAAGCATGTCACTTTGATTGATATGTTGCCACGGCCGCTTGCCCTTTATCTTGACCAGGAATTCACTGATATTTTGACAGAGACGCTTAAAGCTCACAATATCTATCCGGCATCTGGTCAGGCAGTGAAGGAATTTGTTGGCCAAAATGGTAAAGTAACAGCGGTTAAAACCGATCAAGCAGAATACCCAAGTGATTTGGTTATTCAAGCTGCCGGTCTTAAAGCAAATACCGATTGGTTGAAGGGAACCCTTGAATTAGGTAAAAAAGGTCTGGTTAACGTTAACGACCATTTGGAAACCAATCAACCAGATGTTTACGCTGTTGGTGATAGTACCGAGGTGCCGTTTGCCCCAACTGGCAAAAAGCGTCAAATCGCATTAGCCACCAATGCACGTCGTCAAGGCCGGGTTGTTGCCAAAAACATTCTGGGCCACGACATGACAATGCCTGCTATTTCAGGATCATCAGCCCTCTCAGTCTTTGATTATCACTTCGCCTCAACTGGTGTTAAGCAGGGAACTGCTGATGCATTGGGCGTCAAATCTGCCTCAGTCTTTGTTACGGACACGACGCAACCACCATTTGTGCCGGAAACAGCTGGTAATACAAAGGTTTACTTTAAATTAACTTATGATCCAAGTAACAAGCGAATCTTAGGTGCTCAGATCATGTCCAAGCGCGATGTAACGGCCAATATTAATGCCATTAGTCTTGCAATTCAAGGTAAAATGACCTTAAATGACTTGGCATATGCTGACTTCTTCTTCCAACCAGGATTCGATCGTCCTTGGAACATTATGAATGTGGCAGCCCAAAAAGCACTGAAGAATGAACAAGCTAAATAAATTACCATCACTAACCTGGGAGTAATTAAATATAATTGATGTCACAAACGCGTGGCCGAGACAGAAGTAATTTTGTCTCAGCCACGCGTTTTGTATGCTTACAATGATTACCAAGTAAAGGTATGAAAAAAGAACAACTTTCTGCCGCGTAATCACCTTTTGCCCCCCATTGAACTTGATTCATTTGCGACCAGACCAGCGGTTTTCGCCACCAGTTTAAATCGGCGCTTTGACGGCGGCGACCAGATCGAAATGCCATCAAATAATCCCACTGTCGACTAAAATGTAAATGCCTAAAACAATAAAGATAACCGGTATCAAAACATGCTTATACTGATTAAGCCGCTTTTTAATCACTGGGAAATTAGCAATTCTAAAGCCTAAATAACACCATGCAGCCGTCATCAAAGTGAAGATGATGACGGTGACGATTAATTCCGGCACCGTATAGCGGGTAAACAACGGAATATAAACGGTTAAGTTCCCAGCCCCGTTTGAAATGGTGACTAACGAGACCCCCAAGACTTGGGGACGAATTAATTTAGTCACCCATTTTCCTTTTGGCCGGTCATCTTTTTCTCGGCTGATGGTCCGTTTGACCTCGTCCTCTTCAGGATCACGACGGGGCTGCAACCGGTACTGAAGCCAACGTTTAATTCCCAAGAAAATTGGTACAACCCCAAGCCAGCCAACCTTATCCGTTGGAATAAAGCTTAGGCTATAGGCCGCTAAGACACTGACTAAGACTAAAAATTCAAATCCTAAAAATTGCCCCAAAACGATGTCTTTAGTTCTTAATAGGGAGTCAACCTGGGAAAACCAAATTGCCAGTACAAAAGTATCATCAACATTAGTCCCAACAAATGAGACAAATCCGGTAATGATTGTCGTAAAAATGATTATCCGCCCCCTGACTGCCAAATTCGATGCACCCTGCGATCAATGAATTTTAACTCACTTGTTAATCTTTGAACAATTAATGCCAACTTTAGTATAACCCATTTGGCGTCCCGCTTTACGAAAGACTACTTAAGGTCAATATAGAATTATTCAATCCGAATGTTTCAATACCTGTACTGTTTTGCGTTATAGTGTAGTTGGAATCTATTTGCGGATTTATAATGATGAGGAGGAATTTAATTGAAAACAGTCTTAATTCTTGGAGCAGCTGGTCAAATTTCCAGTTATCTCGTTTCCGAACTACTGAAAGAAACTGATTTTAAACTAAAGTTATTTGCTCGAAATGCCACCAAGCGAATCAACGTCACTGATCCCAGTCGTGAAACAGTGATCGATGGTGATTTTAATGATACCCAAACTTTGACTATCGCAATGAAGGGTGTCGATGCCGTTTACTTAAACGAAATGCGTGATCTGCCATCTGTCAAAAAGATCGTCTCGGCAATGGATGATAACGGAGTCAAACAATTTATCGGCGCAACCGTCCTTGGTATTGAAGATGAAGTTAAGGGTGCCTTTGGTAATTGGAACACCAGCATGATTGAAAGTTCCATTACTCGACGTAAAAAAACGGCAGCCGTGATCAAGGATTCCGATTTGGACTACACCATCTTACGACTTGCTTGGTTATTTAACGATGACAAGAACACGGCCTACGAAATCACCGATAGTGGTCAACCCTTTGGTGGGACTGAGGTTAGTCGCCAAGCAGTTGCTAAGTTAATTACCGCCATTCTTAAAGACGAAACCGGTAAGTATGCCCGTCAAAGTTTGGGAGTTAACGAACCAAATACCAACTTTGACAAACCGTCATTTTATTAATTTTGTTTCGTGAAATAACGCTAAAGGATTTGTGTTTAACAATCAGTTACAATAAAATAGCATTAATAACAAGATCCGAATATAAAATGAATTCAACATCTTATTTATTCGGATCTTTACTTATGCGGCAATATTTTTTATGGGAGAAAATATGATGGTTGATAAATTAGCTTTCTTTGACTTGGACGGCACTCTCTGTGATAACGGTCCCCTCTCCGTTACTCAGGCGACCTTTGCTGCCATTCAAAAACTAAAACATGAAAATGTATTACCGGTGATTGCAACTGGTCGCAGTTATTATGAAGTTCACGATTTGCTAAAAATGTTGGACTTGCATACTTTCATTTTGGCTAACGGCTGCTACATTGTTCATGATGACCAAGTAATTCAGAATTACCATTTCCAATTAACCGAATTAAAGAAGTCCTGACACTAGCAGATCAAAATGATGACGTGGTCGGTTATTTTAACCAACAAGGATTTGCAATTTCTGGTATGAATCCAGTCACCCGTGGACATGTCGATCGAATGCGACTCACTCATGTCCCGATCAAGCACGATTTCTTCATTCAGCAACCAGTCAACTTCCTCAATCTATTCATTACGAACACCCATGAAAGAATGTATCAAACTGCATTCAAAAATCAACTCAGTATTTTGCGATATGCGCCCGACGCTGTCGATGTGATGCCAATTGAAATTTCAAAAGCACAAGGCATTCAAAAGATCAAAAAACTAGTCGGTCATTCCAACATTGAAACGTTTGCCTTCGGTGATCAAAACAATGATCTTAGTATGTTTTCGTTGGCTGATTACGGTATCGCAATGAAACAGGCAACGCTGGGATTGAAACAACGGGCTACCTATGTGGCCCAGAGTGATCATGGCGTCCTGGAGGGATTGAAGCATTATGGGTTAATTTAGACTTTGACCTTTGTTTTGTGAATTCCTTAACCAAACATATTACAACAACTAAAAAGATCACTATCTTTTAGCCTACAATGATGATCAGGTTAACAGACAGTGATCTTTTGTTATCATTTAAAAGTTATTCATAAGGGACGTCCAAACGACTGAAAATTACTAACCCTAAAATTCATGGGAAGATTTTCTATTGTTTGCTTGGGTTCTCACTAAATCTTACCAACCAACGCCGTACCTGGTTTCAACGTCTTTTCACCCGGCTTCCAATTGGCTGGACAAACCCGATCGCCATGTTCGGCAACAAATTGGGCAGCTTCAAGGGTTCGTAATACTTCGCTGGCATTACGGCCAATGCTCATGTCATTAATGGTGTATGACCGAACTTTGCCCTCAGGGTCAATAATAAAGACACCACGGTAGGCTTGACCGGCATCTTCATCTAGGACTTCAAAGAACCGAGCAAGTTTGCCTGCAGGATCAGCAATCATCGGATACTGAACCTTGCCAACTTCCTCACTCTTTTCATGCCATGCTTGATGAACGAACTCAGTGTCCTCTGAAACCGAATAGATCTCGGCACCAATCTTCTTGAATGATTGATATAAATCAGCCAAATCACCCAATTCAGTTGGACAAACGAATGAAAAATCGGCGGGGTAAAAGAACATGATTGACCAATGGCCTAATAAATCCTTCTTGGTAACCTGCTTAACGTCACCATCTTGAAATGCGTTTACATTAAAATCTTCAACTTCTTTGCCAATAAAATTTATCATCGATAAGCCTCCAATTAATTTTTAAATCTATATTTAGTGTAAAACAAATTTAGGCTGCTTTCAATAATGATTCTAATTTAATATTCATTATTAATTACATTCCATGTAATTAATATTGGGCAGACGTGTATAATAACTTTATGACATATTTTAAGGGGGCTTTTAGTTGGCAGCATTATTAATATTCTTAGGCTTTTTAGTTGGGGCGTTCATCATTAGTATGGGCGGTGGTGGCGGTGCCTTTTACCTTGGTATTTTGGTCAGCATTGCGCATCTGTCACCTTCAAGCGCTGCGGCAACATCCCTTTTTACCGCACTGCCTGCCCTAATCGTCGGTACATATAGTCATTATCGAACTGGCAATATGAGATTCAGTTACGGCAACAAATTATTAATCACGGCGTTACCAGCAACGATTATTGGGAGTCTGTCATCTCAATATATTCCAGTCATCATTTATACATGGGCAATCGCTATTATTTTATTTATTTTAGGAATCCAGACGATTCGTCAATCATTTTTGAAAGGTTCTAAAAAGAGCCGTTTGAAGCCTTGGACTGTCTATTTGTTTGGCGCGCTGAGCGGCTTAATGGTCGGGATCGCCGGGATGAGTGGCGGCGGCCCAGTTATGGCAGGGTTATTGTTACTGGGATTAAACATGCCCCAATCTGCAGCCACTTCCTCATACGTGCTAATTGCGCTATCAATCATCGGCCTGTTTTTCCACTCCACTCAGGGAAATATTGATTGGCAGGTTGGTCTCCTTGTAATGGCTGGATCACTAGTTGGTGCCGCAATTATGCCACGGATTCTGGCCCACTTTGATCCGCGCAAAGTAACTGCAATTCTCCGCCCAATTATGGGAATTATCATGGTCATCATGGCAATTCAATTCGTCATTTAAAAGTAATCATTCTAAAAAGCGTTATCAACGACTCTAACCCATTCGAGTCATCGATAACGCTTTTTTTAGAATGATTGCATGCTATCCGGGATCGACCACTGCAACGTTAGTTATCTTTGGCTGTTCTCACCTATTTCGTAACTGTTGCTCGGTAACTCAGCTTTTCATTCTCAAATGTCAGCATGTGATCATCAAAATGTTCAATTTTAAAGTTTAAATAATTCAGTGACTTTTGAATTTCCTGTTGCTGTGCTTCAAGCCGTTTCTTTTGTTCCATCAGTAATGATTTTCTGGCAGCTTTAGTGTTCTCGGGCTCACGATACAGTTTAACAAAATCAATTAATGACTCAATTGACATCCCAGCCCTTCGCAATGCTTTAATGTACAACACCCAGTTCATATCACTCTCTGAATAATCACGATAACCGCTGTCATTACGTTGAACTTCGGGGAAGTAGCCCGATCCTTTCCCAATACCGCAATGTATCCTTGGAAACAGCCATTTCTTCACTTACTTTATTAATGTTCATTTATTTTACCTCGCTAATCGATTTGAATTGATTTTGCCTGTTTGGAATCAGTAACAGCCCCGCTAAAGACCATGCCATACCTTTGAGAAACGTGTTCCCAAACATGCGTCACGCTTGGAATAGCATCTTGAGGAGCCGTTCCCGTGATGATTAAATATAATTTTTTCCCATTAAACGGATTAATAGTTAACCTAACATCGGTCATTCGATCAATAAATGCTTTCATGTAACCCGTCATATCCGACCAATAAATCGGTGTCCCCATGACTAACATGTCAGCATCCGCAATCCGATCACAAACCCGTTTGAAATCGTCTTGGCCATCAGTTTCCTGGCCAATTTGCGCAATATGATAATTAACTAAGTTTAACGTTTGGTAGTCTTGATCACCAAACAATTCAGCTGCCAGCCTTGCCGTTTGTCCATCCGGTTCACTGCTGGCATTAATGAATAATCGCTTCATTTGTCTCACCTCTGATGTCTACTATAAACATTGAAGTGCACTTCAACGCAAGCAAAACTAATAAGTACCGAAATAATAGTTTCTTCGACCAAACTGTTATAATTAACATAATCAATTTTCAATTTTTCAAGAGGGATGGGGATTAATATGCGGGGAAAACAAGTCATCATTGCCGCGTTAAGCGGACTACTAGTTATCGGCGCCGGCAGTACCGTTAACGCCAAGTCAAAGGTAAAAAAGCCTGATAACCGAACAACTATTGCCAATGTTGTTTTTAAGCCAACTAATGAAACGGATCTCACAAACTATGTTTATGATACCGTTAATCCATCGGCCGCAGATTATCATAAATACCTAACGCCGAACGAATTTGCATCAAAATTTGGTCAGTCTGACGGTTACATCAATTCGTTTAAACAATATCTATCAAAATATCATCTTAAGACAACCACATTTTCTGGCAATTTGGCTATTCAAGTTAAAGGCCACCGCGTCAATATGAACAAAGCGTTTAAAGCCAAATATATTAAAGAAAAGGGTAAAGAATCCCGAACACAATATCAGTTACCCGGTAAGCTATCCGATCAAGTCGTTGCGGTAATCGGTGTTTACGCTGAAAAGCCGACAACTAAAAAGGTAACTGGCAAGAAAAAGGTAGTAAAAAAATCAACTACTAAGAAACACCTAGTGGCCAGCGCCGACCTGCCAACCAGCGGTGAAAAGCCTGATACTGCTTTGTCTGATAATCAATTTTCCAACAAATATGGTGCCGGTAAGTTTGCCAAACAGTACCAATTGAATCGCCTTTACAATAAAGGATTAACTGGTCAAGGTCAACGAATCGGTATTGTTTCTTACGGTGACTTTAAAACTGGGGATCTGCAAAAATATTGGCAACAAGCCGGGGTTAACGACTCTTTAGACCGAATCCATAAGATTTATACCGTCGACAATGCAAAGACATCAACGAACAATATGAATAAAATGCTAACCGAATACCAAATGGAGGCTTCACTGGATATTCAATCCGCAAGTGCGGTGGCTCCAAATGCCAATATTGATTTCTACATCGGCAATTCCGCAAACAACGCGACGACATCGCCAGCTATTTACTTTTCAACCTTTGCCAAAGCAATTTCTGATAATCTGGATTCGCAAATTTCAACCAGTTTTGCCCCCACCGTTGAATTAACTCGTCAATGGTCCGATCATAGTTCATCACTCAAACAATATAACCATGCCTTTAACCTGCTTCTCCAACAAGCGGCCACTCAAGGGATTACCGTCTTCAAAGCCAGTGGTGATTACGGGCCGCGTGATACCCCTCAAAAACGGGAAAACCATTCCGTAACCTCTTCGCCATATCAAGTCATTGTTGGCGGTACCACCCTTCCTTATCAAAAAATCATTAACAATAAACTTGTCACGGTAAACAAAGAACGGGCCTGGGGCGACACCTACACGGCTTCTGCTGCCGAAATCAAACAGGGTGTCTTTCCAGGAAGTGGCGGTGGTTTTTCCGCTCTTAACCCCACACCTCGCTATCAACAAGGTTTCTCCGGTGTCAACACGTTTAGAGCAGTTGACGTTCTGAAATACGCAAAGGGTAAGATGGTGATTAACAAACATCCCCGAATTATTTTTGGCACTGGGAATTCCAGAAATCTACCAGACATCTCCGGAAATGCCGATATTCGAACCGGCTATGCCACTTATTTTTCAGGTAATCGAATCGCGATCAATATGAAGAAGAAAAAGATCACCCGAATCCCTTCTAAAATTTGGATGATTGGCGGCGGCACAAGTTATACTTCGCCACAAATGGCAGCGGCAAATGCAGTCATGAATAGCGGTCGGCAAACTCGAATTGGGTTCTGGAATCCGCAGATTTATAAATTTGCTGCTCAACCGAATACCCCATTTAACGTCCTCGATGATGCTGATAATAACAACAACTTATACTACACCGGCCAACCTGGCAAGCTTTATAATCAAGCAACCGGATTAGGCACAATTAATTTCGATAAATTATATACTAAGTTTAATAACGAATAATCGATAAAAAAACGATTAGCTTCCAGAATATAAGCGGTTTTAGCCACATTCCTGAACTTGGGAATATTGGCTAAAGCTGCTTTTTTCAGCCGCTTTTGACGAAAAAATCAGGACTAGGTTTAACCGACTGATTAAAACTTGTTTTAGGCGGCCTCGTATCAGAAATCATATTTTTATCAATCCTGCAAGCACCTTAAACAATTTTTTATCCTTATAAACAAAGCTTTAACACTATTTCAGACTGACATCTTCCGTCAACAGATCACAAATTTTCTGTAACCTCATTGAAAAAATGATCGGGTATCATGGCCTTGAATCAAATAAAAATTAATGAGGTGTTCTTTTGAAATTTAGCAAATCACTTTTAGCTTTAGCATTTGCTGGTACCATTTTTGGCATTTCAACAACGAGTACCAACGCCGATACCTATACCAGTCATAACTCCGCTTATTCAGCAAATTACCAAACACCAAAAACTAACCAGACTAATTATAGTCAGAAAACAAATTCCAACCAAACAAACACTAACTATGCAGCTAATAGCGCCAACACTACTGCTGCTCAAGCCGACGCAACATCATCAAAGGCAACCGCAGTCATCAATTTAGCTAAACAGTTAGCTGGGCAAAACATCCCTTATGTGTGGGGTGGCGAATCCCTTAAAGGAATGGATTGCTCCGGCTTAACCGACTATGTTTACCAACAAGCCGCTGGTATTAGTTTGGGACACTACACGGTTACCCAGGAAAGCCATGTCACTAAGGAAACTGTTTCGAATGCCCAACCTGGTGATTTACTTTTCTGGGGTAATCAAGGTGCTAGTTATCACGTTGCTATTTATATTGGAAATAACCAATACGTTGCTGCACCACAACCTGGTCAAAACGTCGAAATCCAAACCATCAATAGCGCATTTATGCCAAGCTTCGCCGGTCATGTTAACGGCTAAAATAACGTTTTTCCAATTGACGTTTCCAAGCACTTTTCTCCCAAGTTGCTCTCAAACAATGTTTCCTGAGTAACTAGCTAAACCAAATCAATTATCAACAATTCAACCCAAAAGGGAATCCACCGCACATTAAGTCGTGAGGTAATGGATTCCCTTTTTTAATCAATTCATTTATCAGCGTAAATTTTTTTAGCAAGCCCAAACGCAGACCATGCTTTTGGCCACCCAGCATAAAATGCAAGATGAGTAATCAACTCAACCATTTCATCCTTGGAAATCCCGTTTTGTTTCGCCATCTTCATATGAGCTTCCAACTGTGGAAACAGCCCTTGCGACATCAAGCTTGCACAAGTAATCATGCTTCGATCCCGAGCTGATAATTCCTTCTCACGTGACCAAACTTCACCAAATAAAACATCATCATTTAATTCCGCAAATTTGGGTGCAAAATCACCCAAATTATTGCGACCAGCAGTTTGTTTTTTTGCCATAATTACTTTACCTCCAATTGATTATAGTCATCGTCAGATACCGGTTCCAACCATTCAGGCGTCCCAGCCGTAATGGCAATGTGTTCAAACCAACTATCTTTAGTGGCACCATGCCAGTTTTTAACCCCATCGTGAGTGACAACAACATCACCGGGTACTAAGTGTTGCGCGGGCTTACCAGCTTCTTGGTACCAGCCTTCACCACCAGTTACCAGCAAGATTTGGTAACCATTATGATGAATATGCCAATTGTTTCGGCAGCCGGGTTCAAAGGTCACGTTACCAACATTGACATTAACGTTAGGATCATTAACCAGTCCTTGTAAATAACTTTGGCCAACAAAATATTTCGCAAATGCGTCATTCTTAGGTCCTGCCGGGAAAATAACCCCGTTTTTTACTGATTCATTTTTTACCATTATTATTTCTCCTCGTTTTTCGTTATCCTTGCTTTGTTGGATACACGGTAAATTCACTGACATCAACATCTTCCGGCTGGTCGACGGCAAAATTAACGACCCGAGCCACGGCATCCGGCCCAACACCAACGGATTGATATAACTGATCCATTCCAGAACGCGTTTGTTGATCACTAATTGTCTTTAATAATTCTGTGTTAATTGCGCCAGGATAAAGCGTGACTGTCCGAATGTTGGTCTTTTCCTGAGCACTCTCCATCCGAATGACTTCCATCAAGTTACGGACGGCAAACTTGGTCGCCCCATAAACACCGGCACCAGGAAATGATTTTAAGCCGGCAACCGACGATGTCGTAATAATCTGACCGTGCTTCTGACTGGTAAAATCAGGCATTACGGCCGCAATCCCGTTCAAAACACCTTTTAAATTAATATCAATCATCGCATTCCACTCATCAATGTGAAGTGCACTGACTGGGGAACTTGGCATAATACCAGCGTTATTGAAAATGACGTCAATGCCGCCAAATTCACTTTTAGCTAACTGAACCAATGCCTTAACCTCAGCAGGGTTGGTAACATCAGTTGTCTGATAGGCTGCTTGACCACCGTTGGCTTTTATTTGCGACACAATTTCTTTTAATCGTGAGTCACGTCGGGCACCTAAAACAACTTTGGCGCCATTTTGAGCTAACAATTTTGCACTGGCTTCCCCAATTCCTGACGAAGCACCAGTAATCACAACAACTTTATTTTTAACTGTCATCAGATTTTTCCTTTCTTTAACGCTATAAATATCTTTACAAAAATCACTGTACATCTTAAAGTGGACTTTAAGTCAATGATAAATTCAAAGAAATGGAGAAAAAATGCAAACCTTAAAGAAAAGAACGACTTATTCAATCGGTGAATTCGCGTCTTTAGTCGGATTAAGCGCCCCAACCATCAGATATTACGAACGCGAGGGCCTTTTAAAAGCCCACCGGGATTCCAGTGAGCGCCGAGTTTTTACTGATGTTGATATTAAATGGGTAAAATTCCTACTACATTTAAAAGGAACTGGAATGAGCATTAACGATCTTAAACAGTACGTGACTTGGCGGGCAATGGGCGACGAAACTATCCCTAACCGACTGGCATTGCTCAAAAATACCAAGACAGATTTTATGAATCAGTATCGCGAGGTCCAACATCACTTACAAATTTTGAATGATAAAATTAATTGGTATGAAGCAAAAGAAACGGGTAATAATCAGGATAGCGAGGCCTTTGCCGATTATTTAAAACGATTGGGACACACGGAATAGGTCGTTGCAATAAATGAGCTAAATTTTTATGCTTGGCAACCACTGGTTAAGTCAAAATAAGCGCGGCGGTTTTTCCCAATGGAAAGAACCGCCGCGCTTATTGAAAGTGGATCACTAATCATTTTGCCAAACCAACTTTTGTATCATCACAAGGATTGCTTCACTCTGTCTTTTTTTGACTACATCTTTTTATGGTTTGCTTCATCGACAGCTCGCATCCCTAAATAGACGATCGCGATCACAGCAGCAACCCCAATAACGATAACCAACCACCAGCCAATACTATACATTGGTGGCGTTACGATAAAAGCAGCTGCTAAATTTACCATCAGAATTACAACTACCAACCAGAACCCATAGGACTTATAGAAATTTTTATTAAATGTCATGCCATCACCCTCTTGAAATTCCAGTAGACAATCATCTTACAGTTTAATTATACCTTGAGGACTAGCGAATGGGGCATCATAAGCTCGCCTTTTCAGACTAGGTTATCGAAAATAAAGCCAGCCAAACAAGCTTAGAGATAAGCCTGATACCCCAGTCCAATTCCCAAGATAATTGCGAAAATTCCCACCGCACCTTCAATTATTTTTGAAGGAATATAACGAACAATAATCGGCCCAATGTAGCCGCCAATCGTGAGTCCCAACAATAAAGGAATGATCGCTGCCCATTCAATTGATAGCATAAAAATGAACATCAATGCCGCACAAATATTATTAATAAATGAAGAAAAGTTACGCATGGCATTATAGGTCGCATAATCTTCATGGACAATTTTGGAAAGAACCGCGACCATTAACAGGCCCGATGCGGCACCAAAATAGCCGTTATAAATACCAACCAGCAAGACGCCACCCCAGCTAAGATACGTTCCCCACTGATAGGTTCTGGCCGGGTTATTTTTTCTTTTTGGCGTTAAAATCATCACACCGGCAAGAAAAATAAAAATTGGCACAACCTTCTTGAATCCAGCATTGGAACTATGAATCAGAATGACTGCCCCGAAGATACTACCAGTCGTACTTAATGCTGCGATCTGCAGCGCCTGCTTCCAATGATGATGGAGTTCTCTTAAAGACGACAAAACAGTGCTGAGGCCAGCGCCAACTTGAGCAACTGTAATGGTGGCATTTGCCGTAATGGGCGGTATGCCAATCGAAAGTAACACCGGGTACAATGTCAGTGAAGCCATTCCGACAATCCCCGTAAGGATGCCAGCAAATAAACTCATTAGGATCAAGTAAATCATTGATAACATCGTTACTATCCTTTCACATCAATGGCACCATTGGACTACACCTGCAATTAACAATCATCGATCATATTATAGCATGGTAGAAAAACGGTGATTTTCATCGTTTGATAATCATATCTTGACTAATCATAAGTCGCTTACGCAAATTTATGTTTCGTAGCGAGTCTTTCTTCAGTCTAAAATAAACCAATGAGGTACAATGATTTGGGGAAGAAAATGCAATCAATTGTCGACTTATCCGGGTAATTATTGAATTGATTTTTTCCATATTCAATTTACCGGAGTTACTAAAAAATTTGAGGCAGCTTTTAAGAGCGTATAAAATCACTTCTAAGATCCAAAGGAAATCGAATTACAGTTTTGATTGAAGCAGATAGTTCATTATAAAGAGGGAGAATATGAATAAAGGACGCGTTGAAGCATTCACAGACGGAGTAGTCGCAATTATCCTCACCATTATGATTCTGGAATTTAAAACACCGGAAACCGCGAAATGGGAGGGAATCATCACCCAATTACCTTACTTTTTTGCTTATGTTGTTAGCTTTCTTTTTGTTGGCGTGGCTTGGTACAATCATCACTACATGTTTGCATTAGCCATTAGAATCTCTAAAAAAGTATACTGGGTGAATAATCTGTGGCTTTTTAGCATGTCTTTATTACCGGTTGCAACTGGTTGGGTCGGAAAATTTTCACAATACTCCGGGCCGGAATATCTATATTTATTTGTATTTGTTTTTTGGAGTTTATCTTATCTGTGGCTTTCAAGTTCAATTAGAAAAATGCCGGAACATATTAATACTTCCGTTAGTAAAAAGATTGGCAGAATGTTTCCTTTTAGATTCTTAGCATCAATCTTTTTCCCATTGTCGGTTGGCGCCACTGCCTTTGGAATCTATTTTTATCCGATACTTGGCATTACAATAACTTTTGTCGGGTTGATAATTCTAAGCTTCTTAACGCCTCCGGATAGTGACAAATTAAACAAATAGAACACACACATTTATCGTGTATATCCAAATACAAAAGAACTGTTGGAAGATGGTTCTACCAATCATTCACAATGAAGTACCAAGAAAAGACCTCACAGTGCCAAGAACATGGCTCTATAAGGTCTTAATATTCTCAAATCATTCAATTATTTATCCAATGTGAGAAGTTAGTGGCAATCCTTATTCCTTCCCCTTCAAAAACAACAGATAATACCCCACTGAAGAAACCGATTGTGCCGTATTGACCTTACCTGTCTTAATCCAATCAACTACCTGATCAATTGGCACCAAGGCACTTGAGACAAATTCATCCTTATCGAAATGTTGGCGGACGCGGTCAACCGGGTCAAATCTAATTAACATCAAATCAGCAAATTGATCCATAAAACCTTCTGATGACGTAATCCGAGTCATCTTTTGGACCGATTTGGCAATATAACCTGTTTCCTCTTTGAGTTCCCGAGCAGCCGCCTGTTCGCTGGTTTCACCAGGATTCACAATTCCGGCAGGTAGTGAAACCGAATCACGATTGACCCCCACCCGATATTCATTGGTCATGACAACCTGGTCATCAGCCGTCATTGCCAAAATGGTAACCGTTGGATCCGTTCGAATTAAATCCCGTTCAACTTTCAAGCCATCCGGTGTTTGCACGTGTAACTGATCAACATCATACACTCTGCCTGAATAAACATTTTTTTGTTCAATAATTTTACCTGGCCGACGCCACGTTTTAAACATGTCAATATCCCCTTCATCCATTCGTTTAAGTCGATGATAGCATATTTACCATGCCAGAAAACGGTTAAAATTAATCATGAATCTTCATCCCTGCCAGCATTTCGATAAACTTAGGATCTTGATGATTCACAATTTCACTATGGCCAATATCCAAAGTGGCAATTTCTTTCATATCATCAGCCGACAATTGAAAATCAAAGACATCCAGGTTTTGAATCAACCGATTTTCATGAGTAGACTTGGGAATCGCAACCACATGCCGCTGTAATAACCATCTCAGTGCCACTTGGGAAGGCGTCTTACCGTATTTATCGCCAATGTTCTTCAATAGTGGCTGAGTAAAAATATGATGTTTGCCTTCCGCAAAAGGCGCCCAGGCTTCTGGTTGAACACCCTTGTTTCGCATATAGTCAATTGCCTCAGGCTTTTGGTTGAAAACGTGAAGCTCAACTTGATTAACGGCTGGGGCCACCTCGTTAAATGCAATCAAGTTTGCCAGTTGCGCTGAATCGAAGTTTGATACCCCAATTGCCCGAATCTTACCGGCTTGATAAAGTTCTTCCAATGCCCGCCAAGCACCAAACGTATCGCCAACCGGTTGATGGAGCAAATACAAATCAATATAATCCAAACCCAAGTTATCTAAGGACGTCTGAAACCCCTGCTTGGCACCTTCATAGCTCATATCTTGAACCCAAAGCTTGGAGGTCACAAATAACTTCTTGCGGTCAATACCACTTTCTTGAATTACGGCACCAACGGCCGATTCATTTCGATAAGCTGCGGCGGTATCAATTAGTCGATAACCATTCTTAATCCCGTCTAAAACCGATTGCTTAGCAACATCGTAATCCGAAATTTGAAAAACGCCCAAGCCTAATTGTGGCATTTTAACGCCATTATTTAATGTGACTGTATCCATATTTTTTCCTCCATTTTTCCTCATCCACGTTATTTCTTAATCCACCTCTACTCTACAACCTTGAAGTGCACTTAAAGCAAGGATTATTCTCAAAAATTTTAACAACAGCCTCAATCAAGTTGGTTTAACAGCGCTCAAGCCTACTCATAATATTGATAATGGCTTAAAATAAAGATAAAAATATCGCTAACTAATATTTCAATCGGAACTAACAAAAGCACAGAAAGCTGGGTGATAGAATGTCAAACGATCAAACCAGTCAGGTCAGCTATCCGATTATTTTACATCCCGAAAGAATTGGATACAGTGTCGAGATTCCTGACATTAATTGCGGTACATGGACCCAGGGCGATATAAAAGCAGAAGCATTAGCGATGGCCAGGGACTTGATTATCACAATGTTAACCGGCGAATTGCAGTATCCATCCCCCACCCCACTCGAACAACTTAAGTTTTCACCAGCCGCTGGTGACATTCCCAAGCTCGTGTCAGTCATGCTGGATCGACATTAATATCAAGCCAAAAGCAATATTAAATTTGAGCACACAAAAAGCACAGCTAGCAAAACAAGATTTACTTGTTTTGCTAGCTGTGCTTTTACTTTGACTTACATTATCGGTTAGCGGCCGTTCGAAAAAACGATCTCAACATTTGAAAACATGCCTTTTAAAATAAGTCCAAATTAGTCCTCTTCTTTATAAACATACTGTCTGGTCATTGGTAGATCAGTACCACTCGGTGCATTTGTCAGTAAGAACTGCATGACATCAATGTTGCCAGCCTCAAACGAAGCTGCGGCGCCTTGGAGATACAATGACCACATTCTTGAGAATGGCTCACCATACTTTTCTTTAACCTGATCGATAACCTTAACATAGTTGGCGTACCAGATTTCCAAAGTTTTTTTGTAATGACGACGCAATGGTTCCAAATCGGTAAGCTGCAAACCAGCGTCCATAATATGAGTCAGGTTTTCAGCCACATTGGGAATATAACCACCCGGGAAAATGTACTTATTCAAGAATGGATCAACCCCAGCACCTTCGTGTTGGCCGGTAATCCCATGAATCAAAGCGCGGCCATCAGGGGCCAGGAACTTCTTGATTTCTTTAAAGTAGAGGCCCAAATTCTCTTTACCAACGTGTTCAAACATCCCCACCGAAGTCACATAGTCAAATTGGTCATTGACTTCACGATAATCAGTCAATAAGACGTCCACTTTATCTTCCAAGTGACGGTCCTTGATTTGCTGCTTAGTGTATTTATATTGTTCCTCACTGAGGGTAATTCCGGTGGCGTGCAGGCCGAACTCTTCAGCAGCCATAATAATTAAGGTTCCCCAGCCACTGCCGACATCAAGAAGTCGTTTGCCGGCCACCGGCTTCAATTTATGCAAAATATGACGATCCTTATTAATCTGGGCCTGCTCCAAAGTGTCAGTATCATGCTCAAAATAAGCGCACGAATAAGTCATTGATTTATCCAGCCATAATTGGTAAAAATCATTACCAATATCATAGTGACTTTGAACATCCTTCTCACTCTCTTTTTCAGAATGAGAAATCTTTGGTAAATGTTTTAGGAAAGGATTGTTGGTCAAAAAACTCCCGGCTTGACGGTAAGCTGATGCCACCAATTCTTGGATACTACCAGTAATTTCGATATCACCGTTCATGTATGCTTCCCCCAAAACAAGCGTTGGTTTGGAAGTCATCTCTTTCAACGGAATTTCTTTTCTGATTTCAATTTTTACTTGTGGCTCTCCGTCACCGTATGTTTCAGTCTTGCCATTCCAATATGTCACCTGTACTGGAATATCAAACGCGCGACTCAATAGTTCACGATAAACCGTTTTCTCTAACATTTCAAAACCTCCATCAATAAATTGGTAATAGTAACAGTTTAACTCTTTTTACCCATTAAAATGCAAGCCTTAATTTCAAAAAAATGAAAAGTAATTGATTAAGGTGCTGGATCAATCAAAACAAAAAGAGACCCACTACAGTCTCATAGCCAATCTCTCGATCATTGTTAAAAGATTAGTTGGTATAGGTGCCAACCTTGGGTAACTTGGCCAACACCGACTTCTTATGCGGTGCCTTGGTAATTGCATCACTCAAATCCTTGCCCGCTACATGGCCATGATGCTTGCCATTAATCCATGCATCGACGTTAGTCACGTCATAAACAATTCCGTCGACGGCGACAAACGCTTTGCGACCGTCTTGACCATCAAACTTTGCTAACTGTGCTTTGGTAAAATGAATTTCTGCCATTATTAATCTCTCCTCATTTATTTAATCAATATTATCCTTCTTGGTTGTTCGGATTACCCGCTGCAACCAATTTAAAATCAGTTTTCTTATCCTTAACAACTGCGTAGAGAATTTGATCATTCTGATCATCAAAATAACCTAAATTAATTGCGGGATAACCATCAATCGTTTCCACTCCTTCAAAGCGATCAAAAATAAATTGTTGGACTAAATGGGCAATTTCCCCTTTCTCCTCAGCTTTTTGAGCGGCAACCGCCAATGTATAACCCTGATCCAACAACATCTTCATTTGATAAACTTTCATCAATGTACTATATTTAAACTTTCGATTTTGGCCCTTGCCTTGGTCACTCGTAATATAGCCCTTGCGTTCCCAATACCTTAACTTTGTTTGGGAAACACCGGTCGCGTTTTCGACATCGCCGATGCCAAGATGCCAGTCATTTTTTTGGAGGATTTTGGCAAGCTTTTGTTGAAATTCCTTGTCCACACTGAGGCCTCGTTTCTCATTTCTTGAATTTTGTAACAGTTTCCATTGCCGATGCAATCACGTTTCAATTATTAAATTGTCTGATATGCGAAGCGCATTTCTTAACATTTAGTATATATTTTTAAATACAGTTGTCAAGATAATTGACAATAATCACAAATGAGTTTATATTAGTCAAGAATCGTTTTTGAAAGACGAAATTATTTAGAGAAAAAGAAGGTAGTAAATCGTGGCTAAAGCGCAAGATATTAACGGGAAAGCTTATAACCGTGGGATGATGATTGTCATTCTTCTGATTGGAACATTTTGTACGGTTTTAAATCAGACCATCCTATCAACTGCATTTCCAACTATTATGAAGGCATTTGATGTTTCAACATCAACGGTCCAATGGCTCACAACCGGATTCATGATGGTAAACGGAATTATGATTCCGATTAGTGCATGGTTAAGTACCCGTTTCAACACAAAAATGTTGTACATCAGTGCAATGTCGATTTTCCTAGCCGGAACAGTTGTCAGCTACATTGCCCCCACATTCGGCGTTTTACTAGCTGGCCGTTTAATTCAGGCTGTTGGTGTTGGAGTGACAATGCCGTTACTTCAAACAATTATGTTATCAATCTTTCCACCCGCTAAACGTGGTACTGCAATGGGACTTGCCGGAATCGTGATTGGTCTGGCACCTGCCATTGGTCCTACCTTATCCGGATGGGTCATTGATAACTGGACTTGGCGTGACTTATTTGGGATGATCGTTCCTTTGATGATCCTAGTCATTGCGGCCAGCTTCTGGTTCGTTAAACCCGTCCTGCCAACCAAGAAGGAAGCAATTGATGTCTTATCAGTTGTTCTCTCAACCGTTGGATTTGGAAGTGCCCTTTATGGGTTCTCATCAGTAGGTGATGACGGTTGGGGCAGTGCCACAGTGATTTCAACCTTAATTATTGGGGCAGTCTTCATTGCCTTATTCATCTGGCGTCAATTAACAATGAAAGAACCTTTCTTGGAATTCCGAGTTTACCGTTCAACACCTTTTACTATCTCAGCTATTTTGAGTTCCGTTACGATGATGGCTATGGTTGGAGTTGAAATGGTTATTCCATTGTATCTCCAGATTGTTAAAGGAATGTCAGCCTTTGAATCCGGATTAACATTATTGGCCGGAGCTGTGATGATGGGAATTATGAGTCCAATTACCGGACGAGCCGTGGATCAGTATGGTGCTAAACGACTTTCGATTATCGGAATGTTCCTGCTTACTCTTGGCTCCATTCCATTTATCTTTATTACTAAAGATACTTCAACCATCTATATTGTCTTCTTCTATGCGGTACGGATGTTCGGAATTTCAATGGCTATGATGCCAGCAACGACAGTGGGAATGAACTCGCTACCAGTTAACTTACTAAGCCACGGAACTGCCGTCAACAACACCCAACGACAGATTGCCAGTTCAGTTGGAACGGCCATCTTAATCAGTATTTTAACAAATGTCACGAATAACAATATGCCGGGTAAGCATCTATTGAAGTCAAATCCTTTGGGATATCAGACAAGTGCCATTAACGCAACCTTAACTGGTTATCATGCTGCTTTCTTAATTTCATTTATCTTCTGTCTACTTGCATTGGTAACGGCCTTCTTCTTGAAGAACCGGGCACAATCAAGAGATTATACGAAAGGACATGGTGAAAAATAATGATTTTACTCACATTAGCAATTAGCGTTGTCCTCTCGTTTATCTTTTTCGTCTATATCGAAAACAAGCCGTTGAGTAACATCTTAACGGTCATTGCCATTCTAGGTGCCGTTGCTTCGACATTCTTCATCGTTAGAAATGACCGGGATCACTTCGGTATGGAAAAGGCTACGACAACAACAAGCCAACAACTTTATTCAGTTGGTAAGTCAAAGCAAATGCAGATGTTATTGTATCAACCAATTGGAACAGCTAATAAGAAACAGGTTTATATTTATCAAACGTCCGCAAATGCTAAGAAAAAGTCGCATACCCAAGCTAAGGATACGACTCATAACAAAGTTATCCGCACAAATGCAACGACCCATATGGTCACGAAAACGACCCGTTGGCAATACAAAAACAATGCCTCTAAGCTATGGTTTGGCATCGCTGATGAAGGTCACAAATTAGTTAAGCGTCAAAACACACTTTACGTTAATAAAAACTGGTTAGTCCTTTCAACTACTCAAGCCAAGGCTTTGCAAAAGAAGATGGCAAATAAAACTTACCAAGCGCAATTAAAGGCTCAAGGTAAAGCATTTGTCACTAAACAAGTCATGGCTGCGATGAAGAAAAACCCAACCATGTCAAAAGCTGCTCAAGCTAAGATTGCTAAACAAGCTCAAGCTGAATTTCAGGCTCAGGCTTTGAAAAAAGTAATTGATGATATTCAAAAATAAACAGAGTGGACCAGCAAGCGTTTAGACTCCAGAATATAAGTCCCCTAACCTTAATGTTCCTGGTTTTGGAATATTAAGGTTAGGGGACTTATATGGCCGGAGTCTGCTTGCTGGGCCACGTTTCAACTATAGAAAAAGTTCAACAAGGTATCCCGGGCTTTAATATTGAATAACTCGGTTACACGACCGGAAGTTGCTTTTTGCCTTCGCTCTGTAGTAAATCGCGTTTACAAAAAAAGACTGGGCAAAATGATTATTATCCCAGCCTCTAAGGATTCAGTCAGGATCGGTATCAGATCTGACTGAATCCTTTTTTGTTATCTTCAAGAACAACTTAATTATTATACTCACTGAATGAGGGCTCTGAATTTCTCCAAGAAGTACTCCAAATCATCATGTTTACCAATTGTAATCCGGATGTACCTTGGAAAACCCCAAGGTGTCCCATCCCGAATAATGACCCCTTGTTCCATCAACCGCTGAGAAACGATCGTGGCATTTGGTGCATCATCCGGTAACTTTGCAAACACAAAGTTCGCTTCTGACGGGGCAACTTGGCAGCCCAACAATCCCAGTGCCTCAACTAACATCGCTCGATCGCCGCGAATCTTAGCCAACGCTTTATCAGATTGTGCCTGATCAAATTTAATCGCTGCTTCAGCACCAGCTAAAACGGTTCGGTTGGTATTAAATGGCTCTGTCACCGTATTATAGGCTTGAATTGCCTGTGGGTCCGCCAAAATATACCCCAGACGGGCACCAGCCAGTCCATAAAACTTGGAAAATGTTCGCATGACAATGACGCGTTTTTTGCCAATGTATGGGACAAAATTAAACAGTTTGTCTTTGTCAGCGAAGTTGGCGTACGCTTCATCAACTACGACCCAAACGTCATCTGGAAGATCATCCATAAACTGCTTTAATTTAGTTTTATCCGTTAACGTTGAAGTCGGATTATTAGGATTACAAATCCAAATTAACTTGGTTTTGCTGGTGAACTTTGCCTTGAAAGTATCCAAATCAAATTGGAAGTCATCAGTCAATGGGATTTCGATCACCTTAGCCCCCATCAACTTTGATACTTCACGATAAAGTCGATATGACTGTTGGGCAATTAAGACCTCATCACCTGTATTTAAAAACATTTTCGAAATGGTTTCAATAATGTTACCAGCACCACTGCCGATCGCAACATTCTCAGGTTTTAATTTAAATTGGTCAGCCAACAACTTTTCCATATTGACAAAGTCATCTTCCGGGTATCGATTTAGTGAATCAATACTGCGGATCATGGCTTTTTTTGCATGGTAATAGGGACCATATGGATTTTCATTAGATCCCAATTTAACCACTTTATTCAAATGATATTTCCGCCGAACCATATCCTCAGTATCGCCCTGAATATATGGTTGGACAATATTAACTTCTTTTCTAAACGTTTGATCAAACTTTGCCAAAACAATCACCGTCCCCAATCAAATAATTAAAATTGACTCACTCATATTATTGTAACGTTCTTATTCGGTTTCCGGTCATTTAATGCCCATTATTGCCGAATCCACTTTGCAACGCTTGGCCAACTACTATTATTAATAATGACCCGGGGCGTAACTTTCAAATCACTCTGATTGGTCACGATGCCATTGTTTAAAGTCAAAATAGCTTTCAAACCAGGCTGCTCAGCTAAAAACTTCTGAACCTGAGGCGTCCCACTCCCATATGGATAAGTAAAAATAGGTGATCGATAGCCAATTTTGCGCTTTAAAACCGTTTGACTGGTTGCATAATCATGCTTAAATCTTACCAAATTGCCTGGCAGATTGAAGACCGGCGTGCCGTTATCAACCAAATAATGCATTCGGTTCGTATGAACAGCAAAGGTTGCCAAACGGCCGGCCTTTTTTTGCATTCGTTGAATTGCCGGCCACGTTGCTAATTTCTCACCAGCTTTGTACCAGCCTGTGTTGCCAGTAATAATTGAATCCGTAAATGGATAATGGTACTTCAGCAGCACTGGGAATGCGTTGTTGATCACCGTACGGTCGATATCGTCAAACGTAATCACAACGTAGCGACCATGAATGGGCTGGCGGTTGGTGACCATATGAATCAATGTTGGCAATGAAATCACCCGAATATGGTGAGTTTGTAAATAGGCCATCTGGTGCTTAAAACTCGATAAATTCACGTTAAAATCGTGAAATTGACTATTAGGTGACACTTCTTCATCAAATTTAACGATATCATTATCGGTATCATCAAGAACCCGGTGATAGCAGAAAACCATCACACCGTTTTTAATCCGTTCATCGTACTTGGAAATGGCATAACTGGGGCGATTGCCGAGTTGATATTTAATGTTGTGACGGACAGTGACCGCCAGTAATGCCAAGAAAACAAGAATAAACGTGGTCAAAATCCACTTTCGTTTTGTTTTACTCATCTTTTTTCGCCTGCCGTTCCAACTTTTTGATCCGCCACCAACCAAAAGTGATCATGATACTGGCAACAACCAAGACGAGAATCGCAAAGACAAAATATGAGTGAAACGACAGGTTGAGCACCAGGTAATCCGAAACTAACGAATCAGAATAAGCATTAAATAAAAAGCAAAAATTAATATAAATAATATAGCCGGTAATTAGCCAAAGACCAATTAAAATCACCGCACGTCGAAACATCGTTAATAATGAAGAATGCTTCCGGATAATCAAATCTGATGGAATTCTTGTCTTTTTCATCTTCAAAGCCCCCGATCCGGACTGCTCCAACTACCAACATGTTTTGGATCCAAGAAAAATGATCCCAAAGCAGTTAGACAGCTAACGAGATTAATAAACCAATAGAAAACAACATACAATGGCAGTAACAGCAAATCCTGCCAGCTAATAAAATCCGACTTCCGCGAATCAGCGAATCCAATTAAGAATTGAACCAGACTGATCAATAATAGTAGGAAAAGAATGACCCCATCCATAATCAAATCACCAGTAAAGGCAACGGTAATCAAATAAAACAGGGTCACGAATGAACAACTGATTGCCCACAAATCACTCAAAATCATGTCTAAGAGCAACCACTGTTCACTCAGTCGACCAGTGATTAACATGCCACGATTTCGAAATAATACTTCAAAACCGCCCCGGGCCCAACGCCGGCGTTGATGAATTAAATCCTTAATGTGTTCAGGAACCAAAATCCAGGCGACCGATTGTGGGCAATAAATGACCCGCCAGTGGTGATGATAAAGTCGCCAAGTGACATCGATATCCTCAGTAATCGCGTCAGCATTCCACCAGCCAACATCGGCCAAAGCTGCCTTGCGATATGCGACAACCACCCCAGAAACAGTCGTAATATGGCCAGTTACAAAAGCTTGACCGCGCTTAATAATATCGATAACGCCAACATATTCCAACAATTCCAGTCGGCCAAAAATACTGGTTCGATTTCTAACAATCGGTTTGCCAGCAACCGCCCCAACTCTGGGATGATCATAAAATCTCGCCAACATCGGCTCAAGAACGTGAGAGTCAACGTAACAATCAGCATCCAAGCAAAGCAAGTAAGTTCCCTGGGCTGCTTTGGCGCCAACATTTAACGCGTTCGCCTTCCCCTGATTAGGTTCAACGTCAATGATTTTAACGGGAAATTGTCCGCTGAATTTAGCGGCTAACTCATGCATGACTGTTAAAGTCTTATCGTCGCTCCCATCATTAATCAAGATAAGTTCAATCTTAGAATAGGTTAAGTTGGCAACTGATTGAACGACTTGATCCAAAGTTTCGGCTTCATTATGAGCTGGAATCAATACTGAAACCAGATCAGCCGGTTGCCCCGCATGTAAATTTCGAAGTGGCACTTTTCGTTGTTGAATGGCAAAGAAAACTGATCCAATAATCCAAACCAGTGAAACAATCACTGGATATAAAATAACAAATGAACTAAGCGTCTGCATCTTAAATCCCCCCTTATGAATCATAAAAATGATCTGTTTTTCCCTTCAGACCTCCAAGATCATTCGCAGCCATCGTCAAAAGAAATAATAATTTCCATTTTCTAAGATAGCGGCTTTTGTGCCAACCTTAAAAAGGTTTCGATAAACTTATTCCCCGCTCGATAGATCTGTTTATCGGTAATTGAACCTGCAGAATCGGCCCAAAACGACACACTGCTGCCAACAATACCATGCAATGATTTTAGTTTGGTAGCAGAATCATTATCCCACAAAGTTGGTTTCCAGTAGCGCTTCATATCGTTACTCATATAGGCCACATCCCTTTTCGAAATTCCCTTTTTCGTAATATTGAAATACAGATAGTAGTCGTTGTAATTCAGCACCTTAAAGTGATTGGCAATCAACCTGGGCATCGATGCCCAAGTCTTACGCCGTTGCTTTCCCAGTGTTCCAAACTGATCGGCGGTCCAATTCCAATACGTCACCTGAATGTGGTGATTAATCGCCTTCAAACTGGTATTCAGGAAGCCATCATTCCAAGCTTCCGGGATGAACCCAAGCTGCTCAACATTCATACTGGTTGCATTTAAGTATTTAATATAAGCAGTATTCTTGGTCATTTTATCCGTAAATTCATCACCGCCCAAATGAAATCTCGCATTCCGTTGGCCAGCAAAGTCATCAGCTACTTCATGATCTATCCGTTTAACAAAGTTGATACTGGCTTGATTAAGATGCAGTTCATCGCCATAACTATTTGAATGCCAACTTAGCTTTTTGGCCAACGCAGCTTTCCCGGACGCTTTGAGTGTGTTAACCAAACCGGTAACATGGGCCGGTGTATCAATCTCTGGAATTAACGTAACTCCCCGCTGCTTCGCTAACCTCAGTAACTGCTGAATTTGCTGATTGCTATAAAAGGCTTGATGCGTCCGATTATTCCGCCAAATACCGTTTTTTTTCGTTGCCCGGCTAATCGTTTGACCAACGACAGCGTTCTCAATTGCAAAGTCCTTATCGTCGGTAAAATGAAGTTGCACGAAACTGCCATGATGATCAGCTACGAATGTGATAAATTTTTCCAATGTACTAACTTGATAATGATGTCTTGATACATCTAATGTGATGCCATTGAACTGACCATTTTTGACACGATCGGCTTTTTGGGCCGTGGTTGCCGTTGAATGACAGCCCATTAATAATAAGATAACTGGTATAACTAGTAACCAACGTTTTCGTAACATTGGCATCCCCTTCTTTAATTCATTATATTTTGAACAATTACAATTGATTTAAAAGCTGAACCTATCGTAACAAAACTAAGTCATAATGCTAGTAACGATATCTAAAACACCGAAATTATTAGAAAGCTTTAAGAAACGTTTTAAAAAGTTTGTAAAATACTCAGATATATATTAACCCACATGACAAAATATAAGCATTTTAACAGCGCGGTATGTTGAACTGAGTCATCAAATAGTAAAAATTGATGTGTGACCAAAAAAGACCTGTCAGCAAAAATTAGATTCTGCTAACAGGTCTTTGATCACATATTTGATTCTAATTATCGGAAATTACTGGTTATTAATTTCAACTGATTCCATCACAACAGCCTTGGTTGGCTTGTCTTGAGAATCACGGTCAACTTTACTAATTTCTTTAACAATATCCATGCCATTAATAACCTGGCCAAAAACCGTATGCCGAAAATCCAACCAAGGAGTTCCACCATTCTTGTAAGTTTCAACAATGTCATCAGGATAACCGGCCGCCTTCATTTGACCAACCATGCCATCATCGACATGCTCGTTAGATACGATGAAGAACTGGCTGCCATTAGTATTCGGACCAGCATTAGCCATGGACAAGGCGCCGTTAATATTAAATAATTCTTGTGAAAATTCATCTTCAAAATTATGACCGAAACTGCTCTCACCACCAGCTCCCGTTCCAGTCGGATCCCCGCCTTGAATCATGAAGTCGGGAATAACCCGATGAAAAGTCACGCCGTTGTAATAGCCTTTTTGAGCTAAGGCCACAAAGTTCTCAACAGTTTTGGGTGCTTGTTCTGGAAATAATTGGACAATGATATCTCCGTAATTTGTTTTGATAGTGGCCTTTGGACCAGTTGCATTTGCTAAATCAAGTTGTGGTAACGTCATTTTATTTTTCTCCTTAACATTCAAGTGTAAAGTGCATCAATTAATTCGGGTTAATCTTCTCAGTTATGATAACAAATATCCCCTAGTTACGACGCTCACGTAAACTTAAGATTACCACACCCAGTGCAAAAAGTCAGCAACAATCCCCGATTGTTAAATCACACAAATTCATTCAAATAAGGTAAAATAGTTGTGATTCTTTTGTTGTGAATCTTCTAACGAGGTATTGAATATGGATAATAATTTGTCTCACTGGCAGAAAAATACGTTTTTATTTCTGACCAGCCAATTTTTAACCGGGATCACTAGTATGATCGTCCAATACGCAATCATCTGGTATTTAACCAAGGCTACGGGTTCGGCAACTGTCCTTAGCTTTGCAACTATTCTGGGAATGCTGCCAATGGTTTTACTTAGCCCATTTGTTGGCCCATTAGTTGACCGCTGGAATAAAAAAGCCCTTTTAATCGTCCCTGATCTCGTGGCGGCCTTATTTGCAATTATCTTATCGATCTCTGGAACGATCTTTCATGAATTTCCACTTTGGCTGATTTTCGTTTCATTACTCATGCGATCAATTGCCCAAACGTTCCAAATGCCGACAATTCAAGCCATTATTCCAACAATGGTTCCTGAAAAACAGTTAACCAAAACCAATGGTCAATTGGGAATGGTTCAATCTGCCAATATGATCATTGCTCCGGCCGTTGGCGCCTTTCTATTTTCAATTATCCCGATGAAAGCCTTAATCTTGCTCGATGTGCTGGGAGCAGCTATCGGGACGATCATGATTTGGTTGTGGGTAACAATTCCCGAACACAAGATTATCGACGGCGCCCTCCATGTTCTGCACAATACTAAATTGGGCGTCCAACAGCTTGTTAACAATAAGGGACTTTGGTACATCACAATCATCGGCGCGGTCTTTACACTACTCTTTATGCCGGCAGCCAGTATGTATCCCTTAATGACAATGTCTTATTTTCACGGAACCGTTGGTCAGGCCGGGCTGATTGAAGTGATTTACTCTGGCGGGATGCTGGCCGGTGGCGCAATTATTGGTATTTGGGGTGATTGGAAAGATCGGATGAAACCGGTTATCATTGCTTTTTTCGCAGTGGGAATTCCAATTGGAATCAGTGGCCTGCTTCCGGGTAATCAAACCGGCTTTTGGTACTTTGTCGTCCTCAATGCAATTGCCGGCTTTGCAACACCTTACTTTAATACCCTGCTAATGGCGATGATTCAGCAAAGCTATCCGCCACATCAATTAGGCCGGGTACTAGGGGTTCTGAATTCACTACTTAGTTTGACCGGTCCACTTGGATTGGTTTTTGCCGGACCACTTGCTGATGCTATCGGTGTTGAACAACTGTTTGTCATTGCGGGAATTGGCACCGTTCTCTGTGGCATTGTCGCCATCTTTATGCCGCTGGTTAGAGGATACGACGTCCAGTTACAGGCTCGACGAAAAACGTTGGAAGAAACTATCAAAGATGACTAACCTTCGTGAGATTGGCTAAACCAACTTTGGGCTCAACCTGATCGCTTCTCAGGTCTAAATCCGAAATCAACCGGTTAGTCAATTTTATCGACAATCTGGTGTAATTCTCGGATATGGCGTTCAGACACCGGACAGGTATTCTTTCCAACTCGATTTAATAACACATGCGGTGGCTTCCCAAATACCCGCCGGACATTGTTGGGATTGACTAAGTAGCTTCGATGACAACGATAAAGGATTTTAAACTTGCGCTCAAAATCAATTAATTGACCGTAGATAGGGATAATCGTTTTATTTGTGTACAAAATTAATTGATTAGCTTTTTTAGGAACTGATTCAATCAGGACAACATCATCAATTGGTATCTCATAATATTTTTCATTTACATGATAGACAAACGTTTCACTTTGAGTCGGTTTGCTAGTTGTTATTTTTCGCAACGCCAATTTAATATCTTGGCGGATAGTCTGTTCAAATTGGCGTGGTCCGACATCTTTAGGGATGAAGTCCATTGGCAAGGTATTATGCGTAACTGCCGGCATGACTAACTCTCGATGCTTCGTCACAAAAACAATCTGAGCGTTGGGCATCCGCCGCCGAATAAAGATCGCTAAATCAATGCCATCGCGAACCTCTCCAGTCAAAATAATATCTAGGAAAAACAGCGCATCCTTACCTCTATTGCGCTCAACATATTCCTTAACCTCGTCAAATTTCTCAGTAGCCAAAGCGACTTTTACCGGCAGCCTTTCAAACTGACTATATCGTTTTACAAAACCAGTTAGATAATCCAATCGATCCAAGTCATCCTCTAATACAATTACGTTCATCATCTATTTCACCAACCATCACAGATTTTTCGACAGTGTCTATAAATTAGATACGAAAAGGAGATTAAAAGTAACGGAAATTTCTAAAAGATAACCAAAATTTATATCAAATTTTTACCTGGAATCTTAAAAGACGCTCTAATCGCAGTCATTGTTGGCAATGCGATTAAAGCGTCTTTTGATTACTCATTAAACCGAAGTTTTCGCCTATTTTGTCGAAGTTTCAGTAAGTGCCCGAATCTGTTCTTCCAATGATGGCACCGGCTTTTGCAAAACATCCGGTAAATCAGTCGTTTCTTCTTCCAAATTATGATTTCGAATCATTTTCTGAATCATTGTCATCATGGCATCAACTTGATCAGGAACGTACTTACGCAAATTAGCCATAAACTCATCATCAGAAACGCTGGCAATTTCAAATTGCTTACCAGTTACTTTTTGAAGGGCATCCGCTAGATCAGTATACGAATGCATTGGACCAGTAAACTCATAGATTTCTTTCGGCTGATCGTTTGTTAGGACCGTAACCGCAGCTTGCGCGTATAGCTCCTCGGGTGCCCAACCAACCTGGCCGTCACCGGCTGAATAGACAAATGGTTCACCATTATGAGTGCCTTCGATAAATGACAGTTCATCTTCCAGATACCAATTATTTCGAAGAAACGAATGGGCAATACCGGATTTATTGATGAGACTCTCAGTGGTCTTATGATCAGCCGCCAAAGGTGCCTCAGTCGTATCAGCATGGGGGAAACTAGTGTAGGCAATAAATTTTACCCCCGCCTTTTTGGCAGCTTCAACAACGTTTTTGTGCTGGTCAATCCGTGACATCGCTGCACCAGGCTGAGACGAAATAAGCAGCAATTTATCAACACCTTTAAGTGATTCAATTAATTGCTCCGAATCTTCATAAGTGCCAGGGCGCACATCGACTCCTTTTGGATATAGTCTTTTAGCTTTTTCAACGTTTCGCGCTAATGCAATGACAGTATCTTGTGGCTTAACAAGTTTTTGTAAATACGGAACGGCATATTTTCCAAAGTGGCCCGTTGAACCCGTAACAGCATAATTCATGGCTAGCAGCCTCCTAAATCATTTAATTAATGTATCCCGTGGATCATTATAAAGCAATCCAGCGGTAATTGTTTATCCAGGGCCTTTAAATTCAGATAGTAGTTGGCACAGTCACAGCTCAGTTTTAGCCAATTTACTTGTGCAGCCACATTCATTTACATAGAATTGGTAAAAGCCGCAATACCAAATCATTATTTATGATAAATCTCTTTTAGACCAGCCAGATCGCCACTTGATAACCTGGTTTCACCCTGATCGACCGGATACATAATTGAATCCCGCTTCGTGCTGTGATCTAATCCCAAGGCATGACCAATCTCATGAAGTGCAACCGGTTTTTGCATACTGGATTGTGGATATTCAGCATTTAATCCGGCTCGCCCACGATTCAAATCGTCATTTCGATTGCCAATCCATGGGTAAATCTGTGGGCCACCGAGCCCTAGTTCAACAGCTCCCGAACCATTTTCAACTCGTTTTTTATAAACATAAAACGTTAATTGATTGGCTTGTGAATCTACTTTACCGGTTTGTGGTTCCAACCTGACAATTCCGGTCTTATTGTAATCACTAACCGCACTCAGAAAAGCCTGTTTAGCTCGATCACCAACACCATTGGCAAAATGATAATAGTACCTGTTAGACAATGTTCGCCCCTGAACGATACTTTCAATTGGCGTCGCGTTGGCATTAGTCTGAGTTGCCTTTTGCTGCGTTTGATTTTCATGGTGATTATCTTTATCAATTTCAACTTTGAGCATCGTTGGTAAATCAATCGCGTTATTCACCCGATGGCCAATTGATTTTAATGAACCCGGCTGGATAAAAATATTCAAGGTTAGCAAGACAATAATCAGTGCAATGAGCCTATTTATCCACTTCATTTATGGTTCCTCCGTCGTAACGATACGTGGTGTCATCTTGAATAAACGACTTATTTTTAATTAAATTCCGGGAAAATTGTCCAGACAATACTGGCGTTTTTTTAACAATTGTTTGCGAAATGTCTGACTGTCGATATTGATCTTGAATCCAATTAATTGGAAAGACAACAAGAATATTTAGAACAAAGAAGATCACCAGATACTGGGTTAACAAGCCAACTGCTGAGCCTAGGATTGCATTACCAATGTGGAAGCCGGGAACTTTGGCAATGCCATTTAAATGATTTCCGAGCATTAAATAAACCGTGTGAGTTAGTCCAAAAAGGAAAACAAACGCGATAATGTCGATAATGTAAATCCATTGAAGATTGGGCTCCGCACCCAGTTTTTTCACAACTGTCATCACCAAATTAGCAGCTGGTTGGAAATAATAGAATGCCACGATAAATGATAAAATCAGCGAGATAATTCGAACTGACTGGGTAATGAGACCAGCTCGATAGCCGCTCATTAAACCACCAACCAACAAAATTAAAATTAATAAATTAAGAACCAATTCTGTTCTCCTTTTTAGTAAATGGTGGCTAACATATCAAAACTATTGCTAAATTTTACCATATTTTAGCCCGTGATGATTGATTTTACCTTGAATGCTTAAGGGAATGTAATTTTGATTAAGAAAGTCTATAGAACAGAGTGTGCCAGAAGGCGGTTAGATTCCAGAACATAAGGCAGCCAACCCTACCATTCCGGTTCTGAATAGTAGGGTTGGCTGCCTTATGTGGCCGGAATTTGCCTTCTGGCACACGTTTCGGCTGGCTAGCCGAAAACCAATCTAATATAAGCCGGGCTGAAACTATCTATATGGCTAAATCTGCTTGTTACGCCACGTTTTTGTTTGATAACGTTTCACCTAATACCAACAAAAAGCATATCCTAGTCCGTCATTAATCGTTCAACTAATTCTGCCACAGTTGGAACATCGTGAATCGTATCAATTCCGGTATTAACTTCAACAATTCCTTCGTCCAAATTGCCCAACCGCATTGCCGGCCGTAAGCCACCTGCTTGGTTAATTTTCGAATCCATATTCATACGCCGGCTTGGTTGCTGAAATGCTTGGGCAAACTGGCGGGCCAATTTAGTGGTGATTGATCGCTGGTCCAGTGAAACCTCTGCAACTTGATCATAGGTACTATCGACAATTAATTGTTTAGCCGATTTAGCAAGTGGTGATTCCCGGGTCACCATAAACCGGGTGCCAACGTATACCCCCTGAGCACCTAACGCGAAGGCTGCCTTCACACCACGCCGATCATTAACGCCACCGGCCGCCAACACCGGGACCGAAACCGCGTCAACAATTGCCGGGACAACGGTAAACGTCCCATATTCGCGAGCGGGCAGTAGCCCACCCTCATCCCGACCTGTTGCCACGATTAGATCAGCTCCAAGTGATTCAGCTTGCTTGGCATCTGCGACTGTCGGCGTCAAAGCCCGATAAATAATCAGTCCATGATGGGCCTTAATCAAGTCAAACAATTCCGCGTTGACGCTTCCCACAACCGCAAAATAATGAACTTGGGCTTCAAAAAGCATTTTTAACATTTCCCGAGTAAAAACGTTATCGGCAATCCTTTCACCAGGCCGCGGAGTTGCTACCATAACACCAAACGGCCGATCAGTTAACTGTCTAACCTTAATGATTTCCTGACGCATCCGTTCTGCTGTTTCAACCGGATCACTTGTCAACTCATCCTGGCCGGCATTGGGGCCAAGGATACCCAAGCCACCGGCTTCACCAACCGCAGCCACGAGTTTCGCGTCAGTCAGCCAAGCCATGGGTGCCTGAATGATCGGATATTGAATCTTCAAAAGATCAGATACCTGTTTTGTCATCATTAATCGCACCATCCTATTTTTAAAGGCTTCCCAAGTAATCGACACTTATTTACATGGTCATTTTACCGCTTACATCGATAATGTAAACGATTTACACATTAGCGTTATTCAATCAAATCAGTCAAATATAATAATATATCAGTGACATTTAATTCGATCTTTATGGACCATACGACACGCAATTCTAGTATAATAATCGTGAATACAGGGATTGGGTTTCGTCCCTTTTCTAAGGAGGCCGACAAGATGGCACTATTATTCTTTCTAATATTCGGTTGGTTTTACCTACTTTTGAAAATTGGCTTCTCAATTATCAGATTTTTCGGTGGTATTCTCGCCCTATTGATTATCGTTGCCATTTTCACCAGAATCATTATCTGGGGATTCTGGCTGGGAGGCATTGCCCTGGTCGCATTTGTGGCTTGGCTGGGTTATGAAATGATCACGAGAAACGCTAGATAAAAGTTTTACCTGACTATTAAAAGACATGGGGTCTGATTAAAATTTAATCAGACCCCATGTCTTTTTAGTCACTGGAAGCTAAGACAGGCATTTCCCATCTTAATCTCGTATTGATTTCAAGATTTATCGAATCAAAATCTAAACTGGACGGTTGATTATTTGATTGCGTCGGCCACAGCTGTATTGACGGCTGCTTTTTCATCTTCAACCAATGCCACTCGGGTTTCAATGACTTTGGTGTCCATCTTAATTTCACGAGTCAAACCTGGTGTGTTCAGTTTTGGTTCAAAGAATGCTTTAAATTCAGCTAATCGAGTTGGGGTATGGAATACCATGGCAATCACCGTAATATAAGTGGCAAATTCCATGTCACCGCCAACCGTATCCTCTAACCACTGCCAATCTTGACGAATCCAATCCCAGGCTGCCTGCTGACCATCATTATTGGCCAGAACGCCACGGAACCATGCACGTAAATCTTGAGGTTTGATCGTATCGGCATCCTCGAATTTACTGATTAATTTCGCAATTAATTCAGGATCCGCCGTCCTGGTCAAAGCGCGGCTGATATCTGACTTATAACTTGCATCCGATGTTTGCCGATAAGCGGATGATAATTTGTCAAACAACGCCTCACTACCAAAGTTTTTAACTTCGTTTTGCAGAACAAAGACCCGAATATCAGCTGACAAACTTTCCAAATGATTCTGGTTTGCTTTAAAGAGTTGATGGGCTGAGGCAACGGCATCCGAGTTTTGCGCGTACAATGCCGCACTCAAAATGTATGGCCGAGTCAGTTGATCATCATTTGATTCGCCAGTTTTAGGTGTCCAGCCCAAACGACCAACCTGAGCGGCACTCAATTTGTCAAACAAGGCCCGCAACTGTCTTTCTTCTTCGGAGCCAGGTGTCGTAAATTTCTTCAAATCGTTGGCAACTTGATACAAAGCCGCGTTAACAACGTTAGAATGGCTATTTGCAAATTGTGATAATAACGGCACAATTTCAGCGTATGATAATTGACGACCCTCGGCTAATAAGCGAAGATCTTGAAGAATTTGAAGCTGTGAAATAGCGTCCAGTGAATCAACATGATCCAGAATATCCTTCAACAATGTTTGATCATATTTAACAATGAAGTGTGAGTTATTACCAACGTTTGCCCGGAACGGTTTAGCATTAGCTTTCCGCAATTGGTCATAATCGCCAAGGGTTAACTGTTTTTGATCGAATATAGCGGGCGCACCATCATAGTTGGCATTCAACGGAATCTGCCATTGGCGGCCGACTTCTTTGCCGTCACCAACAAAGAATTGCTGTTGAGAAATGGTTAATTTGCCGTCAACTACCGCCGCATTCACAACCGGATATCCAGGTTGCTGCAACCACGATTTCATAATGCCGCCAACATCCAAACCAGAAGCCTCACCCAACGCTGACCAGAGATCATCACCGGTCGCATTATGATATTTGTGAGCATTCAGGTAATTCTTCAAACCAGTCCGCAGGTTGTCATCACCTAATAAGGCTCGAACCATCACTAACATTCGAGCGCCCTTAGCGTAAACAATCGCAGCATCAAACAATGAATCAATTTCAGCTGGATCTTCGACTTCAACGTGAACCGATTGAACCCCATCGGTCGCGTCACGCTGCAGAGCTGCCGGAACATCACTTGTTTGGAAAGTCTCCCAAATGTGCCAGTCAGGTTCTAGAGCATCAATAGCAACGTACTCCATCATGTTGGCAAAACTTTCATTTAACCAGAGATCATCCCACCACTTCATTGTGACTAAATCACCAAACCATTGATGAGCTAGTTCGTGAGCAATTACGGTTGCAACTAATTGTTTCATGTCGAGGGCTGTATTATCCGGGTCAAGTAACAGGTAGGCTTCACGGTATGTGACAAGCCCCCAGTTTTCCATCGCACCGGCTGAGAAATCAGGCAGTGCCAGCTGCCAAGAATGTGGCAATGGGTATGGTGTGTGATAAAAGTCTTCGTAGAATTCAATTGAACGCTTAGCAATATCCAAAGCAAAATCCAATTCATTGGCTTTGTGGGCTTTAGTCGCAAAGACCCCCACTTTAACACCACTTTTAGTCGTTGTTTGCTTTCCTTGGAGTTCACCAAAGGCAAAGGCAACCAAATATGTCGACATCCGAACGGTAGTGTCAAAATAATGCACGCCATTTTCTTCACGAGTTTCGGGCATATTACTCAAAACCGTTTCACCTGGATGTTCATCGAACTTAATGGCTAAATCAAAGGTTGCTTTTGCTTCCGGTTCGTCAACACATGGAAATGCCTGGCGAGCAAATGTTGTTTCAAACTGGGTCCCAATAATTTGCTTTTTAACCCCATTAACTTCATAGTACGATGGATAAATTCCCATCATTGTATCCGTTAGCTTGGCATTATACGTAATGGTCAATGTCGTCTGGCCGTCTTTTGGAAGTTTGATTCGAATAGCATCATTCTTGTCATCGGTCGTAAACGGGACGTCTTGCCCGTCTGATTGAACAGTTGTAATGTCTAAATACTTCTGATGAATCGAAATTGCCTGAGATTTTGCATCCCCGGTAATCGTTGTTTTCCCGGTAATTTGTTTCGTTTCCCGATTGATATTCAAAAAAATATCATAATGGGTCGGTTGGAATGTCTGGTAAAAATGTGTTAGTTCTGCCATGAGTATCCTCCTAATTTTATTAGAATACCTATATTATACGACTTTTTATTCAAGAGGTAACGACCTTGAAGTCTGACTAAAGAAATTATTATTGAATCAAAATTAGCTATCTACTTTCAACATTTATCCATTTAAGACTAAGCTATTTGCTTATCACATCAAGCAATTGGTGCATTCCGATCCTTACCTTGGTTTTGTGTAAACATCCAGTTAATAATGTCACCATCCTTAATCGGATAAGAACCGCAAGATAAGTTTGAAAAGCTGCCATTAACGCTATAAAGCCAACCACTCGTTGCTCCAAAGTTTCCCGCATTAAATCCGCCAATTCCTGTCACATAAGCACTTGAGCCGTCATCTAGCGCGTTAAATGGAATATTTTGTTGCGAGCAAGCCCGCTTAATCGCATCATAAACTGTATCCCCCTGCTTAATAGTAACTGATCCATTTAGTAATAGTTGGTTGCCCTTACTAATTGGACCATAAACCATCACCGTCACTTGTTGTGTCGGTGCGGGAGTTGTTGGTGAAGTGCTTATCCCCGGATTTGGCGAAGTACTTACTGCTGGAGCCGTTGGACTTGAAGCATTAATTTCTGAACTTGAACTTTGAGAGGATACTGTAGCTGAACTCGAAGAAACCGTGGGGTTATTGCTAGATGAGGTTGCTGGCAACCCTTGATTACTCTTCGTAGTTGATTGGGGATTCTGCGGCTTGTTGGCATCTCCAGTTTTATCAATCTGATCAGATCCTTTAGTTTTTTTAGAAGTTGGAGATTTCTTTGAAACCTTATTTTTTACAGTCTTTTTGTTCGTTCGCTTCGAACGATTAACTTTTTTTGTATTTGCTTGTTTTTTATTCTGTTTAACCTTCTTCTTTTGTTGAGATTTCTTACTTTGTTTGGCCCTTTTACCATGCTTAGATTTGTGGGTTTTATGATGGCTACTTTGATAATTTGCTCGACCACTCTTCACTTGAATCAGCCGACTGTTTTGGCTTGCGGCTTGTACCGGTGTTGAGGTAATCAGCTCTTGACCAATTGTGCTAAAGAACAGAGTCAATGAGAAAATTAAGGCTACTATTTTTAAGAATCGTTTGAGCAACATAGAATTAAATACTCCTTTTTACTTATTATTCCGATAAACTAACGACTAAAATCATAAATTGATCCTTTATTTAATTTAAAGAAACGATACTGTTCCAAGGCGTAAACGGATTGCTGAGTTGACATGTTCAATGCCCCATCGTGACTTTTCAGAATCCAGTAAAATTGCCCTGATTTCATTTGGTACAGCAGCAATCGGCTAATTGGATTTACATGATTAACACCTTTAAAACTTTTTATTGGATCAATACGGCAAGCTGCCAATCCTGCAACAACACTGGCAATGGCGTTAGCGTTTTCCTTCTTCGTAAAGTGACTTTTTATGAGAAAGCCACCCGTTTTCTTTTCAAAAGCCTCTGTTTTCAACATACGGACTGCCTTGTTAATTGCTGATTGAACCCCTACAACATTTTGGTGCATCCCTAACGCTTGCAAGACCATGCCCGTGATGTCCAAATCACTCTTATTTCCACTAAGCGACCAACCCCCAGATGCATTTTGTGACTTCAATAATTTTGCTATCAGCTCATTTATTTTAACGGAACTTCTTTTACCATAATGATTTGTACTTAAAGCAATTAATCCAAATGCTTGACCGTTAATGCCATCTTTTGTGGCCGTCCGAATGACATCATTCACCAAGCTTTGCCCCTCAAAATGTTTTGGATTACGACCAATTGCAGTTAACCCGATGACAGTTTTTTCAAAGTCCGTAGCTGCATAGTTTCCTTTCAAGCTCTTGAATTGTCGTTTCAGACTGTTATAAAAGAAGGTCTTTTGATTTCTTGATAATCCTTGTGGCGAACGTGAGAGTGCTAATGCATCCCAACTATTCAAAAGAGACTTCTGCGTATGATGCGCAATAAAGTTGACCCCTAGTTTAATCGAACGATCATAGTTGTGATTAACAACCGCAGCGTGAACCGCCACACCTGTATTTGAATAGGTGGGAAGATTTCCCTGACTAAAAGTAAATAATCCAATTGAACTAATCAGCATTAAACTAGAACATAAAATTCTGCAAATACGACTTTTCATTCTGTTTACCTACTCCTTTTAACCAATTAATTTCGAAAAATCCAACTTAGCCTAATCCTTGATTAATAATTTTTTATTTGCGGTCATATATTGACCATTCTTCAATTGAAGTCTTGTCGTTAATCCTCTGTTAACAACCTTTTTAATTTTTATTATGGTTCCTTTTTTTAGGTGATTTTGCTTACGAGTCAAATTACTGCGCCGATACGAATTAATACCATGTGTACCAATTACTTTAATCTTAGATGGATTCTTACGATAATACGCATTTGTCATTTTATTCGCTGAAACATTCAAATATCCTATTTCCCCGTAATAGTTACCATGATTCAAATCTCTCACTTGATATCGGTTCTTGGCGATTTCACGAATAATCAAGAACATCGGTCGATTAACTCGAGATTGTCGTAAGTAACTTTTTATTAAATTATGTTGTGTAAATTGAGATTTACGGTACAAATGAGCCGTTCCCGTTAATAAGATAACTCTCTTGTGCTGCTTAACTGTTTTTGTAGAATGACTATTCTGAGTTGAACCGAGAGTATTGGTCGAATTCACCGGATTGGCACTATTTCCTACATTTCCTGTGTGATTAACAACATTACCGGAACCAGAATTGTTATTATAGCTATCTAGGAGTAATGTCATATTATTAATTGCCAACACACCAGCATTTAAATCACTCTGAACCTGATTCTTTAAAATATCGTTGTTAATTGTGTTGGTATAAGACGTCACAATCTGGTCAATCTGAGTTAACACATTATTGCGACTTGCCAAATTCAGTTTCTGATCATTATTAACAAATTGTTTACTATTCGTTGCAGTTGACAATAAAGCATTAATCGCATTACTTTTGTCTGTCGTTGTCGCAATATCTGAATGGCTTGCCACAACATTATTAATGGCATTAATCCCACTTTGCTTATCTGTAAGAATTTGATTAACAGAACGGTCCTTATTGATTAGATCAGTATACCTTGCGACAATTTGATCAATCGTTGCATTGACCGTTGCCTGATCATCAGCATTAGCACTTTGATCACTGGCAATTGATTGTTTTCTTGCAACAGCGGCACTCTTCAATGCGCTAATAGCATAAGATTTATTCTGATCACTGGCAATTATTTCTTTAGGATTCTTTTGGAAATCATAAATAGATCCTTTACCTGCTTGTTCATATTGATACTGCTCTAACGCGTAAACAGCTTCCGCGGTGGACATTGAGTCTACATCAGCAGTATTTAGCTGCCAGAAAAATCCCCCATCAGATTGCTGATACTTTAATAAACCATTAATAGGTGAGACAGCGCCACTTTGATTTATCAATGGTTTGCCAACATCAACACCACATGCGGCTAATCCAGTTACCAAAAATGCATCTGTATTTGAATTAACTGATACTCCCCAAGGTGAATTTTTATCAACAAATTCACCAGTATCCTTTTGGTAATATTTAGCAGCAACAGCTTTTTCCGCATTTTGAATTGCATCTTTAACACCAGGTAAATCCTGGTGCATTGCCAAAGCCTGCAAAACCATTCCCGTATCATCACAAACACTAAATAAATTCCAAACACCATCTTTTTGCTGTTTTAACAGGTTGGCCACCCAAATTTTAATAATTGCATTGCTCTCATCACCATAATTGTTGGTGCTTAATGCCATGACACCATAACCCAGTCCATAAATATCATTTGGAGAAGACTTTTCCAATGCAGTAACTAAATTCTTACCATCAAAATTCATCGGATCGCCACCTGCAGAGACAACACCAATAATCAATTTTCCATATTCTTTTGCCTGAACATCCGGCTCTTGAGAATTAAGTTCTGCCTTCAGATTTTCTAGAATTTGATCATTTTGCGCACTCGTCATCGGTTGTGAGCAACGGGCCAAATCAAGTGCGTTCCAAGCATCCAATTTGCTTAGATCTTGTTTATTAATATAACCAATTCCATTTGTAATCGCGGTCTGGTAATCGGTCCCCTGGTTAGCAGAATTAATCACACTTACGCCTGTATTTGAGCTATCTGCCTTTACGTTTGGCACCGCTATCCACGAAAAAACAACCATTCCTAAAATCAATACCAAATTACCTACAAATCTTCTAATATTCATTAAAACACCCCTCAATTAGTTTTACTTCTGTGTTAAATACCAACCCATAATGATATCAACACCTTTATAGGTAGACCCAACGCTCATCATAGTTGGATAACTTAAAGAAGTAAATGGACTCTTTTTACCAATTTTACAAGGCCACGAAACGCCACAGAGATAAACACTATTTACATCCAACATGAGATATTAGGAAAATTGCTGTCAACCACTTGTTGTTTCTTGACCGATCGGCATTAATAAACCAATTTTTCTTTTGTTTGCCATGATATATTCGTGGTTAATTACAACAATCTTGTAGTGAAGAATTCGAAATTGGTAATATATTTTTTAACTAGGGATAAATTCACTAACTTGATACCAGATTTATTCATACAAATCATCAAAAAATGGGCTAACATCAAAGTGCGCCACTTTGAGATTAGTCCATCTTTCATTTAGCCATTATAAAATTAATTATTGATTGATCACAATCAACGATTTAATCGCTTTACGCTGATCCATTGCATCATAGGCATCTTGAATGTGATCCAAATCAAACCGCTGGGTAAATACTTTCCCCGGATGAATTTCGCCATCCAAAACTTTCCTTAGCAGAAGCTGCTTATCATCCGTTGTAACCGAAGCAACGCCCCCACGTAACCCAATATTTCGCCAAAAAAGATGATTGGTATTCATTTCCGGCTTTTGAGGAACGCCAACTCGACCAACAACCGCACCCGGTCGGCCGACCTTAGCTGCCGTATCAACGGATTGTTCAGTCCCAACACATTCAAGAACTGCATCGGCACCCGAACCTTGAGTCAAAGACATGACTTTTTTCACCGCTTCATCACCACGTTCCGACACGATATCAGTGGCACCAAACTCACGCGCTAATTGTTGGCGGTCGGCGTGGCGGCTCATGGCAATAATTCGTTTTGCACCACGCAACTTGGCCGCGATCACACCGCAGAGACCAACGGCGCCATCACCCATCACCACAACAGTATCATCCGTTTTAACTTCGGCACTAGCCGCTGCGTGATATCCGGTCGCCATCACATCAGCTAGCGTTACTAATGAATTTAACACATCATCAGAGTAATCACTTGGTTGACCTGGAATTTTCACCAGCGCCCAATTGGCATTGGTAAATCGAAGATATTGACCTTGATAACCGCCATTACCACCTGCTTCTTGATTCAGACAATCACCATCAAAACCGGCAAGACAAGCGGCACAATGACCACAGCCGTGAGTGAATGGTGCGATGACAAAATCCCCAGGCTTAATATCGGTCACATCAGTTCCAACTTCTTCAACAATCCCAATTGCTTCATGACCAACCAACGAATTAGCATCCCGATGAGAAATACCTCGGAACCACCATAAATCAGAACCACAAACGCTTGCCCGGACAATCCGGATAATCGCATCCGTCGGTTTCTGAATGGTTGGCTTTTCAACATCTTGAACATCAACTTCACCTGGCTTGATAAATACTGCTGCTTTCATTCTAAGAGCTCTCCTTCAATTTCATCACAACATTAATCTTAATAAACAGGTCGATCCATACCTTGCGTATCCGGATCAGCAATGCCAACACTGTCATTCTTTAAAAACTCTGGATCAGCAAAAATTCGAAGGACAACATCAGCAATACTCTTTCGTGAACCTGAAACGCCAACGTATTGTTCATCCTTGTGAGTAAGATCGTACTTGACATCCTTGTCGTTTAACCAAGGTAATCGAAGCGTCGTATATGTTAATCCTGATCCTTCAACAATCTTATCGGATTCCAATGCAGTTTTTAAGCCTGTCCCAATTGTCTGCTTATTCCATTCACCAAAAGTACCAGGCACTTCATCATAAATGCCAAGTTCATTCGTATAAATTAACCGTCCAACACCGGCATCCTTCATTGCCGCCACAACATTCTTAGTTTGACGATCATCACTAGTATGATCGACCGTCCCAACAAAGACAATATCCTGGCCCTTAACAGCTTGCTTAACATCCTCTAGATCGTCAAGGCTGCCTTCAACAAGCGTAACCCGATCATTGTTAGCTAAATCAGCTAACCGATCTTTATTTCTCAAAAAGAGCGTTAAGTGAATGTCAGAAAATTGTGCTTCATTTAAAACCCGTTGTTCAACTAGTTGTGAAATTTGTCCGTTCGCCGCCATAATCAGTACATTTGTTGTCATATTTTTCCCCTTGTTTTTCAGTTATTTGAGTCTTGGAAAGTTGCCAAGACCTCTTTATATTCTCAATAATATTTGTTACTGCAGTTACTCATATAAATGATGGTAATTTTTTATAAATGAAAGATCCAGCAGTTGAACCTTTATAAACCAGCCCGCTTTGCTAATTCTGGAGAATAACGGTCACCAGTAACTTTCACCCTTTTTGACAATTGATTAAGTTGTTCCAATTCAGCTTCAGTGAATTGAACCTTAAGTGCACCAAGATTCTCTTGTAATCGACTAAACCTGGTTGTTCCCGGAATTGGGACAATCCATGGCTTTTGAGCTAACAACCACGCAAGTGCGATTTGTGACGGTGTGGCCTGCTTTGCCAAAGCAAATTCGTCAATCACTTTTAATAATGCCTGATTAGCAATTATTGCTTCTTGCGTAAAGCGTGGCAAATTATGACGCCCATCGTCCTCTGTAAATTTAGTATTGGCATTAATTTTTCCGGTTAGGAATCCTTTGCCCAATGGACTGAAGGGGACAAACCCAATTCCCAACTCATCTAAAGTTGGCAATAATTCTGCCTCAGGATCCCGCGTCCATAATGAATATTCACTTTCAACAGCAGCAAGTGGTTCAACCGCATGCGCCTTTCGAATTGTTTTCGGACTAGCTTCAGATAATCCCCAATGCTTGATTTTACCAGCCCGCTTCAACTGTCCCATCGTATCGGCAACTTCTTCAATTGGAACATGTGGATCAACCCGGTGAAGATAATAAAGATCGATTGTATCTACGCCTAATCGTTTAAGGGATCCCTCAACGGAGCGCTGGATACCCTTGGGATTAGCGTCCACAACTTGTTTACCATTCTCAATTCGTAAGCCACATTTAGTTGCAATCGTTACTTTATCTCGATATGGTGCCAGGGCTTTTCCTAATAATGCTTCGTTGGTATAAGGGCCATATATTTCAGCCGTATCAAAAAAAGTTTCACCACTTTCCACAGCCGCTTGAAGTAACTTGACCATTTGGCTTTGATCCGGGATTTCGCCATAGGCAAAGCTCATCCCCATACAACCTAACCCCATCGCATCAACGGTTAGTCCACCCAAGTGTCTTTTTTCCAAAAAATCACATCCTATTCTTGGCCTGTTGGTCTGATGACAATCTCATTTACCGATGCATCTGCCGGCAAATCAATTGCTGCCATAATTGATGACGCAATCCGATCAGGAGAAATGGCGGTTTGCTGATAATACTTTTCAAGTGCTGCTTTTGTTGTTGGATCGGTCACATTCTCAACTAATTCAGTTGCAATGGCACCGGGTGAAACCACCGTCACGCGAACATTACTTTTGGCTGCCGCTTCCTCTTGTCTTAAAGCCTCACTGATCATTAAAACACCAGCCTTAGTGGCACTATAAACCCCACCACCTTGGTGAACCGCATGAGCGGCTACCGATGCCATGTTAATAAACTGACCGGATTTTTGTGCCCGCATACTTGGCAGCGCAGCGTTAATCCCATAAAGAATCCCGCGTAAATTAACATCAATCATCCGGTTCCAATCGTCAACTTTACCCTTAATAAATTCTGAATGTGGCATCAGACCAGCATTATTCATCCAAACATCAATTTTGCCGAATGAATCAAGTGCCAATTTTGCCAACGCTTTAACACTTGATAGATCGGTGACATCTGTGCTCTTATAAACAGCTGTGCCACCTGCCGCCTTAATGTCGGTTACAATTTGCTGTAGTTTAGAATCACGCCGAGCCCCTAAAACTAGTTGATGGCCATTCTTTGCTAATAATTTAGCCGTCGTTTCACCAATTCCACTTGAAGCACCAGTAATAACAATCACTTTACTCATCTAATTTTCCTCCTCGTAAGAGAGCTTTTCTTGTTCATATTTCAACGTATGATCTTCATAATGATCAATTTTGTAATTCAAATAATTAAGCGTTTGATTAATTGCGGCAACCTTATCAACTAAGTCTTGGCGCTGCTCAATCAATAGCGACTTCCGAACATCAGTATTTAGATGATCATCGCGATACAATTTCACGAATTCGATCAATGCTTCAATAGTCATTCCTGCATGACGCAAAGCTTTAATATAAAAGATCCAGTTCATGTCATATTTACTATACTCACGATAACCACTCTGGTTTCGCTTGACAGTCGGTAATATGCCAACACGCTCCCAATAACGCAATGTATCTTTGGTCACATCAAACTTCTTTGCAACTGTATCAATGTTCATGGGGCTAACTTCCTTATGATTTAAATTTAAACTTTACGAACCAAGTTCAGGATTCGTTCAACAGCTGCCGGATCACGGTGATCAAAAAACTGACTTTCATGCTTATCCAAAGATGCAATTTGAGCCATCTCATCATCTGTCAAATGGAAATCAAGACTATTGAGATTTTCTGCCATTCGCTCTTTTCGTGAAGACTTCGAAACCGCAACAATTCCCCGTTGTGTTAACCACCTTAAAATGACTTGACCAACTGATTTACTGTACTTTGAGCCAATTTTTGTCAAAACCTCATTCTTAAAAATGTCGTGTTTACCTTCAGCGAAGGGTGCCCAAGCTTCCGGTTGAATGTCATGAGCCTTCAAGTATGCGACTTCATCTTTTTGTTGCATCCAAGGGTTAGTTTCAATTTGATCTAAAGCTGGTTTAACATCGTTATTTAAAGTTAAATCAATTAGCCGATCGGAAGAAAAGTTTGAGACCCCAATTGCCCGAATCTTACCTTCTTTATATAATTCTTCCATTGCCCGCCAAGAACCATACACATCTCCATACGGCTGATGAATCAAATACAAGTCAAGATAATCCAGTTGAAGCCGTTCCAATGACTTGTCAAATGCTTTCTTGGTTGCTTCGTAACCGGTATCCGACACCCATAATTTAGTGGTAATAAACAAATCTTTTCTGGCAATTCCACTACGTTTGATGGCCTTACCAACAGCTTCTTCATTACCATAAGAAGCCGCTGTATCAATTAATCGATAACCACTGTCAATTGCATCGACAACTGCGTTTTCTGCGACTTGTTGATCTGTGATTTGAAAAACACCGTAACCTAGAACCGGCATTTCAACGCCATTATTTAATTTAATTGTTTCCATTCTTTATTTCTCCCATTCTATTGAATCCCAATTCAAGAGGTTCAACCTGCTTAGTAGTTAATTTATAATTCCAAGGTCATCATAAACCTTGGTGTGAACTCCAATGCAAATCTTTTTCTTAATCAATCTTCATTCAAACACTCAGTTACTGATTTAAATGATGGTTCCTCAGGAAATTATCCAAGTCATCATCATTGTTATCATAGCGAAAACCACTTGTGATCTTTGCACCATCCGCTTGTGTCAACTTTCTCATCTCAGGCATTGAACGGCTGATCGGATCACTTGAACTAGTCGTAAACGGCACAATTATCTTATTTGAAAAATTGTATCTATCAAATAAAGAATGAATAATCATTGGCGGTTGATGCCACCACGTTGGAAACCCAACCAGAATCGTCCGATATCGCTTCAAGTTGGGAATCGTGGTTTTAATAGCAGGATGAATCCCGTTGTCCAACTGATTCTTAGCAACTTTGACTAAATTATTATAGTCATCTGGATACTTTTCCTTTGGTTGCAACCGAACAATATCCGCACCGGTTTTAGACTGAATAACCTCCGCAGCTGCCTTGGTTGTTCCTGACGCCGAAAAGTAAATAATCAATTTTTTATTACCTTGATGTGATTTACCCGTTTCTTGTTTGGTCCTGGATACATCACTTGAGTTCTTTGATGTTGTTGCCGCGTGTGCGAAGTACAATCCTGTCAGCACACCCGCTGCTGCAATAACCCCAACAATGATTAAACTTATTTTACGCATTTGGTCATCTCCTTATCTTTTTGGTTCAGTTGCTTATCCTTTACGTTGAAAAAAGTATAAACCTTGGACTTAACTCCAACGCAAGAGATTATTCAAAATAAAAAATTATGCAGAGTGAGATAAATGGCGGTTGTGCTCTGGAAGGGATTTTACTTCACGTTTTCGCTTGGTAATAATCGTGATTGTACAAAAGGAACGGGACTGGGACAAAATTACTTTTGCACCAGCCCCGATAATCCTTTCGCCCTAATTTCTACCAACAACAGTTAAGGTTTATTCAATACCTGATTAATTTTCCGACGATACCGAATATTAATGACCAGCAATACTAAATTTACCAAGCCTAACATCACTGGTGTCGGCAGGATGATTGTCACAATCAGAATCAAAAACTCAACCGTAAAAAAGCCCAACCCCGCTCGGTGATCCGCAACTTTTTGTGCCGTTATCCGTTGAATCACCCACATCATAAAAAGACTGGCAAATAAAACAATAATAAAAGCCACTTTTATTAACCGACTATTCTCTGCTAAAAGTAGTTGAAGAAATACGGCGTTCAAGATAATCAAGTAAATATCCAACAAAAACAACCAGCGGACCCCCATCACTTGAACAGATGAATGCATTTGAATGTGTAGCTCCCCAATTACCTGATAATAAACAGCACCGATCAAATCAGCTAAAACGACTCCCATAATAAAGTCAAATAATCGAAGTGGCACAATATTATTCAACTTGGCATAAAGGCCTGAAATCATTTCACCTAAAGCAATCATAGTCATCAATCCATATCGTTCAATTAAAGAATCTTTCAAAACATAAGGCATTTTAATGGTGGTATATTCATGTTTCAAAGCCGAGTTCGCAAAAAAGACAGCACTGTAATTGATTATCAATGCCACAATAATCAAAATATATTGAACGGGTTCCCTAACCAATGCACTAGTCAATAAGAATATGAACGCGCCCATATACGTTCGAGACCAAATTTTTGAAGCAGGTCCGTGAGCAGCATCAAAATAACTGATGGCATACCAAACAAAAATGAGCATCAGTTCAATTGGCAGTAAGGCAATAATCAAATACCGAAAGTGGCCTTCAATCGCTTCAGGAATGTAAATCGCGGCTATTCCCGTTAAAATCATCTGAATATTAATAATCCCAATATTAAGTACTGAATCATTTCCATGATTGTCAAAATAACCAGACGTTTCATGCCAGCTCCAGAAGAACCAGCCAAAAATAATAAACGAATTAATCAACGACTGGATTGAAAAATGTTCAACCACGCCATCAGTAATTCGGCCAATAACCACAGCAAAGATCAAATCATAGAAGAGCTCCAACCAGCTGATCTTTCGATTACGAATGACCTCAGTAATATTTCGTGGCTTTCCAAATATTTGAAACATGAATGATATCCCCCTCATCTTTTACAAGTTATTTCTCTTTCACTATAGCAATGATTCATAACAATTTCGTTGCTGGAACCATTTTATTTAATTCATAACATTTCGACTGACCGCAATTAACCATTTAATAATAAAAAAAGCCCAGTAACACAAGTATTTCTGTTTGGAGGAATACCATGATCACTGGGTTCGATGAGTAACTAAACAAATTCATTTAAATGTTACTAAAAAGCAATTCAACTGCTTAATTTAATCAAAGTTAGATTTTTGCAACCGAGGTTTGAACCAATTTTCTGCCGATACAAAAACTCCTCTGGCAGAAATATCGCTGTCATCATCAATCAAGGTTTCAGAAGACCGTCGTGACCTAATTTAATATTTTTAACAAGTTTTTCTTACTCATAACATATTTTCTTTTAAGATGTTTAAGCGACTTAAGATCGGCGCATCTTGATTAACTGTTTTCGTTAACCTGAGTAACCCAGTTGGATACCTGAGAATTTGCTCGGTCAACTTTATTACCATCAACCACTAAAGCACTAGCAAATGTATTTCCTTGATCCCCCTGGTTCCGAATCAATTGTCGTAAACGCTGAACACTGTCACCCTGACCGTAGCCGCCTTGGGTCATAAATGGTGCAAGCCGTTTATTGATAAACTGGTTACCATAAGTATTGATAAATGACACCATTGGGTGGGACAACGTCATCGCCCAAACTTGGTAGCCTAAATAAATTGTTTGATATTGACTTAAATCAGGAACCTGCATATTCAATTCTGGATAATCCTGATTGGTCCGCTCAGAGTTAACCCGTGACAGAGTCTCTTGATAATTACTTGCGTATGGGTCTTTAATAACAATCTCTAAAATATCAGCGTTGGTTTGTTGTTCAATTTTACTGGCCAATAATTCGGTACTACCAGAACGAGAAAAGTAAATGATTAGTTCTTTGGCCGTTGAGGTAATTTTACGAGTTGGCTGATTCTGACTATTGGTATCTTTTCCATCGGAAATGATCCCAGCACCATTTTGCCACTGGGAATCTGTTTTACTGAGTTGCGGGGCAAGGATTAGTTGACCATCGATTTCCCCGCTTGCGTCTCGTTCATTATTCTGTGATGCTTGATTTGCTAGTTTCATTGCAAAGCTGCCTCCAATTTCATAATTCGTTTAAAATGACTTACAAATATTCTTATGATACGTATTCCTTTCTTCCCTCGCACTTCTCATTTACCTTAAACCTTGGAGCTAACTTTAATGCAAGCCTGATTTTGAAATTATCGTAATTTGAGGGTTTTTGAAATCTTGGTCATAAAAAAATACCTCCAGAGTTAAAGTTTTTTACTTTAACTTTGGAGGTATACCTCATCTGAGCCAACTGCTTTTTCAGGAGATACATAATTGAAAAAATGATCAAGTCCCTCACAATAGTGACTATGATCAATTAAGCCTGTCCCAACCATTCAGGAATAAGGGTTTCATACGAATCAATCAATTGTTCCTGTTCGACAAACTGTTGGTTAACCATCAATAAATAACTTTCTTCTTTCCAAAATTGATTATGCGGTTCCACACTGACATGGATTCTATCGGAATCATCCACTTTTCCATAGCCGGCTAGCCACTGAGCCACCTGACTTGGGCTTTGAATGACAGCTAAATTCTGAAAGTCCTCATTTCCAAGATGCGTGGTAAGCTGATCTGCTATCCTAATGCCACTCGTATCCAAATCACCAAGATACGCTAATTTAATCTCGCCTGCCAAAGCTTTCATTACCTTTAGATAAGTCGCATTAAAGTCATTTCCCGATTGTAAAATTAACGGCCACGTTGGATGGCGATGCAGTAACCAGATAAAAACACCATTATTCTCAATAACTACGGCCTTAGCAGTCGCCACTTTCATTTGGAGGATGTCTTTTATTTGCCAAGGGTTAACAGTCACCGGTTGCGGCCAATCCGTTGCAAAAATATTGGCACAGACAAACTCATGGCCAATGATATTAGCAGGTAATTCTGAAATTTCATCAGCGTTAAATTCATTGCTCAACACCCAGTCATAATAGGCATAGATTGCCGGATTAATTTTTCGATCATTAAAGGTATGAGCGACAAATCCACAATCAACCGCCTGTTGTCCTTTCGGTGGCAATAGATGTTTCTGACTAATTTCATCAAATAATCGGTCCAACTGTTCAGCTTGTTTGGGAGCCGGCATTCCAGTCATCCGTTCATATTCATCGCTGTAAATACTCATCTTTAAGCTCCCCAGGTATAGGCTTGTTTGACCTGATTAACATGAAATTTGCCGTCATTTCGATTTTGAGGGGCAATGACTTGATAGGTAATGTTATCAACGCCATCAGACAACAATTTACTTTGAGCACCACTAGGCATGGTTGCGATAAAACTAAACCCGAACTTATTAATGGTCTTAGCAAAAATTCGGGCAGTCTCCGGATCCAGCTTATCAGCAAACTCATCAAACATGACGACGTAGGGGGCATCCGCTTTCGCTGATCGATTAAGAATCATCTTTGGCACTAATAACAACGGTAATACCATGGCCTGGGCTTTCTCAGCTCCCGACCCGCCAGACCTTACGAATCTGTCATCAACAATTTCATAATGATCTTCATCACTCTGACGCCGTTTAATCTTCACAACAAATTCAGACCAGTTTCGAGTATCAAGCAGCTCGTCGGTTTTCTGGACAAACATCGCTTCATCATCAGCCAAGTCTGGATCCGTCGCCAACTTAGCCAACCGACGATCAATTTCCTGATCAAGGGCTGGAAAGGCGTCTAAAGATGGATCCAGTGCTTCTTTAATGACCTGACCGTCAACATCTTTAGATGCCACGAGTTCAATCTTAATTTTAATCCCATCACTATCGGCGGTTCCCTCACTCAGCATCTGGTTAAAATCCTGAACCGAATGATATTGGGCAGTAATCCGCTGAATCACAGCCGTTTTATACGTGTCAACCGCTAAATTTGCGCCACCGTGAATTTGTTGCAGCATCTTTTGAACGTTGGTAAGTTCTGTCTTTAAAATGCCAAACGCTTCATCCACATCAAAAGCTACCAAGACAACATCTTCCATCGTCTCGGTTGTGTGTGGAAACATTTGGTCGGCGATTTGAGAATATCCCAACTCATTAAAAAGGGTATTAACGGCCTGCCTGTCCATCCGATCATCGGTTGAACGATTAATCATGTGGCCGATTCTGTCACTCATTTCACCAATTGGATTATTCCTAATCATTGCCTGGTTTTCAATTAAATAAGCCGTCGCTGTCTCAATTCCGGTCAATTCAGCATCGACAGGTAAATATGGCTGAAGTTGATCCAGTGCTTCAGTCATTCGCTGACCCAGCTGTTGCATTTCCCGTTTCTCATCATCAATTTGTTGATTAAAACTTTCAATTTTTGCATGAGCACCGGTTAATTGAGCTTGGGAACGGTCAATTTGACGTTTCAGTCCATCGTACTCCCTTTGCTTTTGCTGAATCTGATCGTCAATTGTTGGGTCAATTTGTAAAGAGCTTAGCTGTCCTTTAAGGCTTTCAATTTCATGCTGATTATCCTCAAAATTAAACTCTGAATCCATTGCTTCTAATAGTGTCTCCAGTTGCTTTTGAAGCGACACCTTTTCATTTTGAATCGTAACATGTCGTTGACCCAACTGATTTAAGTGTTTACCAATCTTTTCCAAATTAATCGTCTGCTGCTTTAACGTTGGCAGTAATTCGGGCTGACTCAGCATCGCTTTTATTTCAGGATGCTGGGCTAATAAATCAGCTATTTGCTGTTTTAACATTTTGAATTTATCACTAATTTTACCAGCGCCAGTATCGTGAATTGACCGGTTATCGTTATGCAACTGTTCCTTCATTATGCCAGTCCGAAACCCCGTCACATGCCGATCAATACTATCAGACATTTGGTCCTTAGTGTCTGTAAAAACACCCACGGCATCGTTTAAATTGTCACTGTTGCTCACCCATTGTTGATATTGACTAATCAACTGGCTGGCTTGTTGAAAACGGTGAGTTAATGTTTGCGAGATCTCAGTCGGATCAGGATTTTCAAACACTTCCTGCCACTTTAGCTGAATGAGGTTGTCCTTAATTTGAACAATCAATGGCGCCAATTGCGATGTTTTAACATCGTTTAATGATGATTCGAGGTCAGCGGCCGCAACCGCATTTTCCTTCTGTTGCGCTTGAATCTTTTCCTTTTGTGCGGATACTCTTTTATATTGGCGCGCAGTTCGTTCTAAATTTTTAATTTCTCTGGCTAGTTGATCTCGCTGGGATTGAATCAGCTTTTGACGTTCCCGGTTAACTTTAAGTTCAGTCAGTTTGGCCTCGGTTTCATCCAAACTATTTTTCTGGGTCGTAATTGACTTTTCAGCAATCACTGCCGTCTGATTCAATGATTCAATATTGACCTGCTGCCGACGAACATTTCCAGATAATGTACTATAAGGATTAATCAATAATTTATTGAGTTGATTGAAGTTGCCTAAAAAAGTAAGCTGCTTAATTCGGTCAATCCGCTTAAGTGCTTCTTCAATTCTTGCCTGAAGTGATTGCTTATCGTTAACCTGTCGCTGTAATTGGGCTGCTTTCTGAATGATTTCATCATCAATTTTCTCTTGTGAGTTAACCAAGGCTTGACGAATTGGTTCGAATTTGGCATTACCGGCCGTCAACATCGGCGAAGCAATCATTCGATCTGCTTGTGCCAATAATCCCAACTCTTGACCACTTGTAAAGCCAAAAATCTGAAATGCCACAAATTCTCGATAATCGGTCGCTTTTTCAAAGATATGCAGTTGTTTGCCCAGGGACTGGTTTGCCAATCTAAAACCATCTTTATCCAAAGCGTGACCATCATCGGCCGTAGTTGTCACCGTTAAATTAGACTTCGAATCCTCATTAGTTGCCACAAACCACCAAGTCCGACTGCGGGGATCCCCATTAGCCCGATAAGCACCAATCCCCAAAATAACATCACGATACTTTGATGAAAGCTTTTCGTAAGCATAACCAGTTCTGACCTTCATGGCACTACTTCCCCATCCTAATAACATGGCATCAAAGGTTCGACTGTCTTGAGAACTGTTCCGGGGATTAATACTATTACTGAGTTTACCGGTATCCGTTGTCGGATTAAATGACGGAGTTGCGATTGACCCATCAACCAACATTGGAAAGAAACAATTAGCCAACGTGGTCTTTCCCACGCCGTTTTCACCCACCAACGCCAAATTACCATTGTTTGAGACTGGCAAATCAAGTTTGCGGTACAGATTGAAATTTCGCAAATGAAATGAAACCGGGATTAATTTTTTGCTTTTATTCATAAAAAGTCCTTTCAGTAATCCATTTGAGGAATATCGGCAATGTTACTAGCCCTAAATCGCTTTGCAACCGGGGTCCGTTCAAAATAATCTCCTTTGTCCAGCACCAACGCATTCTCCAACAAACCTTTTTTGACGTCCGAGGCGTTGATTGTCCGACCAGGGAAAAGATCCTTGACAACTTGCCGAACCTGTTTTGGAAAGGTTGTTTTGGCCAATGTTGCCCCCATTTTATTCGCTAGGGCGATTGCCACAATAAATGGTTTGGCTTCCCGTTTGTGCTGTTGGCTATCCAGCAAGACTGCATAGTCGTTACCAACCTCTAGTCTAAAGCGATTAAGCGGCTGCCAATCCTTGCTCAACCGCGTTTTATTTTCAATCAATTGTGACCAAAGCTTGGACGATTGTTTGGGTATTAGAAATCGTTGTTGTAACAGGATCCGATTAAGCTGTTGGACAGTGGTTAAAGATTCCGTATCCGATTGATGAGTCAAATAATGAATGAATTCATGCGTAATGCTAATAAAATTGGGGTCAATGTCCCAAAACGGATCCATAATTTCTGTCTGTACGGTGGTGACTGATCCTTCAGGATAATCCGGGGTCAATAGACCAAATCGTTTAACAAAAATTCCATCAATAATTTCATAAATCCGCTGCTCATCCAATTCGGTGACCTCGCTTTGGACCTGATGAATGACACTGGGAGAATCAATGACCATGTCGGATTCGAGTCCATCCATTTGCGGTGAACTGATGATTACTTTTAAAGTTGCCAATAAAACGTGTTTGACTTGATCATCAAGCTCATTGGGGCCAATCATTAACACCAGATTATTGCCAAAATTTAATGGGGATGTCCCAATAAGTGTTTGAAAAAAGTTGGCCACTCGCCGTTGTTTATAACCGTTCTGAAAGGTATGAACCGCGTTTATTTGAAGCTTGGTTGCTTTGGGACCGGGAATAGCTGTGAACAGTTCCCGATCAATCAACTGATTCACAATATATCGATCGGTATTATCTAATTCGATCATCGATTTCACTCCTTCTTAGCGGGTTTCGGCAAACTTGATTGCAAATCCGCTGGGTAAATAGACGCTGAACTTTTCACTCCGGCAATGCAGTCGAACCCGACCAGTATTAGGCAGTGCCCATGCGGCAGTTACTTGACGGCCAAACGGTGCAAAACTTGTAAATTTCGAATAGGCGGTTGCCGTGTAAAGCCGGGCGACCTCATCCCTTGCTAATTGACTTGAAAATTCCAGATCATCATTAACCACGGCTTGGCCAGTCGCATCGGGTTTCATAACCTGTTTGAATTCACGTAGCCCCTGCTGCCAATCCGAATTTTCGTAAGTATCAACCCCAATTTCAGGATTATCAGCTTCGGTAGCGACCTCGCGGGTTGAATTATCAATCACATAATTAACCGGTCTCAGCAGAGAAGCATCCAACAAATTATCTGTTTCTTCATTGCCACGGTCATCTGCTAAATGATTTGGCAAAGCATGAGGAAAGTGAATTGTTGGGTAATGAGCCAGCAGGTCATCAAGCTGATCGACCATTTTTCTTAAATCTAATTGCTGCTGGTGACTGTGCTCATATTCACGGATCAATAAATCAATGGTTTGCTCAATCGTGTTGTACAGCATGTAAACAGAATCAACACTATTATCAATGGCACTGGTTGTCGTTTCCAAACTATTGTTCAACTGGCTCAAACCAGATTGAATAGTCCGTTTGGTTGCATGATAATCGAGCATGAGTTTCTTCTGATCAGATAGTAGATTGCTTAAATCCAAACTGTCTCGCCCTTGCTTACTCCTGGCAATTCGATCGGCATATTTGTCATCCAGCACCATTGCCTGAACTAAGTTACTGGTCCTGATCATTTTAGAAAAAGCCGGAATTGCCCGTTGCTTTAACAGCTGTTGTAATAATTCGGCTTTATCACTGCCGTGGTTAAACGAAATATCATCTGCCAAGTCCGATAAATCTGCATCTAGTTTGTGCATCCCTCTCAAAACATCCTGAGAAGCATCAATCATCTCTTCAAAACGGTTGAACAACTTACTGGTTTCAGTTCCATTAACCTGCCGAAAAATTTCACCAACCAATTGAACATATTCATCAATTCGATTGACGTTTGCTGTCGCAAGTACCTGCGCATCGGCGGCTTTCTGCATGCCATTCATAAACGACAGGCCAGTTGCCCCAATCCGATAGACTTTGGTTTGCTTGATATGTCGAGTACCGTTATGCATCTGTTCACGTACTTTATGACTACTACGCTCAATTAAATTTGCACTTACCAGTCGATCAAGAATTCTCTTAAAAACTTCATTGGTCAATGGCGCTTCATTTGGTTCCAAATAGGCCATGTTGAAATGCTGCAGTAAAAAATCCGGCGTTAATGGTGAATCAATATTTTGCGTGTTGTGCCGCAAAATCGTTAAAATTGACCAGCCAGCTAATGGATGATTGGGATTCCCACCCAAAATAGTGGCTGTTAATAATCGTCGTAAACGGTTTGGAAGTTTATCTGTCATGTAAAAAATCCTTTATTTCGAAATTTTCGATCATTAAATTACTCTTGATAAAACTTACTGTTGTTATTTATCAGATTTTTTCTTAGCCATTGTTAAGTCCTTGGTGTCGATTCGAAATTCCGGGATGACTGGTGACGCATTAATTTCGGTTGAAAATAGTGCCACGGCTATATTTCATTTATCGGTTCTGGTATCCGAATGCCATCCTGAAGACACTTTTTAAGCCAAATCTCTTTGGCACCTTCTAAATCAGCCATTGCTTCTTCAATCGTCGCTCCAAAGGCGATGACACCTGGAAGCAGCGGAATCGTCAGCTTGTAGTAGGATTCCCCCTCGTCTTCTATAAAATTCATAACAACTTCGTACGACAAATTCATATAATACTTTAGACCATTCATTTTTACGCCTCGCTTTCTAATTCTTGAAAATTTTAACAGCCGCCCGGAATACTGTCTCTTGAAAATGCCATGATTAGAAAATGAAGTCGAAAATTTCCGTTTCAAAATTAATATTTGTTAGTAGAACCGCCATTATCGTTATAAAAAAATAAACATGATATTCTCATTCCTTGAAAAAAGGTCTTTACGCAATGGATATTCCTTAAAAATTACTCTCGAGCTTTGTTAGTCTACTTGCCGCACCGTATGCAGTGTCATGCTATCATAATTTATTAATGAGGAAAGAGCATAAAGATTTTGGCTAATACCACTAAATACATAAAAAAATTAATTTGTTTTCAATTAAAAATAATTGGATTACCGAACAATTTAAAAAATAACAGAAAAAAATGAGTTAATCAAGGACTTGATCACTGACCTTTGTTGCTTTAGGCAAAAAAGAAGCGATACCGATTAGCGGCACCACTTCTTTATTTAATGACAGTTACCCAAGTAAAAAATCATTCTATATACGGCACTAACTCCAATTACTATTATCTCTTTACGGTTTTATAATGTGGTGCATACGGATAATGAAGGACATGGAAGTGCCCACCATGAAGCGTTCCAAATATAGCATGAATTTTAACATAATGTTTTCCTATAGGTCGTAAAGAAATCTTATCCATTCCTTGAGCCCCTGGATATGTCCAAATAAGCGTCCGCTTACTTGTTCTTGCTTTTAATTTCGGTAAAGAAACTTCAGAACCATATCCATTTCTTTTAAGAATATGTATGCTTTCTTTAAGTGAAATAGATCTAGTATTGGCAGATACAGCAATGCCCCCAAAATTAGGTGTTGAGAGTGCTGCCAGTGAAAGCAACGTAGCAACAGAAATCTTTAACAAACTTTTCATATTTTGATCTCCTTATTTTAACTTTAATTTTACGCATTACTGTCAGAGCTTTAAACAACAATTGTTAAGTCATTTTACTTCTAATCTCTCTTTTAAGGTTTCTACTAGTATTTGAGATACATCAAGATTACTTGCTTTAGCCATCTCATTAAGATATTCTGGAACCATTACCATACATCAAACAGTCTTGTTGCCTACTAAAAACTTAATCATATTGACCGAAATTAAATAAAAGTGGTACCACAAAGGGTACCACTTTTGCTTTAACTTATTTACTTTTGAGTGAGCATTTTCAATATCGTTTACCGGTATGTTTGCAGTAATAGCGCGCATCTAAACTCATGCAAATCCATACAGCAAACGTATGTTCTATTCCCACTCAATTGTCGAAGGCGGCTTGCTCGTAACGTCATACACAATTCGATTAACCCCATCAACTTCGTTTACAATCCGTGTCGAGATTTTTTGCAAGACTTCCCATGGCAACCGAGCAAAGTCGGCAGTCATCCCGTCGACTGAATTAACGGCTCGAATGGCAACGGTATAATCATAAGTTCGACCGTCACCCATAACACCAACACTCTTGAAACCTGGTAATACAGTAAAATATTGCCAAACTTTGCGTTGCAGACCCGCTTTAGCAATTTCATCCCGTAAGATTGCATCACTATCACGAACGATCCGGATCTTGTTAGGTGTCACTTCACCGAGCACTCGAATTCCTAAACCAGGGCCTGGGAATGGTTGACGCCAAACCAATGAATCGGGCATCCCTAATTTTTCACCAATCTCACGTGCTTCGTCTTTGAAAAGCTTGTTCAATGGTTCGATCAACTTGAATTTCATGTCCTCAGGAAGGCCACCCACGTTATGATGCGACTTAATCGTTTGAGCGGTATCAGTTCCACTTTCAACAACGTCAGTGTATAACGTTCCTTGAGCCAGGAATTCAATGCCATCTAATTTTCTAGCTTCGTCATTAAAGACTTCGATAAATTCTTTACCGATAATCTTTCGTTTCTTTTCAGGATCTGTGACACCCTTAAGCTTGGATAAGAATCGGTCCTGCGCGTCAACTTTGACCACGTTTAAACCAAACTTCCCAACCAAGCTGTCCATAACCTGATCAGCTTCATTTTTTCTCAACAAACCATGATCAACAAAAATACTGGTTAGCTGCTTACCAATTGCTTTGTGTAACAGCACGCCGACAACGGATGAATCAACCCCGCCGGAAAGGCCAAGTAAGACCTTCTTATCGCCAACTTCTTTGCGGATATGTTCAATCTGCAAATCGATGAAATCATTCATCGTCCAGTTAGCTTCTGCATGACAAACGTTAAATGCAAAGTTTTTTAAAATTTCATTTCCATGCTGGGTATTACGAACTTCAGCATGAAATTGAATGCCATAAAAGTTCCGTTCAACATCCTGCATGGCAGAAATTGGGCAGTTCTGACTGGTTGCAACCGTCTTAAAACCATCTGGCACTTTGGTTACTAAATCACCGTGGCTCATCCAAACGGTTTGCTTCTTGGGTGTCCCTTCGAACAGAACCGCATCATCAGAAGTAATCTCGATGTCAGCATGACCATACTCAGCATCGTCGGCTTTTTCAACTTCACCGCCAGCAAGCGTGTATGCCATAATCTGCATGCCGTAACAAATTCCTAAAATTGGAATGCCTAACTTAAAAATATCTGGATCAACCTTTAGCGCGCCATCATCGTACACACTATTTGGACCCCCGGAAAAAATAATTCCCTTGGGATGCATTGCTTTGATCTCATTTGCGGACAATGAATGTGATTTAAGCTCTGAATATACGCCTAAATCACGAATTCGTCTTGTAATCAATTGGTTGTATTGACTACCGAAATCGAGCACTAAAATCTTATCGAAGCTTGATAAGTCCACGTTTGCCAATTCTTCCACCCTTTCAAAGTTGCGTCTTAAATGCTACATAAATAATAAACGATTAGAACCCGTTTGGTCAACTTTATTTTGAAAATCCAAACATTCAATATTTTCTAAGGTACAATCGATCAATAATATGATGTTCGGTCTTGTGCATTATCATATCAGCTCGCGACCGGGTTGGGAGAATATTTGCCTTAAGGTTCGGCAGGTCAATTGTATCCCACACCCGCCGTGCCATCTTAAAGGCTTCCTGGCGGTCACCAATCGCATAATCATAGTAATAATTATCCGGATCCTGAAACGCGGTATCCATTAGACGACCAAATCGATCCAAATACCATTTCTCAATTAACTTTTCATCTGCATCCATGTAAATCGAAAAATCGGTAAAGTCACTAATGTAAATTTGTTCATTGCTTGGCAATTGCAGGGTATTAATTCCCTCGACGATTAAAACATCGGGACGGTCAACCAATTCAAAACGATTGGGAATAATGTCGTAACTTTGGTGTGAGTAGACTGGCGACTTCGTAACCGGCACCCCGGCTTTAACCTCGTTCAAAAAGGTAATCAACTGACGCATGTCGTAACTTTCCGGAAACCCTTTTTTATCGTAAATTCCCCGTTTTCTCAACTCAGCGTTGGAATACAAAAAACCATCGGTGGTAATCAGCTTCACGTGCTCACCGGTGAAATAGTTGCTGAGTAGTTCTTCCAAGACTCGGGCAGTGGTCGATTTACCAACCGCCACGCTACCGGAAATCCCAATAATAAACGGTACCGTCCGCACCCGCTTATGTAAAAAGCGGGCTTTAGTTGTCTGCCACTTATCAAAGTTATTTTTCTGCAGCCGAATCATGTGCACCAACGGTTTGTAAATATCGGCAACATCTTCAATTGAAATTTGGTCGTTAAAAGCCTTGATGTGCTTCAACTCACTAGGGGTCAGTGGCAAATTACGTTCATTTTCATCATAAAAGTGTTTCCACTCAGACTTGGTAAATGAGTAATAATTAATTAAATCATCCATATCTGCTTAATCTCCGAATGTTCTTATATCGTTTCATTATAACATGTCAACGAGGTTGGAACTTCTGCTAAAACACATTCATCAAAAAAAGCCGGAACAGAATTTAACTGCCCCGACTTTTGATATTAGTGTTGTCCCTTTAAAATCGATGTTACAAGGCGTCATCGTACATAATGACGGTTTCTATTACATGTGAAACAAGGCTTATGTCGCTTTCACCTCGCTACGACCGAGCCGTCGACTTCTCCATTACATATTCACTTTCAGGAACTCGATCAAACAATGGTGACAAGTCGTGAGTAGCAATAATTGTCAACCGATGCATGGCTCGGGTACAAATGGTGTAAACCAATTGTCGGTCACGTTCATTGCCGTAACAATCACTTGACGCATCCCACATAATGACACTATCAAATTCCAATCCTTTGGCAAGGTAGGATGGTACGACAATAATTCCTTTAACCAACCGTTGATTCTCAGTCCTAATCAAGGTCGCCCGAACACCAGTCTCGGCTAATTTATTAGTTAACATCTCACACTCTTTCAATGTCTTACCAATAATTGCCGTTGTTTCGTGATCGTTCAAGTTAATCTCAGCCTGTCTCTTGACGGTTTCAACGGCTGCGTCTACCCCGTCTTCAACATAAATGTGGGGTAATTCGCCTTCTCGATTAAACGGCACAATTTCCTCACCATTGGTTAATAAGTGCTTGGTAAAGTTAGTAATTTGTTCAGTTGAACGATATGACTTGGTTAATTGAACAACCCGCGTCTTATCAGCTGGGAACATGGTACTTAATTCATCCAGCAACTTGCGGCTATTTTCATGAGTAAAAATGGCTTGATTCAGATCACCCAGCAGGGTAAATTTAGCTCGTGGAAAACTAAATTTCAAAAAGGCGAGCTGAAAGGCTGAATAATCTTGAACTTCATCGATAAACAGGTAACGAATATCCTTATCGCCCCGTTTACCCGTCATCAGATCATAAAGATAAAGGTAGGCCGATGCATCAGCCAATGATAGCCGCCCCTGTTTCAAGCGACCAATCGTTGCCTTAATATCTTCCTTCCACTGCGTTTCATCAAGACCATAGTGGCCTAAATCAACAATTTGCGGACAACTCCGCAGCATATGAACAAATTGATTGTTGATACTCAAGAAATGGTTACGGATAATTTGCCGATGTAGCTTACTGAAAGCTTTCACCACAATTTGTCGCGCTAAGAACTTAAATTCCTTGTCAGAATCCAGAATTTCCTCTTGTTCACCCTTTTGATGCATCTGTTGAATTTCTTCCCGTGATAAGGTCTGCACGGCGTCTTCAACCCATTTCTTCCGCATTTCAACGTGAATCTTTCGGTTTAACATTTTCAGCAACTTTTCCTTAGTCGCATCCAGCCGATTTCGTAAATTATAGTTCTCATTAAAACTATAGTAGATTTCTTCGACTTTTTCTTTGGGGAACATCACTGACCCGTTGAACATCAAGTTTCTAAACCGCATGTCTTCTTTGTTCAAATGATTAGCATAGGCACTGACCGCTTTAAAGTAATCCAAGCTACCTTTGATATCATTAATTTTTTGAGCGCGTTCCTCAATTTGTTCATCAAATCGTTGCGCCAGTGTTTCAACTTTCAAACTTGGCAATCGATACGAACTATATTGATAAAACGTCATCTGGACCATGTTTTGTTCACCCAATTCAGGTAGCACCTGATTAATGTAATCATTAAACAATTGATTAGGTGAGAACAAAATAATCTGACCAGAATGAAGATTACCACGGTATTGATAAAGTAAATAGGCGACCCGTTGCAAAACCGCCGCCGTTTTACCGGATCCGGCAGCACCTTGAACAAATAGTAATTCTGAATTTGTGTCCCGGATAATCTGGTTTTGTTCCTTTTGAATGGTCGTCACGATACTCTTCATCTTAGTATCAGAACGATTACTCAACGCATCGAGAAGCATCTGATCACCGACAACTTCTTCGGTGTCAAAGACTGTCTTAATTTTTGAATTTTCAATTTGAAATTGTCGCTTTAATTTAACGTTAACGGTTTGTTCACCATCAGGTGTCATGTAGGTGACATCCCCAATCCCACCATTGTAATAAATGCTGGAAATCGGAGCCCGCCAATCATAAATTAAATAATGGTCGGGTTTATCGGTAAATGACGCCATCCCGATGTAAATCGTTTCGGAACGTTTCTCACCAGTTTCATGAAAGTCAATCCGAGCAAAGTATGGATTACCTTCAAGTTTGTTAAGCGTCCCAAGTTCGCGGGCAGCATGTTCTTGGCGGTTTTCACGTTCAGAAAGCATCTGTTGTTGTTGTCGAATCGACATCGCGGTATCCATCATGCCGCTGTAAGTTGAAGTTTTAAGTCGAACATCATTGTTAAAGTTGGCGTAAATGTCTTTGACGTCTTTTTTAGTTGATTTAATCTTCTTTTCAAGACTAGTCTCGGCGACTTTAATCTTGTAAATGACGCCGTCTAAGTGTTGTTGTTCTTGTTGTTTAATATTATCTGCCATAATATGCCTCCCCTAGCAATTTGACTAACTAGTTTATCATATTTATCTAATGAATTCAAAGATTTGTAGCAGAGTGTGATCACCAGCGGTTAGCTCCCAGAATATAAGCGTCCCTAACTAAATATTCCGAACCTGAATATTTAGTTAGGGACGCTTATATGGCCGGGGGCTGCTGGTGGTCGCACGTTTCGACTCGGTTGCCTTTATCACACAGAATATTTGGGCTTGAATATTTGATTAGGAGAGGTTATATGGCCGGAAGTTGCTGCTTGGATCACGTTTCAGCTTGGCTGCCTAGACATTCCTCAAATATTCCGAACTTGAATATTTAGTTAGGGACGCTTATATGGCCGGGAGCTGCTGGTGATCGCACGTTTCCACTCGCTGGCCTTTATACTGCAGAATATTAGATTCTTAATATCTAATAAGGAATGATCAAACCCTTACTGACTATTTCAGAGGCACAGACTGGCATCCTCACTTTGTTGAAACAAATGGTGACGTGACTTATCCATCATTGAACATCATAGACATTTTTCACGCATTCCATCAGATCCAGGTAACTGGGGTCACTTGGCAGAAAAGGACCACAAGTTGGTCAACGAAGCCAGTAATTTAGTTGGTAATATGGATCAAATGTTAGCCAAACATCATGGCTTTATCCGCCATTATGGGACAGATATACCAGAGGTCACGAATTGGAAATGGTCCGGTAACTTGAAAAATAAGTATTGATCGTTAATGAATGTGGGAGAAAGGCACATCGGTCGTAAACTGCCTTTGCAAATTCATTAATCATCTATAAGCCACAATCAAGCGTTAATCGAGTAACGTCTTTAACTCCTTAAATGCAATGGGTAACTGTTTATCCTTACCGTTATCCGTAAAGTGGTGCCCCGTTGGCATCAAGACAAATTTGGCATGCAGATGTCTGGCCAATGTTAACGTGTAGGGATATGGCACACTGGGATCATTTAACGCGGAAATCACCGTCACTTGGTTAATCTTTGGCAAAATTTGAGTATAATCAACGGGATGTTCTGTGAAGGAATCCAGTTCGGGGAGTGTCCAAATCGGTTCGTCAAAGCCCGAAACCAGTAATACATTAACATTTTTGACATCCTGTTTAGCTAAGTAATGGAGCACCTGAATGCAACCCAGACTATGACCAATCAAGGTCATCCCATCTTTAGCCTCAATTGTCCTGTCGCAATATTGATCCCAAGCCTGGACATCCGGGTGATTGGAATCAGGAAAATTCAGTTTCTTAAACGGTATCTTTAATTTTTGTTCAACTTCCCTTTCAAGCCACGGAAACCAATGATCCGTACCAAAGGATGTGTACCCATGAAACATATAAATCATTTCTGTCATCATTATTCACCTTCATTAAAGTTGTAATTAGTTACTCATTATAAGATAATTTACAATCATAATCAGCTGCTTTTTATTCTGACGGATTAATGTAAATTCTCGATGACAACTTTGTAAATAGATTGCAAAAATCATTTTGTGATTGGTACGGTTTTATTAATCCTTATAACGTATGATATAATTTAGATGTTTTAAGTAAATGTATACTTATGACTATTTCAATAAACCATCATCTCAACCTAAATGACGAGATGATGAATATTCCAAATAGTCACTATATTTAGGAGGATTTCAGATGACAATTTCACTTTATTTTGTTCGCCATGGTCAAACATATTTAAATAAATATCACCGAATCCAAGGATGGGCGGACTCTCCGTTAACTGACAAAGGAATCGCTGATGCAGTGGACGCGGGTAAACGACTTAGTCAAATTCATTTCGACGCGGCATATAGTAGTGATGCGCCGCGAGCCATTCAAACCGGCGAATTGATTTTGAAAGAAAACCCGTCAACGTTAACGACCACAATTGCTACCGCAGCCTTTCGTGAATTGAATTTTGGCTATTACGAAGGTGAAGATGACGTGAAAACATGGCACACAATTGGCGGCCCAATTGGCATCAACTCATTCCATGGTCTAATCGCTGAATTTGGCATCGACAAGGCCGAAGACATGATCGCTAAGGGTGATCCTTATGGTGATGCTGAAAGTAGTGACACTTTCTGGGCGCGCCTGCAGCCGGGAATTGACCAAGTCATCCAAGACGCTAAAGACGGCGATAAAATCTTGCTGGCTACCCATGGGACCTTAATCCGAAACGTTGTGAGCAAATGGAGTGATATTCCCGTTGACGTTTCAACCAAAAACGGCAGTGTCACAAAAGTTAACTGGGATGGCAAACAACTATCAGTTGAATATTTTAACAATGTTGGTACTCAACTATAATCACAATCTTCAACGCTAAAAATAGCTACTAAAAAAGTCGTTGTCCACAAATCTGGACAACGACTTTTTTAGTAGCTATTTTTGTAATCGTGAAGGTTCGGTTAACCGTTTCTTATAGATCGGAATTTCGTCTTCACTTGCTCTAATCCAGTGATGAGGCGCAATTTCGACTAACTTACGATCCTTACCGTCAAATTCTTGGCTGGCATCATACGGAATCTGAGTTCGGGCCCGTTCATACTCAGGGTCGGGAACTGGGACAGCCGACAAAAGACTAGCAGTGTAATCATGCAATGGATGGGCGTAAATTTCATCGGAAGTTGCAATCTCCAACATTCTGCCGTAATGCATAACGCCAATTCGATCACTAATATACTTAACCATCGAAAGGTCATGGGCAATAAAGAGATAGGTCAAATTACGTTCTCGCTGCAACTTCTTTAACAAGTTGACAACTTGAGCTTGAATTGAAACATCCAAAGCAGAAATTGGCTCATCAGCAATAATAAACTGCGGTTGAACGGCTAACGCTCTGGCAATTCCGATTCGTTGCCGCTGACCACCTGAAAATTCATGTGGGTATCGGCTGGAATGGTCTCGGTTTAAACCAACGGTCTCGAGCAAATCTTCAACCTGCTTGGATCGATCGGCATCATCCTTTGCCAAATGATTAATGTCAATCCCTTCAGCAACAATATCCTTAACCTTCATTCGTGGGTTCAACGAAGCATATGGATCTTGGAAGATCATCTGCATTTCACGACGGAAGTGTTTCTTCTGCTGCTTGGTTCTTAGCTTTGAAACATCTTGACCGTCAAAAACGATTTTACCAGAAGTTGGCTCATATAAATGGATGATTGCCCGACCGGTCGTTGTTTTACCAGAACCGGATTCACCAACCAACCCAAACGTTTCACCACGATAAACATCAAACGAAATATCATCAACCGCTTTAACTTCATCTGGTTTACCAACATTAAAATACTGTTTTAGATGTTCAACCTGTAAAATTTTATTTTCGTCTGAATAGTCAATCACAGTTGCTCCTCCTGTTCTTCAATGTGTTTGCCACGACTTTTATCAATCGCTTCATGCGTTAATTGCGCATAATGCTTTTGACGTTCAATAATCGGATCAGGTGGTGTTACTTTAGGAGCTCTTGGATCCAAAAGCCAAGTTGCAGCATAGTGCGTATCCGAAACTTTGAAGAACGGTGGTTGCTGCTTTGTATCAATTTCCAGTGCATATTGATTTCTGGCTGCAAAGGCATCACCCTTGGGCGGATCAAGTAAATCAGGGGGTGTCCCGGGAATTGAAGGCAATTCAGTTCCTGATGTATCCATTGTTGGCATTGAATTAAGCAAGCCCCAAGTATATGGATGCTTAGGATTGTAAAAGATTTCATCAACAGTCCCATATTCAACGATTTTACCAGCATACATAACAGCAACCCGATCAGCCATTCCAGCCACAACGCCCAAATCATGAGTAATGAAAATAATGGAGGTATTGGTCTTCGCCTGTAATTCTTTCATCAAATCAAGGATCTGAGCTTGAATTGTCACATCCAAGGCAGTGGTTGGCTCATCAGCAATTAGAATTTCTGGATAATTGACCAACGCAATCGCAATCACAATCCGTTGACGCATTCCGCCTGAAAATTGATGAGGGTAATCGTTAATCCGTTCTTTAGCATTATCAATCCCAACCAGTTTCATCATTTCCAAGGCTTGGGCATATGCTTTTTCACGTTTCATCCCTTTATGAATAATCAGTGGTTCAGCAATTTGCTTACCAATCTTCATTGTCGGATCCAGAGACGTCATTGGATCCTGAAAGATTTCAGCAATGTCACGGCCACGAATTTGATCCATTTGTTTACGGGTTTTCTTCAACAAATCTTGGTCTTTATACATAATCGTGCCGCCGTCAATGACCGCATTTTCTGCATTTAATCCCATAATACTTCGCGTGGTAACCGATTTACCAGAACCGGATTCACCAACGATTGCAAGAGTTTCCCCTTTTCGCAGATCAAAACTAATATCTCGAATGGCTTTGACAGTACCGGCATAAGTTTTGAAGTTGATTTTGAGATTTCGGACCTCAAGAATATCATTCGCGTTTTCCATCTCAAATCACCTACTCTCTACTCTTTGGGTCAAAGGCATCACGCATACCATCACCCAAGATGTTAAATGCAATCATTAATAAGGACAAGACAATTGCTGGATACCACATTTGATATGGCAGGAATTGGAAGTTCTTTTGTCCATCATTAATTAACGTACCAAGTGAAGCTTGTGGTGCCGAAACACCAATTCCGATATACGATAAGAAGGCCTCAAAGAAAATAGCCGTTGGAATCGTAAACATTAAATTAATGATAATAATACTACTCAAGTTGGGCAATAAGTGTTTAAATCCAATTTTAATCGAACTCTCACCCAACGTTCTCGCGGCTAACACAAACTCTTGGTTCTTTAATTCCAGCGTTTGCGCTCGAATCAGTCGGGCCATGTTAATCCAACTAGTTAACGCGATCGCAATAATAATTGATTCCATTCCTGGTTTCAAGATCACCATCAACAAAATAATAACAACCAAGTTAGGAATCGACAGCAAAATTTCAATGATTCGTTGCATGAAAGTATCAACCCAGCCACCAATCCAGCCGGAAATCACACCATAAACAACCCCAACTGCCAAATCAAAGAAACTGGCAACCAACGCAATTGTTAATGAAATCCGGGTTCCATAAAGGATCCGGGAAAATAAATCACGGCCTAAATAATCAGTTCCTAAAATGAAGTACTTAGATCCGGCATGAGCTTGCGCATAAGCATTAATCCGTTGACCGGACTGATCAAGTGTCCCGTTAAATCCATTGATATCAATACCAGGGATCTTTGGTGGTAAATTAGCTAAATTCGGATTGGTTGCATTAGGCGCATGAGTTTCAAAGAGATTGGAACCAAATGCCAAAATGAACAGAATGATCAAAATAATCAATGCAATCATTGCTGCTTTATTTTTTCTGAATCGACGCCACGAATCTTGTAAGAAAGTTAATGAGGGCGCCGAAATTTTTTCACTATCTAAATTTCCGCGATCTTCAGCAGAAATTGGCTTAAAATCGCCAGCTGAGATATGTTTTGCATTATCTGCCATTATTATATAGTCCCTCCTACTTATTAATTCTAATTCGTGGATCAATGATGCCGTAAACGATATCAGTGATCAGCAGCACAACACAAAGCATCGCACAATAAACAATTGTTAGTCCCATAATCGTTGGATAATCGTTCGTCAGAACTGACTTCACAAATTGCTCACCAATTCCTGGGATCGAAAAGATGTTTTCAACAACCATTGATCCGGTCATAATTCCAACGGCCAACGGGCCAACAATGGTTACAACCGGAATTAAACTATTTCGGAGAGCATGATGATAAATAATGCCAACTTTGCCCATTCCTTTAGCCTTGGCAAGTTCAATATAATCGGAACTTAACACATCCACCATTTGCGTTCGCATAAATCGCGCGGTTTCAGCTAATGGCGACGCGGCCAGCGCCAAAGTTGGTAGGACGGTATACATGAAGCCACCCCAGTCAGCAATCGGGAACCATCTTAGTTTTAAACCTAAATAATATTGAAGCAAGACAGCCAAAACAAATGATGGAATTGAAACACCCAAGATTGAAATGATTGTTGCTGTCGTATCAACCCAAGTGTTCGCTTTAATAGCACCAATTGCTCCAACAACTAAGCCTGCCAATACACCAACAACCATTGCTTCACCACCAATAGTCAGTGAAGGTCCCATTCGACTGCCAATCAGGTACGAAACTGGTTGGTTACTAAACTGGAAGGATGTTCCAAAATTACCATGAACAACCCCGCCCAGATAAACCAAATACTGCTGCCAAAGTGGCTTATCCAGTCCATATTGCTTATAAATCTGATGAATCTGGCCTGGCGTTAACTTAGCTTGGTTAGTCAACGGCGTCCCGGGCATAAATTTCATCAGAAAGAAGGTAGCTGTCGTAACAATAAACAAGGTCAGAATAATGTAGAATATTCTTTTCGCCAAGTACTTTGCCATAGAAATTCCTCTCATTTCTAATTATCTTAGTAACTATTTCTAATAAGTCCAAATAATGTAAAAGAGACTGGACACACAATCACCAGCCTCAATTGCATCGAACTGTTAACTTATGATACTACATTTTGACTACTTAATTGAAGCTTTATCCCAAGCCCATTGTGGAGATGTTGGGAAGAATTGAACACCTTTGACTTTGGATTGCATCAAAGTTGATTGAGCTTGCTGATATAATGGCACAATCCCTTGATCATTCATTAAGATCTTTTCAGCTTGAACCATATCGTTCCAACGAGCTGTTTCATTGTTAGCATCGGTACTTTCAGACTTTTTAATCAAAGCATCATATTGAGCGTTCTTCCATTTACCATTGTTTTGTGAATTAGTTGATGTAAAGAGATCCAAGAAGTTCGATGGATCTGGATAATCAGCAATCCATGCAGTGATAACAAGATCAAATTGACCATTTTGTGAACGTGAGAGACGCGTCTTAAATGGCACATTTTGGTTAGTAATCTTTAGACCAGGTAATTTAGTTAATTGGCTTTGAACAAATTCTGTGTTCTTCTTTGCACCATCCGTATCATCAGATAATAAGGTAAGGGAAACAGATTTCTTGCCAGTTTCTTTCAATCCCTTAGCCCAGTACTTCTTAGCTTGAGCTAAATTATATTCAACTGCATCTTTAACATATGCTTGATCGGCAAAATCTTTACCATTATGCGACGACATCTTTGCGGGTACATATCCTTTAGGAGCAATTGAACCATCAGCTAACACTTTGTCAACAAACTGCTTCTTATCAATTGCAAGGGAAAGTGCTCTTCGAATATTCTTATTCTTAAACATTGGATCTTTCTTTTCGTTCATTTCCAAATAGAACGAGGAAGCTTCAAGATAATCATGATAATCTTTGTTATTCTTGTATTGCTTAACTTGAGTCCCATTTAACGTTGTAAAGTCAAGCTTATTACTTTGATAACTATTCAAAGCAGTTGAGGGATCCTTAATTGTCTGGAAGTTAACCGTTGACAGCTTAACCTTCTTAGCATCCCAGTATTTCGGATTCTTAACTAACTTGAATGTATCGTTGGTACCATTCCATCCCTTAAGAATAAATGGTCCGTTATACCCATTCTTAGTTGCATTGGTAGCATAATTAGAACCATACTTCTGAACAATAGATTTCTCTTGTGGGAAGTAGTAGCCCTGCGCAACCATGTATTTAAAGAAACTTTGTGGCTTGTTCAAAGTAACAACTAATTTATAATTGCCATCTGCCTTAACCCCTAACTTAGAGGGTGACATTTTGCCAGCTGAAATTTGAGTGGCGTTCTTAACGTTACCAAATATGTATGCATATTGTGAAGCAGTCTTGGGGCTGACTGTTCTCTGCCATGCAAAGACAAAATCTTCCGCAGTAACTGGTTTGCCATCATTCCATTTTGAATGACGCAAATTAAATGTCCATGTTTTACCACCATTAGAAATCTTGTAACTCTTTGCAACTCCGGGAGTTACCTTACTGTTCCCCATGCGAAGAAGACCCTCATTGGTCGCATTAGCAACTTGTGATGAATAAAGATCAGTCATCTTTGATGTATCCATGGTTGAAATACTTGATGGAACCATCCAATTTAACGTTTGTTTCTTAGTACCTGTGGATGAGGATTTGCTCCCACATCCCGCGAGAACTAACGCTGATAATAGCGCTACCCCACTTAGTTTCGCGAATGAATTTAATTTCATATTGCGATACTTCCCTTCCAAATTTTCTTAACTAATTTTGTAATGCATCTATTTTAAATTAAAATTTGATTAAAAGCAATGCGATGATTAACTTTTTTTAATTTTTAATCTTTTCGTTATGATTAGATGCTTGATCTGTGAAACCTTCATTGCTAGTCGCACTTAGTTTAGATGCCCTTTTCGTATTAATGATCATACAAATCACCGATCTCATTTTAACAATAAAAACTCATCAACAGAATAATCCTCCTTCGAAAAAACCGTTTAAATCATTTGTTAACATTGTGTTCACATATTCGGTTAACAAAATAAGATTGTCCACAATTTTTTTATAGGTGAAAATATACATCATTTAGAGATAAAATGCAAAAAGCGTGCCGTCCCTCTGATCACATCTTAGGTTAGACTACTTTCTTATTTCGAGCAGATGAAACAGTGTTCGCAAACGCAAAAAAGGCCGAGGCAAATGAAAAATCGCCTCAGCCTTCACCTATTTACTTATCTATGTTTAAAACTTATTTGACTGTTACTTTGCTCCAGTCCCAAATTGGCGCCGTTGGGAAATACTGAATCCCTTTAATACCGGATTTAACCAGTTGTGGGGTTGCTTGTTGGTATAGCGGCACAATTCCCTCATCGTTTGCCAATACCTTTTCTGCCTTCACCATGTCATCCCAACGCTTATTAGCATTATTCGCATCCTTACCTTCAGCATCAGCAACCAACTTATCATACTGGGCATTCTGCCATTTTCCATTGTTGTATGAGTTATCAGATGTCAACAACGATAAGAATGTGATTGGATCTGGGAAATCGGCAATCCAAGCGGTCACTACCATGTCAAACTGACCATCGGCCGATCGTTGTAGTCGTGTCTTATATGGTAGGTTTTGATTGGTTACTTTAAAACCGGGCAGCTTTGTCAGCTGACTTTGGACAAATTCAGTCGTTCGCTTACCAGCTTCAGTATCATCAGCCATTAGGTTAAAGGAAACTGACTTCTTACCAGTTTCTTTTAATCCCTTCGCCCATAACTTTTTAGCTTCCACCAAATTTTGAGATGTCGCACCTTTAACTTCTGCTTGGTCAGCAAAATCCTTACCATTATGAAGTGACATATTGGCGGCAACCAGTCCCTTTGCCGGAACCGAACCGTCAGCGAGGACTTTATCGGTTAATTGTTGGCGATTGATCGTTAAAGAAATTGCTTTACGAATGTTCTGATTTCTAAAGAAGGCGTATTTCTTCTGATTCATTTCCAAATAGAAGGTTGCCGCGTTCTTTCGTAACACAAAGTCTTTATTAGTCTTATACTGCTTAACTTGTTGACCAACCAGTGGTGTTACTTGCACTTTACCGCTTTGATACTGATTCAAAGCAGTGGCCGGGTCTTTGGCAACCTGGAACTTAATCTTATCCAGGGTGACCTTCTTGGCATTCCAGTAATGCTTATTTTTAACCAGACTCCAAGTATCATTGGTTCCAGTCCATCCCGTTAATTTGAAAGGTCCATTATAAATCATGTCCTTGCTGGTCGTCCCATATTTACCACCGTCTTTTTTAACGACTGATTCCTTTTGTGGGAAGAAATACGACTGGGCAACGAGGTATTTAAAATAACTTTGTGGTCGAGCCAACGTGACAACCAATTTGTAATTGCCATCCGCCTTAACCCCTAACTTGGATAATGGTAATTTACCTTCATTAACTTTAGTTGCATTGGCAACATGGTCAAAGATGTAAGCATATTGTGATGCTGTTTTAGGATCCAAGGTCCGCCGCCACGAATAAACAAAATCCTTAGCTGTTACGGCAGTCCCATCACTCCATTTAGAATGTCGTAAATTAAATGTCCACGTTTTTCCATCTTTAGAGATCGTATAACTCTTGGCCACTCCCGGAACAACCTCATTATTCTCTGCCATTCTCAGTAGTCCTTCATTAGAACCATTTAAGGTTTGACCGGAAATTTGATCAGTTGCTTTTGATAAATCCATTGTTGGCATGTTACTACTTTGAACCCACGTCAACTCATTCTTGCCGCTTTTAGTTGCTGATGACTGACCACAACCAGCAAGAATTAACGCCGAAAGTGCAGCAATCCCGCTAATCTTTGCAAATGAACCTAGCTTCATAAAAAATACATCCCTTCGATTATGTCTTTGATTAATGAACAAGTTTAAATTTTAAATGAAAATTCGATTAAACGCAACATGAATTTGTAATGTATTCCAAAGATTCTATTTTAAATTCATCATAATTACTTGTGCGCATGCTGTAAACAAGCCACCAATCGATTAAGAAAAAATGAGGCTAAACTTCTCCAACAACTCACTTTGATCGCAAAAATTAGGTTGAATTCGGACATCCTATAATAGGTTGAATTTTTTAATCACCAAATAGATTAGTTACGTTTTACAATTAACCATCATTTATGACAAAATATTTGAAGTTAACCTTGGGGTTTGATAAAGTAACAGCCTGATTATTAATCATCATTGTCCCAAATCCTAGATTCACTATGAGAATTATTTTTAAGCAGTATCAAAGAAACATCAACAACTGCATCTCGCAAAACTCGTCCTAGAGACAAAAATACGATCCCGTTCCACAATAAGGTTAATAGATCCAATCATACGACTCTATTAGCCTTATTATCACAGAAACGTAACAAAAGTGATTTGTCTACGATTTTCTTACACTTGTGTGTTATACTTGAACAGAAAAATTTCTTAGGAGGACTTCATGGACTTAACAGATAACTTAACACCAGTCGTTACGATTGGCCTAAATCGAAATTCAAACAGCTTTGACTATTCAATGACCGAATTAAACAACCTAGTTGAAGCAAATAATATGAAGGTCGTTGAAAGCTTGGTTCAAAAATTGGATAAGCCAGACCCAGCTACTTATTTTGGCAAGGGAAAAATCGAAGAGTTAACCCAAGTGGTCATCGATGATGGTGTTAACACCATTGTGGCAAATGATGAATTATCACCCAGCCAAATTCGAAATATTGAAAAGAATACAAAGGCCCGGATTATTGACCGAACTGGCTTGATTCTTGAAATCTTTGCCAACCGGGCACAGTCCCGGGAAGCTAAATTGCAAGTTGAATTAGCCAAGCTAAAGTACCAGCTTCCCCGTCTGCACACCAGCGCCAGTCAACGGCTTGATCAGCAAACCGGTACTAGTAGTGGCGGCGGCTTCACCAACCGTGGTGCCGGTGAATCACAATATGAATTAAACCGACGAACGCTGGAGAAACGGATTACCCACGTTAACGCAGAATTGAAAGAATCCTCCAAAGCTGATTTAACCAAACGCAAACAGCGTGACCGCAGCGAAACGCCAACGGTTGCCTTAGTCGGTTACACTAACGCGGGCAAGTCAACCGTCATGAACGGCATGATTAACTTATATGGTGAAAACGAAGATAAACAAGTGATGGTCAAAAATATGTTATTTGCGACTTTGGACACCTCCGTAAGAAAGCTGACCTTACCGGATCAAAAACGGTTTTTACTGAGTGATACGGTTGGTTTTGTCAGCCAGTTACCCCACCAATTGGTCCAAGCCTTCAAATCAACGTTGGCTGAGGCTGCCAGTGCCGATTTACTGATTCAAGTGGTTGATTATTCCGATCCCCACCGTGAGTTGATGATGAAGACAACTGAAGAAACATTGGCCGAAATCGGCATCACCAACGTACCAATGATCGTTGCTTTAAACAAAGCTGACAAATTAGAAGTTCAATATCCTAATCGTGAGGGAGATAACCTCATCATGTCAGCAAACGATGAGGACTCACTAAAAGAATTAACCACCATGATTAAGGAAAAGATTTTTAAAGATTATCAGACCTTGTCGTTATTAATTCCGTTTGATAAGGGCGACGTCGTTTCCTATTTAAATGACAACACTAATATTTTAAAAACTGACTACCGTGATGATGGGACAGTCATCAAAGCGGAGCTAAAAGATGTTGATGCAAAACGGTTTGCTAAGTATGTTTTAACAACCGACTAATCACTAATCGTTAATAACAGAGAGGAAGAAATTCGTTATGAAACAACAAAAGGAAGTGTCGCTTGACCGGGACCTTGGCCTCTGGTCAGCGTTATCGCTAGTAATCGGAACGATTATCGGTGCCGGTGTCTTTGTTCGCCAATCAGCCGTCTTGGATGATGCCGGCTCAACCACAATGGGGTTACTTGCATGGCTGGCGGGTGGTATTTTGACCATCACTGCCGGCTTGACGATCGCCGAAATTGCATCGCAAATGCCAGAGACCGGCGGCTTGTACGTTTATATGGAAAAGATCTACGGAAAAGTCTGGGGGTTCTTATCCGGCTGGATGCAGATCATCATTTATGGCCCGGCCATGATTGCTTCACTAGGAGCTTATTTAGCAATTTTACTTTCTGATTTTTTTGGCTTCCCAAGCAAATATAATGCATTAATTGCCATTGGCACCATCATTTTAGTCGGCATTTTAAATCTATTCTCTAATCGCTACGGCGCAACGTTTGCCATTATTACCACAGTTTGTAAATTAGTTCCGGTCGCCGCCTTGATTATTTTTGGCCTCTTTTTTGGTAACAAAAGTGCCTTTGGCCAAAGTATTTCTGAAGTTCATCAATCAGCCGGCAACTTTGGTGTTGCTATTTTGGCAACCTTATTTGCGTTCGATGGCTGGATTTTAGTTGCCAATCTGGGAGGCGAAATTAAGAATCCGCGTAAACGGCTTCCCCAAGCAATCACATTTGGAATTTTAGCTGTTTTAGTCATTTATATGTTGGTTTCATACGGTGTTTACCGTGCCGTCCCTGCTGAACAAATTCATAAATTAGGTACCGGAGCGATCCCTTACCTCGCCAATCAAGCTTTCGGAGAGATTGGCGGTAAGATCCTCAGTATCGGAATTATTATTTCAATTGTCGGTTGTATGAATGGTAAAATTATGACCTTCCCACGAATTATGTACGCAATGGCTAAGCGTAAGCAGCTGCCATTTTCAAAAACGTTAGCTTACTTACATCCAAAATCGCATACCCCAATTTTTTCAACCATTGCCGAATTAATCATCGTCGCCATTATGATTATCTTTTCAAACGCTGATCGGTTGTCAGAATTATGTATCTTTACCGTTTATTGCTTCTACGTAATGGCATTTGTAGGTGTTTTCCTTCTTCGGAAACGGAATCCCAACACAAAGCGCGTTTTCTCAACACCATTATTCCCACTCACACCGATTGTCGCAATTTTTGGTTCACTATTTGTCATTGGCAGTGAAATCATGTCAGACTTGCCGGGTGTCCTCACATCATTTATCTTTGTTGCTGTCGGCGTCCCTGTTTTCTATTATGAAGTTAAGAAAAACGGTATTGTCGACATTAAAAATGAAGATGCCCCAATCGACGAAGATGATCAAGATAATTCAGTAAAGAGTCAAAACTAAATCTGAGTGCATCAATTAGCATTCATCCCAGAACGTAACAAAATAAAATCAATATTTCTTAAACAAAAACCAGTTAGTGACTGACTTCAATCAGTCCTGACTGGTTTTTGCTGTCTCCAAGGAACCTATTCCTTTATTATTTGCTGCCACAGCTTCCGGCCGTATAAGCCACTCAAACTAATCTTCCAAAATCGGGAATATTGATGTTGGTTTGGGCCTCCGAGTTGAAACGTGCAAAAGTGCCACAGCTTCCGGCCATATAAGCCGCTCAAACTAATATTCCAAAATCGGGAATATTAGTTTGAGCGGCTTATATTCTGGAAGCTAACCGTGGCTTTTTGCACTCTCCCTCTCTGTAATCCCAATCCCCGTATACAGCAAGTCAAACTGATCCAGCTTCCCCCCTAACAGCGTCTGCATTCCCTTGATGCCCATTTCTCGAAACGACTGCGTGACACTTGTTATTCTCGGTCGGACAATGTTACACAAATAAGTGCCATCGATGCTGACCACTGATAGATCGTTTGGTACCTTAACATTAAAGGCCTGAGCTTGATTAAGGATCCCAATTGCTGCCAAGTCACTTGAGGCAATTACTGCCGTTAGCTGAGTCTCTTCACCATATTGTTTCATTGCCAGCACGCCATCTTCATACGCAAAATCGCCATCACTGACCCAATCAGGGCTTGTGGGAAGTTGGTACTCATCCATCGCACGCCGATACCCCGCTAACCTTAACTGGCCGGTAAACGATTCCAAATCAGCTGCCGCAAAGCCAATTTTGACGTGACCTTTCTCAATTAGATAAGTTGTTGCTTGATAACCGATTTTAAAATCATCTGACGAAATAAACGGAAAGCGATGGTTGCGAAAACAAATTGATAGAAATAAAAATGGAATATTCGCCGACCTTAGCAAATTATCGTTGCTGGGATCCAAATCAATCGCTACCAATAAAATTCCTAGAACAGACCGTTCAATTACGGTTTCAAGGGCTCGCTTCTGTAATTTGGCATTCTTCTCGCCAGCATACAAAATGATCACATTCAAATCTTTTTGCATGGCTTGCTCCTGAATGCCATCAATGATCTGATCCGCAAAATTCGTTTGGGTTGAACTCACAATCACGGCAATGGTTTTGCTGGTCTTGGTAACCAGTTCAACTGCACTTGTATTCTTCTGATATCCAAGTTTTTTAGCCGCCCGATGAACCCTTCTGGCGGTCTTTTCTGAATAAAAATCGCTTTGTCCGGATAAGACACGCGAAACAGTTGCCGGTGACACCCCCGCTAACTCAGCAATATCCTTAATTGTGGCTCCCATGATAACCGCTTCCTTTCCCGTAATCTCGGACACTTCGGCTCTTATCTTACCACAATAAACTTGTATATTTCCACAAACGTTTGTGTTGGTGATATAAAAGAGTTGCAAGCGATTGCAATTGATGATATTATCATCACTGTAGAAATGAATGAAACCGTTTTCTAACAATTCATGAATTGGCCAAGTTGTTAGGAATCATTCATTCAAAGTTGTTTTTAGAACTGTTTGAAGGGGATTGTTTCTTCATTAGATTGTCCCAGCTCAATTAACATGTTTAATTTCAGTCAGGTCAACACACTGATCAACGAACCTTCAACGTTCAATCATTTATAAGAACCATTTACTAGGGAGGAATTTTCATGATTGCTAAAGAACAAATTGGTAAGGCCGCCAACACAGCCTCTGCCCAATCTGAAACTAAAACGCAACATAAAGGATTACCAACATTAAAATTAAGCACCATATTCGCAATGACATTTGGCTTCTTCGGTGTCAATATGGCCTTCTCACTCCAATCCTCACAAATGGGACGGATTTTTCAGACCATTGGTGCCGACCCAACTAAACTGGGATTCTTCTTTATTCTTCCGCCACTTGCGGGAATGGTCGTTCAGCCTTTAATTGGAAAATATTCAGACCAAACTTGGAATCGATTTGGCCGACGGATGCCTTACTTAATGATTGGTGCACCAATTGCTGCACTTGTCATGATTCTGTTACCCAATGCCGGTTCATTCGGCTTTGGGTACGCCTCATTAGCAGCACTAATGTTTGGTGCAATTACGATTCTCTTCATGGATCTCTCATCAAACGTCTGCATGCAGCCATTCAAGATGATTATCGGTGATATGGTTAATGAGAGCCAAAAAGACAAAGCATGGTCTTGGCAACAATCATTTTCAAACCTTGGTGGCGTGCTTGCAACCATCTTTCCATTTCTGTTAACCTGGATTGGTGTTTCTAATGTTGCCCCTAAAGGTGAAGTACCGCTGTCAGTTAAGATGGCCTTTTACATTGGTGCTGGTGTCCTATTATTGACATCACTCTACACAATCTGGTCAGTTAAAGAGTACGATCCAATGACTTATGCCCGTTATCATGGGATTCCAGAAGATAAAAAGAAAGAAAAGCAACCGAGTCTTTGGCACTTAGTTAAAACAGCTCCTCGTTCCTTCTGGGAAGTATCATTTGTTCAATTATTCGACTGGTTCGCATTTCAATATATCTGGACATACGGAACCGGTGCAATTGCCAAAAACGTTTGGAATACAAGTAATCCAGCATCTGCCGGTTATCAGGCTGCCGGAAACTGGTTTGGCATTTTAACCTGTGTTGAATCATTAGCTGCCGTTATCTGGGGCTTCATGGTTCTGTCACACACAAAGCCCACTCAACGTAAGTTCTGGTTCAGAATTGGTTTAATCATGGGTGGTGCCGGTATGGTTTGGGTTTTCTTCGTTCATTCACAGATGCTGCTCATCGTGCCGTTTGCTTTGATTGGTATCAGTTATCTGACCATGCAGACTGAAGCCCTCTCACTATTTACCGAATCACTTCACGGTGAAAACGAAGGTGCTTATCTGGGATTATTCAACTGCGGTATCTGCTTACCACAAATTATCGCATCAGTTGCCAGCTTCGCAATCTTCCCATTAATCGGCAAATCAATGCCTGGTATGATCGTAATTGCCGGAATCATGATGTTTATCGGCGCCTTAGCCGTCAGCGTCATTCACCCAGCCTACTCGGCAAAAACAGCAACAAAGTAAACTAAATTAATTTAAAATAAAAATGGAGGTTCAATTAACATGACACACAAATGGTGGCAAGATTCAGTCGTTTATCAAATTTATCCAATGAGTTTTCAAGACAGCAACAATGATGGCATTGGTGATTTACCAGGAATCAAACAACGACTTCCTTATTTGAAGAAATTAGGCGTTGATGTCATTTGGTTAAACCCAATTTACGAGTCCCCTAATAAGGACAATGGTTATGATATTGCTGATTATGAAGCTATTAACCCAATGTATGGCACAATGGCCGACTTCGATCAATTGCTTGAAGCGACACACAAAAGTGGCATCAAATTATTGATGGACCTGGTTGTTAACCATACTTCCGATCAACACAGATGGTTCCAAGAAAGTAAAAAATCACAGGATAATCAATATGCCGACTACTATATCTGGCGTGATCCGGTTGATGGTCATGAACCTAACAACTGGGGAGCTGCTTTTGGCGGTTCTGCATGGACCTATGTTCCTGAACGTGGCCAATACTACTTACATTTATTTGCACCCGGCCAACCTGATTTGAACTGGGAGAACCCCGACGTTCGAGAATCTATTTGGAGCTTAATGCGTTTCTGGTTGGACAAAGGCGTTGACGGTTTCAGAATGGACGTCATTAATCTGATTTCCAAACCAGCCGGGTTACCAGATGCCCCAGCTCCTGCCAACTATGCGACTGTTGAAAAGATGGTTGCTGACGGACCAAAGCTTAACGATTATTTGCATGAGATGAACGACAAAGTCCTTTCCCACTATGATGTGATGACAGTGGGTGAAATGCCGAGCTCCAAACCTGAAGATGCAATTGAATATACAGGGCTAAAGAGCAATGAATTAAACATGGTCTTCCAATTTGAACATGTTTCATTGAGTTCAAATCCTGATAAGCGTCTCGGAAAATGGAACGATGCCCCAGTTAAACTTACTGATTTAAAGCGGGCACTATCTCGTTGGCAAGTTGAATTGGATGGTCAGGGTTGGAACAGTCTTTACTGGAACAATCACGATCAGCCACGGGCTGTTTCCCGCTTTGCCAACGACGATCCTAAATATCGGGTTCGGGCAGCTAAACTGCTCGGAACGACCCTTCACATGATGCAGGGAACTCCTTATGTCTATGAAGGTGAAGAACTCGGTATGACCAACGTTCACTACACAAGCCTAGATCAGTATGAAGACTTGGAATCGATCAACAGCTATCACGAATTAGTCGATGAAAATAAATTTGTCGATGGTAAGACAATGCTGAAGTATCTAGCAAACGTCTCCCGTGATAACGCCCGGACACCAATGCAATGGGATGCCAAGGAAAATGCCGGTTTCTCCAAGGTCAAACCTTGGTTCGCATTAAATCCAAATTACACTGAAATTAACGTCGCCGGTGAACTTGAAGATCCTGAATCAGTCTTTTATTACTACCAAAAGCTGATTGCTCTGCGTCACGATTCCGAATTAATCCGTTATGGGACCTATGAGGAAATCGATCCGCAAGATGCCGAGGTATTTGCTTATCGTCGTCACTATGAAGACCAGACATTACTAGTCCTTAGCAACTTTACCGATCAAACTGTGACCCGCGACTACGATCAGGCAAACGCAACTGAGCGCCTAATCGGTAATTACGAGGATGATCAAGGTACAACACTTCGACCATATGAAAGTAAGGTTTACGTTTTTAAATAGCCAGAGTGGCCCAGCAAGCGGTTAGATCCCGGCCACGTTTCGGCTAAATAACAAGGCCAACAAGGTATTCCCGGTTTTGGAATATCAAGTTAGGGGGCTTATATGGCCGGAGCCTGCTTGCTGGGCCACGTTTTCTACTATGTAACAAGTTCAATAAGATATTTCCGGTTTTGAGTATTTGGATAATTCGGTTACACGGTCGGAAGCTGCCCTTTGTCCCGCATTTTTGCTTGATAACAATCGTGTTTACACTAACTGAGACTGGGTAAAATGACTATTATCCCAACCTCTCCCGTTGTGTAATCACGACTAATATTAGATGAACGTGAGATGGGAAACTAGTTTCTCGTCGCCTATCCGTAGCTCATTTTCGTAACCACCCGGCCGAACGCGTTATAATGGCGGTAACCAACATTAAGAGGAAGGTGATTGCATGGACTATTGGCTCTACCAAATGGAATGGGTTCTCCGTTTGTTCGTTGCGGCTATTTGTGGCGGCATGGTCGGTTTTGAACGGAAAGCCCGCCTAAAGACGGCTGGCATTCGAACCCATATGTTGGTGGCTGTCGGCTCAGCTTTATTTATGATCATCTCAAAATATGGCTTTTTCGACGTGACGACTCGCTCTGATATTGGGCTTGACCCTTCCCGAATCGCGGCTGGCGTTGTTACCGGAATTGGATTTATCGGTGCTGGTGCCATCATGACCCGTAACCACAAAATTGATGGTTTAACGACAGCTGCCGGCCTATGGTCCACGGCTGCCATTGGATTGGCGATTGGTGCTGATATGTTTATCATCGGAATCGCCGGGACATTGTGCATCCTCATCACTCAAACCATTGTTCGCCGAATTCGGGCTTTGAAACGGTATCCCAACCGTTCACTTCTTAGATTACAAATCACCGTTACCGGAAAATTAAAGGATATTGATAAACTTCCGATCCGCCTCCAAGACTTAGGAAGCATCAACACTCAAATGCGGATTTTAACTTATAATCCGGACTCCTTTTCGCTGGAAGTTCGTTTAAGATTAAAAAAGCCACGAAATCCCGATTCGTTTATCAAGGATATGGCTAAATTCAAGGATATTACCCATATTGAAGTTATCGATTGAGCTTTTAATCATTGCTGGCTGATTAAAAGCCTTGGTGGTAAACTCATTTAGTGGCGTTACAATCTTTTACAATTTCATATTCAAGCCCAAAAATATCAGCCATCATTTTAACGTTTTAGTTAATTGCATGGCTGTTTTTCTGGAGATAAATTGACATGAGGTGATCATTTGAAAAAATACGCCGCAATTTTTGTTGCGCTTGGTGCCATCAGCTACGGCATTCCCGGATCACTCTTCAAAATGGCCCGCGCTCAAGGCGTTCATGATGGGATGCTACTATGTCTCACCTTCTTAATCGCCTGGCTTTTCTTTGTCGTGGCCAGTGCGTTCCTTAAACCAGCCAAACGAAACGTCCCTGATAAACGAGAAAAATGGCTGGTGATTCTCTCTGGCAGTTCCATGGGCTTCACCAATACATTCTACCTGCTCTCGCTTTCATATGTGCCGGTTGCGGTAGCTGCGGTTATGATGATGCAGTCGGTTTGGTTAGCCATTATTTTTTCCAGTGTTTTTCATCGACGTTGGCCGTCCCTGCTTCAAGTATTCAGTATTGGAATTGTTCTAATTGGAACCGTCTTGGCAACCGGTCTTGTCCCAATCCACCAGACAGTTTCACTGGTTGGCCTAAGTCTTAGTTTCCTGGCTGCGCTGGCCTATGCACTGACTATCCAGTTCACGGGCGGGATTGGTCAGGATTTACATCCATTAACGAAGGCCCGATTAATGAGCTTTGGAGCGCTATTGCTAATTATCATAATCTGGGGACATACCTTGTTTGAACCTCAAAGCTTGATCATTTCACTAAAATGGGGTGGCATCACATCATTTTTTGCAATGATTTTTCCACTAACCAGCTTTTCCTACTTCATGCCCCACCTCGCCATTGGCATTGGACCGATTATCTCATCATTAGAATTACCGTCTTCGGTGATTTTTGCCTTTTTCTTACTGGCAGAAGCGGTATCAGGATCTCAAGTCATCGGTGTTGGCTTGATTATTATAGCCGTCATCATCACCAACCTGATTCCTGTGTTGATGTATCGACGAAAGTACCAAACACATAACTGATTTTTTCAATAGCATATCAAAATACCACCATACAAATAAGCCAGTCAAATGCCTAAAATGAGGACATTTGACTGGCTTATTAATTTATAAAATCATTTCTGCTAATAGTTAATTTGCTTACCGTTCCGCTGATTCGGCCACTTCTTCAGCCTGCTTAGCTTTTTTGCTGTTACTCTGACCCATTCGGTGATCCAGATATTCTGAAAGCAACGACAGCGAATAACAAACAATGAAGTACATAACAGCCAGTGCCAAGAACATTGGAATCGTGTAATTCGTATTTTGACCATAAATAATCTGGGCATGATTCATCAGATCCGGCAAGACAATAATGGTTGCCAATGAGGTATCCTTTACCAGTGAAATAAACTGACTAACAATGGCTGGAATCATGTTTTTAACGGCCTGTGGCAGGATAATAAACCGGAGTGCCTGCCAATACGATAATCCATTGGCTCTGGCACCTTCCATTTGACCAGTTGGAATTGAGACAATCCCAGCCCGGACGATTTCAGCGACCATCGCTGATTCGAAGATCGCCATCGCAATTACGGAGGCCCAAATTGGCGCTGGTTTAAACCCAATTTGTGGCAATCCAAAATACGTAAAGAAGATAATTAAAATTAGCGGTAGGTTCCGGATAATATCAATCACAAAGCCGACAATTGCCGATACATATTTAATTTGAACGTACCGAATTACTCCCAAAATCAAACCAAGAATATAACTCAGAATGATTGAGAGAACCGATACAACAACCGTTACCCAAGCTCCTTCAAGAAGGAACCGGATATTGACCCATGAGTATGCGCCTAACACATTGAACATATCAAATAGATGCAGCATAGTTTAGTTCCCCCTTTATGCCAATTTCTTTTCAAGATAACGCATATAATAACTGAGCGGCAAAGTTAGAATCAGGTATAAAACACCGACACACAAGTAGGTACTCATACTTTGCAACGAATCAGATGCAATAACGTTTCCTTGATACATCAGATCAAAGCCGGCAACAAAGGCTAGAACCGATGAATTTTTAACCAAGTTGATAAATTGGTTGCCTAATGGTGGAATGACATAGCGGAAGGCTTGTGGTAAAACAATGTAGCGCATTGCTTGCCAGAACGACAATCCATTAGCCCGTGATCCTTCCATTTGACCGGGATCAACTGATTGAATACCGGACCGCACCGTCTCAGCGATAAACGCTGATGAATAGAGAATCAGGCCAACTGTTCCGGCCGCGAACCCACTAATTTCAACAATATACATTGGAATAACAACGTAGAAGAACATCGTAATAACCAAAAGTGGAATATTTCGAAAAAGTTCAATATATGCTTTAGCAACGACTCTTGCAAATTTGTTAGGCATGACTTCCATAATCGCAAATCCAGAACCAATAATTAATGCAAAGATCAATGCGATAATACTGCACAGAAGAGTCTGACCTAATCCATAAAGGAGCTCGCCACCATAATTTTGAAAAATACTAATCATCGTTCAGCCCCCTTAAAGTCAAATCCTTTAACCTTGTGGAACCACTTGTACAATAATTTATTGTACTGACCAGAGTTTTCAACCTTGGTTAACGCTTGATTCAGCGCATCACGGAACTTACCTTGACCTTTATCAACGGCAATTCCATATGGTTCCTTAGTAAACGTCCCGCCAACAACTGAATAACCGGGATTTTCAATTGACATCCCATATAAAATACCGTTATCAGTTGTCAACGCTTGTCCTTGGCCAGACTTTAAGGCGGTTAAAGCTTGAGAATAATCAGTTAGTTGAAGGACTTTAGCCTTTGGCGCGAATTTCTTAATGTTTTGAACCGAATTGGAACCAACAACGCCTAAGACCACGTCACCCTTATGATTCAAGTCACGAACATTTTTAATTGGGCTGCCATTCTTAACTAGAATTGCTTGGCCGGCATCAAAGTATGATCGTGAAAAATCAACCTGCTCAGCTCGTTGTGGCGTAATTGTCATGGTTGCCATAATGGCATCAATATTTCCGTTTCGAAGCAATGGCATTCGGGTTTGACTCGTTACTTGAATAAACCGTGCCTTGCCATCCTTGCCAAGAATCTGCTTAGTCATTGCTTTGGCTAAATCAATTTCAAACCCCTTAATCTGGTTATCCTTAACATCCATTAGACCAAACAGCTTCGTATCAGCTTTTACTCCCCAAGTAATGGTCTTGGATTGCCGGTCGTCGCGTAACACATCCTTTTTTGATCCACTGCTGCTACATGCACCCAGCGAAACAATCATCACGGCTAGGGCAATTAATAACCCAATCTTTGAAAAGATCCTCTTCATGATGAAACCTCCCGATAAACTTATTTTTAATGCGTGATAATTTTGCCAAGGAATTGACGTGCACGTTCATTGGAGGGTTCACCATCAAAGAATTTCTCACTACTATCATCTTCCAGAATCTGCCCATCATCCATGAAAATAACCCGGTTGGCAACTTCACGTGCAAATCCCATTTCATGGGTTACAACCAACATGGTCATGTCTGAATCGTTGGCGATATCCTTCATAACGTTCAAAACATCATCGATCATTTCAGGATCCAACGCACTGGTTGGTTCATCAAACAAAAGACACTTGGGCTTCATTGCTAATGAACGCGCAATCGCGATTCGTTGTTGCTGACCACCGGATAATTGTGCCGGATATTTGTTTGCCTGACTTTCAAGCCCAACTTGGTCCAACAACTGCCTGGCAACCTTCTTATTTTCTTCCTCAGGTCGATGAAGCACAATTCGAGGTGCCAACATGATATTTTCCAAAATTGTCTTATTTGCATACAAGTTAAAGTGTTGGAACACCATGCCAACATTTTTTCGGATTCGGTTCATGTCGGTCTTCCGATCTGCCAAATCCTGGCCGTTAACAATCAACTTACCCTCTTGGATTCTTTCAAGCCCATTAACAGTGCGAATTAACGTTGACTTACCAGATCCGGAAGGTCCGATTAAAACAACGGTTTCCCCCGCCTCAATCTTCAAATTAATATCTTTTAAAGCATGGAAACTGCCGTAGTACTTTTGTACATCTTGAAATTCGATCATTGCCATGTCATTTTCCTCCAATACCTTTAGGCTCATTATTAAAATTGCCTAAGAATGTTCTTGTATCCATATTATGTTAAAAAACGCCGTAGGTCAAAAAATTGTAACAAAAATTTGATACCCGTGTCACATCTTCTGCCAATATAGGCATAAAGTTCAAAACTGGCCCAAACTAGCTGAAAAGAGTGGTTTAGGCCAGGCGTTAATTAATTAGAATATCCGAATACTTTAACTTGAATATCTAATTATAATTCACATTTAGGGGAAAGCAAAGAGAATTTGTGGAAAGAGTGTGCAAGCAGACGGTCAGCTCCCAGAATATAAGCGTTTCAATCTGATATTCCCGGTTTTGGAATATCAGATTGAAACGCTTATATGGCCGGGAGTTGTCTGCTTGCACACGTTTCTGCTCGGCAGCCTAAAACATCGCACTATGTAATAATCAGCAACCATCTCACCTTATATGGCCGGAAGCTGCTTGTCCACACACGTTTCTGCTCGGTAGTCCAAAATAAAAGCTACCCTAACCTTATATTCTGGGAGTTGTCTGCTTACACACGTTTTCTGCTCAGTAGTCCAAAACATCGCACTACACAATTAAACAGCAATTCACCAAATAGGGTCGGGGAACTCAAACACGATTTCACCAAATCACCCAGCCATTTTTAAAACACCATCATTCTAAAATTTCCACGACAATCCAAACGATCCCCAAACAATTTCTTATATCCGGAAAATTGTCCCAGTCTTTAAACGTTGGTCAAAAGAAAAACCAGCCAAGAGCCAATACGGCCCTTAACTGGTTTCGTGTCCTTAACACTACCTAAGCGCGTCAGTCTTCTTATATGCCACGCTAGCTCGCAATTTATATTCTTGAGGGTGTTCAATCACACCTGCACGACCAATCTCTTTATATGGCCCGCCGACAATCGTAACCGATGCCAAATACAATTTTAAATCCGATAAATCAATGGAACGAACAGCTTGCAAGCCGACTCGCTTGATTTCCCCAATTGGATAGATTTCTGCTTGATTCAGCCCGCCGTAAATAATCAACGCATTTCCCTGCTTACGCATATCAAAATAAGGCAACATGACACCCTTGCCAATTGCATAAACTGGTTTACCGTCAACTTTTAGTAATTCGTAAATTTTTCGATCACCCATCCCGTTGTAATCGGTTCGAAACAGCTGGGCCTGCTTCATCAACGCAACTAATCGATCTACATTTGCTTGCTCTGCTTCAGTGGTTGAAACCTTTGCCGGTAAAACATGAGAGTTATCAAAAACACCATTAGCCGGAATATTGGTTTGCCGACCTTCAGGAATCACGGTCGTTCCCATTTTTGAATTAACCTGGGTTTCTTGTGGATGATGCCCTAGATGCAGCCATTTAGCTAACTGTGGAGAAATATCAAACCACGGTTGGCGTTTAGTGAAGTAGTAAAAAATATTACAAATTGTAAAGTACAGCAAAATAATTGCGACTGCGAGGATTAAAATTCCCTGTTTGTAAATCCCATTTTTCAGGAAACGTAAGCTGATATAGAACAAATACATATCACCTAATGCGCCCAAAACAGTATAAATTCGACTTTTAACCGTGACACCAATATTGAAATAACCGAGGTAGTGATTAATCATATCTAAGAAACTAAACATTATTAATTTGTCCCCCCATCAGTGCCTTGGGTCGTTGTCCCATCATTTGTACCCGTAGTACCGCCGCCAGTGGTCGTTGTTGATTTATTCGTCCCGGTCGTAGTATTACCAGTATTATTTTGAGCCCCTGTATCACCCGTATTATCCTGCGAAGTATCAGTGTTATCGTTAGTATTACCCGTCGTTGCAGTATTATCGTTATTCGTCGACTTCTTGGTTGTACCGGTATTGCCGGTATTAGTTGACTTCTTGTTCCCAGTTGATTTCTTAGTCGTACCAGTTGTGGTATTACCGGTAGTTGTGGTCGAACTTTCAGTTGAGTCCGCTGTATCATCTGACGAATTATCGGCACTTGAAGAAGCCTTCTCAGATGAAGCTTTTTTTCGTGAGGATGCTTCAGCTTCCTTCTTTTTTAACGACGATTCTTTCGCCTTTTCAGAAGATGTCTTGGCATCGTCGCTTGATTCATTTTTATCTTTATCATTAGTTGTCTTAGGCTTTGACTTGCCAAAAATCGAATTTGAAACGTTCTTTTGATTAGTGGTTTGAGTGGTGGTAGGCGTTCCTTCATTAGTCGATGTAACCTTGTTTACCACGACATTTGTAGCCCCAAGCGCTAATGAAATTGATAAAATTGCAAATGGCGTTATTAATGGCGGAATTCTATTATCCATTCAAAAAACTTCCTTAACTAAAATTTGGTAATCTATATTATCGCACATTTTAGTTAAACTATCCGTAAACTTTTGGTTAATTATTCGTTAAACTGGCACACTGTGGACAAAGACCATAGATCTGAAAGAGATGACCCGTGACTTTGCAACCATCCAACTGCGATGTAATTTCCTCACTTAATGGACAGTCTTTTAATTCAATGACCTTACCACAGTTACTACAAATAAAATGATGATGATGTTCATGTTGAAAATCACATTGAAATTTTACGGAAGCCCGATCGCCTTGAACCTGTCTTTCGACAATTCCGAGATTGGCAAATTCGGAAATGTTTCGATAAATCGTATTATGGCTCATTTTGGGGAAAGTTTGACGCATGAAATTGTCAATACTGGTCACTTCAACAAATCGTTTGGTTGCCGTATTAACTAAAAATTCCAGCATTGCCGTCCGTTGCTTCGTGATTTTAAAATTATTACTTTTTAATACACGGGTTGCTTCTTCAATTGCTGCAGGCATAACATCCACCTCTTAGTTTAAATACCTATCAGTTAACTTATTTATAGAGTAATCATTACTATTAGAGTTAGTCTATCACATATTCAACCATTCAACAACGATTCCAATGGTTGCCTTAATTTAAATAAGTTGTCACGATCCGATCAACCCGTTTTTTGGTTGCAGCGAGGTTTTGATTAACAATCTCGAACGCTTTACCTTTAAGCACAGCTGGCATTTCTAGATCACGATGGTATTCCGGACTTTTAACCCGTTTGGCAACCATCGCGGTATCGTCTCCTCGAACCATCATCCGTTCTTGAAGTTCCTGAGTGTCACCGACTTTAAGGAAAATAATGACCGCTTTCGTGCCTAATTTCTGTTGATAAGTAATGGCCCCAGCTGTGTCCAAGACAATACAGGCAAACGGGGTCTGCTTCCAAGCATTTTGTAGTCCTTCGTAAGAGGAACCGTAAAGATTGCCGGCGTATTCAACCGACTCTAGATAATGATTCTTGGCAAAGGACAGCCGGGTTTCAAAATAATAATCAACCCCATTGCGCTCGTTTGAACGTGGCGGCCGCGTTGTGTGCGTGATGACCTTGGTCATATTAAAGTGATCATGCAAATAATTTCGAACTGTGGTCTTGCCGCTGCCGGCCGCCCCAGTAATGACAAACACTCGATTTTCCATCGCTTAATCCCCAATTCCCTCTTTATTGCGAATATATTCATCAGCATTCTTTAATAATTGCTTTAAATTGTTATAGGTTAACTTATCGTAAGCCTGTTGGTAATCGAACCAGCCAAAAGAATTAATTTCTTCAACTTGACGCGTTACTTTCACATCCGGAGCAACCTTACTAACAAAGAAGGTGACATCTTTGTGATGCCCATTTTTCATGTCATATTCAATCTTTTCTTTAAAATTCGAATCGATGTCAGTCTTTAAACTGGTTTCTTCGCGAATTTCCCGAACCGCTGTTTGAATTAGATTCTCATTAGCTTCAACATGACCTTTTGGCAATCCCCAAAAGTCGTCAGTCGCGCTTTGTAATAATAGGTAACAAATTTCACCATCCTGAACATTATAAACAACCGCCCCACTTGCATACTCAGTGATCATCTTGAGTTCCTCCTCAATTATTTTCATCTTAATTCTTGATTGCTTTCTATTCTATCATTTAGGACGATAAACAAACAAAAAAAGTCCAACTACAAACTTATAAAATCAATTTCCAATCAGACCATATTTAGATAAAGGACCTATGATTTGGCCGGCACATGTCCCAATGACCACTTCAGCAGCAGTGGCGCCACAATCGTCGATAATACAATGACAATAATAATCTCTGAATACAAGTTAGTCGCCATTAAATGCGCCCCCAAACCAATTTGGGCAATAATCAGTGCCATTTCGCCCCGGGAAACCATTCCTGAACCAATTGCGATGGCACTGTGCCAGTTCAGATTCGTCAAACGCGCGCCAATTGCACCACCGACCAACTTGGTAACGATCGCCAAGCCCGTCATAATCACAATAAAGCCAAAGTTTTTGATGACACCACCAAAAGTCATATCCAAGCCAATGCTTACAAAGAAAATCGGGATAAAAAACGTATAACCCACTGAGCTAACACTAGTTGAAACTTCAGACTGGAATTCAGTTTGAGAAACGGCCACCCCAGCGAAGAAGGCACCAACAACCGCACTCAATCCGGTTGCATCAGCCAGCCAAGCCATTGACAGACATAAAAAGAGTGACGTAATGGCAACGGATCCATGAACCGGCAACCGCTCCGCCAGCTTTAAAAGAACCGGAGCGCCCCACTTAACAACGGCAATCACTAACACGAAATAAATGAATTGATATCCGGTTGTGACAACCAAATTAGTTTTTCCTGCTTCCCCCACGCCAAACGAACTTACAAAAATACTTAGCAAAATCACCGCAATAATGTCATCGACAACCGCCGCACCCAAAATTGTGGCACCCTCTTTTGTATTTAGCCGCTTGAACTCTCTAAGGACTTCCACACTAATTGAAACAGACGTAGCCGCAAAAATAACGCCCCAGAAAATTGCTTTTTCAAACGATTGGCCGAGCCACTGACCATATACCGTAAAGGCAACCATTGGAAATAAAACACCAATTGCCGCCACACTGATGGCAGGTTTAAAGTATTTTCTTAATAGATCCAAATCACTCTCAATGCCCGCAATAAACATTAGAATAATCACGCCAATTTCTGAACCGGCATGCATTAAAGCTGTATTTTGCAAAATACCAAGGAGACCTGGGCCTAAAAGCACGCCCACTAATAGTTGACCAATCACCGCCGGCATGCCTACCCGCTGACTAATCGCGCCAGCCAGCAGCGTCAATATTAAAATAAGTGCAATTTGACCAATATAATTCATAAGAAATCCCCTTTATTTGTCGAAACATTCAATCTTGTAATAATTATCTTACCAAATTGAATGGTGAATATGAAAAGAATCCTCAAACTTCTCATTAAAGATCGTTAGAATCGCTTAAGCATGGTAAAATTTGTATTAATGTGTGCAACTGATGATAAGGTGCCCATCAAGATTCAGGCAGATCGGTCACTTATCGAAACACTTAACTTCAAATTAGAAAGGATCTCATTTATATGAAAATCAATCAATTTGCGTACGTCCCAACTGACCATCATCAGATTGTTAAAGAATTGGCAGATGTCCATTTCTTAACAGCGAAGACTTCCAAAATGGCAGATGCTGTCATGCTCTATCGGCAATTCTTGTTAAAATTTTTTATCGAAACTCAGAGCTTATCGACCCGAATCCAAAAAGTTTCAAATTTAATGGCAACTCCTGATGAAAATGCCTATCAATACACCACAACCGAAAGCAAAGTTTCTAAAAATGCCTTTTATAACGTTGCTTTACAGCTGCTGGGTTTTGAAGTTGATCTTGATTTTAAGTTAACCGATCCGCTAACAACAATGAATGCACTTAAACTGCCAATTGCCGATGTTGATGACCAGTTGAGCCGTGACCAAGTGATTGATGCCTGGTATCGCCTGCTCAATACACGGACAAAATATGGTCAAACGTTAATTGACTTTCTGGCTGGTCAGGGTTATTACCATCAATTTCTTATTGATGACTCACTCAAGCAACCACTCGTCTTTAATGGTAAAGCGCAAGCAGTTTTTGACACCAGCAAATTAATCCGAGACGTTGTTTACGTGGAAGCACCACTGGATACAGACCATGATGGCCACCGAGATTTACTGAAAGCAGAAATCATCCGACCGGCAGAAACTGAAGACGGCCTTAAAGTTCCTGTCATCTTCACCGCTAGTCCTTATGATCAGGGAACTAACGATAAGGCCGCTGATCAATTAACCCATGATGTCAACAAACCACTCGTGCGTAAAGCACCCAACGCTCTGACTTATGACGATGTCAAGGTTGATGAAACCAAACCGAATTTGCCAGCGCCACGCCAAGTTGCTGACACTGCCGAAGTAGCCGAAGAAACCTTTGTTAAGAACTGGACTTACACTTTAAATGATTACTTCTTAGCCCGTGGGTTCGCCGTTGTTTATTCAGCAGGAGTCGGCACCAGGGATTCTGATGGCGTCCGAACCACTGGAAGTCCAGCCGAAACGGTTAGTGCGACATCGATTATTGAATGGTTGCATGGCGATCGCCAAGCCTTCACCAACCGAACTGATAATATCGGTATCGATGCTTGGTGGTCCACAGGAAACGTTGGGATGACCGGCCGTTCTTACTTGGGAACCCTCTCTACAGCTGCCGCCCTAACTGGAGTTGACGGCTTGAAAACTGCCGTTGTGGAAGCTGGGATCTCCAACTACTATAATTACTATCGCGAAAATGGCTTAGTGGTTGCTCCAGGCGGCTTTCAAGGCGAAGATACCGATGTGTTGGGTGAGTTAACCTTTAGTCGCCAACAATCTGCTGCCGATTACTTGAAGATCAAAGATACTTGGTTGACACAGTTGAAGAAACTCACAGATGGTCAGGATCGGCGTTCAGGGAGCTACACCACGTTCTGGGATGACCGGAATCTCTTAAAGTCTGTGAATATCAAAGCTGATATGCTGCTGGTTCACGGCTTGAACGACTGGAACGTCAAATTATCCCACGTTTATAATTTACGTAATCGATTAAAAAAAGAAGCAATTACTCAAAAATTAGTCCTGCATCAAGGGCAACATGAATACCTGAATAACTTTCGTTCTGTTGATTTTACCGATATCGTTAATTTATGGTTATCCAATAAATTATTGACAGTTAACAACAACGCCAACCAAGTTGTGCCCGACGTGTTGGTTCAAGATAATGCCGAAGCCGAAACATGGCAGACCTACAAAGATTGGGGCAGCGACGCAACCGTCCAAACCGTAACGTTAAGTGACAGCCGCTTTACGAACTTACGCGAAAATCGTTCCTTCAATGATCATTTAACTGACGATTTATTTAAAGAATACGTGGCTGATACTGCCAAATGGCGGCACGCACTCTTCACCAAATCGCATTCAAAGATGGATAATCACTGTATCAAATTGGTTTCCGAACCACTAAAGGAAGACCTGATCGTTGACGGTGAAGCCCACATTCATCTAAACGTTACCAGCAGTGATAACGTGGGCCTCATCAGTGTTGCCTTAGTTGACTATGGCAAGGCAAACCGACTAACCGCTCGCCCCCAAGTCCTAGAACCGCAACAAATCATTACCGCGTATAACTGGCGAAAAGATGATCTTAAAGAATTCATCCCACAAAAGAAAACCACCGCTTACAAGAAATTTACCGATGGGCACATTAATTTGCAAAACCGGCACAACAGCTATCAAACCGACGATGTCCAACCAGGGCAGGCCTACTCATTTGATTTGGCATTTCAGCCTACTTTCTGGCGCCTATTAGCTGGTCACCAACTTGGAATTGTGATTTACGCAACTGACATGGATTACACCATCCGGGGCAATCAAGACATCACTTACACACTGAATCTAAACGACTCCAAGATTGTCTTGCCGGTTTTGAAAGCCTAACCAAAATGATGACTAAAAAGTGTTATCATTAATTATAAATCTAATAGAAAAGGTGATTGATATGCGAACAGGAACCAAAATCATTACTTTGGACAACGGTTATCATTTATGGACCAACACGCAGGGTGAAGGCGATATTCATCTATTAGCCTTACATGGTGGTCCCGGTGGTGAACACGAATACTGGGAAGACGCTGCTCAACAACTTAAAAAGCAAGGATTAAACGTTCAGGTGACCATGTACGATCAACTGGGGTCATGGTATTCCGACAATCCTGATTTCAGCGATCCGCAAGTTCGAAAAGATATTTTGAACTACGATTATTTCTTGGATGAAGTTGATGAAGTCCGTGATAAATTGGGTCTCGATAATTTCTATTTGATCGGTCAATCATGGGGTGGCTTACTCGTTCAAGAATACGCCGCCAAATATGGCAAACATTTAAAGGGGGCCATCATTTCATCGATGGTTGATCGCATTGACGATTACACCAAACATCTCAACCAGGTCCGTGACAAGGCGTTATCTCCCGACCAAGTGGCCTACATGAAAGAATGCGAAGCCAAGGGTGATTACGATAATGATAAATATCAAGCATACGTAGATATTTTAAATAAAGGCTATATTGATCGAAAACAACCATCTAAGTTGGATCACTTAATTAGCGTTACCAATACTGATATTTACGGTGCCTTCCAAGGAGACAACGAATTTGTTGTTACTGGTAAACTGGCCGAATGGAACTTCACCGACCACCTAAAGGACATTAAAGTCCCAACGCTCGTTACTTTTGGCGAACATGAAACCATGCCGGTTGAAACCGGTAAACGGATGGCCGAAATGATTCCCAACGCTCAATTTGTCTCAACACCAAACGGCGGTCACCATCATATGATTGATAATCCAGACGTTTATTACGATCATTTGGCAACCTTTATCCGTCAGGTTGAAGATGGGACATTCAATAAATAATGATTTAACAGATTATTTTCCGTTTTAACAACTCAAAAGAACGTGCGACTTCACTCACAAGGGTATCCTTGCTGAAGCCGCACGTTCTTTTTGATTAATTAGCAACCTAAATAATGGGTTCGATCATTCTTCGGTCTTGGATTTGGCGCTGCCAAAACGTGTTTCAAAAAGCAAATCCCGGCCATATAAACGGCTTAATCCTAAATGCCAAATTCGGGCAAATCCTCAGTTGCACTTGGTTTGACGCTGCCAAAACGTGTTTCAAAAAGCAAATTCCGACCATATAAACGGCTTAATCCTAAATGCCAAATTCGGGCAAATCCTCGGTTGCACTTGGTTTGGCGCTGCCAAAACGTGTTTCAAAAAGCAAATCCCGGCCATATAAGCGGCTTAACCCTAAATGCCAAATTCGGGCAAATCCTCGGTTGCACTTGGTTTGGCGCTGCCAAAACGTGTTTCAAAAAGCAAATCCCGGCCATATAAGCGGCTTAACCCCAAATGCCAAATTCGGGCATTTAGGGTTAAGCCGCTTATATTCTGGAATTTAATCGCTTTTTGAAACACTCTGCAAATAATAATACACACCCAGCCGGTCAAAAGCATCCTCGTATACGCCAGCATCCAGATTGCCGTTAAGAAAATCGTGATACTGATCCATTGGGACACCTGATATTTCCGACACCTTCCTGGCTGGCAATCTCAAATCCTTAATTTCAAACTTAATGCCATTCAGTAAATATGCCGACCGCATATCCAAATTGGGCATCGTTTGTTTAAACGCAAACCGTCTTAGCTTATCGGTCGCAACATCCAAAACGTTTGGATCACCATTTCCCCTTTCATACTCGCTATATTGATCAGATGTAATGCCGGTGATCGCTTCAACTTTTCGATATGAAATTTTTAATCCCTGCTGCCAACTTTTGATAATTTGCATATTGTATGTAATTCGTTGCTTGGTATCATCCATTGTATCGCCTCGTATATTAGTTATTACTATCAATAGTAACATTGCTTGAGAAATTTTATCTGGTAGGTTTCAAATGAAAGCGCCTTTCAGACCATATTTGAACGCCACATTGTTAATAAATTTTCCACATCATTAAATTTGCATATCCAGGGCAACCACTACTCACATGGTCAATCCAATCAAACAGATCGATTCATAGTGATTACAAAAAATGGGGGGCCGGACAAAATTACTTTTGTCCGGCCCCCCATTTTTTGTAATCACGACTATTATCAAGCAAAATTGTTAATGAAGTTAAAGCTTAATAACTTTCAGTACTAATTAATCAGTGTTGATCTATTCTCGAATAATTGGTTGCTCTTTCAAGCTCAACTTCTCAACGTTCAATACCTTATCAACCAAGCCTTCATAGAAGCTAGATTCATGGCTGACAATGATGAGATTCCCTGGGAAACGATCCAATGCCTTCTTCAAGGCTTCCTTGGTTTCTTCATCCAAATGGTTCGTCGGCTCATCCATGATTAAGAAATTACATGGTGTAAATTCCATCATCGCCAATTTAACCTTGGTTTGTTCACCACCAGAAAGCTGGGTGATCGGTTTCATGGCATTCTCTGAATCCAAACCGCATTTAGCCAGTTTAGTCCGAATCGTTCGTTGATTGAGCTTCGGAAATTTGTCAGAGATAATTTGCATTGGCGTCATGCGATTGCTATCCCAAGTCAGTTCCTGACTGAAATAACCAATAACTGCCGATGGTGAAAAATGAGCGGTTCCGCCCTTAGCCGGCAATTGGTTTAAAATTGTCTTAATCAAAGTTGACTTACCAACACCGTTAAACCCGCTAAAGCCAAATTTTTCACCCATCGAAATGGTAAACGTTACTGGCTTAAGCAATGGCTTATTGTATCCAACCGACAATTTATCAACTGTTAATGCTTCGTGAGAACCAGTATCCGCATACGGAAAATTAAAGGTCGCGTGAATATTAGTCGAAGGCGGATCAATTTTATCCATATGAGCCAACTTCTTTTCACGTGATTTGGCCATTGTAGATTTGGAGCCGGCCTTGTTTTTACGAATGAAGCGTTCAGCCTTTTCAATTTCGACTTGTTGCTTATCGTATTCCCGCTGCTGGAACTCTTCTCTTTCAGCTCGTTGCCGCATTGCCTGTTTGAAGCTCCCACGATATTTAGTAATCTTACCAAAAGCAACATTAATGATACAGTTGGTAATCTTCTCCAAAAAATCGTAATCATGAGAAACGACCAGGGCTGAACCGGAAAACCCGTTCAAATAATCAACTAACCAATCAATTTGTGCTGTATCCAAATAGTTGGTTGGCTCATCAAGTAAAATAACATCTGGGTCAGCCAACAGCATTTTAGCTAAAATAATTTTAGATCGTTGTCCACCTGACATATCACCAACCAGATGATCACGGCCAATGCTATCAAGCCCCAGCCCGGTAATGGTTTGCTCAATTCGCGTATCGACATCATAAAAATCACTGGAATCCAGTTCGTCCTGAAGTTGACCGGCTCTTTCCAGTAACTTGTCATCCGCGTTAGTCGCATAGTCTTCATATAATTTGGCCAGCTGTTCATTCTTTTTGTACAGATCGGCAAATGCTGTCCGCAAGAATTGGGTAAGCGTTAAGTGTTCCTCAATATCGGCATATTGGTCCAAATAACCAATTTTGATATTCTTTTGCCATTTCACATCTCCTGCGAGTGGCAATTCGCTTCCGGTAATGATCTTAATAAGGGTTGATTTACCGACACCGTTTTGGCCGACAACCCCCATGTGTTCACCCTTTTCAAGCGTGAATTCAGCATCCTTGTACAAATCCTTTTCAGCAAAGCTCATTGAAAGATTTGAAACAGATAATAATGGCAAAAAATTCACTCCTTAATCAATTCGAATTTCTACATACATTGTGTTACGTTACACGGTTTGGCAAGTGCCGTCAAGCGGGTCGGATATAAAAGCGTTACCAATTTTCTTGAGGATTGTTAGCTTGGCAAAATGATCTTTAATAACAGTTCAATCAAAAATTAACAAACCAACTTCTCACAATTAATCGTTACGCAAAGTGTGCGATGATTCCAATCATTGAGTTATAATGGGTGTACTACTTTTTACAATTCCAACGGAAAGAAGAATCACGTTTATGAATATCAGAGAGATCGAATATATCACCATCCCTGTTTCCAACCTGGAAGTCAGCCTTCGCTTCTACCACGAAGTTTTCGACTTACGAATTGTTGACCTGCCAAATGGCGATAAAGGCGCCGACCTTCGAAAACAGTTTTTGGATTTTCATATTGAAGATAAGGTTGAGCACCCCACTTCATTTGGATTAATTGCCCATGATTCGATGAAAGATATCAAAGCTCACTTAATTAATTATTTCGTCGATATTGTTAGTGAACCAACCGAAAAAACAGAAGTAAGGAGAAACGTTAACTCAATTACTATCTTGGATCCTGATAAGAATCGAATTGAGGTTAACGAATTTAGGTAATCTATGCAAATCACATCGTATCTTAAAACAAAAACAGTTCAAATTGCAGCGTGGATCGGCTTTTTATTGGCTTATCTGATTGCCTCAACCGTCTTTAGTTTGGCTGGTGATTACACCAATGACATCTTGAAGGCCCGCCATGTTTTAGGAATCGGTTTTGTATTGACCGCCATAGCGCTTGCTTTAATTGCTTGGCGATATGGTCAACAACTGAAAAAACATAATCCAAGAAACATCGGTCGAACAAAAGTCACTAGGAAGGTAATTTATCAATTTTTATTAATCCTACTATTTATGATGATTTTCCAGATGTTTTGGAGCTGGTTAATCTCGCAACACATTTTAGTGTTACCCGAAAATCAGAAGGCAGTTGCTTCGGAGACCGTCCAAATGCCGCTGTGGAATGGCATCTTCGCGATTGTCCTTGCTCCCATTTTTGAGGAATTGATTTTCAGAGGAATTTTCATGAATTATTTCTTCAATAAGGAGAATCGGCTGAATAATATTCTGGCGATTGTGATAAGTGGCCTGTTGTTCGGTTTTGCCCACGAACTGCAGTTTGACGCTAATTGGTTAATGTACTCAGCCTTGGGATGCTTCCTGTCATTCACCTATATGCATTTCAGAGATATCAGGTATTCAATCGCCTTGCATTTTCTGAATAATTTGCTGTCGATTATATAGCAGAGTGCGGAAAGAGACGCTTTGATCCCAGAATATAACCAGCTTTTGCCAATATTCTTGTCCTCGGAATATTGGCAAAAGCTGGTTATATGGCCGGGATCAGTCTCTTGGCGCACATTTCGGCTCAGCTGCCCAGAACCCACTCAATATTCCTGTTCTTGGAATGTTCTTGGAATATTGACGAATGTTGGTTGTATGGCCGGGAGCTGCTGCTTAGCGCACATTTCGGCTCGATTGCAGAACCCACTCAATATTTCTACTTTTAGGATATTAAGCCTATTCAGTTATATGACGAGCATACTTCAGGTTAGTTAGTAAACACAAACAAAAAACGGGTGCCACAACAATGTAATCTTGTCGTGGTACCCGTTTTTAGCATCCACTTTTATCGCTGATGCACATACTTGACCAGCAGCCGCCCATCCAAAATAATCGCATTGTGAGCAACCTTAACTTGAAAAGATTGACCAATTGGCATTGATATCACGGGGCGCCCCTTGCGATTTTTAATCTCAATCAATTCAACTGTTGCATTTGACGTCCCAATTACCCGATAATACTTGGTTGAATCAGAAGCCATATTATCGGAACACAAAATACTTCCGATGGAAATATTAATTGAATTCACTGCTTTCTGCGGATAATCGGCCAATCCCAATTTTCGAATCTTTCGCACCAATACCCATAAGTCATCAATCACATCCATCGTAAAAATGTTATCATCCTCATGTCGAGTTACGTATCGAAGAATTTTTGGTAAATCACTTGGGATATGAAACGTTTTTGATTCAGGAACACTATAAATAACGATTTCCGAATTAACCGTCTGGGTAAAAAATGAAAGCTTACAATGCTTAATTGCAAATTCGTTGTAATTGATAAAAGCCAGTTCTAAAAACAACATCAATTCACTATTGTCCATCTTAAATTCCCCAATATTGTACTTGTTAATAGGATTGATTATACTCACTTTTGTGACACCAAAGGCGCTGCCATATCAAGCTTCATTGAAGTTTCTAAAAGTATTCAAGAAAAAATCACAACTGTTTTTTCCAAACAACATCTTTGACTGATTCAGTCACAACATTTAGATCCAATTGGTTGATAGGTCAACAATCTACCGATTCAATAAACAATTTTTTCGATTTTTCAGATAATCAATGACAATTATTTCAGGGTGATGACAATTCTTACAAGTTACTGACTATATTTGAAACAAAACACGCATATTATGTTTCGTCTATCAATAGTATTTCGGTTTGAGAATAGCGAAGATTAATAAACGAACCAACATATTTGGACTATTAATTTTAGCGGATGGCGGCTGTAATGGCGATTTTAATGCCTGCCGATTCTTGAATCAATGACAAAAAGCAAACGAGATTGAGAACCATTCGCCCGGCCCAATCTCGTTTGCTTTTTAATGACACATCTCTTTGATAAAAAACGCCAACCTACATCACATACGGTTAATGACGACTATCCTCACCGATCTCGAGGAACTTCCGATTTTAACTTTGCCCAAGCTTCTTTAGGAATTTGATTAGCACTTACCTGCTCATACTCGTTAACCTTTTTAGCACGTGACCAGCCCACTTTAATAAACCGGCCTTCAACAAATTTATGGCCGGCAAAAGACCCAACAGTTAAAAGCTTCTTTTCACCATTTTTGTTATATCCCTTAATTTTATAATAATAACTTGTCGGTAACCCTTTCCCCTGGTCTTCAGAATGGTCCATCTTACCAACAACCCCATAATAATAGGTTTTACCATACTTATAATGGTAAACCGATCCGCCAACGACAATCACAATCAAAGCAGTCATCATCACCGTGATTAACTTTTTACTCATGATGTTTTCCTCCAGTTAATTACTTGTGTAGTTAACTATATATGCTACGAGGAATTCTGTCAACATTTTAATTTCGTGATTAACTCGATTAGTTAACCGTGCCATCCCACGCCCAAAAATTAACTTTATCAACGCCTGTCCATTTGTTCCAAATACGCTTCCAGCTTAGGGTCATGGGCATGCAGATACATCCCCTTAATTTCCCGCCTTAACAACACATTCAGCGAATTGCGCAGCAGTGTTTGCTTACTTTGCTCGAAGTCTTTGCCGCTAAGATCAGGGCGATGCTTAAAAATTTCCACATCAGTTACCTTGCTTGGATCAACACCCAAGCGGTGATCATCAGTTAAATAAAATGGCGGCCCAATAATAATGCCAATGTAATTTAAGTCGAATCCTTGCACCGTGTAGATACTACCAACTTGATCAATCGTTTGTGACTGTTCGGCCCATGGCTTACTTGTAAAGTTATACTGATCCCAAGGTTGGTGAAAGTTGCCTTCATTTACCAAATGTTTACCACCGTCTAAAGTTGACGGATAGCCACTGGTCGACGTCATTCGAGATAAACCAAATTGATTGTTTTTTCGAATGATTTTCTGAAACATTTGTTGTGCATCCGAAAAAATCCGAAAATCATAATTACCAACATCTTGGGGAACCGGCCCAATAACATCACCATCAATGAAATGATCCAGCCAATCCATTAACTTCGGCCCAGCCTGCATTCGAAACTGCTCGTTTAAATGAACCACCTCGTGTGGATACGGGTCAATTAATTTCAGCAGCCGTGATTTATTCCAAAAGCTTTTTGTTCGCAGCACTTGGTGGGGATCAAAAACAACGATCGTGACTTTACTTAGTTGAATAATATCAGTCAACTGATTATCGCCATAATAATTATTATAATGATCTGGTTTGCTCAGCAATAAATGAGCTTCGTCAATCACGGTTAAATTAACGTGTTGATCCTGTTTATGTAACTGATTAATGAAGCTCGTTGGCCGTTGATAGTATTTCTTTAACATGTTGGGGGTTCGACCCGCCAACTCACGGTAGACCTTTAATAACTCAGGATGATTAACCAGAAAATACGCGTCCGTCACCTTTTGAGAAAGGGTCGTGAACAGCTGGTTTAAAATGAGACTTTTACCGGTACCGGCATCGCCCATTAAGACAAATACCGCGTGACCGTCAGATTGAAGATGTTGCTTCGTAAAATCAATGATCTGGTGAAGCACATCATTTTGGTGCTTCGTCAGGTGAACATTTTTTGAAAATGCATTGAGTGTATGTGACTTTAGCGAATCCATAAAATCCTCCCTAATGTGAAATAACATGGTTTCATAATAGCATGTTTTAACTGATCTTGAAGGATCAATCGCCAAATATCACGGCAGTTTCTAATTACTATTTAATTAAAGATACATCGTTTTGCCATCAAATTATTACTTGAACAATCTCTTAATCGTGATATTATAATGTCATTCAAATTCATAGATTGCTTAGATGAGAAGAGTAATGGTCACTTATTTTTTACAGAGAATTGACATCCGTTGAGAGTCAATAAGAATAACGACCGCGAAGATGAACTCAGAGCATTGGATACGTGCAAGCGATATCCACGCGAAGACGCGTTACAGTCTCAGGCTTAACAAAGAATTGGCTGTAAGTGATTATTAACGAGATTTTTAATTATCAAATTGATAATTAAACTTTTATGGATAATTTCTTAACCTATTTTTTATATGAGCTGATGAGGTGGCCAGCTTTTTTAATAAGTGGCCGCAAATCTGGGTGGTACCACGTGTATAAACGTCCCTGCATATTTTTGCAGGGGCGTTTTTTATAACCAAAAAGAAGAGCAGGTGAGGATTTTGTTGGTCAATATTTCAAATTATTATTCAAATTGTGGCGGTATTATTTTCATGTGGCTAACTGAGTCAAATTCAGTGTTGGGAAAAAATACATTTATTGAGAGGAACAATCGTTATCATGACAATTCACTTAATCAAAAAAATGATTTTCATTTCTAGTAGCCTACTTCTTGCAGGCCTTCTAACCGCCTGCGGTGCTAAAGGATCACAAAAATCAAGTTTAAATCAAAAGCAGGAAATTACTTGGTTGACCTCGGCTGAAACGCCAACCGCGGATTCAGTCAAAGAATATGATACCGTCAGCACCGAACAAATCGATTTCTTCGGTGAGGGCCTATATAAAATTGATGGCAAAAATGATGCCCAACCAGCATTGGCAGCGGGTAATCCAATCGCGCTGAACAAAGCTAAGACCAAATATGTGGTTAACCTGAAGAAGGGGCTCAAATGGTCTAATGGCAGTATGCTGACCGCTCACGACTTTGTTTATGCATGGCGTCGACTATTCAACCCCAAAACAGCTGCCCAAAACGCGAATGTTTATTACGATATTAAAAACGCAGAAAAAATTAATTTAGGCAAAAAACCAGTTAATTCACTTGGTGTCAAGGCACTTTCCAATACCAAACTTGAACTGACTTTGGAACGACGGGACCCCTATTTGAAAGAGACCCTAGCTTCAGAGAACCTGTTTCCTCAAGATGCAAAAACAGTTGAAAAATACGGTAAAAAATATGGTACCAGCAGTAGTCGATTAGTTGCCGACGGCCCATTTATCATGAAGGGGTGGAGCGGCACCAACTTGAATTGGCGCTACGTCAAGAATCCTTACTACTGGGATAAGAAAAATGTCCATTTGGACAAAATCAATGTTCAAGTATCAAAAGATCCGTCAACCGGTGTCAAATTATTCCAAGCCAAGAAAGCTGATAATGCCATTCTTTCCGGCTATTTTGTCAAACAGTTCAAAAAGAATCCTGATTTCAAATCCATCTTAACGCTATCCATGTCCAACCTGGAATTTGGAACCAGCTCAAATAAAAATTTACAAAACGTTAATTTAAGAAAAGCAATCAGCCTGTCACTTAATCGTCAAGAACTCGTAGGGGATGTTCTTTCGGATGGTTCCCGCGCTGCAACGGGTGTGATTCCAAAGGGCTTAGCAAAGAGTCCCAAAGATAAAACCGATTTGGCTGTTGATGCTGGCAACTTACTTCCCTATAGCACCAAAGAAGCTAAACAACTTTGGCGCAAAGCACAACAGCAGCTCCATAAAAAAACGGTTCATTTTACACTACTTACGGATGATACGGCACAGGCCAAGAATACTGGTGAATTTGTTCAAAGCCAAATTGAATCAAAGCTCCCGGGCGTTAAAATTACGCTTCAATCGTTACCGGCGCAAACCAGATTCACCAAAATGATGACTTACAAATTTGATATGGCACTTGCTGGCTGGTCCGGTGACATTGATCCGTTTAGCATGCTACAGCAGTTTTATTCAACCTTCCCACATAATCACGCCAAGTTTAATGATAAGTACTATGATCAACTTTTAAATAAAATTCAGTATCATGATTTAAATAACCTTAATACTCGGTGGAGCGACTTGTTAAAAGCTCAGAAATATCTCCTTAGTAATCAGCAGGTCGTTGTCCCGCTCTATCAATCCTCAAGTGACTACCTGATTAATCCAAAACTAAAGGGCATCGTTACTCACAACTTAGGAACTCCCATTGATTTAACGCACGCTTATTTGAGTAAGTAAACCAAAACTAAAAGGCGGCTCCATCACATTACAAAATCGTAATTGATGAAGCCGCCCTTTTCAAAAAAACGTAACGACTTATCTAACAAGTTTCCCGTCCGAAAAATGCGAAATTGGTCCTAAAATTGAATAATCTTGGCCAAACCGCTTAAGTGACGGATAGCTGTTAATTAAATCCGCAAATAAAATATATCGAATATGATCGTGCAAATCATGATTGTGCATGTAATGTGGTCGATTAAACTGAGCCCTTACTTCTTGTTCACGTTTATCAGGTGAGACAATATATAACATCATGTTACCTCGATTAATCTCATAAAGGTCATCCATGCGGTTCATTCCCGACATAATTGAAGTTGATTTTTCAACCTCAAAGGTCGCGATAGGTTCCCCCTGTTTCGTAAACCAAATAACATCGATTAACGAAACCGTTTCATGCAAATGTGGTGACAACTGATCCATCGTTTTAGGAAGTCTTGGAAGTGAATAGTCGCCTAGCCGATTACCGCCAACAGTTCTGTTATGGTCATTGGAGGCAATCCATGATCGATAACCGATATTGTTACCAATATCTGCCAACACATACTGGATTTGATAATGAAGGTTTTTCTCGTCTTCTTTTGTCTGCCTATTTTTAAGCTTGGCAGCGGTCTTACTCTCGGTGACCTTAAGATACTGCTCGCTATTCTCCGGCGTCACATAATTCAGTTTGCCAACATCAAATAAGAAAGCTGAGATTGCTCCTAAATCCTTGGAAAACAGCCCCCCAGATTCGTTTAACTCGATAATGCCGTCTCGTAACTTAAAATAGTCAGGCCATTTACCTAATCGAATTTTGGAATGGGTTAACTCGTTATATCCACGAACAATGCTTGTATTAAATGGACAGAAAATCGTTGGCTCCAAAAAATATAAGATGTTTGCGACTGCTGGACCCAATCCCTTAATTTTTTTCTCCGCCAGATTATCAACCGCAAGTAACATTTTCATTTCTTGACCGGTAGTCACAATCTGATCAAGCATTTCCGCAAAGGCTAACTGATTTTCCCGATTTTCATATATATCAGGGATACGCAATTTAGGCTTCCACATAAAAGCGTGTTTAGCCCCCTTGAAGATTTCCTGTTGCGCAATGATCACATTCATCACAGTTTCCAATGATGAACCGCGCAAATCTCTTGGAAAACTGCCATTTCGAATATCCTTAACAATTTGTTTAACACCCTTGCGTACCTGATTAAACGCTTTTAGACGATCCTCACTATGGATAAACCAAGTTTGGTAAAGCAATTCCTTCTTTTGAGAATATTGACCAAATAAATCTTTCAGGTAAGTCGCGTCCACTTTTCTCATCCCCTCTAAATGATGCTTTAACCTTGTGACGCTCAAATAATAAAATCATTAATCATCTTAGCCCTAAACATCGCTTCTTGCATTAGTATTTTCAAAAAATCATCTAAAAATTATTTGGATGATCAGTAATTCACTCGTTTAACTTTGGATTTAACTCAAAATTGAATGGTCGAAATAAAATCCAATTTTGCCCCCTCTGACCTATCACACTCACCGATATGCAGATAAATCAACCATGTTTTAGACGGAAAAAAGGCCCCGGTGAAATTCACCCGAGTCCCTTATTCTTGTGATATAAAACGTTCACTAATGACTTGTGTTTAATAATCAAAGAACTTCCGATTAGCCAATTTGTCGATGGAATTTCTTAAAATGGAAAAGTTTGTCGATCCGCTGATCATACTCAGCCGGAATCTCCAATTCAATTGCCTTCAAATTGTTCTTTAACTGAGCCGGTTTGCTGGCACCCGTGATCAAACTTGAAATCCGTGAATCTCGAAGTGCCCAAGCTAGTGAGAACGTGGCTAAATCAGTATTGAGTTCATCTGCCATCTTGACAAGGGCTTCAACTTTATCCAAGTTATCATCCGTCAGCATCGCCTGAATCTGATCTTGATACGTTGCTCGCGACCCAGCTGGAATCGGCTGACCCTTACGATATTTACCGGTCAACAGCCCCTGTGATAATGGCGAAAACGGCACAACCCCTAGACCCAGCTTTTCACAGACATCCAAAGCTTCATTTTCGATATACCGATCAAAAATATTGTACTCCGGTTGAATCACCGACATTGGATGTAGTCCACGTTGTTGAATCACTAATTGGGCTTCTAAAATTTGAACAGGTGTCCATTCACTCACCCCATAATACAGGATCTTTCCCTGATCAACTAAATCACTCAGCGCCTGTAAGGTTTCTTCAAGCGGTGTTTCGGGATCAAATCGATGGCAGAAGTATAAATCCAAATAATCAGTTTGCATATTTTTCAGTGACCGATCAATCGACTCAAAGATATGTTTCCGGGACAAGCCCCGATCATTAATCCCATCACCAACCGGAAAATAAACCTTGCTGGACAGGACAAGTTCTTGACGTGGAAATTCTTTTAAAGCTTTACCCAAAAATCGTTCAGCTGCGCCACCACTATATGCATCAGCACAGTCAAAATAGTTGATGCCTTTTTCATAAGCCAACTTAATACTTTGATCGGCTAAATCCTGTTTAGCCGAATCACTAACATCAGTCATCCAACTGCCTAATGCCAACTCGCTGACCCTAATTCCCTGCCTACCTAAATGACGGTATTTCATTTCTAAACACTCCTTTAATTTATCACTTGCATTAACCATATCACCTCAAGTACACTTGAGGTAAAGTATTATTTAAGGAGAATTTAAATTGGCAACTTATTCCATTACGCAAGTCTCAAAAAAATACCACCTACCCGTGTCAACGCTTCGTTACTATGAAGACGTTGGCTTGCTGTGCGATGTCGATCGGAACGGGAAAAACCGGATTTATGATCAGGAAAATCTGGATCGATTGGACGCGATCGTCTGCTTTAAAGAAACCGGGATGTCGATTGCTGAACTCCAAAATTTTTTCCGGTTTCAAGATAATGATGACGATTTAGACGATATGGTCGCACTATTAGCCAAGCACTGTAAGCGGGTTGATGACCAACTTGCATTACTGGAAAAGAATCGCAAACACATTCAACGCAAATTTAAGTACTACTCTGATATTCGTCAAGCAAAACAAAACCATCAACCAATGCCAAAGTGGGAGGACTATGTGTTAACAGATTCTTGAACAGTTTCACCTGACTTATTAGCACGCCACTCAAAAATCCCGCAAAGTCCAACACCTTGCGGGATTTAGCTATCATTATGGTTAATTAATCATCTGAACAGTTTTTTTAAAAAAATGGTCAAATACTGAAAACTAATCTAATTTGTAGAAACTATTTTTTGCGATTATCATTTTAAACCCATAAATTATTTTGCAACAACTTCATTGAACCATTCCATTCCTAATTCAAACCATCTAGCCATGTGTTTATCGGACCTGTCACGGTTCACAATTGCTGTCCATTTATTAGCTAAGGCGATGCCATGATTACCCGTCCCAAATTCATGAACTTCAAATGGGACTTGATTCTTAGCCAGTGCTTCCGCATAAACATGAACATGATCTAAGAACGGCGTCAACCCATCATTAATCGAACCCCACATGAAAGTTGGCGGTGTATTTGGTGTAACAGTTTTCGAAACATCCAAGCTTTTAATGCCCATCTTTTCATCCAACGTTGGTTTGATAACTGGGTAGCCCAACATCACAAATTTTGCTTTAGTATCTTTTTCGTTACCGTAATCTGCGGCTAATTGACCCCCGGCTGAAAAACCGATGATCCCTAGTTCAGTGGTGTCAACTTGAAGGTCATCCGCGTGTTTGACAATGTAGTCAAACGACTGTTCAATAGCTGCTTTTGCATCCGCATAATTTTTCTTTTCCTCAACCGGATAGTTAACAACGTAAGCTTGGAAGGCTTGAGTTGCAAACGTTATGGCAACCCGTTCAGTATCCCGTTCCTTTAACTTTTTATAACTACCACCGCCAATGACGACGATTCCGGGAAGTTTAACATCCGTATTGCTTTGATAAATATCTAAAGATGACCCTTTTGCTTGGTCAAGTGTTATATTCTTAATATCCATAAAATCACCTCAAGTACTATCATAAGTTGCCACGTTTAAAAATGCTAGATAAGGCTGCCAAAAAGCGTTCCCAAAAATGTAATCATGACGTTAAGCCTAAGCCACAGACGGATTTGGGCGGCACATCGTATTTTTTTATGAGGTTATCGATATTCTTTATAAACAAGCAACTATTTTTGTGTATAATGGTAAAGTTAAGATCAAGAAACAAAAGACGAAAACACCCTCTGTCCCGGTCATAAGGGTTCTAGAAATCAACCTAAATCATTATCACTAATTAAATTGAATTTAAAATTGACTTTTATTAAACAATCACTTTTCTGAGGAGAATAATATGTTTGCATTTTTTCATAAACACATCAAATTAATTATTGCCACGGTCATTTTGGCGGGGGTTGCATTTGGAATCGATGATCATTCTACGGCAGACACGTCAACCAATTCATCAAAAACATCAACTAGTGCCAAAGTCAGTGTCCAAGCGACCTACCCAATCCACGCTCATGCCTATGCCTTGAGAAAAAATGCTACTTTGTATACTGATGCGCGTCTCTCCCAAGGAATGAGTGCCAAGCCATTGTTAAAGGATACCTGGTATCGCAGTCAGGCAGCTAAACTTTTGGTAAAAGGCAAACCTGCAGTCGCTTATAAGTTAACCAATGCAAGTGGCAAATACACCTATTGGGCACTGCATTCATCAGTCAAATCAATTAACAGCAAGTCATTTAACGTTAAATTAGCGGCGGCAGGTAATCAATTTACCAATAAGCGAATTGGCTTCTTTGGCGATTCGATTCCCGCTGGTTGGGATGGTTACCATTTCTATTTAAACAACGCCTACGGTGACTGGTTAGCGAAATACTTGGGGACAAACAATCGAATTATTAATGAAGCCGTGCCAAGTGCCAAAATTGTTGGCCATCGATTTGCTTATGTTGGGCCAATATTAAAGCCCCAAGATCTCACCATGCAGATTCGTTATCACAAGAGTGCCATTCAAAAAATGAACATGATTTTCATTCATATTGGGACTAATGACTACACCAACTTTTCCAACTCAGGCAGTTTAGAGAACGTGATTAATCATCTAAAACGCAACGTGCAGTATATTCAAAAGCTGAATCCAAACGCCAAAATCTATGGTGTCCTGCCAATTTCACGTTATACCGCTAATGGGTTTAACCGGGAAAACATTATGAATGACAGCCAATACACCTATGGTCAATTGCGTCACGAGGAAGCCTTGATGTATCGACGACTAGGCGCCACAGTAATTGACTTTCAGCAATTTGCACCCAACATTATCACTTCTGAAAATAAAGATGTCACGCTGGAAGATCGGGAAATTCACCCAACGGCTCAAACCGCGCAGAAGCTTGGCTATGCGTTGGCACGGAAATTGGCCGATTAATTTAGGCAAAGATAAAGGGATCAATCTTTTCATTTCGAGGCTGTACAATATCTGTTGTTGGTAATAGATTTAATCTATTATTAATGACAGATT
>NZ_AZEY01000069.1 GCF_001434255.1 Lentilactobacillus diolivorans DSM 14421
CGGAATCCTACACATTGTCGAAAGTTTTGTTTAGTTTTGAGAGGTTTACTCTCAAAGTGGTGACGCTTTTGGGCCTATAGCTCAGCTGGTTAGAGCGCACGCCTGATAAGCGTGAGGTCGATGGTTCGAGTCCATTTAGGCCCATCCACCGGCCGTGTTGACCGGAGTTGCATCATGGGGAATTAGCTCAGATGGGAGAGCACCTGCTTTGCAAGCAGGGGGTCAGCGGTTCGATCCCGCTATTCTCCATTGACACGAATGTGTCAAACTTGGTTCTTTGAAAACTAGATAGTATTAATTTTCTGTAGTAATTGTATTG
>NZ_AZEY01000006.1 GCF_001434255.1 Lentilactobacillus diolivorans DSM 14421
CAACGGCAACACCAAACTCGAAACCGGCATGAAGATGGGGGCATGCACTTGTAATCTAAATGTAAAATTAAAAGTGCACCAACGTGCTCATTTAATGGTACAATGAACCCATAATATAGGGAAAGGAGTATTCACATGTGACAAAGAAACAGGAATGGTTTAGCTTAGCTCAAGCTAGTCTCAAGCTTGAACGAGGTAGTACGTACGTGAGTGTTTGGTTAAGACGGCACCCTAACGAGTTGCCAAGTGAAATGCTCATGGAAACGGGCAAAGTTAAATTAATATCTGAAGATGGCATTGAATGGATTAAAAACCACATAAAAAAAGAGGGCGTCCTCGTAAGCAGTGAAGTTGCTAACGGGGATCAGCACCTGGAAGTTACGATTCTAGGTGTCACCCTCCTAACAATCCATTTTACCGGGCGGGTTAGGGGAAAGCTAGTTGTTTAGCGTCCCTAACGCGCTTTTTTTGAGGAGGTGATCCAATGAAGGTAGAAAGCTGGCAAGGCATTAATGGCAAGCTAGTTCATGATGATCAAAAGGCGATTGTGGTTGATGATGACCACGCATTAACTGATCCAAAACAGTTACAAGCAATTTTAGATCAAGACGGTCAGCCAATTGACGAAGTCCGGCAAGCAATGATTAAGAAGACCGTTAAACGCCAGTTGAAGACTGAGCCGTTAAAGCTTAGGGGCTGGTTTAATCGCCATCAAGACCGTCAAAATGCTAAAAAGACCGAAAAATTGGTGAGTGACAAACCGACCCATCAATATAAGCAGATCAAAAATGAAATGACCTTTTTTGGTGAGAGTTTCCTGGAAGGCTTCTTAGGCTTCTATGGCTTAGAAGTTGATAACGCCTTAGGCCGTTACGAACATAATTTGCATGTCTTAGAGGCCCAAGAATTAGGCCAGTCAGAAAAAGAGTATTACTTAGCCACGAGTGAAAACGGCCGCGTCAAATTAGCCACCGACTCATTACCAAGCCAGCAAATTGCTGAGGAACAATTGAACAAGTTCTATCAACATGAGCCAGAAGAAATGCAGGCAGAATCGGTTCAATTACGGTCACAGGAAGACGGAAAGGAGGAATAACATGAAGTTCAGCAAAGTAAAAGCGTTAGCAACTACTGGAGCCACCACAATTTACTTGGGATTGATGAACGCTCAGGTTGCTTTTGCAGCGGACGGTGGCGAAGTTAAAAGTAAGCTCACCCAAGCTGGTAAGACAATTCAAGGTATTTTAACCGGGTTGGTCGTTTTAGTCGGGATTTGTGTCGCGCTATTTATTATTATCAAAAGAATGCCTGACGCAGACGATCCGCGAGAGAAATCAGAGGTTTATCACGCGGTTGGTCGGGTGGCTGGTTTAGTGGCCCTAGCGGCAGCGATTATCTGGCTATTACCTTGGGTTTACAGCCTATTCACTTAATTTAAAAAGGAGCCTGCCAAATGAAGAAAGGAAAAGAATTTATCTTTCCAGAGAACGTAGATAAAGATTACGGGATCTGGAAAGACTACACCTTGAAGGATTTTGGCTATGCGGCGCTGGCAGGACTAGTGGGCTTAATTTTTATTGCGATCCCACCCTATGGTCTGATCTTAGTCCTGATAAAAATAGTGATTGTTGTCTTAGCCATGACGATTGTCATGGCTATTTTAACAATTAGGCCAGTTGCGGCGCGAAAGAATATTAAAGTGCGGGATAACTTTAAGTTGAAACGCCGCTATGCCAATGGTCAGAAACTGTTTTATTTAAAACCGAAGAAGCGAGGTGAACTAAATGCGTTTGAAGAAGAGCAAAACCGCCAATAAAACAGCCAAGCTAGATTGGGATTATCAACCGCCTAAAATCAATGGTGGCAAAGAGACCATTGATGACATGAGCTTGGTGGTGGGTATGTATGGTAATTACGAAGTTACCAAAACCGGTAATCTCGTTGGCATTTTGGAAGTTAGTGGGATCAACCTTGATTTACTTAATGAAACCGAACAACAGGACGTTTTTGAGGACTATGGTGCGTTTCTCATGAGTACCTTAGGTGAAGGCGTTGATGACACGTTACAGTTCTTAGAACCGACGATTCCCGTCAATATGACGGCTTATCTCAATGGTCTCAAACGGCGGTATCTCGCCTTACAAAAAGACCACCCGGAGCAACAGTTCAAAATCCAGCTCATAGCCAGTTACTTGGATCACTTTACTAAAGTCCAAGAATCCAAAAACATGACAACTAAGCAACATCTGCTAATCGTTAAGGTACCGATTAAAGACAAGAGCGTTAAAAGCTTAAACTTAGCCGTCACTCATTTAGACGAAAAGATCGAACAGGTTAAACGAGACATTGAAAATGCGTTAACGGATTTTGATGTGACGGCCAAAGTTTTGACTAGTCAAGAAGTCCAAGAGATTTTAAAGAACTTGATCAATTTTAATGGATAGGGGGAAACAGGATGAGTTTTGGTGATAAGGTCATTGATTTATTTATGCCAACTAAAAAAGAGCATAACCAAGGCAACAGCGACCAAACGGGTAGTAAGCCCAAACCGGAGGTTGAGGATTTTACCAAGCTGATTGATCGCGACAGTTTGCATTCACTATTTCCGTTCAGCTGGGAACAGTACCCCACCTACGTCCAGTCGGGCGAGAATTTTATTCGGGTGTTAGCGATTGCTGACTATCCCAAGCGGGTTTACGGCAACTGGTTGTCAGAATTGAAGCGCAAAAAAGGCGTTATCGATATTGTGCAATATATCGACAGCGCCAGTAACAATTCAATGATTACCTATTACAAGAAGACGATTCAAAATAAGGAAGCGCAGAAGTTAAATACGTTCGACCCGTATAAAAAGAAGATTCTGCAAAATTATATTGATTCAGCCAACATGCAACTAGATAAATACCTTGATAATTCTACCACATTTGTCTATCAACATATGTTGGTTTATCTACGGGCCAACAGTTTAGCAGAATTAGATGACTTAACCGAGAACGTCAAGAATACGTTGATTAAACTACAAATGAAGCCCTTAGTGCCCGTTAAAGCAACCTTTCAAGCTTTCTGGTCAACCATGCCAATTAACGAGAACCTCATGGGGGATTACACCTATAAAGAAAGTAATACTGAAGTCGCCAGCAGCATGTTTCCCTTTGATGACGCCGAAATTCTGGACTTAAAGCCGAGAAGCGATATTGAAGGAGTTAACAAAGACACCAATAGCTTAATTGCCGTGGATATGCTGGATCGCAATAAGACGCTTAACCAAAATCAAGTGATTATCGGGACTTCGGGGGTCGGCAAGACCACCTATATGATCCAAAAAATTTTACGCTATGCCATTCAAGACTATCAGCTCTACATTATTGATCCAGAAAATGAATATACCAAAATTGTCGAAGCTTTAGGTGGCGCAGTCTTGCACTTAACTTCTAATGCGAAGTACAAAATTAACCCGCTACAAATTTTCTCCGAAGAAATCCTCAGCGCTGATGAAGCGGTCACGAACCTTGATTTACTAGTTAAAGATAAAATTCAGCGATTAAAGGGGTTCTTTGAAGTCCTTAAAACTGGGATTACCCAAGTTGAACTGGCAATCCTTGATGATGTCGTTAAACAAGCCTACGTCAACAGTGGCGTTTTGAAGTATAGCCGCTTAAAAGAGATTAAAGACGATCAGTGGCCGACCTTATCCAATGTTTATGACGAGTTGGAAAAACTGGCTGATAAGGACGCCGACAAATTTAATCGGGTTAAAGACTTCTACTACATCTTAGGCAGCTATACCCATGGTTCTAACAGCCTATTTGACGGGCACACCAACGTCAACCTAAAGGGAAAGATCATTTCTTTTGATCTAAAACCACTACAAAGTGAACAGGAAGTCCAATCAGCGGCTTATCTGAATACTTTCCAGTATCTATGGGACGAAATCACCAAAGATCGGCATAGCCGCAAGAAATTGTTTGTCGATGAATTTCACTTTTTAACCTTACACAAAGCGGCGGCCACCTTTTTCCATCAAGCCTACAAACGGTTTAGAAAGTATAATGCTGGGGCGATTGCCGGAACGCAGCAAATTCAAGATGTGATCGAAGGCACGACAGATACCGGGCAGAACATTGGTGAAGCCATTATTGGGAACTCCTACACCAAAGTGTTCTTTGGTCTTGACGGTAAAGGCGTTGATGATGTGATTACCAAGTTAAGAATGACGTTCTCGGATAAAGAAAAGAAGCTACTAGAACGCAGACGACAAGGCGAAGCTCTGATGATCTATGGTAGCCAACGCGCCTTTATGAAAGTTGAATTGACCGAAGAAGAACTACGACTAATCGACCCAGAAGCTTACCAAGAAAAATACAACCGTGAGACAGCCGGACAACCGGATTATCAAAAGCGCGTGGTCTTAACCCCCAGTGAAATTGACGCTTTAACTACCACCGAAGAGGAAGGGGGGACTTTAAATGAGTAAATCAAACCAACTATTAAATATCGAGGTTGGGACATTCAAACGGCAAGGAAACAAGTTGATCCTAGAGCTTAATCACAATCAATTTCGATATGACCAGTTGAGTGAGCTAAACGAATTAAAGGAAGCTGATGCCAATTTCTTACAGTTGGTTAACGTAGTTGAGCAAGACCAGAAGGTTGTTTTAACTTATACCTTGCCGGATAAGGTCAGATCATTAAAGGAATTACCACATGAAAATAAAGCAATCCGGTCAGCAATTGCCAAGGAAATCATGGCGCAACATGTGGTTAACGATAGCCAGTATCACGTTGCGTTGAACCCAGCTAACCTGTGGTATTACCCCATGCAACATGTTTGGTACGCCTACCGGGCCAATGAACTCATGCCTTATGATGACAAGCATAGCAATTTAGCCAAATACAAAGCGCTGATTCTATTTTGCTTGACGGGGACGCCTTACGAACGGCTATTAAGCAATCCTCAAGAAGCCCTGGCCAAACACCCGGACGACTACTTACAACAAGTAGCTAAAGCTACGTCGTTAAATGAGTTAACGGAAGTGGTTAACGGCATTGAGGATTTTGTGAGCTATCACGAATGGCAGGCAGTTGAAACGGCCCAACAGAAAACCAAACAACGTTTATGGTTGAGCGTGGCCGGAGTGGCGATTGTGGCCGTTTTGGCCGTCGGCTTAGTCCATAAAAGTGACGAACGGCAATATCAAAGCTTAGCTAACCAGAACCAAGCCCAGGTCACGCGATTAAAATATAGCGGTCAAATTCAGACCGCTTTAAATGATCAGAAGTGGTCAGAAGCGCAAAAAGATATGAAACGGGCCGGCTATCCTTCAACTAAGCAAGTCAGTGTCTTTTTAAAGCATCGTCAATACCAGCAAGCTTTAAACGTTGACCCAAGTCAGTTGAACAAGGTTGTTAATGCGGCTTATGCCAACCAAGATAGCAGTCAAGTGGCCGATTGGCAGTTACCAACTAAGGCGACGAGTAAGCAAAAGGATCAATTGAAACTCGAAAAAGCGATTGTTAATTATGATACCAATACGCTTAATAACCAATTATCCTTTACGACGAACGCTGATGTTTTATTGAGAATGGGACAAGCTTTCCTCGCCCATAATGATACGCAAGACGCTCAGACTGTCCAAACCAAGTTAGCCGGCGTAAACAGTCCTAAAGCTAAGTATTTAAAAGCCTTGTTAAGTCTCAATGCCGCTAAGAACGAAGTTAGCGACGCCCAAAAGAAGTTAGATGACGCCAACAAGATTGATGGCAGTAAAGATAAGGACAAAGACAAGAAGGTGGATTCGGCTAAGTCGGACTTAAAGAACGCGCAGAGTGACCAATCAGCAGCGCAAAAACAAGTCGATCAGGCCAAGCACAAAGTGGGTGATTAAATGCAGGTATTGTCATTTGAATATAAGAAAAAGAAGTGGAAATTGATTGCTTATATTGTGGGTGGCGCCCTTCTGCTAATCATCTTGCTGATCGCCGCGATTACTGGTCAGCTACAAGAAAACAGTTGTGATAACTCAATCACCATAGAAACACAATTAGATAGTAAGAGCATGACAGAAAATGCCAAAAATATCTATGCGCACTGGAAACAGAAGTATGGTGCCACCCCACAAGCGGCCGCTGGTATCTTGGGGGTCTTACAACTAGAAAGTCGGCTTGATCCCAAGTCCGTTAATTCAAGTTCCGGGGCCACGGGCTTAGCCCAGTGGTTAGGTGGTCGGAAGGATAAGTTGGAAGACTTAGCCCACAAAGAAAACAAACCAGCGACGAATCTTGGCGTGCAGTTGGACTATCTCGATCAAGAATTGAACAGTAGTTACTATGCGTCAAACAAGCAGATCTTTAAGTATACGGACGTGCACAAAGCGACCAAAGCCTGGTTAATGGATTACGAGGGCATGAGTAAGAACCCGGAACAATGGTATCTAAGCCAAAGATACGGGTATGCCGATCACTGGTATTCCGTGTTCGGGGCGAGTGATCCCGTGGCCGGTAATACGTTAGATAATGCAAGTTCAGGAGATCTGACCGAGCTAGGTTGCGATAGTGACCCGAGCTATTCCGGTGGCAGCATTGTTAAAAACGCGGAAAGTATGAAAGGTGACTTCTATTATGTTCAAACCCACCCTAGCCCCGATTTAGGCAGTGATTTAAAGAATCCTAACAAAACCGGCGGAACCGATTGTTCCGGTTTTGTCTGGTTAGCCCTGAATAAGGCTGGTTACAAGGTACCCACAAATATGGGCTGGTTTACCGGCACGATGGCCAGTGACGCCAAAGGCAGCCATCAATATCTGAAACAGATTAGTGAAAATGACGCGAAAGCCGGCGATATTGTGATCGTCAATCAAGGTGTGGGAGCCGGCAACAACGGGCATACTGCCATTCTACTAAGCAAATGGCAAGGCAAAGCCACCAAAATCATTGAACAAGGTGGCGTAGGCGACAAGGTTAACGAAAGCACCTTTGGCACCGCCTTTTATAGCTTACTAAGTGGTAGCGATGTAACGTTAGCCCGGCCAATCAAGAAGTAAGGAGGAACCAGCAAATGAAGCGTAGCGTGGTTTTAAGTATTGCACTTGGTAGTTTGATCTTAATTATGTCATTAGGAACGAATGCCTATCAACATAGCCAAGTTAAGCAGGCGCAACAACAGATCAGTCGCTTACAACAGCAAAAGCGACAAGTTAGTCAGCAATTGACTAAAACCAACCAACAAAAGCAGTTATTGAGCACCCAAATTGACAGTTATAAGACCTACCAAAATAATAAAGATAAAAGTCAGGCTGAACTTAGCTTTAATACGGTAGTCACTAAGTTCTTTGATGTCATGAATAACTTCAAGCCCAAGACCTACGGCCAGCGTAAAGATGGCGTGAAAGACTTGATTTCCGACAAATTGTACCAGCAATACTTTTCAAACAAAGGGACTTATGGTGACAGCAATAGTGTTTCAGCCAAATTAGATCAGCTGAACCTGTATACACAAAGTAAGCAGGGCCAAGATATGAAAGGCTTGGCCGTCGTTAGTTATGAAAGTAAGAGTGGCGACAACGACTGGCAAAAGGCGACGGTACTTTATCAAGTGACTTTCGATACCACCACGGATCGAATCACCGCAGTCCAAAATTTAGGTAGTAGCTTTAAAGCCAGTGAACTTAATTAAACGCGTTGGCAAAGCCTTAGCGGTAATCGTGGTGGTTTTAGCCGTTAGTGGTTTTATTGGTCATCAATATGTTAATCACGTGGAAAAGCAGCGACCAGTTGTGACTTTAGCTAAGCACCCTAAAAAAGTGTTGTTCTTTTACCGTGATGATTGCCCGGATTGCCAAGCTATTTTTCACCGAATCTATTGGCACAACGTCATTAGCCATAACGTTGTTTTTATTAACATGAATCAATCGCAGAATCGGCACTACATTCAGCAATATCAACTAACGGCGGTGCCAACCTTGATTCATGGTAAGCAACGGTATGCCGGTACCAAGCAGTCACAAATTAAACGAATCGTAGGTGATTAGAAATGAAAGATAGAAGCATAGCTGTGATTAAAGCTAGTTGGCCGTATCTACTAACGCTAATCATTGGCTTGTATTTAGCGGAGATTTTGGCCGGATCTGTCATGGCCTTGTCGCGCTATAAACTAACTTTTGCGGATCATATGCCAACGGTGTTAAAGCAGTTAGCCTTACACCCCTGGCGCTATTACAACTTGTATTTGGGCCAAAAGAATCCGGTATTAATTATCGTCAGTATTGCTGTGGTACTATACACCGTCTATTTTGCCTTGAAACGGAACAGCAAGCATAAAGCTTGGGAAACTGCGGACACTGAAACCCACGGGAGTGCGACCTGGGGGAATTTAAAAGAATTAAGTGACCATTACTTTAGTATCAATACTAAAGACCTTACAACGGCGTTTAATAACAGTACCAAGGTAGAAATTCTCAAATCATTGGTGGATCGAGAAAAGTCAGCGAAAGGGGGAAATTAACATGAATGGGACAATTTTAGGAATCGTGGATAAACAAATTGTTTACCAAAATAACAGTACCAAACCCAACCGGAACATCTTTGTGGTTGGGGGCCCAGGATCGTATAAGACTCAATCAGTCGTGATTACCAACCTGTTTAACGAAACGGAGAACAGCATTGTCGTGACCGATCCGAAAGGTGAATTATACGAAAAGACGGCCGGTATCAAACTAGCCCAGGGTTATCAAGTACATGTCGTCAACTTTGCGAACATGGCGCACAGTGATCGCTACAACCCCTTTGATTATATTCAACGGGATATTCAAGCTGAAACCGTCGCCACGAAGATCGTTCAGAGTGAAAATGCCGAGGGCAAAAAAGATGTGTGGTTTAGTACCCAACGGCAACTTTTGAAGGCACTAATCCTGTTTGTCATGAACCACCGGTCACCAGAGCAACGAAATTTGGCGGGCGTAACGCAAGTCTTACAAGAAAATGACGTTGAAGCCGAGGAAAAGGGTGCGGATAGTCCGCTAGATACCCTGTTTCTTGATCTAACCATGTCTGATCCAGCGAGACGCGCTTATGAGTTAGGTTTCAAAAAGGCCAAAGGGGAAATGAAAGCCAGCATTATTGAAAGCCTGTTGGCGACCATTTCGAAGTTCGTCGACAAGGAAGTGGCCGATTTTACCAGCTTTTCGGATTTTGATTTAAAAGAGATTGGCAACGCCAAAGTTGTTCTATATGTAATTATCCCCGTCATGGATAACACTTATGAAAGCTTCATCAATCTGTTTTTCTCACAATTGTTTGATGAATTATACAAATTAGCCGCCGATCATCACGCTAAATTGCCCCACCAAGTCGACTTTATCCTTGATGAATTTGTCAATTTAGGGAAGTTTCCTAAGTACGAAGAATTTCTGGCGACGTGCCGGGGGTACGGTATTGGCGTGACTACCATTTGTCAGACCTTAACCCAGCTCCAAGCTTTGTATGGCAAGGATAAAGCCGAAAGTATCTTAGGTAATCATGCCGTTAAAATTTGCTTGAATGCCGCTAATGATGTGACTGCGAAATACTTTAGTGATTTGTTAGGTAAATCGACCGTAAAAGTGGAAACCGGTAGTGAGAGTACCAGTCATAGCAAGGAAGAAAGCCACAGCAAGAGCGATAGTTACAGCTATACGAGCCGTTCGCTCATGACCCCCGATGAAATTATGCGTATGCCCGAAGATCAGAGCTTATTAATCTTTAGCAATGCGCGACCAGTCAAAGCTACAAAAGCGTTCCAATTTAAACTATTTCCAGGGGCTGATCATTTGGTTAACTTGTCACAGAATGAGTATCAAGGCCAACCAGAAGCCAGCCAGGAAACCAACTTTCATCAAAGAGTAGCGAAATGGAAAGCAAAATTAAAGGAGACTGCTCAAAAAAAAGCCGCAAACAAGATGTCTCAAACAGAGGAGGAACAACAACAGGACAGCCTAGACAGCGACTTAGAGAGAGTTTCAAATAAAGATAGTCAAACAGAGGAGCCAGAAGAAGACGACAACAACAACTTACTTGGATAATGGAGGACATATTAATGAAAAAATATCGCAAATATATAATCGCTGTGATGACAGTGTTGCTGATTGTTGTTGGTCTTACCGCTTGTGGGAAGTCTACAGCACAGGATTTGCAAAGTAATAAATGGTATCTCAACCAAAAAGGACAAAGCTACAAAACCCAATTTAATAAAAAAACAATGATTATTGAAAGCCCCTTGATGAATGTAAATGCCAATTATTCAGTCAGTAATACTTCTGGTAAAGAATATTTAAAAGTAAATACTGATGATGAGAAGAATCAAAAACTTGAATTAACTCAAATTAGCGATGGTTATAAAGCTAAAGCAATAAATAAAACTGCCAAAGCAGATGACGGATTAGGAAGCTTTGAATTGCAAAAAAGGAAGTGATAGATATGTTTGTTTTAGGTGATATTTCAGGACTGGTTCAGGGAGCGATTGCTAAGTTTTTTGAATGGGCACTGTCTGGTTTGTTGGACGGCTTATTCAACATCTGCAAGGCCATTATTGACCAAGCCAATCAAAGCTTGCCAGTTGTTAAAACGTGGTATGCCATCTTCCTGTCCTTTGCGACATCGTTAGTCGTTGTGGTCGTCCTTGGCCGCATTGTGATGACAATTCTAAAAGAGGCAGATGAAAGTACCGATGTTACTTGGGCTAATATCATCATGGACGGGATTAAATCAGCGGCCGTGATCCCGGTCTTCGTGTTCTTACAGGGCTTTATTCAAGGTTCAATTACCTTGCCCCTGCTAAAGTATATGTTTAGTTCTGATCAGCAGTTCACTGCTAAATCAATTACCGGTATGAATAAAGTTCCTGGGTTAAAAGATGTTGGCATTTCGCTACCCTTACAGATTTTGTTTCTGCTAATCTTCACTGTCGTAACCGTCGTGTTCTTTATCAAAATGTGTGTGTTTGTGGCTGATATGGCTTGGTATAACCTGACAATTCCTTTAGCTGCAATGAGCATGGCGACCGAAAGCTTTGATTACAGTGGCACGTGGTGGAAGAAGTACATTTATTACAATGCTTCTATTATTAGCCAGGTGCTTTGTATGTCACTATCAGTATGGTGTTTCACTAATATGGCTAAATACGGGTTTATTGCTTTTATTGCTTCAATCGGATTCGGTTTTCTGGTGGTCAAAACACCTGACGCCGTTAAAGACTTTTGGGCTTCAACCGGTGTGACTAAAAGTGCTGGTATGGGTACCATGAGAATGTTTCAAAATTATTTCCGTAACCACTAGGAGGAAAAATAGTTATGAAGAAAATCGCACACTGGTTATTGGAAAAAGCCAAAAAAGATATGCGAACCGATCCTTTTACAACACCTTCCCGGCGGACTAAGTTGTCTTACTATTTTGATAACTTAGTTAGCATGGTCTTCTATATAATGGGAATTTACCTCATGTTAATGGATTTATACCAAGAGCTTTTCACGGCGAACCATACCGATTTTTTAGGAACTGCACTAATGGCCTTAGTTTTACTGCTGGGTGGCTTATTATTCCGTTGGTCAGCCTATGCAGATTTCAAAGCCATCAACCGGTATCAACAATATTTAAAGCAACAATCGATAGAGCAGCAACAAAAATTGCGCCGTGAAACTTGGTTAAAAGCGGTTGAACAAGGCAAAACAGAATTAGAACAGAAGCTTAATCATAAGGAGTGAATGAACATGACCACTGTTATCTTAGCTGAAAAACCCAGTCAAGCCCGTTCATACGTCCAAGCCTTTCAAAAGAGCACAAAAAAACAGGGTTACTATACGGTTAGCGACCCTGTTTTGCCCGAGAATACGCTTGTCACGTATGGTCTCGGACACTTAGTTGAACTAGCCACACCGGATAAATATGATCGGAAATACCAGCAGTGGGCCTTATCTAATTTACCGATTTTCCCCGATAAATACAAGTTTGAAGTGTCAGCTAATAAAAAGGACCAATACGGGATCGTCAAAGACCTGTTAACGAAGGCCGATACCATTATTGTTGCCACCGATAGTGGCCGAGAGGGTTCTAATATCGCCTGGTCAATCATGAACAAAGCCCAGATTGACGTTAAAAAGAAGACCATTAAGCGGCTATGGTTGAATAGCCTAGAAAAAGACGCCATTATTACCGGATTCAAAAATCTTGGTGATTGGCACAAAGATTATTTGGCTTATAAAGAAGCCCAAACTCGTCAAATTAGCGATTGGTTGATCGGCATGAATGGTAGTCCCTTATATACTTTGTTATTAAGACAAAACGGGGTACGTGGGGTGTACTCGATTGGTCGCGTGCAGACGCCAACCTTGTATATGGTCTATCAAAGGGACCAGGCAATCAAAAACTTTAAGCCAGAACCTTATTTTG
>NZ_AZEY01000070.1 GCF_001434255.1 Lentilactobacillus diolivorans DSM 14421
AATTCTTTCTGTTCGGATTCACTTAATTCTACCGGTAAAGCCACGTTAAACTCTTTTGCATACCGTGAGTTTGATTTACGATCTTTCTTTTCAACTTCATTCCACAACTGCTCTCGATCACTCGCCCATTCAGGTGAATTTTTTGGCGTCAAAATAAAGCTTTCTGGCATGATCGATCGGGCATAAAAATAGTGGCGACCTTCCTTATCATCAAATAGCTTTTCACCACTTCGATAAGCGGCACTGGCAATCGCACTTCGTCCTTTACCAGCACTAATATTACTAAAACTCATGTGGAATATTGCCATGTCATTCACCGTCTTCCTTTGATTATATGGGTTTTGACCTTGTTGTCGCCATCGGCGACTTCTAATACAGGATTTTAGCACTTACACCCCACAAGAATTTAGTGGGGTGTAAGTGCGCATTGACCTCGTTTCACTCGTCCTGCTGATTCCCCTAAATTTACTTTTAGTGTATGCCTTCCGCTTCGCTATTTCAACTTTTATACTTTGACTTAACGTTTCCCTTATGATATAGTGTCGGTGATTATTTCTAATATGATTGGAGGGATCGTTATGTCTCAAAGTAACTTAGAAAAACAAGAAGCTAAATTAAAAGCCCTTAATCAAAAAATTAAGGACGAAAAAAATAAGATTGAACAACGGCTAGGTAAACAAATCATCAGTCAAGCCAATTTAGATTATGCTAATTTGTCTAACGATCAGATTAAGCTTTTAGCTAAGCAATTTTCTGAATTTTTAAAGGTAAAGTCCGTAGATCATTAGCCATACGAGATGGGGAAATTCCATGTCTAATCAATATGAAAAACTAGTCGAGCAGCAAGCGCGTTTAAAACAAAAAATTGATCGGGAAGATTTTAAATTACGGCAATCTAAATACTACGAAAATCGGCAAGCCCGCAAAGCCCGTTCTCGCCGATTAATTCAAAAAGGCGCTTTGCTCGAAAAATACTTTCAAGCTGATAACCTCTCGGTCGAACAGACCGAAGAGCTTTTAAAAACATTTGCCGATTACGTTAATGCCCATAAACCGAATAAACTCAAAAACGATCAGCCTAATAACTAGGCCGATCGTTTTTATTTTCAGGATTGTTTTTTGGCTTAATTTCTGGATTGTGTTTAGCAAAGTCATTTAACTGTTTTTGAATTCTTTGTGTAAGCTCTGCTTTACTTTCTTTGTGCTTCCTTTTACTTGATCGCTGTTGAATTATCTTTTGATCCTTACCTCTTCTTTTTGATTTTAGGGCAAGCGTAAAATCTGAAATTTTATTTTGATCTAGCTTACTTAAATGACCGATTGATTTAAAGTTTAAACCGGCTTTGGGAAAGCGATAAATATTACCAAGATCGACCCAAGAAGGTTTCTTCAACCCAGCGGATTGCCAATCTTGAATCGGATAATATTGTTGCTTGATATAAGCCGACTTCTTTTCATACTGACTAGTAATTTTAAAAGCCTCGACCGTCTGTTCTGATACCCGACGAATTAAAACTGGCCGAGACTTGCCACCGTTAGTTTCTACAAAACTAACGTATAGGCTGACTAAGTCATTAGTCCTCATCTGGATCGTTGAGCCAATCAGCGACCTCTTTAGCGTCTTTGAACTCGGTGACTGGTGTCCCTTCGGTCGCCTTTAAAAAGCGTAAATTAGCTTTTTCTTCTTCGCTTAAAGACGCATTAAAAGGTAAAGCACCATTAGCAACAATCCGCTTGTAAAACATGTTAATGGCCGTGGTTGGATTTAAGCCCAATTCGCTTAAAATTGCTTCGGTATCATCGGCCAAATCTTTATCAATCTTGACTTGGACCCGTTTCTTTTCCTTAACTGCCATGATTGTCTCATCTCCTTTCTTTTACCACTACCATTATACTACCTTTTGAGTACCTTATCAATAGATAAAGCCTTGGCCTCAAATCACTTGAGCTTGGCGTTGATCTAAAGGCTGAACTTTTGAGCTGGTTAGCCTGGTTAGCTCTGACACTCATTTAAAAGCCCCTATTCTTCTGTTTAAGCCATTTAAATCTAACTTAAGTATAAATAGGTTAGTAAGTCTTAAAATCGCTTAGAAAGGATTTTGTAGCCTTTTGGGACTAGTAGTACAACCCACTGTTATCGTTGTCGGCCGATTTTTCTTCTTCGGGGTGTTTGGCCGCATATTCTCTAGCCGCTTGTTTATTCCACCAAATGCCAAACAAGTTTTGCATGGTGCCGTACAAGTAGTTTTCAACGTTCTTGATATGCTTCTCATTACTTCTCAGGGCGTTAAAGTAGCGCCTCAAGGCTTTAGTCATTAAAGGCTTCAGTTCCTCATCATCAAGTGGGATTATGACGCCAATGTCCTGATGATCCTTTTCAACTCGATATTTAGCATTCAAGATAATACCAATAAACCGGCGCATTTGTTGCGGGGTGCGGCACCAGAAACTAAGTAATTGTACGGCTTCGGGTTCTAAGAAAACGGGTAAGCCACTATCTTCATCAGTTAAGAAATCATTAGCATGGTTCACCAAATCCTTGTTTTGCTTTTCTAGTTCTGCTGGTGAGAATTGGGCTGTGGAAAAGTCTAACTTTTGAGTATCTATATTGTATCTATTGTTATCTATATCTTTAAAGTCTTTATATAGATTGCTTTCGATTTTCGAAATCCCGCTCGTAGCAAGGGTTTTCTGGTTGTCTTTAACGAAGTCATGCGGACTTTCGATTTTCGAAATCCCGCTCGTAGCAAGGGTTCCAGCGAAGTCATGCGGACTTTCGATTTTCGAAATCCCGCTCGTAGCAAGGGATTGCGGCGCTTTCGGCTCATATTCACCGCGTAAATAGACATCGGTGGCTTTGACATCAAGTTTGGAAAGGTATAAACGATTCGGTTCATTCTTTTTAGTTTTCGGATTAAATCCCATTTGGATTTGTTTTAATAAATTGGCTGCTTGTAATTCTTTTTTGATTTTAACGGCTTTTTCAGTAGCACAATTAAATAAGTCTTGTAATTCTTGAACGGTAAAAATAAAGTAAACGTGGTTATCTTCATCAACCCAGTTATTTCTCAACGAATACTCTAGCCGATCTTTGAGTACCATATAAGCTAATTTAGCGTCACTGCTTAAATGCTTGTATTGATCGCCATACATTAATACCTTAGGGAACTGGAAAAATAGGGCTCCATATACGTTATCGGCTTCATAGTAATTGAAATTTGTTTGATCCATCATAAAAACTCCCTTTCTTGACTGACACACGCTGTCTCAAAAGAGAGTTGCTAAAACATTTGATTTGCTTTAAAATACAAATCTGATATGCTCTAACTGAATTACAAAGCGAACATTGGTAGTGATCGGCTTTGCAATTTCATCAGCATGTGTCTGTTTGTGAGTTGCCCAACCGGCAACTTTTTTAATTTATAGCAACTAAACAAAAATGGACTAGGCAGCTTCGGTTAGCTACTTAGTCCATTGACTTTAATTTGTTTTTTAACTATCCTTAACTTGTCCTTTTGGACCGGTTTGCGGTATAATTAACCTACAAATTAAGAACAACGTTCAATCGATTTTCACCGGCAAGTTAAAATCGATTGGATCTAAGTAGCTTTCTAGCAGCTACTTGCTAAACCCAAAATCCCTGATTCCTCGTGAATCGGGGATTTTTCTGTTTAGATTGATCTCTTTATTCGGTTGTTAAATTAGTCTTAGTCTAGCATAGCGCTTACCAAGCGGCAACTTTATTTGGTCTTGTATACTTTGCCTGCTTTTGGTTGAAACCAGTAAGCGATAGAAGCTACCAGTAAATATTCGAAAAGTAAAAATGCTTCGGGGTGTTTAAGCAAATTCCCATCAAAAACACTGAAAATCATGAGCATAAGTAACCCGCAAAAATACGTGATAAACAGGGACATTATCTGTAAAATTCTTACGACAATACGACGGTTACCACTGATTCTTTCAAAGAATAGCTGTAACCAATACTGCATTGGAAATAACCACTGTCGAATAAAAAAGCGGTCATCTACCAGGCGCTTTTTTGCAATTCCAATAACTGGAATTATCCAGAAAACAATAAGACTGACAATCAAGAATGTTATATTTATTGGAATCCCCATAATGCTCCTCCTTATTCTAAGTAACATCACATATTTTTTATAAGCTCATTTAAAAATTTGGAGGCAGACTTAAAATTATGTTCTTTGGCCAGACCATCAAGCCTTTTGCGCGCGCTAGGTTGAAGTGAAAAGGTATAGTTCTTAGTACGTTCCTCTTCATCTTTAAAAACAGGAATAATAAGTTTGTCTTTAGTATCAGTTGGTTGTTCTGTTTCATTTTTTTGTAGTGCCTTTTTTATATTTTTGTTCTCTGGATCGAATGCCATAGGTAGTCCTCCTTTACAATACGTATGTACATGTGTTGCACGTACATATGTTGCATATACATATGTTGCATATACATATGATTAACACGTGTACAAAACACTTATAGTTTTTCTGTGATTTCATTAAATGTTTTGTCCATACTATCAAAAAATTCATGTTGATCAATATATGTTTTGTGGTCTTCTGCCATTTTTGAAAGAGATTTTTTATCCAATGTTGAACGATTGAATAGCTCCTTTTCTGGAACTGTAGCCAATACATTGGGATCGTCTTTTAAGGCTTTTAATAACTCACGAGATGATCTTGTATTGTGTTTAATCATGTTGGCGATAAAAAATAATTTGGTCGTGACATAAGATTCTCTAGTAGAGTAATCAATGGCTTCTTTGCGTAACTCGTTAATTCTTTCTTCTAAGTTAAATTTTGCATTATACCCATGTTCGCTGGGTGTGATTGGACTAAGGATAGCGTTACTAATGATTACTGCATTTTTGGTAGCAGTAGAAAAATCTGGGTGACAATCCAAAATAATGTATTCGAATTTTCCTAAATTTAAACGCTCATAATTATCTGATAACCACATGTAAAGGAACATGTTTTTGTTAGTCTTATTTTCAATGGTACGCTCAATATCGTCAAGGTGCATATCTCCGGCAATTAGACTAATATAATCACTTATTTCATGTATTTTGACTTTCCCTCGATCTAAAAAAATGTTACCGACGGTGTTTTGGTTATCGTAAATGTTGTAAGTTTGGGTTAAATTACTTTGGTGGTCTAAGTCAATAAACAAAACATGCTTGCCATTTTTTGCTAACCATTCACCATAATTGAAGGCTAGGGTAGTTTTACCAACGCCGCCTTTTATCGCTGAGAATGTGATAATTTCCATTAGTATCCCTCCTCATACATGCTAAGTAAGCTTAATGAATATCACTATATTCACAATAACATACAACACTTATACTTGCAACGTATACATATAGACTATATTCATAAATTACCAGTATACGCTATCTAAGCGCCTTCTCTTTTGACATTAAATTTTCTTCGGTACCTTATAAAGGTTGTTCGCTTAATCCCGGTATTACGGGCCACATCTACATCACTCATGCCCGTCTGATAAAGCTTAAAAGCATGTAGTAAGCGGGGATCATCTTCGGCATATTGGGGCTTGCGTCCATGATGTTTTTCTTTTTGAAGTAGTTTATGTTTTAAATGTATTTGCTTATTGTGTAAGTTTGTAGTCGGCCCTCACTTAAATAGAAAACATGAACTCTATCATAGCTTTTACCTTCTCACGTACGGGGGACGATCGCTTCGCTTTCAAACTGGCAAAAGCACAATAATCGTAAATAGCAATTGCACAGCAGATCTATTATCAATCAAGATTAACTTTTAGTTTTATTGTGAAGGGTCCTATAACCTTAATTAAAAAACAAAAAAGTGCGACATAACCTTAAGTTACATCACACCTGACGGTTAGATATGCAGGGACCTTTCAAGTTCAGTCAATTCTTGAGAATTTTGCGAGTTAAGAAAGTAATGTATACTTTCCGGTATGAAAGTATACTTGTAGTTATCTGTTTCAATTGAAATTTCAGAAATCAGTTTTAAATTATCTTCGATTTTTTCTGTATTGTTAGGTTCAATATTAGATAACTCTGGTATTTCAATTTGAACAGGACAAGCAGATAGAGAAACCAAATTAAACTTATTTGATGTGGCAAATTCTATAATTAATCCGAACAGAAATTAAAAAGCCCAAAGCAATCACTTAC
>NZ_AZEY01000071.1 GCF_001434255.1 Lentilactobacillus diolivorans DSM 14421
GTGAACTACTCGGTCATAAATGACCGAGCTTCTGGATCAAAGGGCTGCTAAGCGCCTCGCGATCTTAGAAAACGTTTAAGCTATGCAACGGCCAACGCCGCTGAGATCAATTAGATCTTAATGACTGTTTCGCACCCGTTTTGCACGCTCAGGGTGATACGCCAACAGTAACTCTTGGAGCCTTAAGGACGGCTAGGTTCTGCCCCGCCCGTTGATCAAATCAACTAATTCATTGTTACTAATGCCTTGGCCGGAATTACCTTCGGCAATTTGTCTTTAGTGATACCAGCCTTTTTTGC
>NZ_AZEY01000072.1 GCF_001434255.1 Lentilactobacillus diolivorans DSM 14421
CAAAAAAGCCAATAACCACACGCCTTTGGCGTGATTATTAGCTTTCAAGTTTCAGTCAGTTATGCTAAAGGTTCACGAGTCTGGGCATCAGCGGTCAAGGCTGGTAAAATCACTCGTCTTAAATTGAAGTACGCCAACGGATATATAACGTCTAATATTGCCTATGTTAAACGAGTTTATCTGAAAAAATAGAGGAGTGATTAGATGCCACAAAATGAGATTAACGTTACCGAGACACTTATGGAAATCAATGAACGCCTAGCCCGTGTAGAAACTAAAATGGATAACTTAAATAGTGCCGATGATAAGGCCGAAAGGGCCCTGCAAATTTCCCAAGATAACACGCGGGATATCAGCAATCTTAAAACAGTTATCTATTGGGAAATTGCTGTCATTGTGACTGGAGTAGTTGTTCCATTAGGTATTTATGTCCTTGAAGAGTTCTTCTAAGATGTTAAGATTATTAACGAATCAAAATAATTGCTAGAAGCCCATCTCGTTAATTCAAGGTGGACTTTTTTGTTGAATTTATATTTTATCGCTATGAAGGATTTCTTTTGTTAGAAAATATAATAATTCCAATCTGTTTTGTTGAAAAAACATTTCAAAGTGTTATTCTAATCATGACAAACCGATATACTTACAAAAGTCCCACTCGATTAATTTCGGGTGGGGCTTTTGTAATACTGAACAGCGATTACTATAAAAGTTTATGTTCTTGGTGAGTGTTTATTTCAATCGTTTAATAAAAGTTAGATGGACAGTTCTCTTTTCAAAGTCTGGATGATCGATAGTGGGATTAGTATAAAGAGCAGTAAAATTAGTAATAATAGAATCATCAAAGGAAATAGTCAGATTTCCTAAGCGTTTATGTCTATTAACAAAGTTGGCAGCTGTAACTGCGTTTTCAAAGACCAAATAAAGTTCAAAACTCTCACTATCATAATAAGAGTTAATATTTAGTTGTGGAAAAGATTCCATACCTGATGCGTCTTCAATTTTAATATCATGTACGTAATTTCTAAGTGGCATGAACAAGCTCCTCTCTAATTATTGAGTAAATCTATCCACAGTATACTCTCATATAAAATGATATTCTGTATATTATGATACAATACTGAATTTATGTTAAGTAGCAAACTAAAAGATAATCTAATAAGTTAAAATAAAGCGCTTTCGAAAATATAATGATACATATAAATAGTTTATAACGATACCGATGACTCGAAAGGAGAATTTATTATGTATAAAAGTATTCTCGTTCCTTTAGATGGTAGTCAGAATTCTACCAAGGCACTAGATATTGCTATATTGTACAGCAAGGCGTTTAATTCTAAAGTAAGCATTTTATCAGTTGCGAATAATATGAGTTATGGATATGAACCAATGCCAGCAAGTCTCTATGAAAGTTTTGATAATCGTGCCAAGAAAATTGTTGAGGTTGGTAAGAAATATGCTTCAGAAAAGGGCGTAAATGTAGAGACTTTTGTAAAAAGAGGGAATCCCAAGCAGGCAATTATAGAATTTGCGCACAATAAGGGAATAGATTTAATAATTATTGGTAAATCAGGAACGAATGCCTTTGATCGATTGGTAATGGGATCTACCACTGCTGCTGTTGTTAGGAATTCTGATGTTCATGTTTTGGTGGTTAATGCATAAAAAGCAACTTTATGCATATAACTGGATGTGTTTTTGAAATTAAAATTTCAGCATTATGTCAAATAATTGAATAACTGCACATTTTTTGCACATTATGAATCGCAAACTTGCTTATATGACGGTGCTTATTGCTTTTAAGTAACTACCAACGTAGGG
>NZ_AZEY01000073.1:0-10105 GCF_001434255.1 Lentilactobacillus diolivorans DSM 14421
CCATGGCCTGCATTTCGCCTAATTCGTTATCGTGAACAAATTTGGATAATTTAGAATGATCAAAAGAAATATGTGCCACTATTTTTTCCTCCTATTAATGACAAATACAACCAAGTTAAGATGATGACTTGATTGTATTTGAATTTTTAATTAATTCGAATTGAAAAATTATAAGATTTGGCAGAACTCGATGGTTTCTTGATTAGGGCCAAGAATGTTAAAATACTTAATTCCGTTATCCCAGAATGAAGGAATTGATTGAATCTCGTGATCAACGAGATTTAAACCTTGTGCTTTAGCGTCGGTAAAGGCTTTTTCTACATCTGGTGTGTTTAATGAAATATGATTGATAGCGCCGGCCTTCATAGCGACTGGATCGCCTTCCCAGGTTTCAATCATGAGATTATTAAATTTCATAAATGCACAACGGTTGGCGCCATTATGAAACAAGCCAGCTTCATCGAAACCAAGTGATTTGTAAAATTCGATGGTTTTGTCTAAATCTTTTGAAGGGATCCCAACATGTTGAATTCCTGTAATATCATCTTTAATTGCCATAATTTGTGCTTCTTTCTGAAAATTTATTTTTAATGATTATTTTTGACCAACATCTAATGCTTGATGTTTTAAGCTTGGAATTACTTTAGTATCCGCGATACCAGTAATCCCACCTTGGAATAAGAAAGCGAAGATGGTGCCGATACCGAGGTTAGTGAAGTCTTTGGTAATGATGAATGCGAGAATTGCCATTAAGGTTGGTGGAATGTAGGACGCCCACATCGCAATGTTGGCATTTCCTTTAAAATATTTAAAGCGGAGAATCTGCATTAAATCATCAGCGGGATGTAAGACTAAATTAACTCGTTGATAGATTGAAATGGCAGTCCCGATTAAAGCAACCCCAAAAAAGTTTAAAAGAATGTAGAAACCAATCATCATAGGCGTATTGGCAGCTGGTAAGCCACCATAAATTGGGTACTTACCAATGAAGAAGTCTTCAAAAATTTGAATCAGTGCTGAGAAAGGCACCATGAAAATCAGGTTTCCCAATGCGCGTCGCCAATCCCAGTGACCAACTAAAATCGCATTCAGAATTGTAATGACAACCCCTAAGATTAGGAATGTCCAGAAGAGGTTCCAGCCAAAAGCAACACTTAAATTAGCTTCAGCGGCCGTCCAGTAGGCAGAGCCTAAGTAGGAAGGGTGAATCTTGGCACTGGTAACTAACGTTAAAACGTTGCCGGCGGAGTTAATGACTAACGAAACGACAAAGTAAAAAATTGACATTGACATCGAAAGGGTTCGGCCATTTAATACTTGGCTTGGACTAGCCTTTGACTCCTGATTCTTCTTCACAACTAATCACCAACTTTAACAACGGCTTTGGAAACTCCCTTAACCTTTCCTTGAAGAACGCCTTCAACCTGGTCCAAAGTTAAGACATGGCTGATAATAGGGTCAACGTTTAATTTACCGCTGGCAAGCAAGGCAATTGAATCTTCAAAGGCGTTTGGATTAATGAATGAACCTTGGATCGTTAATTGCTTTTGATAAACTTCGTAAGTGTTCATTTGGAAATGAGCGTCTGGTTTACCAACACCAAACATTAAAACTTGAGCACCTTTACGGGTGGCTTCAACGGCTTGTTCCTGAGTTTGTGGTAATCCAACGGCTTCGATGACAACATCATAGTCTGAAGGGATCTTATCACGGGTGGTGTTGTAAATGTTAGTGACACCAAATTTCTCTTTATTAAGTTGAAGCTTTTCATCAATGATGCCGGCAAAGTCGACTTGGTGAACACCATAGGCACTCAACAATTGAACAAATAATTGACCCATGAAACCATCACCAATGACTAAGGCCTTTTGATATGGGGTAATTTTAAGTAACTTCATTCCATGAACGGCGCAGGAGATTGGTTCGATTGTCGCAGCATCTTTAAAGGAAACGCTTTCAGGAATCGGGTAAACAACGGAAGCGGGTGCTGTAAATGATTGTTCCAAACCACCGTTACGGGTAACACCAACCGCTGATAGATTATCGCAAAGTTCAGGACGGCCTGTGTGGCAGTAGAAACATTGGCCACAGTAAATGTTAGGGTCAACTGTTACGCGATCGCCAACTTTAACATTGGTCACTTCTGAGCCAACTTCGGCAACAACACCTGAGTTTTCATGACCTAAAACGATTGGGGGAACGGCATCAGCTGAACCTGGAAGGCCGTTATAAAGTGCGTGATCAGTGCCACAAATTCCGGCATACTTGGTGTCGATTCGAACTTCATTTGGCTTAACAGTTGGTTGGTCAATATCTTCAATTTCCATGTGTTTTGTTGCGGTTAATACAAGTGCTTTCATAAATATAATCTCCCTTTGATAATTTATTATGATCTGTGACGTAAGGTTGGTTGCGTCACATCTTTGTAAACAATTTTATTGTGGTGGGTAAGAACTAATGGTGGCAAATAATGTTGTTAGCACATGCCTACTTGTTATATTCCTTTAATGCCAACGCAAAATCTCCGACGGTTGCCGAACCATTTTCTTTTACCAGTGGCATCACAATGTACTTATCAACATCGCCAACATCCACATAGTTGTTCAGCAATTCTTTAAACTGTGCCCGAACCTTCTTCAAGAATGTCTCGCTGACAACGCCACCGCCAAAGACGATTTTGGCAGGCCGAAGAATTAAAGTGACTTGAATGGCGGCCTGAGCAACATAGAATGCCATAATGTCCCAAACGTGATCAGTAAGGGGAATATCTTGGCCCTTCTTACCGGTTCGGGCTTCAAACGTCGGTCCGGCGACTAATCCCTCAAGACAGTCACCGTGAAACGGACAAATGCCCTTAAAATCAAGGTCATCTGGGTGACGTTTCAAACGGACGTGACCCATTTCGGGATGGCCCAAGTCACCGATGAAATGGCCATTGACGATAGCACCGGCACCAACGCCGGTTCCAATGGTGTAGTAAACTAATGAATTAATCTTTTCATTAAATAGGGTTGCCATGACGTACTCGCCATAAGCTGAGCCATTGACATCAGTGGTCCAGTAGATCGGAACATCAAAATCCTTTTTCAATCGACCAACGAAATCAGTGTTGGCCCAGCCTGGCTTGGGTGTATTCGTAATATAGCCATACTTTGGCGAATTTTGACGAAGCTCAATTGGGCCAAACGAGGCAACTGAAATAGCCTTTAGTTCTGGAAATTTTTTGAAATAATCAACAGTCTTTTGAAGGGTTTCTTCAGGAGTTGTTGTGGGAAATTGGGTTTTATCGATGATGCGATAATCCTCATTACCAACGGCACAAACAAATTTTGTTCCGCCAGCTTCTACACTACCTAATAACATAAATTGAATCACCTCTACGTTTAATTGACGAAAAATAAATCAGATCGGATTTCTACAAATTTCAGAATCCTTGGGAATATAGATAAAGTCCAGACCCACGTAAGCCCTTACAATGTTTTTCCGAAAAATAATGGCACAAATAAAACCAATCACAGATGAAATACGGAAAAATTTTGATCATTTTTCAGGCTTTTATGTCCAACGTTAGATAGTCAGTTTTACAATTAGCATATTTCTGTTGCTGCCATGACTAAGTCAACCAGTAGTAAGGGCTAAACCCAGCCGATATTTAGAAGAATTTTCTGAAAACGGAAGTCTGAGAATGACGATGCATTTTCATGCTTGAAAAATTGATTTATTAATCTTTCGTTTTGACAGACGGATTAGGTTACTTCCACAAGAAGTAATTCCCACGCTATCTTGATTGTTAGCTGGATATCAGTAAAACATAATTGACTTGAACATCAACCATCTTAGTTTGATGATCAGGAATGAACTTTAGTTATTTTCGAAGGTCTTTCTTTTTCATTTGAAAACCCTTACAATTTTCATTGTAACCGGATATTTTGATGTGTCAATCGTTGAAGAGAATTTTTTTAGAGAAAAATAATGGTTATGCTATACTAAAAAGTAAATGAACCAAATTGGTATATACAGCAAAATAAAATAAATTAGAAGGTGTACCAATGCAACCTAAATTAAAAGATGTTGCCAAGTTGGCGGGTGTTTCAGTAGCAACCGTTTCACGCGTTATTAATGATCGTGGTTACCTGTCGTCAGGAACCAAAGAAAAGGTCTACCAAGCAATGCGGCAATTAAATTATTCACCAAATTCTGCCGCCCGAGCACTCCGGGGAAAAACATTTAAGTTAATCGGGCTGATTTTTGCAAGCGTCGAAAATCCGCTAATTGCCGAAGCAGTTCAAAAAATTGAAAATCAGTTGTTCGAAGGTGGCTATAAGGCAATTATTTGTAATAGTTTGGATAACCCGGCCAAAGAACAGCAGTATTTAAAGATGTTGATGGCCAACCAAGTGGATGGTATTATCACAGGGTCACACAATGAAAGTTTGAAGGAATATAAAATGTCCGGATTACCAATTGTTTCCTATGATCGCTATTTTCCATCACCCATTCCAACCGTTAGCTGTGATAATGCGGCTGGGGGCAAACTAGCCGCCAATACATTAATGGATAAGGGATCCGAAAAATTAATGCTGATTTCTGGAAGTTTAGAAAAGATTCCACGGAACGCCGATCGGGTGGCCGGATTCAATCAGGCAGTTGAAGCAGTCGGACAGAAGTCAACCACTGTCAGGCTCCGATTTAATGATACGCCTGGGATTAAGCGGGCCATGATTCGCCAGCAGTTGTCGGCATATCAACCCGACGGTGTTTTTTGTACCGATGATCAGACGGCATTATTGTGCCTGCAGGAAGCTAAAAGTCTGGGGATGAAGGTACCTGATGATCTCCAGGTAATTGGGTTTGACGGGTCGCAATATGTTCAGCAGTACCATCCCGAATTAAGTACGATTGTTCAGCCGATTGATGACATTGTCGATTTATTAGTCAGAATTTTATTCAATCGTCTCGAACAGAACGATGACCAATTGTTAGATCGGTATGTCCTGCCGGTATCATTACTCCAACGGGGTTCGTTGAGAAATTAAAAAATTTTAACAGCCGCTTGCATCCGCTGATTAGTATTTTGAACACCATTGGCCAACAAAATGGTCGCTAATGAAATCTAAGCATTTTATTAGTCAGAAGCTTTTCAAAGATGAACTGGCATAACTGGTGGCTCCAATCACGATTCATCCAAAAATAAAACATCATTTTGAGAGACTTCAAATTTATTGAACTTCATGATAAATTTGAAGTCTCTCAATTTTTTATGGCAAATTTTTAAAACTTCTAGTGAAAAAAACTCAAAAAATTAAAATAAAAACGACTTTATTCAGTTCTGCATGAGTTATCAAGCCTTGATAGATCACTTATTATGTTCGAAAAGTGGCTAATTCGTTTCACAAGCATTTTCTGGTTTGGTATTATTTTGACAATTTAAAGAACCTATTAAACATATTAGAAAAAGTGAAACTTTATTCCCCGCATTTATTTTAACCAGTGTTAAATTAACAGCATTCAAGAGTGTAATCCGACATTAGTTGCTGGTCAGCCAATAAGTGCAGTTCAGCTGGCAGTCCAAAGAATTAGGTTTAACAGATAATTGCGGGGCGTTAAGTGTTTATTCAGAATTAACAAGCGGTAATTAGGAAATGAGCGAAAACTTGTTAGTTTCTATTGACAACGGCTAACTAACTAATTATAATTCTTTTTGTTAGTTCGAACTGGTTAAGACTAACTAAATAAATTAATTAGGAAAGTGATATTTATGACCTATGATTCTCAAGAATTATTAAATCTGTTTGGAAAGTTGTTTCAGCAGCGGGCGTTTATGTCGGCTGCCATTAAAAGTGTTCAGTTTGGGCGTTCTCAAGATCCGCAGAAGAACTCCAATCAGTTGCGAATGCTTCATGAATTAGCATCGAAGAAAGAACTTACTAATAGCGATATTGTTGAAGCATTGGATATCCGGCCCAGTTCCGTGAGTGCCATGGTTAATAAGTTGGAGGCATCTGGTTTGATTGAGCGTCATGAATCGCCAGATGATAAACGAGTAAGTTTAATTTCATTAACTGATAAAGGTCAAACTTTCATCAATGAGACACAGAGGTTTAAAGACCAGCTTTCAGAATCACTGTTTGCGTCATTGACAAATGATGAACAACAGCAATTGCGCCAGCTACTGGGGAAGTTGCTGAATGATTTAGATGAAAAGATGCCTGATGATTGGTCGGAGCCGAAAAATTTTGCGGATTTTATGCGATTGGCTCACGATTGGCATCACAATATGGAAGGCTTTAATCATGACTTTCCGTTTGGTGGTTTTAAACGAAACCGGGACTAAAATTGAGAGGAAGAGACATCAATGGAACAAGCATTACAGCCGACCAGGCAGAAGCCAACGTCGACCTTTAAACTAAGGGGTTTTCTTCAACTAATTACCCAAATCAAACCGCATTATTGGCATCTGGGGATTGGTCTATTACTAGGAATGGTTGCAACCGGCATGCAATTGGCGGTTCCCAACTTTGCAAAAAATTTGATTAATCAGCTGGGTCACCACCTTGATACCACTTTGGTCATTGGGGTGATTGGCCTGTTTGTTGCCAGTGCTCTGATTAGTGCAGTGTCTGGTGCAATCCTGGGCTTCTTTGGTGAAGACGTTGTTTATAAATTGCGCGGCAGATTATGGCAGAAATTATTGGTCCTGCCGGTCACCTATTTTGATGAAACCAAATCCGGTGAAATGACTTCCCGGCTGGTGAATGACTCGACTCAAGTTAAAGACCTGCTGGCAAATTCATTGCCTAAAATGGTCACCTCACTCCTCCAACTTGTTGGGGCGTTTGTATTGATGCTCATTATGGATTGGAAGATGACGGCCATCATGTTTATTGCGGTCCCACTGGTTGTTTTGGCGATTTTGCCGGTGGCAAATCAATCCCGGAAAATTGCCCATGCCAGACAGGACGCCTTGGCTGATTTTAACGGATCGGCCAGCGAAGTTTTGGGTGAAGTCCGGTTGGTCAAATCTTCAAACGCGGAAACCGCCGAGAGAAAGTCTGGTCATCAACGAATTTTTGACTTGTATCAAATTGGTTTAAAAGAAGCAATTTACGATTCAATTGCCGGACCATTAATGACAATGGTGATGATGGGAATGGTCGTGGCTATGTTGGCATACGGTGCCAGCCGAGTTGCTCAGGGAACGATGGATATGGGAACGTTATTCTCATTCTTGATGTATCTGGTTCAAATGATTGGGCCGTTCGTTGTTCTCGGTCAATTTTTCTCGGATACGGCTAAAGCAAGTGGTTCAACTGACCGAATTCAGGAGTTACTACAAACTCATGAAGAAGATCAGATGACTGGTAAGTCGGTGAGTGCTGCTGGTCAAACGTTATCGATGACCAATGTCAGTTTTGCTTACGAGGATGGCAAACCAGTGTTACATGGCGTTTCATTTGAAGCTAAGCCCAATTCAATTGTGGCGTTTGCCGGTCCTTCGGGTGGTGGTAAATCAACAATATTTAGTTTGTTGGAACGTTTCTATCAGCCAACTGGTGGTTCAATCAAAATCGGTAAGACAGATATTGACAAGGTAAACATGGCGAATTGGCGTGAACAAATTGGTTTGGTTGGCCAAGACGCATCAATTATGGCGGGGACGATTCGCTATAATTTGACTTATGGCTTAAATAAATCTTATTCGGATGATCAACTATGGCACGTGTTGGAAATGGCGTATGCGAAAGAATTTGTCGAAGCTATGCCGGATGGTTTGGATACTCAAGTCGGTGAGCGTGGGGTGAAAGTTTCCGGTGGTCAGCGACAACGTTTGGCAATTGCCAGGGCTTTCCTTCGTGATCCAAAGATTTTGATGCTGGATGAGGCAACGGCCAGTTTGGATTCTGAATCGGAAATGATGGTCCAAAAGGCGTTGGAAAAGTTGATGAAAAACCGAACAACACTAGTCATTGCTCATAGATTGAGCACAATTGTGAATGCGAACCAAATCTATTTCATCGAAGAGGGCCGGGTAAGTGGCCATGGCACGCATAAAGAGTTGATTGACCAGCTGCCGTTGTATCGGGAGTATGTGCAAATGAACAGAGTGTCCTAACAAGCGGTTAGACCCCAGAATATAAGCCCCCTAACTTGATATTCCTGATTTTGGAATATTAAGTTAGGGGGCTTATATGGCCGGGGTCTGCTTGTTATGACACGTTTCAGCACGGTAGCCTATAAACTAACTATCCCTGAATTTGGGATATCGGTTGAAGTGCCTTATATGGCCGGAGCCTGCTTGTTATTGCCCGTTTCGGCACGGTAGCCCACAAACGAATGCTTCTGTTACTGGAATATCGGCTGAATTGCTTGTACAGCATAGGATATACCCACTATGACGGCCTTTGGGATGAAGCCTAAGATCACATTTGTTTTAAACGACCGCTGCCCTTTTAACCTCTATTAAACACAATTTCCTAACAGTGGCCAACAAGTGATAAAATTAACATCAATAAAGCAAAATTTATTAGGAGGTCAGAAAATGCCCAAGGGATACATTAAAGAGATTCGCTCACGAGTTGGCCACATGCCATTAATTCTAAATACGGCAGCTGGAATTTTACTGAATGATCGGCAGCAGGTTCTTCTCAATTTAAGAACCGATACCCATAATTGGAGCTTACCGGGTGGCTATTTAGAATTTGGTGAAACCTATTCGCAGGCTTGTGTGCGTGAATACAAAGAGGATAGCGGTGTCGAAGTGGAAATTATCCGGCCGCTTAAGATTTTTGACGAAGGTTCTTTTTCGTATCCCAATGGGGATCAGGTTCAAACAATTACCCAGTTGTTTTTGGTTCGTCAGATCGGTGGGCAACTATTAACCGATGAGACCGATGAAACGGTTCGACTGGATTATTTTGACTTTGATCAGTTACCGCCACTGATGAATCAACAGACCGAAGATATGTTAACTTATGCTGCTAACAATAGATAGCTCACGGGGGACTTCAAATGACAAAAAAAGTAATTGTTCCAGATAAATTATCAGAAGATGGGAAAAAAGTATTAACCGATCATGGCTTTCAATTAATTGAAGTACCTGGCACAACGCCGGAAAACATTTTGAAATACGGTAAGGATGCTGACGGGATGATTCTGTTCGTCGATCAAATTGGTGAAGCCGTTATTTCGCAAATGCCAAATTTAAAAATTATCGCCCGGCATGGTGTTGGCTATGAAAATGTGGATTTACAGGCTAGCCAGCAGCACGGCGTTTGGGTCACAATTACGCCGAATGCCAACGCGTCAACGGTTGCTGAAACAACGTTAGCAGATATTTTTGACTTATCGAAGCATTTAACTACGGTCACTACTGAAATGCGAAAGGGAAATTACGGTTATCCTTTGACTCATTTAGGTTTTGATTTGGCCGGCAAAACATTAGGGATTTTGGGTTATGGCCGAATTGGTCATTGGGTGGCTAAAAAAGCCAGTGCTTTGGATATGCGCATCCTTATTCATAACCGGACGCCGAAAGAATCGCCTTACGGAACATTTGTTGACTTGGATACATTATTAGCCCAGTCGGATGTCTTAACGTTACATTTAGCGGCAACACCAGCAACAAAACATATTATTGATCGAACGGCATTGTCAAAGATGAAATCATCCAGTGTCATTGTTAATTTAGGTCGGGGCAGCTTGATTGATGAACAGGCTTTGATTGACGCATTGAAAAATCAAACCATTGCCGGAGCGGCTCTTGATGTCTTTGAGACTGAGCCGTTACCTCAGGATAGTGAGTTGTTCAAACTTGACAATGTTTTGTTGACGCCACATATTGGTTCAAGTACAATCGAAAGCTTCTCCAGAATGGCAACTGATGCGGCGAATGAAGTGGTGCGGGTTCTAGACGGTGAGCAGCCTAAGTGGCCGGTTAATCAAGTTAAGTAGCTAATAGATAATTGGGACTGGGACAAAAGTAATTTTGTCCCAGTCCCGTTTTGTGTCATCACGATTATTACCGAGAGAAAACGTTCGCCAGCAAGCAAACCCCGGCCATATAAGCCCCCTAACCTAACATTCCAAGATCGGGAATATCAGGTTA
>NZ_AZEY01000073.1:10115-51259 GCF_001434255.1 Lentilactobacillus diolivorans DSM 14421
ATTTAACCGCTTGCTGGCCCACTCTGTTTATCTGTTTTGTTTTGCACTGGTAAATGCTTCAATGCCCTGTTTTAATCGATTTAACCCGTCTATAAGCATGGTTTCCGGGCACGCGATATTAATTCTAAGAAATTGATTACCATTACCACCGTAAACAGTTCCGGCGGAAACATACAAACCAGTCCGGTCGCGAATAAACCTTTCTAATTGATCAGAATGGGTTGTGAGTTCGCTGCAGTCAATCCAAACCAGGTAAGTTGCATTAGATGTGACGACATGAATTTGAGGGATATTTTGATTACAGAATTCGGTTAAGATTTGCCGATTTTTAATCAGTTGTTGTTTTAATTCGGCTAACCATTTGTGACCCTTGGTATAAGCAGCGATTGATCCTGGCAGGGCTAATAGATTTGGCTCAGCCAATTCATCGGTATTAAGACCGCGAGATACAATATTTCTTAACCCCTCATTTGGGACAATCACTGTTGCAGCGTGAAGGGCCGCGACGTTAAACGTTTTGCTGGGTGAGACAGCGGCAATTGTCTGTTGAATGAGATTGTCCGGTAACGAAAAAATGGGGGTGTAGGCTGGCTTACCACAAACCAGATCACCATGAATTTCATCGCTGAATAAGGTGACATGATGTTTCATGCAAAGCTGACTAATTCGAAGCAATTCATCCTTAGACCAGACTTTGCCAACCGGATTATGAGGATTGCACAGGATCATCATCGTGCTCAATGGGTCAGCTAATTTTTTCTCCAAGTCATCCCAATCGACAGAATAGGAGTGAGCTTGTTGATCGTATACCAAGTCACTGGACAAAACATGACGGCCATTGTTTAAAATTGAATTGTAAAAGATGTTGTAGACTGGTGCTTGAACCACAACGTTATCACCCACGTTGCTGACGCGGCGAACCGTTGAAGAAATTGATGGGACAACGCCGGTGCAGAAAATCATCCAGTCTGGATCAGGTCGGGTTTGATGTTCGGATTCGTACCAATTAGCGACCGCGTTGAAATAGTCCGTGTGAGGTTCCTCATAACCGAAAATTCCGAATTGAACCTTTTTCTGCATTGCGGTGATAATTTCCGGAGCCGCCTTAAAATCCATATCCGCTACCCACATTGGCAGTTCATTTGGTTTGACGTCCCATTTAACCGAATCGGTATCCCGACGGGGGATAATCGATTTGAAATCATACATGTTAAGCACTCTTTTCCTTGGTTGTTTTAGTGTCAGTGATAATCGTCGTTTTGGCTGGATCAACTTTGGTTGAATCCATGATCAGTTGACCGATTGATTTAGCGTGGATCTTACCGCTGATTGGATTTTTGACGCTGGTGATCTTTGAATCGATTTCCGCGTCAATGTTTTGGCAATATTCAAATGCCAAGTCGGTTTCCAACAGCCGGCAATGACGCATGGTCAAATGATCGATGTAACACAAGCCCTGATCACTTTCGATAGTACAGTTAATTAAAGTGAGATTTTTCGTGTTCCAAGCAAGATATTCACCATTAATGACCGAATCGTAAATCGTCACATTTTCACAATTCCAAAAGGCATCCTTGGTGACAAATGTTGAATGATGCACCTCAACATTTTTGGCACCATCAAACGCATAGTTGCCGATCAAGTCCAAATGGTCAATATAAATATCATGACTGTTCATACCAAAGTAGCTGCCATTTGCCTGAACGTGATCAATTTTAATGTGGTCACAGTTCCAAAGTGTTTCACCGGCATTTGAAAAATGATCATTGGTTAGCGTTAAATGTGAGCTGCGGCGGAAAGTTTTACTAGCTTGAACGGAACAATCCGTCATTTGAAGATCATCAGTGTACCAGATACCGGCATGGGCAATCTTTTCAAAAATGGTGTGATTGACAGTCACGTGTTTACTATACCAAAGCGGATATTTCCATTTAAAAATCGAATGCTCGAGATCGATATTTCGGCTTTCCTTTAATGGTGATTCACCCTTGCCAAAAGTGGTACCCGTAATTTTTGCGTCAGCTTCGGCGAAAAGGGGCCGTTCGCCTTCAAAGTATTGATCTTGGTATTTTTTCATATATTTCGCCTTTCTGATTTTAATGCTTGCCTTCTAAGATCAAGAATAATCGAGAATCAATCTGATTAATCTTATATTATCCATGGTAAACCAACTTTTGTGGATTGCGAGTGAAAAATTAGAAAAGGGTAGGGATAAAAGCCCTTTCATTTTAGCCAGTGAACCATTGCACTGCTATAATGAATGTGGAGGTGAAAAACATGACAACAATTTATGTGGATCCTTCCAAAAAGAAGGAACAAGTTGTTCAGTTGTCGGATGGTAGCCAGGGCTTGATGTATGCCAAGAAGCAAAAGGGTGGCACCGCGTACGAGTTTAAATTTACCGCGCATTTGCATCCCAGTTTCTTAATTACTCATGTACCGGTTGATGGCGATGTTGAAAACGTCGATACAATTGATGGTAAGCAGTCGTTTAAGATTGCCCTTCGTTGATGATTTTATATATTTTTGGATCTTGTGATTGATCTAAGCGTATATAAGCTTGTGAGCAGGAAGGGCAGTTAGTAGGTTAATTCATTTCTACAGGGAAGGCTGAGGCGATCAGAGCGCTTCAGCCTTTTTTGTTGACGATTTTAATTATTTTATGTTTCGTGATCCGGGAGGACTAATTAAAGCTTCCCTGCTTTTAATTGACCTTTGGTTGACATGTATTTAAGAATCAAAAATAGAATTTTGCTGGGCATGATTTTATGGAAAGGATATTTAAATGGGCTTCATTGTGTTTTAATTTAGAATACTGTCAGTTATTGGACGTATTTATTCACAAAAAATAATTTAACCAACATTTTGATTTCTTGATTTCGAGACCTTATTACCAAGCACGAATAGATTTTGGCTTATAATAAGGTCGAAGGGAACTTATAGATTGATTAGAATTGGAGGTAAGGTTATGAAAGCTGCATATATCAATAAAACCGGTGACAGCAAAGAAATTATCGTAGGTGATTTACCGACTCCGAGCATGAATCGTGATGAGGTATTAGTCAAAGTTGAAGCAGTCTCGGTTAACCACGTGGATACTTTTGTTCGCGCCGGTTCGTATAAGACTAAGAAAACCTTCCCGTTTGTGATTGGTCGGGATGCGGTTGGAACGGTTGTCGAAGTTGGGTCGGCGGTGACTAACTTTTCCAAGGGTGTTTCAGTCTGGACCAACAGTATGGGCTATGATGGTCGGCAAGGGGTCACCAGTGAATACGCTGTTATCCCTGCTGATCGACTTTATCATTTACCTGCCGGGGTTGATCCCATTCAAGCAGTTGCTTCGGTTCACTCTTCGGCAACGGCCGCAATCTTAATTAATGATATTTTTGAAGCTCAGCCTGAAAAAACCATTCTAATTGAAGGTGCCGCCGGTCACGTCGGGAAAAAATTGGTTCAAATCGCTCACACGATGAATTTGAGAGTGATCACAACGTCAAATGAAAGAGATTTCGGAACTCTTGATGCATTGGGGAGCGATTATCAGTTAGATTACAAGAAATCGCTGCATAAACAATTGGAAAAGCATGCTATCGATGGGGTTGATTATGCCGTTGATACATCCGGACGGGTTGAACTTGAAGATAATTTGGATGCCTTGAATCAAGGTGGGATTGTCGGGGTGATCACAGCTCCCAAGGATAATAAATTTACACTTTCAGTTCGTCAATTCTATACGCAGGCCAAGCGAATTGAAGGCTTTGTTATCAGCCATGCGACAACAGAGCAACTGTTAAATGCCGCTAAATTATTAAATCAACGGATGGCGGATGGCTTTCTACTTGAAGATCCAGTGCTGACTAAAAAGATTGATGATGCCGCATGGGCACATCGTCAATTGGAAAAGAATGTTGTGAAAGAACGAGTCGTTTTAACCATGTAACAAATGCCACGAGATATTTCTGATCCTTAATATTTGGACAGGTTTCTTATGTGTTCGTAAGTTTTTTTCTCCTAACCATCAAATTTGTCAAAAACCACTTAATCAAAATTCCTACAAACAGGGATTCTGATTAAGTGGTTTTTATTTTTGAGATTAATTGATTGGACTTCACAGACTATCCTAAGGTCAAATGATAAAAGATCTTAATCTTGGCTGCCTGTTCCTTGAAGTTTCTAACCCGTCGAACCGGTTTAATGGGTTGGCGACTTCTTTTTTCTTCCTCACAATCGTGAAGGGTCAGCAGCATTTTTGCTTCGCCATCACCGTTGTTTGCTCGTCGTTCCAGTTCAGTACGAGCGCTTTTGGCGAATAAAGCGCTGGCCCAGTTAGTCGGTGTGAGCCGTTGATATAAATAGTAATTAGTTTCGTTTTGCATAATAATGTTAATTCCCCCGTTATGTTTGATACGCAAATTGTTATTCGTAAATAATCATACCTAAGATTATTATCATTTGTCCCGCCAGTCAAGGCCTTTATGGAACTGATTGTTATTTTGAGGTGGACAATCATCTGCTAAATTGGTTATCATCAGCATTACTTTTACAGTTTTAGTACATCATATTTACCTTAGATTTACAGGATATTTACACCCGTTTCATACAATTGAGTTGTTCAAAAATAATGGGAATATGGGAGTTAATGACATGAATTTACTTAAGAAAGCGGCTTTATTCACCACTTTACTCGGAGTTACTGTGGCTCTTGGGGCTTGTTCAAGTGCCGGGGCGACTGGCAAGTCCGGCCAATCTGGCAAATTAACGGTTGTCTTTTTACCTGGCGATTCTGTTAAAGAAGAGGGGGCCGCTCGGGCAGCATTGAGTAAAGAAGTTGCCAAGGCGACGGGCAAGAAGGTTCAAGTTCAAACAACGACGGATTATAACGTCGCGATTCAGGCAATTTCATCTGGAAAAGCCCAGATTGCTTTAATGGGTCCTGACAGTTATATTCAAGCACATCAACAAAGTAAAAATGTGCAACCGATTGTGACTTACACAGGTAAATCCGGCACGTTAAAAGATGCCTATTACCACAGTTACATTATGGTGCCAAAGGATAAAGCTAGCCAATACAAAGTTAACGGCAAATATAGTTTAAAAAATATCAAGGGTAAGAAGATGTCATTTGTCAGCAATACGTCAACTTCAGGGTATGCGATTCCGGCAGGTGCAATCGCTAAAACTTTCAACATTAAAAATAAAGATGACTTGGCTCAAAGTGGTAAATTTTTCTCTAAAGTTTTGTTTGGGGGGTCTCATCAAGGGTCCACTGTTAACTTGCTAAAGGGAGATGCTGACGTTGCAGCGTTTGATGATATGGATTTAACCCAATATGGGAAATTTCTAAATGATTCAAACAAAGTTGGCGCCATTTTCCAGATTAATAAGAATGCGCCAGCACCATTTAATCAGGTTCGTGGGAAAGAAAGTTTGGCAATCGCAGCCTATAAAGTTCAAAACGAACCAATCGCGGTTAACAATAAGTATGTTAGCAAAAAAGAAATTAAAGAAATTGTGAAGGATTTGACATCTAAGCGGGTTACCAATGACCGGACATTCTTTGCGCCGGCTAATGCTAAGAAACGTGGCTTATTACCTAAGGATGGCAACACCCAATTTAAAGCAGTCAGCGATAGTTGGTATCAACCAACTCATCAAATTTTAGGTGAATAATCTATCAGAAAGGAAGATTGCATGTTAACGATTAAGGATTTATCGAAAAGCTATGACGGCCAAAAGCAATCGCTGCATGATGTTTCGTTCAGTGCCAAACCGGGTGAAGTGACAGTCGTTATTGGACCATCGGGTGCTGGAAAGACGACGCTCTTGCGGAGTATTAATCAGTTAATTCGTGATAATGATGGTGAAATCTGATTTGAGGATGATAATGTCCGCGCCCTTAATAAATATGAGTTGAAATTATTGCGTACCCAAATTGGCATGATCTTTCAAAATTACAATTTGATTGAACCTCTAACAGCACTTGAAAATGTCCTTCATGGCCGTTTGGCTGCTAAATCAACCATTGCCGGGATGTTTTCTTTATACACGAAGGCGGAAAAACAGGAAGCATTTGACCTGTTAAACGAAGTTGGGTTAGCTGAATTCGCTTATAAACGGTGCCGGGATCTTAGCGGCGGCCAAAAGCAGCGGGTTGGGATCGCCAGAGCGTTGATGCAGCATCCTAAGATGATTCTTTGTGATGAACCAATTGCTTCGCTGGATCCGAGATCAACGACAATGGTAATGGACATCCTTCAGCGTTTGGCGAAAAAGAAGCATTTAATCGTGTTGATTAATTTACATCAGGTCGATATTGCCAAAACGTATGCTGATCATGTGGTGGGCATTAATTCTGGTCGATTGGTTTTTGACGGTAAGCCTGATCAGCTGGATGCAATGACGGTTAATGAAATCTATCGGTCAGTTGCGGTTCAGGAGGCCTAGCTATGGAAATGAAGGTCAGTAATAAAACTTTTGCAGCAAAACGGTTAAAGATAACGGGAATCATTGTTTTACTAGCGCTCATTTATCTGGTCTGTTCGCTGATACTGAATTTTCAAACCAGTTCCTTTTTATCAGTCCAAACCGGGCTCATTTGGCTGGCGAAGAATTTTATTCCTAATTCACAGTCAATTCAGTATTGGCAAGATATCGCTTATCAACTGTTTCGAACTTTTTTGGTAGCTGTTTCATCCACCACGGTTGCTGCGGGTGGCGCCTTATTTCTGGCGATTTTAGGGGCAAAAAATACTGCCTTGAATAGAAATGCGAGCTGGATTATTCGTGGCTTTGCGTCATTACTAAGAAACATTCCAATTGTTGGCTGGGCGATGATCTTACTGTTTTCCTTTAAGCAAAATGATTTTACAGGATTTCTAGCATTGTTCTTCTTGTCACTTGGATTTTTGACCCGCGCATTTATGGAAACTATTGAGGACTTTGGTTCAGAAAAAATTCAAGCGTTGCAAGCAACCGGTGCCAATTATTTACAAGTTGTTTTTCAAGCCGTTTTGCCTGAAGTTGCAACGGCATTGATTTCATGGATTCTGTATATGATTGAAAATAATATTCGGGATGCGACGCTGGTTGGGTTATTAACAGGGACCGGCATTGGTTTCTTATTTGATCTGTACTTTAAAAGTCTAAGGTATGGGGCAGCGGGCTTGGTTGTCACGGCAATTATTATTTTGGTTGTCGCCATTGAGCTTGTTTCAAATTACATTGAGAGGTGCATTCAATGATTAACAAACCGGAACGACAATTAACAATAAATCCAGTGGTAGCCTCCGAGCTTCCAAACCCATCAGTTCACCGAATTCATGATTCAAGGCGAACCTTAATGCGGACGATTTTACTAGTCCTTGTTGGTGTGACTGCACTAACGATGCCATCATTAATTCCCCATGGGCTAAACTTGTGGGCGGCTTTTGGCAACTTTGCTGAAAATTTAAAAATTATGTTCGTGACTCCCAGAACCGGCAACGATACCTGGCAAGTACTGTGGGTTGCGTTGGCACAAAGCATCTCATTGGCGTTTTTAACAACGGTAATTGGTTCAATTGTTGCCTTTTTCTTCGCCTTAATGGGATCTCATAAATTATCGCCAAGCTGGTTGGTCTACACTGTTCAAAGTGTGATGGCGTTTATCCGCGCCATTCCCACGATTCTCTGGGTTCTGATTTACAGTGTGGCATTGGGACTAGGCGCTAACGCTGCGGTGATTGGATTAACATTTCACAGTGTGGCTTATCTGACCAAAGTATATGCTGACAGCATCGATGATTTATCCGGTGACAGCTTATCGTCTCTATCAGCCATCGGGGTTGGTTTCTGGCCAATCGTGACTCAGGCGGTAATCCCGGAAACAATGCCTAATTTGCTGAGTTGGACGTTTATCCGTTTTGAAATCAATTTCACTAATGCGGTGGCAGTTGGTGCAGCCGCCGGTGCCGGTGGGATTGGCTATCAATTATATATGGCCAGTGGTTTTTACTTTGATTTTCATGAAGTTGGTTTAATTGTTTACATGCTGCTATTGTTTGCAGTCATTTTGGAAATTATCTCGTATATGCTTCGGAATAAAGTTATTAAACAACATTAGGAGGACACTAAATGATAAAAGCAGTTGTTTTTGATTGGGCAGGTACCACGATTGATTATGGGAGTCGCGCACCATTAGTTGCATTCCAACGGGCCTTTCATAATTTTGGAATTGAGATTAGTGAGTCAACGATTCGCGCCGATATTGGGTTGGATAAATTATCGCACGTTAAAAAGATGATGAAATTAAAACCGTTACAGGATCAATGGCTGGCTCGATATCCCGATGTTTCAATTGAGGAAGCCATTCAAAAGATTTACCAGGAATTTCAAATTGAAATTCGCGCTGTCCTTCAGGATACGGCGAAGCTGAAGCCGGGGATGACTGAGTTACTTCGGTATTTAGATCATAATCGAATTGCGGTTGCCACGACAACCGGATATAACCAGGAAATGTTGAATGAGGTCTCACCGTTAGCAGCTGCTCAAGGTTACGTTCCCAAGTTTAATATTACATCGGAGCAAACCAATTACGTGGGTCGTCCTAATCCGGATATGTTGCTGTTGGCCATGAAAAAGCTTGGAATCGAGGACCCGAGTCAAGTCATCAAAGTTGGTGATACGGTTAATGATATTTTGGAAGGTCGCAATGCTGGGGTCACTTCAGTGGGAGTCATCGAGGGGAGTAACTTGATCGGTCTTTCAAAGGAAGATTATTTAAAACTCGATTATGACGAAAAGATGGCTGTAAAACGACATGCGCATGATCAGTTTATTAAAGCAGGAGCCAATGATGTGATTGACTCAATTGACCAATTGATTGGAGTGATTAAGGACATGGATGAATTAAGTAGTTTTGATCATGAGAATCGGCAGGAAATTCTGTTAACTCCCGGGCCGCTGACAACTTCCGCCAATGTTAAAAAGGCAATGTTAATTGATCACGGGACTTGGGATGATGACTATAAAGGCGTGACTCAAGAAATCCGTGGTGAATTATTAGCGATTGGAAAAGCTTCACCAAAAGCGTATACCAGCGTGTTAATGCAAGGTAGTGGGACATTCTGTGTTGAGGCAACGTTGGGAACTGCGATACCCCAAAATCAGGCTAGTGTCTTAATGATCGCAATTAATGGTGCCTATGGCGAACGGATGGCCCAGATTGCTGATTATTATGGGATTACCCATATTGATTTACAGTTTAATGAGGACCAGCCGGTTGACCCGGCACGCGTATTGGATGAGATTGCGAAACATCCGGAGGTTACTCATTTTGCGGTTGTCCATTGTGAAACGACAACTGGTATCTTGAATCCGATTGAGCGAATTATTCCGATTTTAAATAAAATGGGAATCGTGACAATTGTTGATGCAATGTCTAGTTTTGGTGGTGTTTCAATTGATATTAATCGGCTTGGCGTTGATTATTTAATTTCCAGCGCAAATAAATGTATTCAGGGTGTTCCTGGGTTCGGTTTTGTTATTGCAAAGAAATCAGTTATTGATAAGACGCAAGGCAATGCGCGTTCATTATCACTTGATCTATATGAACAATATCGATGCTTCGAAGATCATGATGGCAAATGGCGGTTTACATCACCGACTCATGTTGTTTATGCATTTCAGGAAGCCATTGAAGAGTTAAAGGATGAGGGTGGTGTGGAAGCCCGAACCCAACGTTATCAAGCAAATGAGCAATTGCTAAGAAATAAAATGATTTTGCTGGATTACGAACCAGTGATTGACGAGCAGGTTCAGTCGCCAATCATTACGACGTTTAAGTATCCATCCGAAAATTTTGATTTTCATCAATTATACGAATTTTTAAAGGATCGTGGCTTCGTCATCTATCCGGGGAAGGTGTCAAAAATCGACAGCTTCCGAATCGGCAATATTGGTGAGGTGTATGAAGCTGATATTGAAAGATTGGTGGCGTTGGTGGGGAAATATGATAAGAGTGTGACTGCAAGCGCATAGATTCCAGAGTCTAAGCCCCAGCACGCAATATTCCAGGCTTTTGGGAATATTGCGTGCTGGGGTTTAGACGGCCGGAATCTGCTTGCAGTCACACGTTTCGGCACGGTAGCAAATGGGATGTACGGCTGCGGTTATTTAGACGGCGGGGATCTGCTATTTATCACAGGTTTTAGATCAATAATGTATCAAAAAAGAGGTTGACCAGTAATAGGCACAACCTCTTCATACATAACTTCAAGTCTACTTCGACGTTTATGAAACAACGAAAAGTTAGCTTAAGCTAATTTATTATTATAAACATAATTCATTAACGAACGAGTTTCTGTAAATTCGTTTTGATCATGAAGCACAACCGTAATAATTCGGTCATGGCCAGCCTTTCGGCCAGTTCCAACGAAGCAGTAACCAGCTGGAACAGTATAGCCAGTCTTTAACCCGTCAACGTTTAGTGATTTTTGGTAATACTTTCGGCCAGGTAGCATATTGTTATAATTGTAAAGCTTTTGACCATCCAAGGTCATTGATTTAATTGAAGCATCGGTTAAGACATCGTTATAATCGGCAATGAAGTGTTTTGCAATTTGAGCAACATCATTGGCTGACACTAAGTTGGCATTTGCGCCACCGATACTGTAACCAAACGGCTTTAAACTATTTTGTTCCATTCCTGATGCGGAAACAAACGAAGCATCGGTTAAGTTCCAAAGTTTAGCCTGGGCATTCATCATATTAATGAATTTCTTATTGTAAGTTGGTGTTGAACCACCAGCAACCCATTGACCAAGAGCGATTGCGGCATTGTTTGAAGATTCAATTAGTCCAGCTAAATATAGGTCGCGAACAGTGTAGGAATTCTTGGTGAATTTGAAACCGCCAAAGTCCTTATCCTTGCCCAACTTTTTTAATCCGGCATTACTGGTATTAACCTTTGAATCCCAAGTGCCATCACCATTGCTAATCTTTTGGCGAACCAGATATAGGGTCATTAATTTAGTGATTGACGCAATTGGGCGGGGGGTATCAGCAGCTTTTGACCAAACGGTGCCGCCAGTGTTCATATCCAGCGCAACAGCTGATTGCGCATACTTTAAGCCAAATGGTGACTTGCCAGGGGTAAGGTAGTTATGCCAAACGTATCCGGAAACTGAACCGCTTCCATTAGATACTTTATAATACAATGCCTTGGAAGCCCCATTCTTTAAAGTGACCTTCTTTGTGGCATACCAAGTCGTGTAAGGGTATGTTTTTAAGTTGGCAATTTTTTTGGTATGGGATAGATTATAAATCGCTCCGGCGGCCGACTTCTTATGATAGGGAGCCTTTTTTATGGTTGTAGTTGAAACAGTTGTATATTTAGGCGTTGTGGCAGCAAATGCGGTTTGAGCACTAACCCCAATTCCAAAACTAAATACAGCCGCACACGTAATTAAAGCCGTGCGCAGCCAACGATTAATTTTCATGATAATTCACATTCCTCCTCTTTAGTTGTTAGTTAAAATTGTAACATGTCTGAGAGAGCCCCCCCAAGGTTTTAACCAAATTGTAACTGAATTGGTGGATGTGCGTAACTATCGAAAAATGATTGACCTATTCGATACAACTAAGCTTGTTGATCGTCTAAATGATCAATATTGGTAAAATAGTCGGGAAATTTATCGATAACTGATTTTTGCTCACTTATCATTAAATTTAAATGATTGTGGATCAGACTTTCGGCTTGTAAAGGTTTGTGACCCGTTAACGCGTCTAAAATTCCCTGGTGTTCTTGAATTAGGGTTGTTCGTGGCAGATTACTGTCATAAACTCGCAGTAACCGGTAGCGGTTCAGGTCAGTGCTAAATGTTTGCAGCCATTGCCAGACATTTTCCGAATCAGCAAACTGATAAAGCTTTTGGTGAAAATCATTGTCTAATGCGAACAATTTCGGAATATCATGAGCTTGAACAGCATGTTTTTGTAAATTTAAGTTGATTGACAATTCTGCAATTTGTTGCTGGGTAATCGTTTCGCCGTCAGCACTGACGACGGCTTTTTCGAGTGTTTGACGAACAAACCGGGCATCAAGTGCTTTTTTTAAATTGATTCGAGTAACGTAAGTGCCGCTTTGTGGCATCGAATAAAGCATGTTATCTCGGCGTAAGCGCAGCATGGCTTCTCTAATTGGGGTTCGGCTGACACCGATTGATTTCTCAAATTCCTTATCAGAAACACGTTGCCCCGGGTACAGTTTCAAATTCATAATTTGTGAATAGATTTGGTTGTAGGCTTTGTCTTGTAAACTTTCCATAATGATTATTCCCCATCTGTGATCGTTCGATTCCTTTTCTTCGAAATTATCTTATCATAGCGGTCAGCTTTTATTTATAAAAAAGGCTTGTGATTGGCGCTCTTAAGGAATCCTTAAAAATGAGGATCACGTTTTTTATCGGCGAATTGATTGGTCACTGTTTTTTAAGACTCGCATGATATCATTGTTAGTTGCTAAATTGAAATCGCCTGGAATGGTTAACTTCCAAGCGGCTGCCGCCATGGCATAATTAAGCTTTTGCGAATCGTTAAAATGATTTAAGAAACCATGAATGATTCCCGCACCAAAGGCATCCCCGGCCGCAACTTCAGGAACTGTTGTCATCTGGTAAACCGGACTTTGATAAAATTGACGGTCGTGCAGAAGAAGCGATGTCCAACTGCTTTTTTGCGGCGAATATTGGTTGCGAAGAATGCTGGCAATCGCTTGGCAATTGGGATATTGGGCCAGGATAGCCGTCATTGCCCGCTTAAAAGTGTCTTTTTGATCGATAGCCAAGCCATGATTGCTGTTGGTCGTTTTTATATTAAATGACGGTAAAAGATCCTCATCATGAACAAGACAGATGGTAACGAAAGGCATAATTCTTTTAGTGAATTGCTGAGCCGCGCCGGGTGACCAGAGTTTACCCCGATAGTTGGCATCGTAAACAACTGGGATATCAGCTTGCCGACAAAATTTGACCGCGTTCAGTAATGTGTCTTGCAGATTGGGTGAAAGTGCCGGGGTAATGCCTGAAATATAGAAATAATCCGTTTGACCAAGCAATTCCGGCCATGGATAATCTTGGTCATCTGACAAGGCAAATGCGCTGTTGGATCGGTCATAAATGACGTTGCTTGGGCGAATACCAGCCCCGCGTTGTAGAAAATAGAGGCCGAGTCGTTCACCGCCGCGGCTGATTTGGTGGGTATCAACCCCGAATCCAGTTAGCTGCCTGATGACACCGTCACCAAGTTCATTTGCTGGAAGCTTGGTGATCAAGGAGGTTTGATCCCCTAGTTGACTGAGCGAGACAGCGACGTTGGCTTCAGCACCACCGTAGTTGGCCTCAAATGAATTGGCCTGAATAAATGTTTGATTTGTCGGCGTTGTCAGTCGTAGCATGATTTCACCAAAAGTTGTTACCCGCATGGTTTAAAACCCCATTTCCCTGATTATTTAAATAACATACTGTCTGATTAGTATTTTACCATGATCTACCAATTGTGGACTTGTTCACAACATTGATATATCGCTCAAATAGTGGATTAATTATTGTGATTCCCGTTTAATAGAGGTAGGGAGTTAGTTGGGGGACTGACTCCAAGTATTATTGTAAGTAAGGGACAATTATAAAAACGGGGGAATTGATCATGGCACCACAAATGGGAGATCCCAAGATTCGCTTTAAAATGTACAAAGCTGGAAAAATTTGGTTATATTCAGCAGTCGTCTTTATTGCGGCAACAATGGGAATGGGAATTGACAATCGTCAAGTGATGGCAGACGTTGCTGAAGGGAACGTTCAGACTGGGCAAGTGACAGAGGCCACCCCAAATCAGAGCGATGCTGATAAGCCGGCAACAACAAGCTCAGCGACTGTAAATGCGACAACCGCGGCCAGCAGTTCAACTGATGTCAGTCAGTCCACTTCCCAAGCAACCCGTCAACCAGTTAGGGCAACAACTGGTGAACAAGTGACTAATCAGATTACTGCAAACAAATCTGTTCCATCAGCTGATCAAACGACTCAAAGTGCTGCAGTTGATCAAACCGTGGCGAAATCTGCCACCGTGGCCAATTTGGATAGCCAAGGGCAGGCACAGGAAGTTTCGGCAAACCGGGTGGCTGATCCAAAGCCGGTTGTCGTCAACTCGACAGCTACCCAGACCTCGGATCAGCAAACAACACCTCAGCAAACAACACCTCAGCAATCAACAGTTGCGAAACAGCCAGCTGCCAAATCGGGTGAGGCAAAACAAGTTGTGTCAGAAGTCAACCAGGCAAAACCAGATCAGCAGCGAGTAGGGGATGTCGTCACACCCACTGAGGTGAAAAAAGCGCCAGATCCCGTGGATACGACCAGTAAGCCAACCGTAGAACCTGAGAAGCGTTCAGATGTCCCACAAACCAACACGTATCCGGGAACCATTTTCCATCAGGTTCCGGTATATGTAGGTGGTCAATTGGCAAACCCACCTGGCAAGGATGCGATTATTAATGGGACGGGTGTTAGTAATAAGATCGGTCAATTACAGGCTGCCGATCTTATTCAACCGCAACATGAAAAAGAAATTATGAGTGGCGGTTATTATGATGGGCAAACTGCTTGGCAAGCGGGATTCCGAACTGATAATCAATTGATGTACCTGTATGAAGTTGATAAGACGGGGAAAATTGTTCAAACTCAAGAAATTCCGACTCCTGATTCGAGCCAGTTTGATGCTAATTGGAAATATACCAAGAACGGGACAGATTTATTTTGGGAGTATGGCTCACTTCAAATTGTGACAAAGACTGGGGCACAAAATATTCGACCACTTCAGTATATTCAGAATATCCCAGTAAAATATGTGGATCCGATGGGCAATGAGATTGCCCCGCAGGCAAAAGTTTCTGGTTATGTCGGAACGTACATTGACGCGCCATACCCTCAAATTCCCGGATATCGCTTAATTCGAGTTCCGTTTCAAAATGATGATCACCAATTTTTAATTAATAACGTGACGGCCACAACACCGACGACTGAATTTAAGCTGGAACAGGTTAATACCTATGTGGATAAATATTTCAAAGTTTTGGATACTCAAAATACCCAGTTAGTTTACGTAGTCGTAAAATATCCACCTGCATATGGTGGTGGCACTGAAACATCACGGACAGTTGAAATGAAAGCGGATCCATACGGCTTCTTCGGTTTTGGTTTTAACCGGGCTTGGGTAACGGCCAGCATGCCAATGCCGGTTGGGAATCCACTCATTTTCACCTATGAGCCGATCGCATCCTACAAACTCCAGATTAACTATTTAAATAAAGAAACAGGAGTAGCGATGGCGGTGCCATATCAAGCTGACGGTGCGGGAACTTATGAAATCATTTCACCGGTTTTTTATGGGTTTACCAGCTCATTAAATGATGTTCAAGGGGTTCTTCAAAGAGATACAATCGTTAATGTGACTTATGAACGAACGCCAGATCCGGTAAAACCGATTGAACCAGGCAAACCTGTGACACCAGAAAGGCCCATAATACCTGTTACGCCAATTGTGCCGGTTGATCCAGTGAAGCCAAGTCGACCGATAGAACCGCTTCGTCCTGATGAACCGACGACACCATTGGTTTCTGTAACACCATATGAACCAGCAGGCCCAGGGCAGCCAATGGTCACAGGTGAATCAACCAAGGTAGTGCCCGTTCCGGTTCCAGACGCACAAAAAGGGATCAAACCAAATCAACCAACGGCTTTAAACCTGCCGAATGATTCTGCAAAGCTGACCGCACCAACTATTGAGGCGTTAAGTCATCCAAATGATGTTGGTGTCAAAGTGTCTAACCCACAGATGCCAAGCCAAAATGAGCGAGTTAATGTTAGCTCTAAGACCGACCAAACAGTTAACCGTTTAAATGATAAGAGTGGTGCTTCGCAAGTAAATGAGCCGAAGCCACAAACAATAAGAAGCGAGAAGCAGGCAGGGATGCTTCCTCAAACTGATGAGAAGAATAATGTGGGGATAAGCATTGCCGGTGGCGTGTTACTTGGATTGGTCGCTGGACTCGTTGGCTGGGTTTACCGTAAGAAACGGATATAGGCGTGATTAGACAACGGTTGAGCCATCTGATACTCGTCAGTTCCTTAGATAATAGTCTTTCAGTGAACCCCTGATTAAAAATCAAATATTTCGTTAATTAAAAGGATGGCTAACATCCCTCCATGTAACTGGAAGAGGGATGTTAGCCATCCTTGGTTTGTGGCAATTTTTACGTTTAACACAGTTATCTAAAAAGTTAAACTTGAAAAATTTTAATTTGATTCTGCAATTCATCCAACTTGATCTTAATCCGTTTTTTCAGAATCACTTGGATTTGAAGTAATATTTTTCGCTTTGGCAGCAATTTCGGCGTTTTGCTGAATTACTAACTCGTTGTAGTAGTTTGCAAAACTTAGGGTCGAATAAGGTAACACCCATATCCCGGCAATCCCGGCAGTGACGACAACCAGGAGTGCCCAACCAAGAAAACTGAGTTGCATCACAAACAATTCCCACTTGTGACCGTCCATAAGTTCACGACTTTGCGTGATGGCTTCCAGAAATCCAATTCGTTCGCCTCGGTCAATTGCGTCCCGGTAAATATAAATGGCTTGTGAATAGGCGAGTGATTTAATCATTCCAGGAATGAATAATAGTAATGACCAAAGAAAAATAAAGATCCACATCAAAATATCAATTAGTAATGTGCCGAGAAAATAATCACCATTTATGAAAATGGTAAATGATTTTTGAAGTGGCTGTTCATATTCAAGCTTCTGGCGCATAGCATCAATGCAGACAAAGGCGATTCCAGCGGCAAGTAACAATAACAAGAGTGACAGCAAACTGTTAAGATTGGTCCAAACGGTTAGAACCATTGGTCGCTCGAAAACACCGTAACCAAACCATCCAATCAGGACTTCAATAATGAAAATTGGTAAAAATAGCAAAAAGAAAAATGAGAAGTGCGCGTTTAAAATGCTCTTTGCGTCTTCCTTGATAGCTGCTCTGTTCATAATAATTCCCCCCTTCAACATAATTATAGAGTTACGGTGGGAATTAGCCAAAGAAAAAGAACGTTGAAAAGGAACTTACGTTAAGGCTTTCAACAGCTTTTTAATTAAATACACCGCGGACTAGTTTGGTTTGTTGAACCCACCCGTGGCCTTGGACATATGAGAACGTTCGATTCTGCTTAGTGGCATCACTCTTTGCTTTAATGATTTTTGTGACGTAATAAGTACTAGCGGGTTTTAATTTACCGTTGGCAGTTAAGTTCATACTTGGATTATCCGCACCAAAGGCCGCCTTATAAACGGTCACAGAGGATTTGGCTGTATGAAAAGTTTGTTTTGCGTTAATAAAGTTAGCGTTGATGATTGAAAACTTATAAGTCTTTGTTTTCGCGGCTACAGCAGGTGTCGGTAATGTGGCTGTAAAGGGAAGCGTTAGGACGAGAGTTGCAATTAAAATAGCAATTTTTTTCAAAATTATGGCGCCTCCATTAATTAATTTAACAAGAGTATACAATATAGCTAAAATGCATGTCAAAACATCATTTTTTGATAAATTAGTTAATGATTGCTTTCACCAAAGTGAGTGTTTCGTAAAGATACTCATTCAATTTGTTCAGTCAGGTGATTCAAAATATTGAACAAAAGGGTTCGACAATTAGGGTCAAAGTTCTTGTTGAGAATATCGTTTTCGTTGCCAGCAAATTTAGAACCTGCAATAAAGGCGGCGTCGGTTGTGACTAATTCTTTCAGCGAGGCCGGCGTTGATTCCAAATGGAACTGAAGACCGATAGCCGATTTGTAACTAAATCCCTGATTGGGCCAATATTGGCTTGAAAAAAGTGGTCGGCCGCCCTGAGGAGTTTCAAAGCCTTCTCCGTGCCAATGAAGGACTTGATAGTGATCCTGGGCATTGAAGAGCAATTGAGCTAGTGGGGATGAAGTGACCGGACCAAAACCAACTTCTTTGGGCGTTGGGATGATTGGTTGGCCAAATACTTTAGCGAGTTGTTGGGCACCAAGGCAAATACCCAACATTGGTTTATTAGCGTTAACCACGGCTTTGATTAATTGGCGTTCTTGAGAAAGCCAGGGTAAGTCATCGTTAGCACTCATTGGGCCGCCAAGAACAATTAAAAACGCGACATCACTGGGATCTGGTAAATGCTGATCATTGTTGAAAAGCTGAACCAGGTCAATTTGATGATGATTCTTAGCAGCCCATTCGCTGATTAGACCAGGAATTTCAAATGGGACGTGTTGCACAATTGTGAGTTTCATGAGTAGGCACCTCGCTATCCTTGATTAAATGTTACGGGTGATTAGATCTTCAACCAATAATTTATATAGTAGCGACTTAATTGCCATTGATTGATATTGTTTAGCAGACAGATTAGGGATGTCAATCTGTTTAAGTTCCGTGTTAAAGAGGGTGACGAATTGATCATAGGCGTTGTCCACAGAATCCAATTTCATCGCAATTCTTAATGCCTGTGTGATGGCATCTAAAGATAAAATTGGCTTCAAGATACTGACGACCAATAGTTTTGCCAATTGAACCCGTGAGTAGCGTTTTTTGGTTGGTCGATCGACAATTCCCTTCTTAACGTAGCTGTTAATCATTGATTTCGTGATTGCCGTTTTGGTGATCGGAATGAGATATTGATTTATCTCATCAATTACCTGATCCATGTATAAATCTAAATTGGGTAAGTCTTGGTATTTGGGCAATGAAATTTTTGATAATTTCTGTTGCAATTTTTCTTCGGATTTTTCAACGGCCATTAATGTGGACTCCTTTGATTTGAATACCCGTATTATCGCATATTCAACGGTAAAAATAAAGAAACGTAGAATTGATATCTACATGTTCTTGATTTATAAACCATTTTATCTTATGATGGTTTCGAGGAGGGATCATGATGAGAAATCAGACTATTAAATTAAGACGTCAACAGGTCGTTTACGAGGTGTTAAATGCTGTTACCCATGGCGTTTCATTTTTTGCCGGCGTTATTTTATCGGTGATGCTTATTTTACGGGCAAGTCATGATCATCTCTCCGGAGTCGCGATTACCAGCTTGGTGGTTTATTCGATTACGGTGCTGTCACTTTATTTGGCGTCAACACTCTTACACTGCTTTGTTTTTACTCGGGCAAAACGGGTCTTTCAAATTTTGGATCATAGTAATATTTTTTTGCTGATCGCGGGGACCTACACACCGTATTGCATCATTTTTGTTCATGATTGGGCTGGGTATGCATTATTGGCAGCTGTCTGGGCATTGGCCATTGGTGGGATTATTAGTCACGTTGTTTTTCATGGCAAATACCAAAAAACCGAAACAACGATCTATGTATTGATGGGCTGGCTGTGCGTATTCTTGGGGAAAGCCTTGTATGATAATTTAAGTATCAGTGGCTTTTGGTTATTGGTTGCCGGTGGGATAATTTTTACTCTTGGAGCGGTTATTTACAGTTTTCCGAAAATTCCGGGTCTCCATTTGATCTGGCATTTCTTCGTCATGGCGGGAACGTTAACGATGTTTTTATCAATATATTTTAATATTTAAAATAAGAGTGGACCAGCAAGCGGTTAGACCCACTCTCCTCCATGATTGTTCACTACCATAAGTTAATAAAAAGGCTTGACATATTTTAAAAACGTGGTAATTTTGAAGCATCAACAAATTAAAAAACAATAACAAATATGAAGTTATGATTAGAAAAGTAATGGTTTGTTTCACATAAAGAGAGCTCCGCTGGTGAGAAGGAGTTGTGGCGAATCACGAAAACACATCTATGAACTGAATGATTGAATCAATCTTTGATTGGGTAGGTTGTTCCGCTAGCGAGCGTTACCACGGCTACTACAACTGTTCTCCATTTTCAATGGACGACTAGTTGTGAGCAGCGTAAGGTCGTTATCGTGAGGTAGCGGCAAAGTAGAGGTGGCACCGCGACAGACTCGTCCTCGGATATTGCATTAGCAATGTCCGGGGGCGAGTCTTTTTTGTTACCGGTAGTGCGTGACTTGATAGATGTTAACGGACTTTAATCTGAATTTTATAGGCGTTAAAGAAATGGAGCGTGGCAGTTATGCAAATTATCGAAGATTCATTAGATCAACTATTAAAACAGGTCGCAATTCGGACAAATCAAGTTGCTAATCGAGAGGCGGTTGAAAAATCAGTTCGCGAAATTATTTTAAATGTGATTAAAAACGGTGACCAGGCCGTTAAGGATTATGAGAAGCAGTTTGACAATGTTGACTTGGATGATTTACGGGTTTCTCAAGAAGAGATTGATGAAGCTTATGGACAAACGGACCAAAAAGTGATTGATGCACTTGAATTGGCTAAAAGAAATATCACATCATTCCAACAAATGGAAGTTGAGGAAAGCTTTATCGATGCGAAAAAGAAGGGCGTGATTCGCGGTGAAAAAGTTGCGCCACTCGCGGCGGTCGGCTTGTATGTTCCTGGTGGGACAGCGGCTTACCCTTCTTCAATTTTAATGAACGTGATTCCTGCTAAAATTGCCGGCGTTTCACGAATCGTCATGGCAACACCTCCGCAAAAAGATGGTTTAAACAAGGCGGTTTTAGCGGCAGCCAAGATTGCCGGCGTTGATGAAATCTATACGGTCGGTGGGGCCCAGGCAATTGCCAGTTTGGCCTATGGCACAGCCACCATCCCCAGAGTTGATAAAATAACGGGTCCCGGGAATGTCTTTGTGGCAACCGCTAAAAAGCAGGTGTTTGGTCAGGTTGACATTGACATGATTGCCGGTCCCTCAGAAATTGGTGTGATTGCCAGTTCACAATCTGTGCCAAGTCAAGTTGCCGCGGATTTGCTTTCCCAAGCTGAGCATGACAAACTGGCACGACCAATATTAGTGACTGATGACCGGAAATTAGCTGACGCAGTTAATCAAGAGTTGGCCCGTCAAGTTGCGTTGCTGCCGCGTCAAGAAATTGCCCAAGCAGCGATGGATAATGAAGGCTTTATTGCGGTGGTTGATGATATTGACGATGCCTTCACGCTAATGAACGCAGTTGCGCCGGAGCATTTAGAGGTTCAACTGCCAAACGCAATTTCTTACTTGAATCAAATTAAAAATGCCGGGTCAGTTTTCTTAGGATTTTCAGCATCCGAGCCGCTTGGCGATTATGTTGCCGGTCCAAATCATATTTTGCCGACTGGTGGAACCGCTCGATTCTTCTCACCGTTGGGCGTTGCCGACTTTGTTAAACGAACGCAATTTGTTTCCTATACTAGAGAAGCCTTGGCAAAGGAAAAAGATGCCATTACGACTTTAGCCCGGGTTGAAGGATTGGAAGCCCACGCCAGAGCAATCGAGAGTCGGTTTAAAGATTAATGATGGACGAAAGGAAGCCTGCATATGGCTAAATTATCTAGTAAAAAATTAACGTTACTTAGTGTCATGTTGATGATCTTTACGTCAACGTTCGCTTTTGATAATACTTCAATTGCTTATTACACCATGGGGTATGGGGGGATTATTTGGTACGTTTTAGCCGCATTACTATTCTTTGTGCCCTCTTCACTGATGTTTTCAGAATATGGCGCGTCATTGCGAAATGAAGCTGGGGGTGTTTTCTCATGGTTATCAAATTCGTTGGGAACCAAGTGGGCGTTTATCGGTGGTTTTGTATGGCTTGCTTCCTGGATTATTTTGATTGTTTCTACTGTGTCTAAAATTTGGATTATGCTATCGACAACCTTGAGCGGTTCAGATCAAACGGGTCGGTGGCAAATTGGTAATTTAAACTCAACCGAAACAATCGGCATCATGAGTATTATTTTCTTCTGTTTAGTGACCTACATTGCAACGAAGGGATTAACCAAAGTTGCTAAATTAGCAGCTGTGGGTGGAATTGCGGCAGTTATTTTGACCATCTTTTTCTGTATCGCCAGTCTGATATTATTGACGAAAAATGGTTTTCAATTAGCTGAACCGGTTAAATTACCAACCAGTTTTCTCAAGTCGCCACGACACAGTTATCAATCAATGAGTCAAATCGTTTCGTTTTTGATCTTTGCAATTTATGCTTATGCCGGGATTGAAGCAATGGGCGGGGTTTCTGATAAGATGAAAAATGCTAAACGGACATTTCCGTTAGCAATGGCATTAGGTGCAGTTCTGATTACCGTGATTTATGGTTTCTTCATTTTTCTATGGGGTGTTTCGGCTAACTGGTCAAATGTCTTCACACGATCAGGTGTCAATTTAGGAAATACGACGTACGTGTTAATGAGCAATTTGGGATACCAACTTGGTCAGCAATTCTCGTTGGGAACCGCTGGAGCGCAAAATCTCAGCTTTTTATTTGCCAGGTTTGGTTCATTTACCATGTTACTGAGTTATCTGGGATCATTTTTCGTGATTGTTTATATGCCGATTAAATCGTTTATTTTAGGAACTCCCAAACAATTGTGGCCCAAAGCGCTGCCAAAATTAAATCGGAATGCGATGCCTGCCAATGCTATGTGGCTGCAAGCCGGGGTCGTAAGTGCTTTAATCGCAATGACGTCATTTGGAGGGAAATCCGCCGTTGATTTTTATAATGTATTAACGTTGATGGATAATTTATCCTCGACACTGCCTTATTTATTCCTGGTAACCGCGTTTCCGTTCTTTAAACGAAATGTTGCATTAGAAAAGCCGTTTGTGATTTTTAAACGTCGATGGGTGTATCTAACCATTGTCACGGTGGTAGATGGTTTACTCATCATTGGCGTGTTATCAACCATTATTTCAGCAATTTCGGCGAATGAGTACTGGGATTTATTGCTAGAGTTGATTGGGCCGTTATTTTTTGGCTTGGTGGGATATTACCTATTCCGACTTTACGAGAAACGACGTCAACTATTTCCAACAACTGCTTCGGATCGTCAATCTTTGTAGTCAAATGGTAATCTTCCTGCAACCTGGCGGCTCAGACCAGTCAAATTCAAATCGTTTTAACTCATGATTAAGATGACAAATCAGCTTATGTTTCAATTACTTTTTATGAGCCTACTTTTTGATTTGTGATCCTACGTGAGCCATGGTATTTCAAGCTTTACCGATGTCCACAGTGATGGAAGAATTGATTCGATTAGGCGCTCATATTGGCTAATTTCCCGATTTTGTAAAGAAATCGTAGTCAGACCTTAAAATTGGTTTCTCCCATGTCATGATATAATTAAATGCATAGGAGGCGTTCAATTGAAGAAATTACGAATTATCATTCTCGCGATGTTAGGTGTGTTTGCAATTGCAATGACAGTAACGACTAATGCCGTTCAAGCACATGCCAGTTCATCCACCACAACTCCCAAAGCCCTCCGTGGAACATGGTATCGGTATCGAAGCAAGGGGCATTATGATTATGTTCGGATAACTCCCCACAGTTTTTCATTTAATGGCACGAAATACACACCTTACAAATCAGGTGCTCATAAGTTAAAAGTTTCTAAGTGGGGTTCTTGGTATTCGTTTAATAAGGGATCATCCGGAGCTAACCTTGGTCAGTTCAAGACTGAGAAACGGTTGATTAAAGATTCATACAAAAAGTCCTTGGTAAGATATCATGGTTTAGGCACTTACAATGTCTATGCTCATGGTAAGTATGGGAAGGATTATTCTTTTAAAATTTTAGATTAGGATGCTGCGTCAAAGCGGTGATCGACTCCGTAGCCATCGCTTTTTCCTAGTTATACTGATGACAAATCAAACAAATAAGGACTGGGACAATAGTCATTCGTCCCAGTCCCTATTCGTGTAAACACGATTGCTATTGAGCGAAAACGCAGGATAAAGGCAACTTCCGGCCGTGTAACCGAACTATTCAAATATTCAAATTCAGAATATCTCGCTGAAACTTGTTACTTAGCTAAAACGTGGATCAGCAAGCAGCCCCCGGCCATATAAGTCCCTTAACTTAATATTCCAAAATCGGGAATATCTCGTTGAACTTTGTACTTAGCCGAAACGTGCGCCAGCAAGCAGCCCCCGGCCATATAAAGCCTCCTAACTTAATACTCCAAAATCAGGAATATTAAGTTAGGAGACTTTATATTCTGGGGGCTAACCGCTTGCTGGTCCACTCTGGTTTTTTCTACTGAATTTAGCTGTCTTATTCGTAATCGGTATGATAATCCTTTATAATATAGGTAAGCATACATTACTGAATGTTTATCCGAGGAGGGCTAACCATGAAAAAAGGATTAACGACCGCTTGCTTACTGGTCTTATTACCATTAGGGTTATTTGGATGTTCTTCAAACGCTGGTGATAAGGGAAGTTCAAGTAGTTCATCATCGTCACAAAGTAGTCAGGCAGCGAGCTCGTCAACGAGTCAGTCATCGTCAACGACAGCAACCAACCGAAATCAAGGTAGTCAAAAAGCAGAAAAGATTAGGTATCAAAATGTCCGCTATACGACCCGGTTAGATAATGAATATCGAGAAGAACAAATTTACAAGTATGTCCCGGGATCAGTTCGCAATAATAAAATATATGATTGGAATACACTCCATGTATCTGATCAGCAAAAAGTTTATGTTAGTGAAAAGGCAGTTGCCACCTTTAAAGATCGCGATGATAACGAACTTGAACATGAAGATTTTTATCGAATTAGATTTTCACGTTCGAATACAGCTCAGAAGTATTGGGTAAATGATGACGTGATTGAAAATGAACGCAACGAAGCACACGACGATTAATTTTGGATTCGTTCAAATCTCTTGCAATTTAATTTAAATGGATGTATATTATGGACAATCAAAAAAGGAGGTGATGCTTTTTGACAAGTGGAATATCTCTTAAAGCATCAGCTGTGGAGAACGAATTAAAATAGTTGATGGCTCTAAGAAAGAACCGGCGAAATATCAATCGCCGGTTTTTTTGTGCTCATTTTTTTAAATTAATTTGAGTGATGATCATTAAAGATGGTAGCTGTTAACTGAAGACGGTCATTTGATTGCCTGGATTGAAACACGCTTAGCCCGGTTCAAGCATCCAAAAAGTTGTCGTTTTAAACGTAAAAAGTAGTCAACCGATATCGGTTGACTACTTTGGCGCGCGACATATTTAAGGTCCTATGCGCTCGAGGACGTTCGAATAATGGCTAAAATGATTTGAGTACCATCGAGATGGCAACTCGCTTGTGAATAGTATACGAAATAATAAATAAAACTGCAACCGTTTTTAACGATTTGACCCCTAAATAGGTTGTCCTTTTTGATGAAGCAGAGACAAGATAAGCGTTATCGTAAATATTTGAAAACTGTTTTTGTTACAGACTGATTAAATTAATTATGTTAACTGTTTTTTCTTTGCAAATGGCTAGATTACTTTTAGTAAACCTTGTAAGATATGGAAGGTTTGGGAAAAGCCAATTAATAAAAGGAGATGAGAAACACATGAAACAGTTTAAGGTTCAGAGCTTTGTGTTGGTGTTGGTTGCATTTATTTTAGGATTCAGTGAATTCTTAATCGTTGGGATCTTGGATGATTTGTCTAATCAGTTCAATGTTCCCGTGGCAACAGTTGGTTATTTGGTCACCATTTTTGCAATGGTCTATGCAATCAGCACACCATTTATTACGGTTTTGATTGGGAAGTACAATTTGTTTTGGAGTTTGCTGGTTATGATGGGCGTTTTTACGTTTGGAAATGGATTAAGCTTGGTGGCACCCAGCTTTATTTTTCTGGCAATTTCACGAATTGTAACGGCTTTGGTTTCTGGTGCCGCCATTTCAATTGCATTAACATTTGCTGGCCATATTGCGCCAATGTCAAAGCGAGCCTGGCTGCTTTCATGGGTTTTCGCCGGCTTCAGTATTGCTTCGGTGTTTGGAGTACCACTGGGAACTTGGATATCGACAAATTTTGGGTGGCGGATGGCTTTCCTAACGATTATTGTGATTAGCCTTATCACGTTAGGCTTGGTGTTCTTGAGTCTTCCCCGTGATTTCAAACAAAAAGGCAGTAGCATTCTCGGCCAACTAGCTTTATTTAAGGATCGGCGAATTCAAATCGGAATGCTGTTACCCATGTTCAATTTAGCAGCCATTTATGTCTTTTATACGTATTTGCGCCCAATTGTAACGCACCAATTGCATTTTTCAACCCAATTATTGACGGTCCTGTTATTTGTTTTCGGAATTGCCAGTATTTTTGGTAATCGGGCGAGTGGGAAACTAACTGAAGGTTGGGGACTGCACGCAATGCCCACGGTGTACATCATTCAATTTATACTATTGATCATGATGCCGATTCTCTTTAATAGTCGTTGGCTGGGGGTCGGCGTATTAATGATCTTAATTTTAGGGATGCCATTATTAAATTCACCCATTCAGATTCATTTTTTGCAAGTAGCGGAACAAAACTATCCACAATCGATTGTTTTGGCATCCTCTCTGAATTCGATCTTTTCTAATTTTGGCATTGCACTGGGTTCTGCAACCGGCGGGGTGATTGTCAGCAGCCTTGGGATGCATGCGGTCGGTCCTGGTGGTGCGGTCTACACGATTGTCACTCTTGGGCTGGTAATCTGGCTAAATCAGATCAATCGAAATTGGCAAAGAAATGGGATAGTGACAGAATAGTTGCTTTATTCAATTGGAAATGCGGTGTTTATCCTGATGGCGACAATGTTGACACAACTTGTCAGTGTAATATACTGCTTGTAACTGCTTTATCCAATATTGAATTTTAAAGGAGGATTTTATGGATCGTCCAGCACTAAAACTTGAAGCACAACGGATGCTCTCGAGTCATTTTCCATTTTTTTTGGTATTATTCTTACCCGTGTTACTTTTAGATTTTGCCAGTGCGGCTGCCTATTATTTAGCTAGTCAGAACGGTGCGTTTCGAAATCAACTGACACAGTCCGGCACGGTGGTTTCAATTAATCAGGACATGCTTGTTAAGTACCTTATCTTTTCAACTGTTTTGACAATTTTAGTTAGTTTATTAACCGCAGGAATGATGTTTCGATCAATTGATTTGTTAAGAAACAAAGCTAAATTTGACCAACCGGTGAACAAATCGTTCACAATTTTCAATAACTGGCAATATTTTAAAGGTGCCGTAATTATCGGAATTTTAACCTCGATTCTAGCAATTCTGTGGAGTATCTTATTCTTAATTCCTGGAATCATTAAGTCTTTTTCGTATGTGCAGTCCATCAATATTTATCGTGATGCTCTTGATGCGGGTAAACCGATTGGGTACCTAGAAGCCATTACACAAAGCCGGCAAATGATGAATGGTCATAAATGGGAATACTTTGTGATGGACTTGAGCTTTATTGGTTGGGAAATTGTTGAAGGATTGACGTTTGGAATTGCTTCCCTGTGGGTCGAACCTTATATTACCTTATCATTCTCGAATTTCTACATTAAATTGGCTGACCGACCAGACCAAGATGATCTCTCAACTATTTTCAAAAAACAGCATGATCAGAATGATTAATCACAAATAGCAGAAAATCAAAATAAAAAATAGGGTCGATTAAAGCAATAAAAGCGGGGCTGGGACAAAAGTAATTTTGTCCCAGCCCCGCTTGCGTAATCACGATTATTACCGAGTGGAAAGACATGCGCCAAAAGGCAACTTCCTGCCGCGTAACCGAATTGTCCAAACATTCAACCCCGGAAATATCTCGTTGAACTTTGTACTTAGCCGAAATGTGCGCCAGCAAGCAGCCCCGGCCATATAAGTCTCCTAACTTAATATTCCAAAATCGGGAATATCTCGTTGAACTTTGTACTTAGCCAAAACGTGCGCCAGCAAGCAGCCCCCGGCCATATAAGCCCCCTGACTTAATATTCCAAAATCGGGAATATTAAGTCAGGGGGCTTATATTCTGGGGTCTAACCGCTTGCTGGCCCACTCTGGTCTTTATTGCGATTCCGAGAGCTGGTAATTTAAATAAACGAGCAGACTATTTTTCAGCTTCTTTCAAAAAATAGCTAAATGGTTTCAGATCTTGTGCCTGATACTTTTTAACGAATTCATTGACTTTCTTCTGATCCTGCCATGCTGGATCGATCGTCATATGCTCAGTTGTAAATGGCATCTTTTGAGTAAATTTAACATCGATCACAGCTGGTCTGTCAGTCTTTTTGGCGTCATCGACTGCCTTTTGAAATTCTTCTTTGGTGTGAACCGTGTAACCGAGGGCACCCATTCCTTTAGCAACCATTGCCCAATCAGTATCTGGTAAATCAACACCGGATAATGGTTGATGGGTATCATCAGTTTGCTCTGCCTCAATAAAGCCCAGGGTTTCATTACTGAAGACGACATTGATGATGTGTAGACCATATTTGACTTGGGTCATAATTTCTTCATTTAACATGGCAAAGGCACCATCACCACTCAAACTGTAAACATCGCGATCCGGGTAATTAACCTTTGCTGAGATAGCGGCAGGGAGGCCAAAGCCCATTGTGGCGTATTTACCAGAAGTTGCCCACTTTTGATCACCATGCATATCAAGTAATCGTTCAAAGTTAATGTTGACGTTACCAACATCAATACCAAAGACGGCCTTATCGCTGGCAGCATGATTTAAGACGTCAAAGATTGGTTCCGGACGAACCGGCATTTCTTTGGAATCTTTGAAACTGTCTTGCCAAGCTTCCCAGTTCTTTTTATCAGCTAAAGCAGCGTCATAAAATGCAGATGGTTTCTTTTCCTTGCCGGCATCCAAAATGGCTTGTAAAGCCTTCTTGGAATCGGCAACCATTGAAACATCGTTGTGGCGTCGTTTGCCTAATTTTTCGCTGGCGATATCAATTTGAATCACCTTGGCATTCTTGTTAAATAGGAAGATACTGAATGGCACATCGTTACCAACCCAGAGGATCAAATCAGTACTAAAACCAACTTCCACGCCAGGTTTAGATGCAACCCGGCCAGTTGAGCCCAAGTAAGCCGGGTAGGCGTCTTCAAGGATTCCTTTTGCGAGGACGGAAGATACTAACGGCATCTTGAATTTTTCAGAAACTCTCTTTAACACTTCGGCAGCATCTTTAGCGCCCAGACCAAAGTAAATCATTGGTGACTTAGCATCCTTGATTAAAGCAACTGCCTGTTTTACGGATTCTGGATTAGGTTCTGGATAAACAGGAGTTTGATGGGTATTGGCATTTGAAATGTAGGTATCGTCAATCTCAGCCCAGCCGAGATCCTTTGGAATGGTTAAAACGGCAACGCCTTTTTTAGCATATGCCTGACGAATGGCTTCATCGGTCATTCGAGGCAAGCTGTCAGCAGTCATTGCAGTTCGATTCCAAACCGCTACGTCATCAAAAATGGGTTCTTCATCCATGGCTTGGAAAAAGTCCATGTTCATGCGACTGGTTGGGACTTGGGCCACAATTGCAAGAACTGGAACGCCATCAGTTTTGGCATCATACAGTCCGTTGAGTAGGTGAACAGCACCAGGGCCAGCAGAACCAAAGCAAACACCAATTTTGCCAGTTAATTTTGCGTCGGCAGAAGCCGCAATCGCACCTGCTTCTTCATGACGAACTTGGATATATTTGATTTTGCTTTTTTTGATTATGAATTGCATTCATACTTGAATCAAACGAGCCACCTGGTAAGCCATAAAGATGCTTAATTCCCCAATCCTCAAGCACCTTTAATACAGCATCTGAACCACTAATCTTTTGAACCATAGCACAAGCCTCCTAAAAATATCAATTAAATGAAAGATGTGAAATCCCCTTCACTTAATTTAGTATAGTAGCCTGCTTGTGAAATGTAAACGCTTTACAAAGAAAAGATATTTTTGAAAGAAAGCGGATACAGTATTATACTCAATGTGTATCAATCTATATGAAAAAGGGGATGTTCTTTGTGAATGCAATTAGATATTATTCAAGAACCGGAAATACTGAAAAAATGGCTAAGCTGTTGGGTGAACAATTGAACCTGACGCCGGAAACGATTGACAAGCCATTGGAAGGAGTGGTTGATAAACTTTTCATTGGTGGCGGTATTTACAATACGAATGTTGATAAAAATTTAAAGGAGTTTACGACTAATCTTGACCCAACGAAAGTTAAAGAAGTCGTTTTGTTTGGGACTTCCGGCAGTGTCTTCACAGTGGGGAAACAACTTGGTAAGATATTGAAGAAAAACGGCATTCCAGAATCAAATGAGCATTTGTATCTTCATGGGTTAATGCCTAAGCTGGGGAACTTTAATGAGCATCAAAAGAAAGAAATTCAAGAATTTGCCGACAAAGCGGATAAAGAATCGCTGAAGAGTTAGACCATTAATCTAAATAAGAGCTCACTCAATGAGACTTTGCTGCTATAAAGTTTGGCTAGGATTGTTATGCTGTGGATAAATTATCCAAGGGTTAATGCCAATAAAATTGATGTAGATCAGTGGGGTGTGCTTTTCCTTTCTGAAAGGTCGCCGTTCTTTTAATGTTCACTTGAGATGGCGAAACAAGAAATAATTCATCTGAACTATATTAATAACAAAGAAGTCCAGACAGTTTTACCGCCTGGGCTCCTTTGTTGTACTTATGAGTATTGTTGAATTAACAAATGTAGCGAGGGGCAGTACTATGACAAATTAATTGATACGGTGATTGTGATCATAATTTTAACCAGACTAAATATGTAAAGGAGCCGCAGCCTCCGGCCATATAAACTCAATCAACCAATATTCCAAATTCAGGAATATTGGTTGATTGAGTTTATATTCTGGAAGCTAACCGCGGCTCTTTGCACTCTCTTTTAATCCGCCAACGCCTGCTTTAAATCGTTTGCCAAATCTTTGGCACTTTCAAGTCCGGTTGACAATCGTAATAGTTCATCAGTAATTCCCAATCTTAACCGGGCTTCCTTCGTCATATCACTGTGTGTCTGCAGGGAAGGAATGGTCAGTAGGCTTTCCACACCACCCAAACTTTCCGCGAATGAAATAATTTTAAGTCGTTTGAATAAGCGATCAACCTGGTCGCGATTTTGAACATAAAAGCTAATCATGCCACCTTCGCCAGGATAGAGAACCTTTTCTACCTGGGGCAACTTAGCCAAACACGCTGCGACATATTTTGCGTTTTGAGTGTGTCGTTGCATCCGGACAGATAACGTTTTAAGGCTTCGCAACAGTAACCATGAATCAAATGGATCAAGTGTTACACCGGTGGTATTGAAGTTAAATTCGAGTTCTTCACCAATTTCTTCGGATTTTGCAATGACCGCACCAGCCAGCATATCATTATGGCCTGATAAATATTTTGTTGCACTGTGAACCACAATGTCAGCCCCTTGACGAATGGGTTGTTGGTAAACCGGAGTGAGAAAGGTATTGTCAACACAAACCAAAATTTGTGGGTTGGCTTTATGGATAATATCAGCGACCTTTTTAATGCTAATAATTTTCATGGTTGGATTAGAAGGCGTTTCCAGCCAAACCGCTTTTGTCTTTGGCGTCACAAGGGATGCTAATTTTTCGTAATCTTTGCCGTTCCATTTACTGAATTTAACCCCATAGTGATCTGCTAAATAATCAAAATACCGGAATGAGCCACCGTATAAATCGTCTGATGTAATAATGTGGTCACCGGATTTAAATAATGAAAAAACCAATTGAATCGCAGCCATTCCAGAACTTAGTGCAAATCCACGGGCGCCATCTTCTAATTGAGCCAGTGTTTTTTCCAGGACACTGCGAGTGGGTGTTGAAAGTCGAGAGTATGAATACTGTTTAGTTGGGTCAAAGTTTTCAACGTCTTCCAAATCACGATGACGAAAATTAGACGTTAAATAAATCGGGGTTGAAACTGAATGGTATTGATCGTTATTATCGCGATTCCCTGCCTGTGCCAATAAAGTATCGATGTCAAAAGGTTCTTGAGTCATGTGTGAATTCCTCCAAAAATTTTAATCATTTAATTTACCAAAAAAGCCTTCACCCTGAACAACAAATATTCGTTGTTCAGGGTGAAGGCTTAGTCACGTTACCACCTGAGTTTACTGAAATCTCACAATCTCAGTCTCAATAAGTACGCCATTTTTAAGAATGGTTATACTTTTGCAAGGTAACGGTTGCTAACGATGTGCAGGCCCAAGGACCGACACGTAGCTCCGAGCTCATCTTCACATCTTCTCACTGGTTTCTTTTCAGCAACTGAAACTCTCTATCACAGTGAAAATAATGCTACTCATCTCATCAAAGCTTAAGTAAATTAAAATTTCCTATATTGTAGACTAATTTGGATGAGTGGTCAACGTTCATTTAGAAATCCTTTCGTGATTTGTTCACAATTGGTAAAGATAAGACAAACTCTGTCCTTATGGTAAGTGATCGTCCAACCTGATGCAGACATGAAAATACTGTTTTAGTGGCACATCAATCATTTTCATATTTTTGAAACATTCTGGCAAATGATTGTGAAAATGTTTACAATAGTTTGGGTTTATGATAGCATGAAACTGCTTAAAAATGATAATAGGGTCAGATCACCAGAGAGAGCGGCTTGTGGATGACATGGGCCAATCATTGGTTCCAACCTAATCTAGCGACCTGTTTTAGGAGGAAGATTATTGATGAAAGAGAATTTTGATTTCTTAATGCCAAGCGTCAATTTTTTTGGTAAGGGGGTTATTAAAAAAATTGGTGACCGAGCTAAAATGTTAAACATGAAGAAGCCACTCATTGTGACCGGTAAGATCTTAAGGGGATTGGAAAATGGTCCGGTAACTCAAACTTTGGCATCTTTAGATAAAGTTGGGATTAGTTACGCGATTTATGATTCAGTTGAGGCCAATCCCAAGATTCATAATATTAAGGAAGCTAAAGCTGTTTATTTAGATAATCACTGTGACAGCATTATTACAGTTGGTGGTGGTTCAGCTCATGATTGTGGGAAAGGTGTCGGCATCATTTTGACAAATGGTGATGATATTACCAAGTTAGCCGGCATTGAAACCTTAGACAATCCATTACCTCCATTAATGGCTGTTAATACAACCGCTGGGACAGCTTCAGAATTAACTCGGCATTGTGTCATTACCAATGAAGAAACGAAATTGAAGTTTGTGGTTGTCTCTTGGCGAAATATTCCATTAGTATCATTTAACGACCCAATGTTAATGCTGGATATTCCAGCTTCAATGACCGCCGCTACGGGGATGGATACCTTTGTTCAAGCGATTGAGCCTTATGTTTCAACCAACCGGAATGAAATTACTGATGGCCAGTGTATCCAAGCCATCAAACTAGTGGAAGAAAGTTTACGGGAAGCAGTTGCCAACGGGCATAATATTGAAGCCCGAACGAAAATGGTTGAAGCTGAAATGTTGGGCGGCATGGCGTTCAACAATGCGGACCTGGGCTATGTTCACGCAATGGCTCATCAGCTTGGCGGACAATATGATGCGCCACACGGTGTTTGCTGTGCCATGCTATTGCCAATCGTTGAGAAATATAATATTGTTGCTGCTCCTGAGCGATTTGCCGAATTGGCTAAGATCATGGGAGAAAACACCGAGGGTCTTTCAACACGGGATGCTGCCGATTTGTCAATTAAAGCAATGCGCCAAATGTGCGATGATGTTAATATTCCACGTAGTATCAAATCCATTGGCGCTAAACCAGCCGATTTTGAAATGATGGCTGAAAATGCATTGAAGGATGGCAACGCCTTTTCAAACCCACGCAAGGGAACTAAAGAAGAAATTGTCCGATTGTTCCAGGAAGCATATGATCAGAAATAGACTAATAGTGAGATACCGTATTTTTTGAATTCAAGTGAAATTACCAATTGTTTAGCTTGGAACGTCAATCATTAAATGTAAATAAACCATCTCAGTACGCCTAAATCATAGGATATTGTGATGGTTTATTTTTATTTTATGTAGAGTGATTGTTTGGGTTTGATATTAGGTTTGCGAAAGATTGATATTGGTGCTCAAATCAATTTTCGATATTGTTCATTCTAAATGTCTTAAAAAGGTCGATAAAAAGTCATATTTTAGACATGACTTTTTTCTCCTATTAGGTTATGATTATGGCATAAATAAGAATAATATATAAATATCATTTAAATAATTGGAGGCAGATGATTATGAAAAAGCGACGTTTAGCTGACGCAGCAATGCTAATGTTAATTCCAATTAGTATTGTTGGTTTCTCACTAAGTACGACCCATGATGCCATCTTTAAACCAACGACTGAAACTGCCAGAGTTAACAACATTGCCGAAACAACTGATACTGAGTACCAACTCAAGGGCACCAATGCCGAGATTCAACCCTTGGATTTTCGGCCATCACGGGTTTACCGTGTCCGTTACGCAAAAACTAATTTTAAGGCAACTCTTGACGAAGATTACCGTGAAGAAAAATTATATCGATATGTTCCAGGCGCTAAAAAGAATAATCGGGCGTATTCTTGGAGCCGCATTAAAGCCCGAACTGGCAAACGGGTGTTTGTTGACATGAAAGCTAAAGCCTATTATCGGGATGATGATGGCGAACGCGAATCGGAAGACTTTTACCGGATTCGCATTTCTAACAGCAGCAAAGCTCAAAAATACTGGGTAAACGAAGATGCAATTGAAGACTAACCGCAGCGGTTATCTTTCCCCAAATTTTGAAGGCTGAGGCAAATGTAAATTTGTTTTGGCCTTTTTGTGATTTAATCTTAATTGATGGCGCGAATATGGTAAATTAAGACTAGATTAATATTGTGCTTATTTCTTTGTTTTTTAGGTTTCGGGTAAATTGATATTGGACATGATTAGGTTAACGAAGGGGGGTAAGGAGTTGAACCTTTTAGTGACAGGTGGCGCTGGATTTATTGGCTCGAATTTTATTCATTACCTAATGGCAAGTCAATCGCATGATTCGCTCGTAAATTACGATCTGTTAACCTATGCGGGAAATTTGGCGAATTTGGCCGATATTAATGATGACTCTCGGTATACCTTTGTTCAAGGCGATATTACCGATGAAGCTCATGTTAATGCGATCATTAAAGATTACCGAATTGATGGCATCGTGAATTTTGCAGCGGAATCACATGTTGATCGTTCAATTTTAAATCCAAATGCTTTTGTCAGCAGCAATTTTGTTGGCCTGAGTGTTTTGTTAAATGCAGCGAGAAAATTCAATATTCGTTTGGTCCAAATTTCGACTGATGAAGTTTATGGAACCGCTAAGTTTCACCAGGCATTTGATGAAAATGGGGCATTAAAGCCCAGTTCCCCTTATTCAGCCACAAAGGCATCCGCCGATTTATTAGCTTTGGCGTATTTTAAAACCTATGGAACTGATATTTGTATTACCCGTTCGGCCAATAACTATGGTAGATTTCAATTCCCAGAGAAGTTGATTCCCCTTATGGTGGTTAACGGATTGCTTGGGAAAAAATTACCGATTTACGGCAAGGGTGAAAATAGTCGCGATTGGCTTAATGTGGTAGATAATTGTGCCGCAATTGATGCGGTCCTTCGTAGTGGTAAATCAGGTCAGATTTATAATATTGCCGGCCATTATTATCGGACAAATCTTGAAGTGGTTAACCAAATTGTTCAGGAGCTGGGGCTTTCTAAATCGCAGATTGAATTTGTTTCCGATCGGCCTGCCAATGATTTACAATATATGATTGATGATTCGAAAATTCGAAGTGAACTGGGGTGGCATCCTCAAGTGAGCTTTTCACAGGGATTGCGGGCAACGATTAAGTGGTATGTTAATCATGCTGCTTGGTGGCGGCCACTTTTGAAACAAGTCAAGAATCGATGAGGTGATAATATGAAAATTGGTTTTATTGGTACCGGCGTTATGGGTACGGGGATGATCAATAATTTATTGAAAGCGAACTTTGAGGTGACTGTTTATAATCGAACCAAACAACACGCGCAAACAGTATTGGCAAATGGTGCCCAGTGGCAGGATACACCGGCAAAGGTAGCTGAGGTTAGTGATGTTGTGATTACAATTGTTGGTTTTCCAAAAGATGTTGAAAAGGTTTATTTTGGAAGTAACGGGATTTTTGAAGGTGCCACGTCTGATGAAACGTTAATTGATATGACGACCAGTTCCCCTATCTTAGCTAAAAAGATTGCTGATTATGGTTATCAAAAGGGCATCCATGTGCTGGATGCACCCGTTTCTGGTGGTGATATTGGTGCTAAAAATGGGACGTTGACCATTATGGTTGGCGGTGATGCCAAAACATTTGATCAGATTCGGCCAATTCTTAAGGCAATGGGAACAGCGATAACGCGATTTGGTGACGCCGGTCAGGGGCAAAACGCCAAGATGGCCAACCAGATTATGATTGCCGGAACGATGACTGGGATGATCGAGTCATTGATGTATGCGACTAAAGCCGGCCTGGATCCTGATCAAATGATTCAAACGATTAATGGTGGTGCGGCTGAAAATTGGAGCATGGCAAACTATGGGCCAAGAATTTTACACGGTGATTTAAAGCCTGGATTTGCTGCCAAGCATTTTCTCAAAGATCTCCGGATTGCATTGGCGGTTGCTGATCAAATGAAGTTAAGTTTACCTGGTACCCAACAAGCCCGTGAGTTATACGAAAAGATGGTCGATCAGGATCATTGGGGAGACTTAGGGACGCAAGGCTTAATTAAATTGTATGAGAAGTGAGATTGGTTATAGGATTCGACTGCAGGTGCCCATTTAAGTTATTGAAAGATATGAGTCTTAAAGGGTCTAAAAACGGAGGGGTGGGACAATAGTCGTTTGACCCGGTCTCTGTTAGTATAAACACGATTATTACCAAGCAAAAATGCGGGACAAAAGGGCAACTTCCGGCCGTGTAATCCGATTACACGGCCGGAAGTTGCCTTTTTGTCCCGCGCTGTCCGTTTTTGATGATGATTATTGAAAAGTTGGAAAATGATTCAGTGTTTTGAAGTTAAGGTCGTTTTAACTGATCTTTACTTTATTTTTGACACGCAAGCCGCACCCTATTTTTTCTTTCGACGTCGTTCTCTAGCTGAAACCAGGTTAATGACCACTGAAATCATTAAAAAAATGCCGGCTAGAATAATCAACCCAATTTTGACATCATCCTGTAACGACGTATATTTAATAAAAAATGCGAGGGCAATTGAAATAATCAAGGATACATCTGCGACAATTAGCTTTGGCGAAAATCCCATTTGATTCAGTCCTTTCGAAAGCATTATATCAAAAACAAGTGTGCCAACCAAGAATCTTTTGGCAATCGTCGTGGGTGCTAATTTGAAGGCCTTTGATTTTTGTGATCGGTTTTAATAAAGCATTGATGTTTGATATAATGTTGTAAGCGTTAAAATACGAATCTAGGTGAAAACTTTTGGAAGAACAAAATCCAACATTTATTGATAGCACAAAGTTAATATTTGGAATTGGCCAGGTTGAAAAAATTACTGAGGTTTCAGGTCGTCAATTGCGATATTGGGAAAAGCAGGGTTACATTCAGCCCCTTGAGCAGAAAAAAGGGGCGTCACGTCAGTATAATTTGCACACACTATTTATGATTTTTCACATTCAACGTTTTCTTAACCAAGGGTTTACACTCCAAACAGCTGTCGATAAAGCTCGAAAGTTTGATGAACAGATTCCCGTTCTTCGAGAGTTCTTGAGTAATCAATTAAAGGGAATTATTGTGAAAGATGATCAAAAGCTACTGGACTTCGGCTACTTGGATGCCTCACATCAACAACGAATATATGGTGTAATTAAGGATGGCAAAACGTCCTTCAAAATTGATCCGGTTTCGCACTAAAAAGAATGTTTATATGTGTAGAACCCCTGTTTGGAGTAAAATTGAATTTAGACTTGAAACGATTTCACTTTGCAGCATGATCATAGTAAGAAAGAAAAAAATAGGTTAAAGAACTGATCTTAACTGCATCAGCTACCCCCCCAATATAAACATTGGAACAGGCGGCTGATGTACTGAGATCAAATCGTTCTTTGACCTATTTTTATTAACTCTGACTTGCTGAAAGGCTTACTTTCCTTCGCTGTCAAAATGTTTATAAAGGCCAATAATCGTTTTATCCGAGAGTGTAATCGGGGTTCCATCAAGGGTAACACGCTTGATCTTGTAATAATCTTCGAGGTCGGGAACTTCCAAACGTTGATTTGCCATAAAGTCAGCAGCCGATTTGTAATCAATACTTTCTTGTTCGCCACCATTTTCATACTCAATTTTTAACACGAGATGTCACTTTCTTTCTATAAATAATAGTGATCAGATTATTTTAGTAACAAATTAATTTTAAAATGAAAGCCCTTAAAAAACAACTATCTCAGTCTTTGAATTTTTTGTGAAGAAAGAATGAAAAAACATAGGCGTTAGATTTGTCATTGCATCGGCCGACTTGTTATATTGTTTTCAGGGGATGAGTCGGGATAAGTTTCATTAACAAACCGGCTCAATGCTTTTTTGATAGGGGGATTTGAGTGGGGGCTAAACAAGTACTTGTTAGCGTGTTGGTGGCTATCGGTCTTGGCATAACGGGGATGTTTGCAACTCAAAGCGATCGGGCTTTAGGTGCCGCGGTTAAATTTGATAATACAATGGTTGCCAACAAGAATTTGACTGATAGGGGGAAAATCAGTTATTTCGTTAATGACAGTGCGAAAAAATACCAAGCCGATATTCGATTCGCAGCGCACACATGGAATCACGCACTTGGAAGAAGACTATTTAAACCAACGAGTCTGATCAACAAGTCGCGATTGACGGTTACCGTGAGTGGGCAGATGAGTAATCAGTTTGCTGGAATGGCAGAAATCAACAGTGGTGTGATTGCTCTAAACGATAACTGGATGACTCGATATGATCGATCGAAACGCCGGGCGTTAATTATTCATGAGTTGGGTCATACGTTTGGGACTAAAGATTTGTATCAGTATCCTAATCTCGCTTTGCAACGTCAGTTTAGACAAGCAACCATTATGGGCGGAAACTATTCAACGACGATTGGTGAGTTTGACCGCCGGTTGGCAGATTGGAGTTTGGCTCATACACGTGTGATGGGTTCTGCTGAATTCTATCACTATCGAGTGATGGACAATTTATATTTTCAACGGATGCTTCGTGGAAAACTTTGAGATGGTGGTGGCAGGCGCCATTGACATCGTGATGTGGACCAACTATTATTAACTTATCGATTTATGAGCGTTGAGGCAGAAAAGTAATTTATTGATCCGTGAATTCAGAAACTTGGCGGCTGATGCGAGCCAAGCGGGTAATAAATGAACTTACATCTGTGGAGCTTTTGTTTAACGAGTCATTTCGTTATCAATGATATGAGAGATTGTTGGATCTTGTCCGGCAATAACTTGGGTGGTAACGCGGAAAATTCGTCCCTGGCAATTTAGTTTGTCAGGGATTTTTTAGTTCTCGGTCATACTATCATCACCCATGTATTCATTGAACAGCGAAATTCGTAACAGACATGGCGCTTAATTAGGATTGGTGATTCAACAGATAATTTAGGAGGATGCATTAATGAACATTTTAGATGATTTAAAGTGGCGCGGCGCGATTAATCAGGAAACCGATCACGATGGGATGTATGAACTCGTTGGCAAAAAGTCGGTGGGGCTATATGTGGGAATTGATCCTACTGGGGATAGCATGCATATTGGTCATTTGATTCCGTTTATGATCTTAAAACGATTTCAGTTGGCGGGTCATCATCCCGTTATTCTTATCGGTGGTGGAACAGGTTCAATTGGTGACCCAAGTGGCAAGAAATCTGAACGGGTTCTTCAAACAATGGATCAAGTTCGTCATAACGTGAAAGGGCTGACTCGGCAAGCAGAAAAGTTGTTTGGTCAAGATGGCAAGTTTGAAATCGTTAATAACTATGACTGGCTGTCCCAACTGTCCCTATTAGATTTTCTTCGTGACTATGGCAAGTTGTTCAATGTTAATACAATGTTGAATAAGGAAATTGTCGCTAGTCGGTTGGAAGTTGGTATTTCGTTCACTGAATTCACGTATCAGATCCTTCAAGGTGTTGATTTTCTCCACCTGTATCGGCATAATGATGTCCAAGTTCAACTAGGTGGTGCTGATCAATGGGGGAATATTACTTCAGGAATTGATTTGATTCATAAAGTTGAAGGACAGGATGCCAAGGCATATGGCATGACAATTCCGTTGATGCTAAAAGCGGATGGTACCAAATTTGGGAAAACTGCTGGTGGGGCAGTTTGGCTTGATCCTGAAAAGACGTCACCATATGAATTTTATCAATTTTGGATTAATCAGGACGATAAGGATGTTGTTCGTTATTTGAAGTACTTTACGTTTTTAAGTCGCGAAGAAATTGATGACTTGGCTAAAAAAGTTGAGACACAGCCTGAGAAGCGTGAAGCGCAACGGCGATTGGCTGAAGAAGTTACTAAATTTGTTCATGGCCAAGATGCAGTGGATCAAGCCGAGCATATCTCCAAGGCCCTATTTTCTGGCGATGTCTCGCAACTAACAACAGCTGAAATTGAACAAGGTTTTAAGAAGATGCCTTCTGTTGAAGTGTCGTCAGAACCACTCGATATCGTTCAGTGGTTGGTCGATGTAACTAAGTTTGAGCCATCCCGACGTCAGGCACGGGAAGATATCAATAATGGTGCGATTCGAATTAATGGTGAAAAAGTCCAGGATGTTGATTTTGAAATTGATCCGTCAAAGAAATTTGATGGTAAGTTTGTTATTGTTCGCCGCGGCAAAAAGCATTACTTCTTGGCACGAATTAAATAAGCAAAGCGAATTTCGTCTAGGGTTCTTATAGGAATTAAGCTGGTCTTAGAGACAAATCAAATTGATTTGTCTTTTTTTGTTGACATTGAGTCGAAAAGTCGGTATATTATTTATTGCGGCTTTCAGGAGAACACAGTTTTCCGAAGTCAAGAAATTTAAAAAAGTCATTGACACAAGTTGCTCGTCATGATAATATTAAATAGTTGTCAAAAGCGATGAACAAGCGCTCCGATGACGATGGTAGACCTTTGAAAACTGAACAAAATTTTCGACAAACGAATGTGT
>NZ_AZEY01000074.1 GCF_001434255.1 Lentilactobacillus diolivorans DSM 14421
CTGTCTGGATCAACAGCCGGATAACTGTCTTTGGCTAGTGCTTGAAGCTTTTCAGCATACTGTATGCCTTTGACTTTAGATAATTTCTTATCAGTACTGTGGATCAACTGATTCTTTAATACTGTCCGGGAAAGCCCCTGTACCAAGCTGGGATGTGGAAACAAACTAACAACATTTAACGCGAGCTTTGAAACCCGACTAGTAAAAAGCTGTTCAAGCTCTGGGAAAGTTTGTTGGAGTTGAGTGTGAAGCTGGACATGTTTAATGTGGATATCGGTTTGAACACGTTCATAAAAGCGGGCTAATTCGTGCATCTTCGCATAAACCCGTGTTCTGGGTTGTTTAAGACGAAAATGGTTATTCAACGCCGCCCTAGCAATCCGGTGGGCATCTTGGCGATCGGTTTT
>NZ_AZEY01000007.1:0-94224 GCF_001434255.1 Lentilactobacillus diolivorans DSM 14421
ATGACTAATTGTGGGCTATTTAATTCTTCAATTAAACTCTTGACTAATCGTAGGAAACAGAGCGGGACAAAAGGCGTTTAACTTCCAGAGTGTAATTGAATTATCCGAATATTCTGAACTTGAATATTTGGATAATTCGATTACACGGCCGGAAGTTGCCTTTTGTCCCGCGTTTTTACTTGGTAATAATCGTGTTTACACTAACAGAGACTGGGCATAACAACTATTGTCTCAGCCTCTTTATTATATCTAAACCTTATTATTAAGCCTTATTTAATGCCGAAATTAACCGATCCCGATTAGCGCGAATCGTATAGGCCGGGGTGCCATTTTGAAATCGGAACCCCTCGTGCAACTGCCCAACATCATAAGTATCAAAACCAAATTGATCAATTAAATGACTAACAACGGTTTTAGCCTCAGGGTCATTACCGGCAATTGGTAATGTTCGTCGGTTAGGATCGTCCTTTGATGCCGCAGTCGAAAGCAAATCACCGGCAAAAATTGAATTAAACGCTTTGACAACGTTTGATTCTGGTAAATGAGCCTGAAGAAGTTCACTAGTCGTACTGGTGCCATTATCCAAAGCGACAATTTGACCATCCCGCGTTGGATAATAGTTCATCGTATCAATCACAATTTTGCCCTTCAATGGCTCAACCGGTACGCTTTGATAATTTTTGAGCGGGATTGTGACAACCACAATATCCCCTTGAGCTGCCGCATCTTTTGCCCAGGCCGCTTTCGCATGTGGCCCAAGTTCTGTCACCAAATTCTGCAACGTCTTCGGGTCGCGAGAGTTGCTGATGATGACATCATGACCGTGTTTAACCGCCAAGCGAGCAAGATTACTGCCGATATGACCAGCACCAATCAATCCAATTTTCACTTAGAATCATCCTTTCACTAAAAGCTAAATTTTAACTACGATCCTAGGTTAATAGATCACGGCTACATGATTCAAGTAAAAGGCATTCACATTCATCGAGAATAATAATGTTCGTTTTATTTATTACTCAGGATCAGCCAACGATTTACCGCTCTTTACTTTTTTAAAGTCTGCAAACGCGGTATCAATGGTTTGATATTCTGAATCATTCAATGTTATCCGCATTGCTTTAGCATTTGCAATAACTTGATCCGGCTTTTTGGCTCCGGGAATGACAACACTAATTAACGGATTTTTCATATACCACGCTAATATAATCTGAGCAACAGTCGCGTGATGATCCCTTGCAATTGGTCGGACCTGTTCAACGGCAGCTAAAGCTTTTGAATATCGTGGCTCTTGAAAATCGGCAATTTGACTGCGGATATCATCATCTGAAAATTTAACATTCTGATCATATTTTCCTGTCAGCAATCCGGATGCCAGTGGAAAATATGGGATAAAACTGATCTGGTTTTCTTTCAGATATGGCATCATCTCAACTGCGTGATCCTGGTGAAGTAGGCTGAACTCATCTTCAACAACGTCAACATAGCCATCCGTATTAGCTTCCTTAATCTGCGCCAGGCTAAAATTCGACAATCCAATTGCCTTGATTTTTCCCTGTTTTCTTAACTTCTGCAACGCACCAACGGCCTCGGCCTTTGGCGTTATTTTGTCAGGAAAATGAATATAATAAATATCTAAATAATCCGTTCCCAATCGTTTTAAACTGGCATCGACCTGCTTAATCAAAAACTGAGGATCATTATTAATCACTTCTTGACCCGACGAAAAATCATGGGCACCCTTGGTTGCTAACGTTATTTTTTCACGATCAAAGCTTTTAATCGCCTGACCAACCAGTTCCTCCGAATGCCCTAATCCATAAACATAAGCAGTATCTAACAGTGTAATTCCATGTTCAAGGCCGGCTTTGACAATTTCCAAACCAGTTTCATCTTTTAAATCCGGAAACAGGTTATAACCGCCAACTGCATTCGTTCCCAGCCCAAGTCGTGTAGCTGTGACGTTAGTCTTACCAATTGTTATCGGTTGATGTGACATAGTAATCCTCCTATATATTGTGAAATCGCTTACAATTATCTGTATCAATTATATCAAATGTTGATTGACAATTCAGCGATTTCCAGAAGACTCGTCACTTCCCTGTTAAAAGTTATCCTAAAAACGAATGCTAAGGCAAAAAGAGTGGCCACCAAGTATTTTCCCAGCTATATCAAATTTGTCACCAGTTATTCTTAGACCTGATTTGTTTGATGACACCCTTTATATTCCGGAAACGATGTACTGGTGATCCACTCTTTGGTTTATTTTCCAACTATGATGCTGATTGATCTGTGTCCTGTAATAATTGCCGATAAGGAATAAACGGTGCCGGCTTTTTAGGTAACTGATTGACCAACGATTTGGTCATCCAAAGGACATCCAACCACTTATTAGCTTTGAAACCAAAGTGCTTAAAGACTGCTGTCTGTTTGTAGCCGAACTTCTCATGAAACTTTTCACTACGGGCGTTCCCTGCTGTAATACAAGCTGAAGCATTCACAACGTGTTGTCGTTTTAATTCATGTTCAAGTACCTGATATAGTGTGGTGCCAACTCCTTTAGCCAATGTTTCACGTGTAACATAAATTGAAACCTCAACTGACCAGTCATAGGCATCCCGACCTTTATAATCATGGGCATACGTATAACCAATAATCTGGCCATCACTTTCCGCAACTAAATAAGGATACTTCTCTTTAATTGAAAGAATTCGCTGCTTAAAGTCTGAAATCGAAGGTGTGTTGTATTCAAGCGTAATGTTGGTTTGCTCAACGTAATAACGATAAATGTTAACCAAAGCTGGCGCATCGTTGATCGTAACCGGCCGAATATGAATCATATTTGAATCTCCCATCATAGATTTAATGAGTTTTATTATACAATCACCAAGTCATTTCAAACAGTTAAATTAATTTTTTATCGCTTTTCACCATGTCCAACAATTTTTGATCCCGCTGCGCGACAATCTCTTTGCCTTTATCACCTTGCCAATCAAAGAATCCTTCACCTGATTTCAGACCAAGTCTGCCTTCATCAACCATTTTCTCGAGAAGTGGATCGGTTTCCTGTTCACTTGCCAAGTCCGCATATAGATAACTGCTAATATTTTTAAAGACATCCAATCCACCCAGATCCGCACTGGCAATCGGTCCCACCAAAGACCAGCGACGTCCCAAGCTATATTTAATAATGTCATCAACTGCAGCAGGATCAGCAATGCCATCTTTAACAATTTTAAACGCCTCACGTAAAACCGCGAGTTGAATCCGGTTGCCAACAAATCCCAAAGATTCCCGTTTCAAGGCAATGGCATGTTTGCCAACGTGATTCATTAATGCTGTTGTCAATGTAATCGTTGCTTCATTAGTTAGATTACCGGGAACAACTTCCACCAAGGGCATCAATTGAGCTGGATTCCAGAAATGCGCAACAACCAATCTCTCTGGATGGTGCAGCTTAGATTGAATTGCAGTAGGGCTAAGTCCGGACGTGTTGGTTGCAAAAACTGTCTCATCAGAAGCGAACTGTTCAACCTTTTGCCAAACTAATTGTTTCACAGTCAAATCTTCAACAATTGATTCAATAACGAAATCTGCCTTTGAAATCGCTTTCTGGTAATCTGTAGTTGGGATTATCCGGGCTAAAATATCCGTTTCTTCATCAGCTTGAACGATATTGGCACCTAAAAATGTTTGAAGATCGTGTTTAATCAAATCAAGCCCATGATTTAATGCTTTCTGTGTCGTATCCAATAAATAAACGTGATAACCGTACATTGCAAATTGCAAAGCCGTTGCATGACCCATTGTGCCGGCACCAATGTTGGCAATTGTTTTAATATCTGATAGTTTTAAAGAATCCATTTTGCAGACCTCCGATTCAAAAACGATAGTAAAGCGGTTACATTTTTCTTTACCGTCAGTGTAGCATAGTTACCCGTTAACCTTTAATAGAATGGTTGTTTCAATGATCTGATCTATTAAAGGATCTTCCCAATTGACTCGCCCTTGACACTATGGACGTCATCAACGACGACAACAGCAGTCGGATCAATTTCTGAAATCAGCGGTACGAGTTGCGCCGCCTGCTTATTGGTACAAATCACGTAAATCATTGGTTGTTTTTCCTGATGATAATAGCCCTTGGCATTGATAATTGTGATCCCCTGCTTAAGCCGTTGTGATAACTCATACGTAATTTCTTCGGTTTGATTGGTAATAATGGTAACAGCTTTTCGGGCGCCAAATTTTGAAAGAAATCGATTTAAAACCGCTGCACCAACATAAAGTTCAACAATCGTTAATAGCATATTTTGAAACCCAATAATAAATCCCGAGGGAATGGCAACAATGAGGTCAAAGAACAGCATTGCCGAACCCGTCATCATTCCAAAGTAGCGGTTCATAATCTTCGCCAGAATTGTACTACCGGCGATCGTTCCCCCACCACGGAAAATAACCCCGATCGCGATCCCCATGAGAACACCACCCGCAATTGCCGGGATGATGGTTTGCGTTGTGTGATAATTTAATAATCGTGGCAGTTTCAAAAAAATCGAGATCCAAATCACGGCCCAAAGTGAATAACCAACTGTTTGCCGATCCAAAAATCGAAAACCAATCAAAATCAAAATGCCGTTTGCAACAATGTTGGTTAAAGCCGGTGGAATATTTAAGGCGTAGTAACCAATCGTTGTTAATCCGGTAACACCGCCTTCGCCAATTTGATGGGGAATCAAAAAGTCGGTGATTGCGACAGCATAGATGAAAGCACCAAGGATAATTTGTAGCCCATTCCAAGCGATTAGTGCACGTTTATTGTTAATGATCATCACCCCTTTTGTAAACATAATAGGTTAATTATACGGCAAACCGTGTTGCCAACAAAATTGCGATTAAGTTGCCAGGTTGCCGAACCACAATCCGAGACAAATCGCACCAATTCCAAAGAAAGTCGATCCGAGATAATAAATAGCAGCTACCCGATATTGACTATTCTTGATTAAGATAAACGTATCCATCGTGAAAGTCGAAAATGTTGTAAATCCGCCACAGATTCCGGTAACCAAAAACACCGTCAGTAGTTGATTGGAATGGATTCCAACAACCAGCCCCGCTAAAAACGCCCCACTAATATTAATCAGCCAGGTTGCCAAGGGCATTTTCGGCCACAGTCGTTTACCAACAAGGGTAATGATATATCTCAAAACCGAGCCAATTCCGGCTCCTAAAGCAACCAGGCCAATCATGACCATAACCCTCGCCCCCGATTAATCCATTTAGCGGACAAATAGCCAAATAAGGCCATTAAAAAACCGCCAATTAAATTTAAAGTCAGAAAAACAAAAACACCAATGATGTGTTGCTGATAATTAGTGATAAATGCCAACATCAGGGCAGAAAACGTAGTAAAACCGCCAATCACACCGGTTCCCAACCCCAGCATCAACCATTCCGGTAAATCAAACCGCATTGAAATCCCATAAATCATAATGGCCATTAAAAAGCAGCCAATCAAATTAACAGCCGTCGTTCCTGCAAATTGGTTAAACTCATTCAAATAATCACTGAGTTCATAACGCCCTACGCCGCCCATTGCGCCGCCAATAAAAATTGCGACAAACTGCCCGATATCTTGCCAATTGAATCTACTCATGATCCGTTCTCCTTTCAAAAATAAAAAACGCCTACCTTAACAACCGTTAAAGTAGACGTCATCAACTCTTTGGTGTGTTAACACTGCTGAGTAAGGGCGAACGTCATCGCCGTTTTAATAGTTAAAAGTATAGCAAATCAGCTGAACAAGAACAACCCGCCATTGTTAGTGAAATATTAAAGCCTTATAATGAAACTTAATTTTGACAAGCAAGGAGGAATTCTCATGATCAAGCCCAATCGACTTCATCCTGGCGATAAGGTTGCAATCGTTAGCCTTTCCGGTGGCATATTGGGTGAAATCAGTGCCAAACATCAGCTAAAATTAGGAACTAAACGTCTTAAATCGTTTAAACTCAATCCAGTCATCATGCCCAACGCTTTAAAGGGTCTAAAATTTCTACAAGACCATCCCGAAGCGCGGGCTCAAGATTTAAAAATTGCCTTTTTGGACCAATCAATTAAAGGAATTATCTGCGTTATCGGTGGCGATGATACCTATCGCTTATTACCATACTTGCTGAATGATTCGGACTTTATTCGGGCGGTGCAAACTTCCCCCCAAACTGTTTACTGGTTTTTCCGATACAACGATTAATCATCTAATGTTCTATCAACTTGGCATGACCAGCTTTTATGGCCCAAATTTCTTAAATGACTTAGCCGAACTTGGTCCGGTAATGCTACCGTATACTAAGCACGCTTTTCAAAACTTCTTTAATAATCAATCACCCACCGAAATCAAATCCAGTCCACTCTGGTATGAAGAACGAACTGATTTTTCGCCATCTGCTTTAGGAACTCCCCGAATTCAACATTTTGAAACGAAGGGTTACGAAGTCTTACGTGGTTCAGGCAAGATAACCGGCGCCCTTCTCGGTGGCTGTATCGACAGCTTCTACGACATTTTAGCAGGTAACCGTTATCCTGACGAAAAACCAATCGCAGAAAAATATCATCTATTCCCATCTAAAGAAGATTGGTAGGACAAAATTCTGTTTATCGAAACCAGTGAGGAACGCCCTTCCCCAACACTTTACAGACAAATGCTTTTGAAACTCAAGGAAGTGGGCGTACTATCTGCCGTTTCGGCCATTATTGTCGGCAAACCCCAAGATAATACCTACTACGAATCCTACAAACAACAACTATTAGCTGTTACCGAAGACCTGCATACGCCAATTCTATTTAACCTAAACTTTGGTCACAGTTATCCGCGAACCATTATTCCATATGGATTGAAATGCCAAATTAATTTTGATCGCGAATCAGTTGCAGTTATTGAACCTTGGTTTAGCGACTAACGATGCTTCCCAAGGGTATTCATCTGTTATTCAATACCTTGATAATAAAACCTAAAAGCTTAATAACAATTTCCGGCAAATCATTTCTACTTATGGTACGGGCTACCCTCATTAATCATAAATGCCCGATAGATCTGCTCAGTCAACACTAATCTCATTAGCTGATGGGGCAACGTAAACTTTCCAAACGAAATTTGGTTATCAGCACGATCCAACACGTGTTTTGACAATCCCAACGACCCACCAATCACGAACGTAATATCGGAATGGCCATAGGTTGTGAGGTCAGCGATTTCTTTGGCAAAGGCTTCAGACGACCGCTCTTTTCCCAAGATCGCGAGCGCATATACGTATTCGCGATCTTTTATCTTGTCTAAAATCCGCGAACCTTCTTTATCCATCACGTCATCCATTTCAGCCTGACTTAGAGATTCGGGTGCCTTTTCATCGGCAACTTCCACAATCTTGAATTTACAAAAACGCGATAACCGTTTCGCGTATTCCGCAATTCCTTGTCTAAAATAGGTCTCTTTTAATTTACCAACAACGACTAATTTGATATTCACTGGATCAAGTCCTCCAAAATTATTGGTTTCCTGTGTAAAAAATGGTGCTTATAAACAAGTTATCCACAAAGTTATCCACAGGTTTATGTGAATAACCATTTTTACACTCACCCGCATTTTTTGCCAAAATGTCAAGGGTCAAAATACTTATCCACAAAATTGTGAACAACATGTGTTCGCAATCCAACTACGCAAACCCTATTATAACAGCATCTATAGCTCCGAACAAAGTAATATTTTTCTTGAAAAAAAGTTATCCACAAAACTGTGGATAACTTTTGGCATTTAGTGGACAACTTCTAACAGCTAATCTACCACTATTTTACAAGTAGCTTGTGGATTGTCCACAGACTTATCCACAGGCCTAATGTGTATAAACCTGCTCATCTCTGTTCTTAACTGAATTTTACTTGCAAAATTAATAGCTAAGTTCGGATCTGGTATCGAATAGTCATAAAAAAGGGCTTACTTTAATTGACTCGTTCGGAAACAAAACATACCGTTAAGTTAGGTAGTTATGATTGTTCAGTTTCTTTATTCCCGATATTCAGCGTCGGCTACAGTGCACCCGTAGAAACCGGTAACTTCAAACCTTTAGATCACTTCAGACCCAACTGAAAAAAAGTCCGATTAGAAACCAAACAATCGGGTTTCTAATCGGACTTAACTAGCATAAGCAGCCTTAAAAGCACTTAAAAATCACTATTTATTTACTTGCTTCACTTAATACCTTGCTGGTTGCTTTTTGGTTCAATGTAATCTTACCAGTTTCTTTCTTACCTTTTTGATAATAAGTGGCTGAAATGGTATCGCCAACCTTATGCTTATACAGAATATCGCGAAGCTGACTCTGTTCAGTAATCTTAGTACCATCCAACTCGGTAATGACGTCATATTTCTTAATCCCTGCGCGTTTAGCAGGTGAATTAGCATTAACTTGGAGAACAACCGCACCTGAGGTAACATCCTTAGGAACCTTCAAAATTGAGCGTTGCTGTTGTTCTGAAATATTGGAAAGATCGGTGTAGCCAATTCCAAGCGCTGGTCGGACAACCTGACCATTTTTGATTAATTGGTTAATAATCGTCACGACTTCGTTACTTGGAATCGCAAAGCCCATCCCTTCAACGCTGGTTCCCTGCTGATCCTGCGCTAATTTCATCGAATTAATTCCAACAACTTGGCCGGCAAAGTTAATTAATGGACCACCTGAGTTCCCAGGATTAATGGCTGCATCGGTCTGAATAACCGTTGCGTTACCAACTTGTTGTCCAGACTCAGAGGTTTGCGGTACCTCTCGTTTCTTCGCTGAAATAATTCCCTGAGTAACCGAAGTGGCATATTGAGAACCAAGTGGCGATCCAATTGCCAGAACCGGTTCGGCAACCTTAATGTTATCAGAATCACCAAAGGTCGCTACTTTATTGATTTTATTGGAGTTAATTTTAATAACGGCCAGATCAGTAACGGCATCCTTACCAACAACTTTGGCAGAAACTTTCGATCCATCATTTAAGATAATTTCCAAAGCATTCGCACCTGAAACAACGTGATTATTGGTGACGATATAAGCAGTGTTTCCGCTCTTTTTGTAAATAACACCCGAGCCTTCACTGGAAGCCTGTAATTCACCGCTCTTTTTTGAACTTCCTGAAGAACTGGAGCCGCCTTCCAAACCACCGAGAATGCCAGCTAAGCTATTATCACCAGAGCTTTCACGTTGAAGATTAATAACGGAAACGACCGTACTCTTAGTTGCATTAAACGCTTTTTCTGCCTGAGTATTGAGGTTCACTTTCACATTGCTGATCTTGGTATTACCATTTTTATTACTGCCAGAAATTAATTCTGTCCCGGTACTATTGTTGTTACTGTTGAAATACGAAACACCGCCATACGTAATTCCGCCACCTAGTGCACCGGCCACTACAGCAGTTACAATAATTTTTCCAAAACCATTTTTTTGTGCCAAATTAGTGTTCCCCCTTATATATTCTTAGTTTTATAATAAACTTTTTTCTTGAAAAATGTGTGATTAATATCTTAGGAAAGTTTAAAGGATCTTTTATAATTTTTCAAAATTGATACTGGATAACAAGAATCAATCACGCTTATCCATTAATTCAATCTTACTAGCCAAAAAGGACCAGAACAAATTTTCCGTTGCCCCAGCCCTCTATTAACTTATAGAATAACACCAAGTAATAATATCGTGTTTAAAGATTCTTTCGCTAATCCCTCAAATAATCATCAATGGTGAGGCAATTTCTGGTTCTGTATCATACAATTTAAAATCGCTACCCACACCCATATCATGATCCGCTAAAATCGACGCAACGGTCAAATGGCAAAGCGATTTCATGTTATTGTGCTGACTCCGATGACCTAGGAATATTTTCTTGGTTCGATGACCAACCACATCTAACATTGTATTCGCACCATCTTCATTTGATAAATGACCTTGGTCGCTAAGAATTCGCTGTTTCAACGGCCATGAATACTCACCGTTTTCCAGCATTTCAATATCATGATTGCATTCCAATAAATAACCGTCGGCATCTTTAATCACGCCTTCCATCCGGTCTGAAACATAACCAGTATCTGTGAGAACCACAAACGATTTATTCCGATGATGAAACACGTAAAATTGGGGCTCTGCAGCATCATGAGAAACTGAAAAGCTTTCAATATCAATATCACCAAAGTCCATAACTGTGTCGGGCGGAAAAATGTTTTTCTCATCCTCAGGAACTTTGCCAATTTTAGAACTCATTGCATCCCAAGTTCCTTGGTTGGCATAAACGTTTAAATTATAGCGCCTTGCCAAAACACCCACACTCTGACGATGATCAGAATGCTCATGTGTCACAAGCAACGTATCGACATCGTTAATATCGCGATCAATTGACTTCATGAGGTTCGCGATTTTTTTGCCGCTTAAACCAGCATCCAACAGAATCTTATGCTGTGGTGTCTCAACATATGTGACATTACCGGTACTACCACTGGCAAGCACACTAATTTGCATTTCATCATTATTCATGATCGTTCTTCTTCCCAACATTAATTAGTTAAGTCAGATAAGTCCTGACTATCCTTTAGATTTCCAGTTGTCTCTTTGATAATACCACCAGTAAATGCATTAATCTTCTTCAATTGGATTTCTGGAGAGTTTTGTGGCTTAATACCAATAATCCAAGTTGGAATGAAGACCCGGTCGTTATCAATCGACAATAGCTTCGTATATCCCAATTTTGTCCAAGCAATTTTAGTATTGTTTGGAATCTCGTTATATTGATACAACCATATTAAAGCACGAGTTTCCGAAATTGTCTCTGATTTTTCTCGTAAGCTTTTAACGTCTTGAAGATATGATTGCGTGTAACTAACAATTTGATGATTGGCATTCAAAGTAAAACTAATTTGGGCCTCACTAGAATAAATTGAACTCCCCATTGCCTTTTGACTGTAAACAAGATTCCTGGAGGTTGAAAGATTCTTACTGTAAGAATACTGGCCGCCATTAACAACAAACGTTGGATCATCTAACATCTGATTAATTGATTTCTGCGGCGTTGTTTTATTAACCGTCACCGGTTCTTTAAATTCACTTTCCAGTTCATGGCTGACATAGTGGGGAGTCTGATTAGCCAGCTGCCCCATTTGTTGTCGTAAAATATCATTTTGGGTCCCTGACAGATAATAGGCAAAGTTTTTCTTCTCGGATAAGTGACTCACCTCAATCTGGTCGTCTCGCATTTCCTTAACAACTTGTGAATCAGAGTCTCCATCCGACATGTTGTCGGCCTGTTGATTTGTATTCTGCTCAAACATCCCAAAAAGAAAAATATCAATCGCAATAAATGTGACCAAGAAGATTAATTCAATTCGTCTAAAGTTCAATTGGCTCCCCCCTCTCTTCTAGTATTGATTCATTAGAGATGTATAACTATGCCATTGATTATTGTAATAAATATACCAATCAGGAATAAGATTAATCAGCAGCTGTGACTCCTTATCTTTCTGCCAACCGTAACCAATTCGCATTTGTTGAATATCTTTGGTCTTGTATCCACGGGCAACTAATCGTCTAATAACCACCTCAGTTGCTGGTAGGGTTGTGTAACCACGTTTACTTGGAATTGGTACTTCTGGGTTATCCAGTGAAAAGTTCAATCGTTTGGCACTCGAATTCATAATCCTGGTTGAAATAGTCCCAAAACCATTCGCTCTAAAGATCGGGAATCCTTCAACAAAGGTTCGATACATCACTGTTCGGGTTTTGGTATCATAGCGGAAGAAACGCACGTTATCCAACGGCAATCCCAACTTGACCAAATCTTTGTAAGAATTATTGAGAACTGACGTAATTGCTCGCTGATCCTTATTAGTTCGATAATCAGAAAATTCTACCATTCGGGTTTGCGAATTAAACGTTAGCTGCAGTGAATTTTGATCGCTATAAATTAGCAGATTTCGACGTCGTTTAGCAGTAACATTTTGTGATTCTTCGTTATTCATCAGTCGACTTACAAAGTAATCCTGTGACTGTCGATCAACTAAATACTTATAGGGTTGCATTTGAACCGAATCATCCACATAAACCATTGGTTGCTTGTTAAATAAGCGTAATGATGCAGGAATGGTTCGAATATTCATGTCCAACACTTTGTTCAAACTCTTTAAATCGTGGTGTTGAACACTAACTTGATACACTGCAAAATTCTTATCATTTAATAAATACAGTTTCGTTGAATTATTAGTTGGTAAAACAATCCGATTAACAGTGTGATTGGGAAAATTTTTAAACCGATGATTAACGATTTGATTAACGACTTTAATTGACACCGGACTGGAGTAATTCAACATAATTGAATCCGGTCGATTGGCGATATTTAAATACTTGGTTTGCGAATCACGACTTAAGGTTTTAATTTTAGCATCATGATAACCCTGCATCGTTTTTTTAATTTCGGTAACCGCGTTGACCAACCGGTTAACCAAAATTTCCTGGGTACCATCCGAATTAGTATGAACTGCCTGAATTGGCGTATACACGTAACTCTTCGGTTTACTTAACTGTTCAGTTTGCGGATTCTGTTCTGAATTTTGTTTACTTCGATAGTTAGCTGGATTGGTCCATAAAACAACAGAAAGCGTCAGGCTAACAACCACCGCGATGGTTAGTGCGATTGGTATCAGGTATCTACTAAACTTCATCCCATAAGTCCTCCTCTTCTAGCGGTTCATAAGGTAAGGCAATATAGAATGTTGATCCTTTGCCTTCAACACTTTCAGCCCAAAGTTGGCCATGCAAGGCTTCAACAACCTCTTTGGAAATAGCTAATCCCAAACCACTGCCACCTTGTTGACGAGAACGGGCCTTATCAACCCGATAGAACCGATCAAAAATATGGGGAATATCCTTACGGGGAATTCCTAAACCTTGGTCACTGATGCTTAAAATAACTTTATTTCGAGTTTCATACAAGCGGCAGGTAATCGCACCGCCATCAGGTGAATATTTAATTGCGTTGTTCATCAAGTTATCAAGAACTTGAGTAAACCGGTCCGTATCCAAATCAACCCAAAGATCCCGCTTTGTAAAGTAACGTTTGATCTTGTATGTTTTCTCAGGATGATCATCCTTTTTTAAGATCATGTCAAATCTATTTAAGACATAGTTAAATAACTCATTAATATTAACAAGTTCAACTTCCATTTTTTGAGTTCCGGAATCCATCCGTGACAATGTCAGTAAATCATTAATCATCCGAATCATTCGATCTGTTTCATCCTGAGTAACTTTCAAAAACTTAGGAGCTAATTTAGGATCCTTCCAAGCACCATCATGAAGGGCTTCAATATAAGAACGAACACTTGTTAATGGGGTTCTTAACTCATGAGAAACATTGGAAACAAATTGTTTACGATCCTGATCAATTCGTTGTTGTTCAGTAATATCACGCAAAACGCAAACCAAACCACTAATAAAACCCGATTCACGCTGAATTAATGAAAAATGGGCATGTAAGATAAGACTGTGATCGTCACTTGAAAAATCAAGAATCAGTTCGTCCGGTTTTTCCAACAAGTCACGCAGACTGTAATCCTTACGAATATCTAACACATCTAAAATTGACTGACCCATTGCCTGATTCTCATCCAAATCAAGAAAACTGGCTGCCGTGTCATTAATAATAATGACGTTCCCCCGTCGATCCGTAGCAAGCACACCATCGGTCATGTTAGCTAAAACCGAATCCAGTCTTCGACGCTCGGATTCGGTTGATTCATGTGACTCCTCAACCCTAACTGACAAGTTGTTAACTGCGCTGGCTAATTGACCTAGTTCATCATTTCCGTAAACGTGAACTTGACCAGAATAATCGCCACGAGCAATTCGGATAGTTTGTTTCTTCATTTCTTCAATTGGTCGAGTAATCGCCCTGGAAATCACAATCGAGATTAATAGACCTAAAATAATCGCTATCGAAGCCGCAAATAAGTAAATCACGGTCACACTACTAATACTTTGATAAACATTGTCCAAGTTGGCTTTTGTATAAACAACCCCAACTAACGTACTGTTATTTCCGGATCCTTTAATCAACGGCCTAATTGAGGTGTAATACCGCGTATTACTTGATGAATCATAGGTATTCTTCTCAACTTTTTGACTACTATAAATCGCATTCTTAACGTCATTATCAGTCGTTTTTTGGCCAACGATAGCCTGATTATTAATTTGATTGGTTCCTCGAATTGTCCCTTTATTATCAATCACTTGGATTTGCGCAGAGCTACTGCTTCCCGAGTCGTTCAAGATTGCTCTAATTCGAGAGTTAGCAGCTGATTCATTTCGACGGGAAAGTTCTGTTTTTAGAGAATTACTGACGTAGGTTTGTAATTGAATCTGATTTTTAAACGTTGTTAGATTTTGATGTTCCAATTGCCTCACAAAAACAGCCCCAACGATTTCAAGCGTTACTAATAATACAAGGGCGAAAACCAGCGCTATTTTGAATTTGATTGATTGGTAAAACTTAATTCGATTATTCACAACCAGCTATTACCTCTTACATTCATTGTTTCTAAAAGTGCTATGCTTGATCACTTTCTGGGTTCCTTAGATAATATCCAACACCTCGTCGAGTTACTAACCAAGTTGGGTGGCTTGGACTATCCTCAACCTTTTCACGAAGTCGACGAACAGTAACGTCAACCGTTCGAACATCTCCAAAATAATCATATCCCCAAACGGTTTGCAATAAATGTTCACGGGTCATTACTTGACCAATATGTTGTGCCAAATAGTGAAGTAATTCAAATTCCCGATGCGTTAACTCAATATTTTCACCACGTTTAGAAACTGAGTAGGCTTCTGGATGAATTACCAAATCACCAATTTTGATATCTTTGTTTTCGTCATTTTCATTTGACCCGCTGTTATTAGAAGTTCCCTGGCGCCGCAGATTAGCTTTAACTCGCGCAACCAATTCACGATTTGAGAAGGGTTTAGTCACATAGTCATCAGCACCAAGCTCCAACCCCAGAACTTTATCTAACTCAGAGTCCTTGGCAGTTACCATAATGATTGGAGTGTCCTTTGTTTTTCTAACCTCTCGAGCAACCTCAAGGCCATCAATTTTAGGTAGCATCAAATCCAGAATGATGAGGTCTGGATCAACTTCTTTAACTTGTTTTAATGCTTCTTCACCATCATAAGCAACGAATACTTCGTAGCCTTCTTTGGTTAAATTAAATTTTTCAATGTCGACGATTGGTTTTTCATCGTCTACGACTAATATTTTCTTTGCCATTAACAATTCTCCTAACATGGATTTTCGTATTGTTATTTTTAAAAATGTGCACACGCCAACATGTTGCTATTATAACACAGCTGTGATTTTCTTTAAGAAATGCCCAAACTGTAAGTCTCAGCCATATTATTTTTGTATAAAATTATCTTTTTTATTAAATACGAGTCCTTTTAATTTGTGACTATGCTCCCTTCTTTCTAAAAAAACTTCAAACACAGGTTGCAAATATTTTTTCCATATGCTATTATATTTAAGTCGGTTAGTGATGGGCAGTTAGCTCAGTTGGTAGAGCAACGGACTCTTAATCCGTGGGTCCAGGGTTCGAGCCCCTGACTGCCCACTATTACATACCATTTAAATAACAATCACGCTGCTATTAAAAGCCGTGATTGTTATTTTTTTGCATAAATGACAGCAAATCAAAAGGACTGAGTAGATCTCAGTCCTTTTGTGTATCCTAACACGGTTCGTTGGCTATTTCGAATGAATCGCTTATGATGCATCCGCGTATGATATTGATGAGAATTTATTATACGATTTAACAAATAAAAGTTTAACAGTTCCCCGAGGACCTGAACGGTTTTTCTCAATAATGACTTCAACTTCACCAACGTCATTTTCGTCATCTTCACCGCCACCATCATTATCATCATTATCTGACTCGTCTTCGTCACGATAATAATCATCCCGATACAAGAAAGCAACAATGTCAGCATCCTGCTCAATTGATCCAGATTCACGAATATCGGACAAAACAGGCCGCTTATCCTGTCGTTGTTCCACACCACGTGAAAGTTGCGATAGCGCAATAACAGGGACATGAAGTTCCTTAGCCAGCTTTTTTAACTGCCGTGAAATGTCAGAAACTTCTTGTTGCCGGTTTTCTCGATTGCCACCTTCAATCAGCTGCAAGTAATCGATCACAATTAAGCCTAAATTTCCATTCTCTTTAGCTAGTCGTCGACATTTTGCTCGAATTTCAGACATCTTAATACCGGCAGTATCATCCATAAAAATGTTTGCTCGGGATAAGCTGCCCATTGCAACAACCAGGTTTTGCCATTCATCTTCACTTAACTGTCCCGTTCGCAAATGATTGGCATTAATACTACCCTCGGAACACAGCATCCGATCAACCAATGATTCGGCACTCATTTCCAAACTAAAAATGGCAACCGTTTTATCTGTTTTTGTTCCGACGTTCTGAGCCAAATTCAATGCAAATGCTGTTTTTCCAACGGCCGGTCGAGCAGCGATAATGACCAGTTCATCCTTATGAAGACCGGTGGTAATTTTATCCAACTCAGGGTAGCCGGTTGACAGTCCCGTAACGGTGTCGCCTTCCTGAGAAAGACGATCAATTTCATTAAAAGCAGAATTTAAAACATCCTTAATTGATTTAAAGCCGGATTGATTCCGATTCTCGGCAACATTCATAATGTCCCGTTCAGCATCATCCAAAACGGTTGTGACATCATCTTCAGTATTGTAACTGTTAGTCACGATGTTAGTTGCAGTTTGAATAAGACGGCGCAAAATAGCCTTGTCTTTGACGATTTTGGCATAGTAGGTCACATTGGCTGCTGTTGGTACAGAACCCGCCAACTCGGCAATATATTGCATCCCACCGACATCGTCCAAATTATTTTGATCTGTTAACAAATCAGTTATTGTCACAACATCGATAGCCTGATCCCGGTCATTTAAATCGACCATTGCTTGAAAAATAATTTGATGGGATCGCTTATAAAAATCTGTCGGATCCAAAAATTCCATTGCTTCAATGAGTGCATCCGTACTCAAAAAAATTGATCCGAGGACCGCTTTTTCAGCGTCAATATTCTGTGGCGGTAATTCATTTACAAAATCATTACTCATTTAAATTCCTCAAATTTCTATAGTGACAAATTCAATATTTTATTTTACACCAATTATCCTAATAAAAGCGAGTGATTCAAAATCGAATCACTCGCTTCTTTTCACAATGAAGTTAAATATTGCTATTTTATTTTAACCAGTTATTAAGGAAATTCCCAGCCAGATCCTCTTTCTCTGCACAAATAAGTCCTGTCTCACTGCCAGCTCAAGAAATGATTTAATTAAACTCATCATTTAATCATTGGCCCATATTACTTTTCAGAAACATGAACTCTGATCCGTGCTGTGACTTCAGAATGAAGTTTAACCGGAACATTAGTATACCCGGCTACCCGGATTGGATCAGACAATTCAATTTTACGTTTATCTAATTTAATACCAAATTGTTTATCAAGTGCCGATGCAATTTGTTTACTTGGAATCGATCCAAATAACCGGCCATCAGTCCCTGCTTTAGCTTGAAGTTCAACAACCGTCTTATCGTCTTCCAACTTGGCTTTAACTTGCTGCGCTTCTTCAACCTCTTCAACCTCACGACGTTTTTCCGCCTTTTGCTGACCCTTAAGTTGACTCATTGCAGAACGCGAAGCCTGCTTGGCTTTACCGTTCTTAATTAGGAAGTTTTGGGCATAGCCGTCGGGAACTTCTTTAACTTCGCCACGTTTACCTTTACCACGGACGTCTTCTAGAAAAATTACTTTCACAACCGATCACTCCTAATATTCTCAAAGTTATTTAAATACCTCTACTCATTATCATCGATATAGTCAATCGTTTCAAGCAATAATTGCTTAACCTCAGCAATTGACTTGTCAGCAAGTTGCGTAGCCCCACTAGATAGGTGACCACCACCACCCATTCGCTCCATAATGATTTGGACATTGATAGAACCTGTGCTACGTGCCGAAACACCAACTTTACCATCGGAACGTTTTGTAATAATAAAGGATGCATCAACGCCTGACATGGTTAACAACGAATCACAGGCTTGGGCGGCCGTTACCGGATCATAGACGCGATCCTCTTCACCCACAATCATTGCCATATCCTTGTGGAAAAATTCAACCATTGATATCAAATGATTCCGTTGTAAGTAACTATCAATATTTTCTTTCATAAATTGCTGCATTTCTATTGAATCAGCTCCGGCAGACCGTAAGTAGCTTGCGGCATCAAAGGTTCTGGTCCCCGTTCGCATTGAAAATGATTGTGTGTCAATAAAGATTCCTGTCAACATTGCCGTTGCTTCAATTCGATTAATTGGTTCTTCTTCATGTGGTTGATATTCAAACATTTCAGTAATCAGCTCACAAGTTGATGATGCATATGGTTCAATATAAACCAGCATCGGGTTCTCAGGAAATTCCTCACCACGACGATGATGATCAATAATCACCACTTTCTGATTCATTTTTTCATAAAGATCCTGTGAAATACTAATCGATGGCTTGGAATGATCCACCATAATAAGCAAACTACTATCCGTTGTCTTAGACAGTGCTTCTGAAGGCGTAATAATTGAATCACTAATTTCCGGGTATTTTTTAGTTGCTTCTAATAGTCGTTGAATATCGGAATGAACCTTTTCCTTATCCAGAACAATCCAACACTTCTTATTATTCATTTGAGCAATTCGTCGAATCCCCAAACAGGCACCAAGCGAATCCATATCCGGTCTGGTATGTCCCTGGACAAATATCTGGTCAGAGTCACTCATCAGTTCATTAAGTGCTTGTGAGATCATTCGGGCTCTAACCCGAGTTCGTTTCTCCATTGGATTGGTCTTTCCGCCGTAAAATCTAGCAGTTCCATCAAGTGATTTAACAACAACTTGATCACCACCACGACCCAAGGCTAAATCCAGATTACTTTGTGCTTGATCAGCCAAGCTGTTTAAATCATCCTCGCCATAAGCAATTCCAATACTTAACGTAAGCGGGAAGTTCTGCTTAGACGTGCTCTCACGGACAACATCCAAAATGTTAAATTTATCATTCTCAATTGCAGTTAACGATTTGGCATATGCTAGTAGAAAGAAATGATCATCGTCAATCTGCTTGAGGTACATCCCATATTTTTGTGACCATGTTGCTAATTCATTAGTCACATAATTACTTAAATTAGAAATTTCCTGATCCGTCATTGATTGCGTAATTTCATCATAATTATCTAAAAAGATCTGGCCAACTGAAATTTGTTCGTCTTTATAACGCTCCTCGAGATTAGCGTACCGGGTAATATCCAACAAATAAATGGTGTGATATTCCTTTTGAATCAACATTGTTAATTTGTGATCCCGCCAAGTAATCGTGTGAAACTCGTCAGACTCTTCATATTTCATCATTAACTGCTGCAAATCACGATCAACATCGACAATCTTTTTGCCAAGAATATTTTCATCTTTAAAATATTTAGTTAAATACGGATTGGTCCACTCGATTAAACCATCCGCATTTAAAACCATAACACCAATCGGCATTTCTAATAATGCTTCTTGCTCACCACGATGAATTCGATAAGATAAGTCGGTAATATAGCGATTAGTATCCGAACTAATCTCATTCATCATCACAATGGTGTAAATCAATCCTGCAACACTAATGACGATCAAAACAGCTGAAGCAATAATATTATATAAAAATGAGATGACAACGCCATAAATAACGATTAACGCGATAAATAACATTATTCGTCTTAACCGGCGATTATGAACAAACGGTGGTAATTCACCGTTGTCATGCGAAAACCAATTTTTCATTTTTTATCCTCTTAATCAATATGCTTAATGTTTTTATTCTAACATAAATTAAGATTTAAATTTTTCAGAAGAATTTATATCATTTCGATTGTAAATAAAAAAGCCATCTATTTTTAGATAGCTTCTTTATGATTAATCAGTAGCAACGAAAGGCATTAAGCCCATAATTCGTGCTCGTTTAATAGCGATTGTTAATTTACGTTGATTTTTAGCGCTTGTTCCGGTTACTCGACGTGGAAGAATCTTTCCACGTTCTGAAACAAATCGTCTTAACAAATCAACATCTTTATAGTCGATATATTCGATGTGGTTTGCAGCGATAAAATCAACTTTGCGACGACGACGGCCGCCACGTCTTTGTTGAGCCATAGTATTTCCTCCTCAAATTAGTATCTTTAGCCATTCATTAGAATGGTAAGTCATCGTCGGAAATGTCAATTGAATCTCCTGAATTAGCAAATGGATCGGCTGGATTATTGTTACCAGAATTCCCAGAGTTACTGGAATTTCCACCATTATTACTATTTCCAGAAGATGGATTATTTGAATTATTATCAAATGGATTATTGCCATTTCCGTTATTTTGTTGAGGAGCATTACCGTTTTGCTGATTGTTTGAGTTCCCATGTCTCGAAGACTTAGGCTCAAGCAAAGCAAAGTTTTCTACCACGACTTCAGTCACATAAACACGTTGCCCTTGTTGATTTTCATAATTTCTAGTCTGAATTCGACCATCAATTCCAACAAGAGAGCCCTTATGAACGAAGTTGGCAAAATTTTCAGCGGATTTTCGCCAGATTACGCAGTTAATGAAATCAGCCTCACGTTCCCCCTGTTGATTGGTAAAACGCCGATCAACGGCGAGAGAAAACGTGCCGACAGCGGCACCGCTTTGCGTGTAACGTAAATCAACATCGCGGGTTAGGCGACCCGTTAGAACTGCACGATTAAGCATGCTGAATTGCTCCTCTCATATTAGAATGATTAATTAGTCATCTCGAACAACGATCATATGACGTAAAATGTCGTCATTGATTTTTGATAGACGATCAAACTCGTTTAATGCTGTATCAGAATCGGTTGTCAAAGTAATAACGTGATAAACTCCTTCGTTATAACCACCAATTTCGTAAGCAAAACGGCGCTTTGACCAGTCTTTTGAATTAAGAATCTTGGCACCATTATCAGTTACGATCTTGTCGAATCGGTCAATTAAAGCTGACTTTGCTGATTCATCAATATCAGGACGAATGATGTAAGTAATTTCGTATTTCTTTTCTTCCATGATTTGCACCTCCTTATGGACTTATGGCCCTCTTCCCGAGAGCAAGGAGAGTCTCTGTTTTTACCCAGATACTCACAATGTAAAACTATACCATGCTTCACTTAAAAGATCAATATGCCTAATTATTAATTTACGTTACACTAATTATATACGCAAAAAAAGACAACTATCCATTAAAAATGGCTAAAAAATACATCAACCTTAATCTCGGAACCGGCTTTTAAGGCCCATCCCAGAATTAGGTTGACGTATTTCAATCGGCGTATCAAATTTTCACATCTATCAACTATGACTAAAAATAACCATTTATAAATAACTGATTCTTGGTCATATACGATTTGTTAATAGTTAATCCCCAACAGATTTGTTTTCTTAATATCATCAATTGTCTTGGTACCAGCCAGTTGCATAATAATTTCAAGCTCTTGGTCTAAATGCTTAAAGACTGATTGAACACCTTGTGCACCGCCAAGGGCCAAACCATAGATTGCTGGACGGCCAATTGCCACTAAATCTGCACCAGAGGCAATTGCTTTGAAGACATCGGATCCACGACGAACACCTGAATCAAAAATAACTGGTACTTTCCCATTAACGGCCTTAGCAACATCTGCTAAAACATCAAAGGAAGCTGGTCCACCATTTAATTGACGGCCACCATGATTTGAAACATAAACACCAGCTGCGCCAGCGCCAATTGCATAGAGAGCATCTTCAGGTGACTCAATCCCCTTTACAATAACTGGTAAATCTGTATAGCTGGCGATTCGTTCAACATCTTTTGGACCAATCTTTTGGGCAGCTGAAGCATAAATTTCAGCAATTCCTTTGCCTTGGCCGTTTCCTTCACTGTACTGGGTTAAGTTCGGCATTGGAATTGGGAATTGGAAATTATTAATGATATCTGCTTCACGGTAGCCATCAACAGTTGCGTCAACGGTTAAAATAATTCCCTTAACACCAGCCTTCTTAGCTTCATCAAGAAGTGACTCGTTAAAAGTCCAATCTTTACTCATATACAGCTGGAAGAACTGAGGGGCGCCATCACCAGCAGCCGCTGTATCAGAAATTGAAGTTGATGAGTAAGTACTTTGCGCCATTAAACCACCTACAGCAGCCACTCCCTTCGCAGTATCAACTTCGCCTTTAGCATGAGCCAATCCCTGTGCAGCGGTTGGTGCCATCATGACTGGCGTCTTTAGCGGAAAGCCAAAAACAGTCGTATCCAATACGGGTTTCTCAATATTGCTTAAAGCCCGTGGCACAATCTGCTTATGCGTAAATGCCTTTCGATTAGCGCGAAGTGTCCATTCATCCTCAGAACCACCAGATATGTAACCAAAACCACCAGTCGGAATAATTTCCTTTGCCTGTTGTTCAAGCTCAGGCAAGTTTAAAATATTTAGTTTCTTTTCGTTTTCACTTTGTTTATAACCATTAACAACTGCCATTTATATATACCTCCAATGTATAACTATCTTAATTAACAAATTCAGTCTATCACTTACAAAAAGTAAGTCAAAAGATTAGCTTCTTTCTCCACACAAAAAAGGATTCCAAACACTCAAATTTGAGTGACTAGAATCCCTAATTAATTGCTTAATTTTCATCCTTTTCGTCTGAATCTTGATTGTTACTTGCTTGATCATCGGCAGAATCGTCAGTATCTTCCTGCTTTTCAACCTTTGCCATTGTTGCTACTTTAGCATCATCATCCATTCGGATTAAATGAACACCTAATGTAGCTCGTCCAGTCTGAGAAACATCCTCAATTGCAAAACGAATCATAACACCCTTATTGGTAATTAGCATAATATCTTCTTTGCCGCTAACAGTTGTTAAACCAGCAAGTGGTCCATTTTTTTCAGTAATATTGGCAGTTTTAATACCTTTTCCACCGCGACCCTTGATTGGGTATTCACCAGCTGAAGTTCGTTTACCATAACCATTTTCTGAAATGATAAAGACTTCGCTGTCAGGATTCAAGGTATCCGAACCAACCACGTAATCATTTTCACGAAGTCGAACACCTCGAACACCTGTGGCAGAACGGCCCATCGAGCGAACATCGGATGCTTTAAAACTAACGGCATAACCACGATGTGTTCCGATAATAATGTTTTGATCCTGATCCACAATCAAAACATTCATAACTTGGTCGTCATCCTTAAGATGAATTGCTTTTAATCCATTACTACGAATATTTGCAAATTCTGAAACCGACGTCCGTTTTACGGTCCCCAGCAAGGTGACAAAGAAAAGATCTTTTTCAATATCATGTTTACGATCTGAAATGTTAATAACTGCTTCGATCTTCTCGCCAGAATTAATATTCAGCAGATTGACGATCGGAATTCCTTTAGCTGAACGTCCATATTCTGGAATCTCATACCCCTTCATCCGATAAACTTTTCCAGCATCGGTAAAGAACAGCAGAACATCATGTGTTGAAGTAGAAACCAAATGTTCCACAAAGTCGTCATTATGGACACCCATGCCTTGAACACCACGGCCACCACGATTTTGAGCTTTAAATTCAGTTGTTGGAAGTCGTTTAATATAACCATTGTGGGTTAATGAAACAATAACGTCTTCTTCCTCAATTAAGTCTTCATCCTCAAGACTGAGAACTTCACCAACCAAAAGTTCGGTTCGGCGTTTATCACCAAATTTATTTTGAATTTCAAGCAATTCTTGATAAATAATCTGGTTAATTCGCTCACGACTAGCTAAAATTGCCTTATATTCAGCAATATCTTTCATTAACTGAGCATATTCTTTATCAATTTTCTCACGTTCCAAACCGGTTAAACGCACTAATCGCATATCAAGAATAGCTTGGGCTTGTTTACCATCCAAACCAAAGCCTTCAATCAATTGATTTTTGGCAACTTCACCAGTTTGAGAACCACGAATGATTTTAATAATTTCATCAATATGATCAAGTGCAATTCTCAAGCCTTCAAGAATATGAGCCCGTGCCTGAGCCTTCTTCAGCTCGTATGCAGTTCGGCGTTTAATGACTTGGACTTGGTGTTCCAAGTAATAATGCAAAATCTCTTTCAAGCTAAGAATCTTAGGTGTTCCGTCAACAATCGCCAACATGTTAAAACTAAATGATGTTTGCATAAAAGTTAGTTTATACAGATTGTTTAAAATGACTTCAGCACTTGCATCACGACGGACATCAATAACAACCCGCATTCCTTCACGATCAGATTCATCATTAATATCAGTAATACCTTCGATTCGTTTGTCACGGGCCAGTTCAGCAATCCGTTCAATTAATTTGGCCTTGTTGACCATGTACGGCAACTCTGTGGCAATAATTTTCTGTTTGCCAGTAGCTTCGCCTTCAATTTCAACTTTGGCTCGAACAATAATGGTCCCCTTACCAGTCTGATAGGCTTTTCGAATTCCTGATTTTCCCATCACAACCCCGCCTGTTGGAAAATCAGGGCCTGGTAAGACTTCCATCAAATCAGCTGTGGTTGCTTCCGGATTATCCATTAAAACATGGATGGCACTGATAACTTCAGATAAATTATGTGGTGGAATGTTAGTTGCCATCCCAACAGCAATCCCAGATGCACCATTTACTAATAAATTAGGAAATCGAGCTGGTAGAACACTAGGTTCTCTCTCTGTACCATCATAGTTGGGAACAAAATCAATCGTATCTTTATTGATGTCTCGCAACATTTCCATTGCAATTTTACTGAGACGAGCTTCGGTATAACGCATCGCAGCCGCACCATCCCCATCGACGGAACCAAAGTTTCCATGACCATCGACTAACATATAACGATAGCTAAAATCTTGTGCCATTCGAACCATCGATTCATAAACCGCGGTGTCACCGTGGGGATGATATTTTCCTAAAACGTCGCCAACAATTCTAGCGGATTTCTTATACGGCTTATCCGGCGTAACGCCCAACTCATGCATATCATACAAGATTCGACGGTGAACCGGCTTCAAGCCATCGCGGACGTCAGGCAAAGCTCGTGCAACAATAACGCTCATTGCATAATCTAAAAATGATGTCCGCATTTTTTTTGATAGGTCAACATTTGTAATTCGACCTGAATAGTCTCCATTTTGGTTATTTTCGTTGGCCAAACTATTTACCTCCATTCATGACTTGCCAAAAGTCTAATGATGTTTCATGTGAAACACAAAAACTAAACATCCAGATTTTCAACAAATGTGGCATTGTTCTCAATAAATTCACGACGAGGTTCGACTTTGTCACCCATCAGCATCGAGAATACTCGATTAGCTTCAGCAGCATCTGAGGATTCAACCCGCAATAAATGACGGTTTTCAGGATTCATAGTCGTATCCCATAACTGTTCAGCATCCATTTCACCAAGTCCCTTGTACCGTTGAATAACGGGCTTAGGCGATGGTTGTAAAGTCCCAAGGAATTGATTCAAGTCGTCATCCGAATCAATATATCGTTGCATCTTACCCTGACGGACTTGATACAAAGGTGGTTGGGCAACGTAAACATAACCGGCATCAATTAGTGGTCGCATATACCGATAAATTAACGTCAACAATAGCGTTTGGATGTGAGCACCATCGACATCGGCATCGGTCATGATAATCAATTTGTGATAATTAATTTTCGATAAATCGAAGTCATCACCAAATCCCGTTCCCATGGCAGTAAATAATGAACGGATTTCTTCATTAGCTAGGATTCGATCCATACTGGCTTTTTCAACGTTTAAAATTTTTCCTCGAATGGGCAGGATAGCCTGAGTAAGTCGAGATCGTCCTTGTTTAGCTGACCCACCAGCAGAATCTCCCTCGACGATAAAGAGTTCAGATATTTTAGGATCCTTACTTGTATTATCAGCCAACTTCCCAGGAAGATTACTGATTTCCAATCCACTCTTTTTCCGAGTAACTTCACGAGCACGTTTAGCTGCCGAACGCGCCTTTGAAGCAAGCAAACCACGATCAACGATTTTTCGGGCTAATTTTGGGTTTTCCATCAAGAACTTTGAAAAATGATCACTAAACACCCGATCAGTGACGGTTCTTGCATCAGAATTTCCAAGTTTGGTCTTCGTTTGACCTTCAAATTGTGGATCGGGATGTTTGATACTAACAACTGCAGTCGTTCCTTCACGAACATCTTCACCAGAGAGGTTGGCTTCATTATCCTTAAGTAACTTATTTTTACGGGCGTAATCATTTACAACTCGTGTTAGTGCCCGTTTGAATCCTTCCTCATGAGTTCCACCTTCGTAAGTATGAATATTGTTGGTAAAAGTCATCAATGTATTGTGGTAATCTTCCGTATAATCAATCGAGACTTCAACGGTTATCCCATTCATGATTCCTTCAACGTAGATCGGTTCATCTAATAAAGTGTCCTTGTCTCGATCAAGATATTCAACATAATGCCGAATACCTCCCTCGTAAAGAAAATCCTTTTCAGTTGGTTTCTCTGGTCGCAAATCACGAATAACGATTCTCAGACCCTTATTTAAGAAAGCTAATTCTCTGAGCCGAGCCGTTAAAACTTTGATGTCGAAAGTTGTCGTTTCACGAAAAATATCAGGATCCGGTAAGAAATGAACTTTTGTTCCATGAAGGTCATCCGAAACATGATCCACAACCTTCATTTTAGTAGTAACATGACCTCGCGAAAAGTCCATGTAGTAAACTTTTCCATCTCGAGTAACTGATACATCCAGTTCCGTTGAAAGTGCATTAACAACTGATGCACCAACACCATGAAGACCACCAGAAACTTTGTAACCGCCACCGCCAAATTTACCGCCAGCATGCAAAATTGTGAATACGGTTTCTAGTGCTGATTTACCCGTCTTTTTTTGAACGTCAACTGGAATTCCACGACCATCATCAGTAACTGTAATGCTATTATCCTTCTCAACGGTTACCGTGATTTTACTAGCAAAACCAGCAAGGGCTTCATCGATTCCGTTATCAACAATTTCCCATACTAAATGGTGAAGTCCTTGCGAACTCGTTGTGCCAATATACATCCCAGGACGCTTACGAACAGCTTCGAGTCCTTCAAGAACTTGAATTTGACTCGCGTCGTATTCATGAGCTAATTCTTTTTTAGTTTCTTTTTCGTCAGCCATTTGTATGTCTCCTAACTATTTTCCAAATCAACTGTGCCATCTTTTATCTTAAAAATTCGTGGATTTGTCAGCAACTCCTGCTGCACACCGCTTAAACTAGTGGTGGTTAAAAAGGTCTGAACTTTATCTTGAATTGCTGTCAAAAGGTGAGTCTGTCGAAAATCATCCAATTCAGACAGAACATCATCCAGCAATAGAATTGGATATTCGTCAGTCTGTTCTTTCATTAAATCGATTTCAGCTAACTTTACCGACAACGCTGTTGTCCTCTGTTGACCCTGTGAACCAAAGGATTGAACTTCCTTACCGTTAATAACAAAGTGGAGATCATCACGATGTGGGCCAATCAAAGTTGTTGCTCGAAATATTTCTTTATCTTTTATTTCAGTGAACTGCTTCAAAAGGTTTTGATAAATTAACTCTACGGACCCTAGCTGCTCTTTGGAAACAACAGTTTTGTATTCAAAAGTAAGCTTTTCTTTTCCTTGAGAGATTTCAGTGTGAATTATTCTGGCGAAATTTTCTAACTTTTTAAGTAGTTGTAATCGCTGAAAAATAATTTCCGCACCATAAGCTGACAACTGATCTGATAGAACGTCTAAGTACACTCGATCAGATTGTCTTTTCTGATGTAAATCTCGCAAATAGCGATTACGTTGTTTTAGTATTTTTCGATATTGGGCAGAATTATACAAATAACGATTGCTCATTTGACCAAATTCCATGTCCATAAATCGACGCCGAACTTGAGGAGACCCCTTAACAATTGACAAATCTTCCGGTGCGAACAAAATAACATTTAGTTGACCAATATAAGTGGATAACTTTGCTTGTTCTAAGTGATTAACTCTGGCCCGCTTTCCTTTAGGGCCCAAATCCAGTTCAATGGGAACATTTCCTAAGCGCTTTTGTAAAACACCTTTAATTTGAGCAGTTTGGCTATTCCAATTAATGAGTTCCTTCTCGTTATTTGTGCGATGACTACGGGTCAATGCCAAAACATAAATCGCTTCAAGCAAGTTGGTTTTTCCTTGGGCATTTTCACCCAGTAATACATTAATACCATCTGAAAATTTAAGCGTTTGATTTACATAATTACGAAAATTATGAATTTCAATTGCCGTTAATTTCATTCAGATTCCTGCTTTGAGCGAATAAAAAATAAGCCAACATCAGGAATCTCAACTTTATCACCATCGGATAACTTTCGACCACGGCGATTGTCAGGTTCATTATTGACATTAACTGCAGTTTCTTTTAAATACCATTTAGCTTGACCACCACTACTTATAATGGCTTCCTCTTTCAATAATTGTCCAAGAGTAATATAAGGCCCATCAATGAAAATCTCTTTTTTCACAATTTCACCCACCTTTTTTACATAGTATAATTATACCTCTTTATTTACTAAAAGTACATGTTTATAGCGATTCTCAAGCATTCTGAGCGGGTTTTGGCATTTTTGATATTTTTACCTTATGAGAGTAAAAAGCGCTAAAAAGTACGTATATGGACAATAAATGATCTTTTAAGCTTTTTTTAAGCAGTTGGCAGAATATTTTTAACAACCTTGATGTTTGTGAAAACAGGATAAAAACATTTTCCAAATTATCTTGGCTTCCAATTAATGGTACAAATAAAACAACCATTTCCAAAATAAACACCTGGATTAAGTAAATAGCCCTTTTTATCTAAAACTTTCCATACATAAAGTAATCGTAAAGTAAGTTGTCTGAATATTATCTGTTGGGTAATTTAAGGACATAACTAAGAGTTGTCTTTAAATCATTGGTTAATTTCCTTATAATTGCACGCTTATTAAAAGAGGCTGAACAAAATAAAATTTGCTCAGCCTCTTTGTAGGTTTAATAATGTTCTACAACATATCTAAAGTAACAGGGGATCTTTAAAATGTCCTAATTGGTGTAATTAATTGAATAAAACTCTCACTTTCTTCGGTTGGAGTCAATGTAAACGGCCGCAATGACGACGTAAAATCAATATTAATGGTTGCCTGGCCAAACGATCTGAGCGCATCTTTCATGTAATCAGGATTGAAAGAAATCTCAAGTTCGTTTCCTTCGACGGTTTTTGGTTCAAGATCTTCCTCGACATTCCCAACATCTGGAGAGTTTCCATAGATGGTAACAGATTTTTTATCTGGATCTACTGTAATCTTAACAACATTATTTCTTGATTCATGGGATAGCAAAGATGCCCGTTCGATTGCTGCTAAGAGATCAGGTGAATCAAAAGCAACTTGCGTGTCATGAGAATCAGGAATTAATCTTGTTGTGTCGGGATAGTTTCCTTCCAAAAGCCGAGAATAGAATAAAGTATTACCAATTACAAAAAGTGCCTGATTTTCAGTAACTGATAAAGTAACTTCAGTTTTAACATCGTCTATCATTCGAGAAAGCTCGATTAAGCTTTTACCTGGAATAACGAAATTATAAGTGCCATTGATTGGATTTTCCAAGGTTACTTTACGTTGGCTTAATCGGTGACTATCTGTGGCAACAGCCAGCAAGTTATTTTCAGAAAGGACAAAATGAACCCCAGTTAGAATTGGCCGACTTTCTTGACTTGAAACTGCAACAACGGTTTGACTAATAATTTGCTTAAATAGATCTCCTGCCAATGGAATGGTATCCGTGGTTTGAATTTCTGGAAGATGTGGATAATTATTAGCATCTAATCCATTAATGGTAAAGGACGATTGACCAGAAGTAATTAATGTTTGAAAATTTTCGCCAACTTCTAAAGTAATCGTATCTTCAGGTAATTTTTTAATAATATCAGTAAAAAATCGGGCTGGTAGGACAATTGCGCCTTCTGATTGAATAACCAACATATTATCTGGATCATCAGATCTTATTGTTGTTTCAATGGAAATGTCAGCGTCGCTTCCTGTTAAAACGATACCGGTTTCATTAGCAACTAATTTAAGTCCTGTCAAAATTGGAATTGTTGTTTTTGTAGAAATAGCTCTTGCTACTGTATTTAATCCTTTTGTAAATGCTGTGCGACCAATTGAAAATTTCATGCGTTAAATCTACCTCCCAGAGAGTGGTGAATTATTTTATTTAATTAATAGAAAAACAGAAGTAATAGTAGGGCATGTGGATATGTGGATAACTGAAAAGATACTGGCAATTAGCAGTTATCAACTTGTGGATAAGTCTGTGCATAACTTATTACTTCTCTGTTGAATTATCCACAACCAATTATACCATTTAGTTTAGCTCACTTTTGATATCCGCAATTTCTTTTCTAATATCAATATCGATTTTGATGATTTCGGAAATTTTATCGCAAGCATGGATAACGGTTGTATGATCTTTTCCACCAAATTCTTTACCGATTTTTGGTAGTGAGTTGTTTGTCATTTCACGTGAAAGATACATTGCAATCTGTCTTGGAACAACGATGGACTTCATCCGTTTTTTTCCTTTAAGATCAGTTATTGAGACATGAAAATAACTAGCAACTTTATTTTGGATATCAACAATTGATAGTTCACGGCTTGTCTTGGTTAGTTTTAGACCGCGCAATGCTTCGTAAACCAGGTCAGTTGTTATTGGTTCATTTTTAAGTTTCGAATATGCTTGAACTCGTGATAAAGCACCTTCAAGTTCTCTAACGTTAGAGTCAATTTGCCCAGCAATGTAGGCTAACGTATCATTTGGAATAACTAAATTGTCCAATTTTGCTTTGTTTTTGAGAATGGCAATTCTGGTTTCAAGATCCGGTGGTGTAATATCAACCGGTAATCCCCAGGCAAACCGAGAAACCAATCGTTCCTGCAGCTTTGGAATTTCCTGTGGGACACGGTCGGAAGTTAAAACAATTTGTTTATCATTATTGTAGAGATCGTTAAAAGTATGGAAGAATTCTTCCTGGGTTCCTTCTTTTTGCGCAAAAAATTGAATATCGTCGACCATTAAAATGTCAACGTTACGATATTCTCGACGAAATTCCTCGGTTCGATTTGTTTGAATAGCATTAATAAAATCGTTAGTAAAGGCTTCACTAGTAACATATTTTACGTTTGTTTCCGGATGATCCTCTAATCGTTTATTACCAATGGCTTGCATCAAATGAGTTTTTCCAAGTCCAACACCACCGTAAAAGAATAATGGATTGTAAAGTTTTCCGGGTTCTTCAGATACGATAAGTGCTGCAGCGTGCGCCATTTGGTTTCCTTTGCCGATAATAAAATTATCGAAAGTATAGTTGGGATTTAAATGAGTTTCTTTACTAAAGGAAAACTCTTCATCCGGCTCAGGCTCGTTAGCGTCATCTGTAGGTTCTGACTCTAATTCTGTTTCTTCTTTTTTGACATCGGAATCCAAAATAAATTTTGGTTCGATATTACCCTTAGTAATAACAAAGGCATATTCGATGAGATTTGGAGCCAGTTGTTCTTTCCAATAATCCCGATGCAATTCAGAAGGTAAAGATAAAGTAAGTGTGGATCCATCGAAGCTAATGGGTGTCACTGGTTTTATCCATGTATCGTAAGTAAGGTCGGTTGTGTTCTCTCGAAATTGTTCACTTAGTTTTTGCCACAATGAATCCTTATCAAGCACTTTGAAATTCCCCCCTGATTTTTAGTCGTTTTATGAAATGCAAATTAATTCTAGCATTCTCAATAAAAGTTTTCCACAGGCAAAACAAGCCTGTGCATAATTGTTTCACAGTTGTAGACAGTTGGGATAACTCTTCTGTGGATAAGTGGAAAAACAAAAGTTTAATTCAAGGAATTCACAGCGCTCTGTGGATAACTAAACGTTGTGTTAACAGGGCTTATCAAAATAAAATTAAAACTGTCCACAAGCTGTGGATAACTTTAAGAACATTCTGTTTCTTTGTGGATAACCTTGTGCAAATCAAGAAAATGATGTCTCGTAAATGACGGAGTTATCCACACCTTTTGTTCATGAAACAAATTTTATATTTTTTTAAGTTGCTTAACTATAAAAAATGGTATTTCATTAATAGGAGTTTTATGTTAATATATTTGGGAAATGCATTTGAACATATTAATAAATGCTTAAACGCGACTTAAAAGAGTAAGGAGGATTTTTTTATGAAAAGAACATATCAACCAAAGAAGCGTCATCGCGCTCGCGTTCATGGCTTCCGTAAACGAATGAGTACCAGTAATGGTCGTAAAGTGTTAGCACGCCGACGTCAAAAAGGTAGAAAAGTATTGTCTGCATAGACCACTGACCATTCAGTGGTCTTTTTCATTATTTTTAAACAGAAATATGTGGAGATGAATCATGCGAAAATCGTATCGTGTAAAAAAAGAGTCCGAATTTCAAAAAGTGTTTGAAACTCACAACTCCGTTGCAAATCGTCAATTTGTTGTCTATTCGTTGGACAAGCCTAATCAATTACATTTTCGCGTCGGGATTTCCGTTGGAAAAAAGATTGGCAATGCAGTACATAGAAATTGGGTCAAACGTCGAATTCGTCAGGCAATACTAGAATTGAAGCCGGATTTGCGCCAAGACGTTGATTTTATTGTAATAGCGCGTCCATCAACGGATCAAATGTCGATGCAAGATATCAAATCCAGCTTGATTCACGTATTTAAGTTAGCAAAACTGATCGATTCCAATTATGATAGTGGGGAAAAACGTTGAAAAAGAAAATAAGAAAAATAATGGTATTGCTATCTTTGGTCAGTCTAACGGTAGTACTCTCCGCATGTAGCAATACGCCAATTACTGAACATAGCAAGGGAATTTGGGATGGTTGGGTTGTCCTTAACTTCTCACGAGCAATTATTTGGTTATCTAAATTCTTTAGTGATAACTATGGAATGGGAATTATCATATTCACGATTCTTGTCCGAATTGTGATTTTACCATTGATGATTTATCAAACGCGAAGCATGAGAAAAACTCAAGAAGTTCAACCGCAGTTAAAGGCATTGCAAAAGAAGTATTCGTCTAGAGATGCTGAAACAATGCAAAAGCTGCAGGCTGAACAGAAAAAATTATATGCCGAAGCGGGAATTAACCCAATCGCAGGTTGTTTACCATTAATTGTTCAAATGCCAATCCTATTTGCTTTGTATCAAGCAATCTGGCGAACTGATATTTTAAGAAGTGGCACTTTCTTCTGGCTGCAACTTGGCCATCCGGATCCAATCTTCATTTTGCCAATCTTGGCTGCGCTGTTTACGTTTATTTCTTCTTGGCTAGCAATGAAAGGCCAACCTGAATCAAATTCCATGACAACGATGATGACGATTGGAATGCCAATCTTTATTCTAATTATGGCCGTAAGTCTTCCTTCAGCCTTATCATTGTACTGGGTGGTTACCAACGCTTTCCAAGTTGGTCAGACACTGGTTATTCAAAATCCTTGGAAGATTCGTCGTGAACGTGAACGAAAACAAAAAGCCGAACGTAATCGTAAACGAGCTGTTCAAAAGGCAATTCGTAAAGCAAAACGTAGTAAGCGAAAATAATAAAAAATAAAAAGGGCGGGGCCGAGACAAAAGTAATTTTGTCCGGCCCCGCTTTTTGTAATCATGACTATTACCAAGCAAAAACGTGAGACAAAAGCCCTTCCTGCCATACATCCAGATTATCCCAATATTCAAGCCCTGAATATTGGGATAATCCAATTATACTCTGGAAGCTAATCGCCTTTTATCTCACTCTGATCCTTTGATTTTGTTGAACTTGGCTTAAATGTTTTAAGAAGTAACTGTGATCTAAATGTTTATTATAAATTAAAAGGACAAGAGATTATCTTTTTATTGATACCTCATGCCACCATCAACTAAGATAGATTGTCCTGTAATGTAGGCGGCTGCTGGTGATGCAAACCATGCTACCACCTCTGCCACGTCAGCTGGGGTGGCTTCACGCCCTAACGTAATTTCGCTGAGGACATTTTTTTGCTGTTCCGAAATAGAAATATGGCGGATCTCCGCGGTTCGTTTATCGATACCATCTCGTAGTGGGGTTCGAACAACCCCTGGGTCGTAAGCATTGACAGTAACCTTATCTGCTGCTAATTCCTTGGATGCAGCTTGAGTTAGACCTCGAATACCGAATTTAGAGGCAGAATAAGCACTTTGAAGTGCAGATGCTTCAATACCAGCCAATGAGGCTGCATTGATAATTCGACCACCTTTACCTTGTTTTTTAAATTGCTGAGCAGCCGCTTGGATTCCCCAGTAGGTACCAAGAAGATTAACATCAAGTAACCGACGAATTTTATCAGGAGTCGAGTCAACGATGGTATCGATAAATGCCACGCCGGCGTTATTAACAAAAACGGCGAGGGTACCTAAATCATTGACTGCTGATTTTACTAAGTTGAACATATCTTCCCGATTGGCAACATCCAATTGATAACTCTTTGCTGAGTAGCCTGCTAACTTCAAATCTTTGGCAACCTGGGCTGCTGTATCGGAATTAATGTCTGCGACAGCGATTGAATAACCGTCTTTGGCCAAACGTTGCGCAATTCCTTTTCCAATTCCCTGTCCTGCCCCTGTAATAATTGCTAATTTTGACATATAATCACTCCATTTTCATATATTCACTAAAAATTAGGATACAAAAAACGCCTCTGTGGTAACTAGCAGAAGCGTTTTTTCGCGGTACCATTCTGGATTTGCTTGTTGATTACGCAACAAGCCTTATCAACCATTTTAAATCTTTCTCAATAAAGTGGTGTGTCTGGTAACGGAGACCATTCCGTTTGATGTTCGTGGACGTCATTTACACCAACCAATTATCGGCCATCTTCATTTGTTGCCAGCTTCGACTTGCATCAACCGTCGATTCTCTGCAGGTGGCCGCAAATTACTCACCGAATCATTTTGTTTTACGAACTAACTTATTGGCCAAAATATAGCAGTGATTGGAAACCTTGTCAAGAAGCCCTAATCGGATTTGAAAGTTTTTAAATTGAATCCCTTTATTGTCTAGTCAACTTTTGACGGATCATTTCTTAGACTTACCGGGTAAGCCATTACGTCCGCATCCAGAATATCGTATTGGGTCATTAAGACGCTTTCGACCTTTTCGCCAATCGAGTAGGCGGTTTGCAGTTCTGTATCATCCGCGAGATAGATACCAATTTTCATCACAATTTGATCGCCGAGCCAGCGTGGCTCAATTCCCTGGACCCCTAAAACACCCGGAATCGCATTGATTGTCTTACTGTACTCATTAATGACGCCGGGATTAAACCCTTCGGTAAGTCTCATAATGGTTGTTCTAAAAATCGAAATTGCGGCATGTAAAATTAAAATACCAACGGCAATGGTAGCAACGCCATCCAGCCATTGGGCGCCAAGAAAAGCACCACCAATGGACAGAAATGTTCCAAAACTGGTCCAAGCATCACTCTTTAAATCTTGACCAGAAGCAATTAATGCTTGATTTTTTAACTGAGCACCCCTGACACGATTAAATCTGGCAAGCACCGAAATAACTAAGGCCGAAGCCAGACTCACACCCAGAGACCACCCGTTTGGAACAACGTGGTGACCAGACAAGAATCGGTTCACTGCGAAAACACCATCAACCAGAATTTGGATACTAACAGCAAACATAATAGTTGCTGACAAGAAAGCGGCAATATTTTCATACTGCCAATGTCCCAAGACATGGTTGGAGTCCGGTGGTTTTCTTGAAATCTTTAAGCCCGCAATTAAGATAGCTGCCCCACAAACACCGGTCAGATTATTCAGCCCATCGGCAATTAAAACAGTAATGCTGTTCCAATAACCAATGATTAATTCAGCAGTCATAATAACGGCATAGGTACCTAAGTTTGCAAGGGTAATTTTCTGAGCTTCCTGTAGTTTATTTAAGCGATGCTGACGGTCGACTTGGATGTTCCTACCAGCATCATACTGGTTAGTATTTGCCAATCTGACACTCCCTAAAACGAAAACTAGAATCTAAATTCTAAAGAGACTTTATTACCCAAATGATCCAGAAGGGGGTTTAATGTCAATTATATCGTATTAGTGAAGTTTTGGTTAAATGAAGATTGCAAACATCACATTAATCTTTCAAGTTTCCGATTAGTTTGCGTTTTTTACCGGAAACCATTTATTAAGTTAATAATTTATGCTATCATAAATCAGTTAAATTAATTAAAGGGAGTTTATTATGACAATTTACTCTGGAAAAACCATCCAAGACGCAGTAGAACAATCCCTAGCTGATTTATCACTCACACAGGACCAAGTTGAAGTTAAAATCCTCCAACAGCCAAGACATGGCTTCTTTGGTATCGGTCGCAAACTAGCTAAGGTTGACGTTAAAAAGAAAAAGAACACAAACCAGAATCAAACGATCACAAATCAAAAACTAACTGAAGCAAAAAGTAACACTACTAATCTGTCTCGTCCTGATCAGGCAGATAATGATGTTACTAAAAAAGCCGTTGATCTCGAAAACATTTCTCAACAATTAGCCAATTATCTAAATGATGTGCTTGAAGCAATGGGATTTTCGTTTAAACTCAAATTAGATATGCGCAGTAAACATGCGATCTATATTGATATTAGCACTGACCAGGAAAGCCGTCTTATTGGGCGCCATGGCCGAACCATTAATGCACTTCAGAATCTATCCCAAATTTTTATCAACCGATTGGGGGCTAATAATGTTAATGTTGAATTGGACACCGCGAACTATCGGGCCCGAAGAAGTGAGTCGCTAGAGCAGTTGGCGGAAAAGACAGCTCGTGATGCGATCGCCAATGGAAAACCAATTTACTTAAACCCAATGCCTTCATTTGAGCGCAAACAGATCCACAATACGCTCGCGGATAATGAGTACGTTATTACGTATTCAACGGGTAAGGAACCACATCGAGTGATCGTTGTGGCACCTAAGCAGTAACTTTAATTCAAAATTGTTTTGGATTAAGTGGATCCAATATATTTAAGTCAGAAATAAAATAGCCAATTGACTGATTTGGTTGGATTAGTTCCTTGTTAAATTGATAAGGTGTTCTGGCAGCGTCCTTTGCGATTGCTTCCGAAATAAAATACAGTTTATGGCAATGACTATTAATTAATATAAATGACGATAACCGCCTTATTTAGGGTGGCTTTCAAGGGATTGACTATTAAAAATAGCATACTCTTTTTGATGTGGCCTGATTATGGCAATTTTAAGGCTAAGGGAGCGTTTTTGGAATCACGATTTCCTATGAATGGCTAAGGAGACGTCTTTTTGTTGCGAATTTTTTATTTGACGTAATTTGTCTTTAACAAATAAGTTGCGTCATTTTATTTTTAGATGACTTCTCTTAATTTTGGATTGACAAATGAGCGTCTTTAAAATATCATAAAGGTAATCATTCTTATCTTAACTAGGTAAAGTAGTCAAAGTGCTTTATCCATGCTAGATTTTTCTAGCGTGGAGTGGGCACTTTTTTTGTGCACTAATATACAAAATGTGTTTTAATATTGTCTGTTGTATTTTTATGTGGGAGGAAGCTTAGTCATGGTTTTAACAACAACAGAATTTGATACGATTGCAGCTATTTCAACACCACCTGGTGAGGGCGGTATTTCAATTGTCCGCATTAGTGGTGAGGAAGCAGTTGATGTTGCTAAGAAAATTTATCGTGGTAAGAACCTTGATAAGGTTGCCAGCAATACCATCAATTATGGTCATATTGTAGATCCCTCGACAGATGAAGAAATTGACGAAGTGATGCTTTCAGTCATGAGAGCGCCACATACTTACACTAAAGAAGATATTATCGAAATTAATTGTCACGGCGGCATTGTTGCAACTAATCGAATCTTACAATTGGTGCTGAGCAACGGTGCGCGAATGGCAGAACCTGGAGAGTTTACAAAACGAGCCTTTTTGAATGGTCGGATTGATTTATCACAATCTGAGGCGGTAATGGATTTGATTGAGGCTAAAACTGATCGTTCAATGCAGGCTGCTATTAGTCAACTGGATGGAAACTTATCTCATCTCATTAAGCATTTGCGAAAAGATATTTTGGATGTTTTGGCACAAGTTGAAGTGAACATTGATTATCCTGAATATGATGATGTTGAGACAATGACCAGTAACTTGTTGCGGGAAAAAGCTAACGACGTTCATAGTCGAATTGTCCAACTTTTGGCAACTGCAAAACAAGGTAAAATTTTGCGTGATGGTCTTGCTACGTCAATTATTGGTCGTCCCAATGTGGGAAAGTCCAGTCTTTTAAATAATTTGCTTCACGAAGATAAGGCAATTGTGACTGATGTCCCTGGGACAACCAGAGATGTTTTGGAAGAGTACGTTAATGTGCGTGGTGTTCCATTAAAGTTGGTGGACACAGCCGGAATTCGAGATACAACCGATAAAGTTGAAAAAATTGGTGTTGATCGATCACGAAAGGCGATTAACAGTGCTGATCTTGTCTTACTAGTTTTAAATGCGAGTGAGCCATTAACGGATGAGGACAAAGAATTACTTGCTGCGACAAAAGCTAAACAGCGAATCATCGTTTTAAATAAGACTGATTTACCAAATAAAGTTGATTTAGGCGAAATTAAGCGTCTTGCAAAGTCAAAAAATGTTATTTCAACTTCGGCGATAAAAGCGAATGGTCTTACTCACCTCGAATCCTTAATTGCAGAAATGTTTTTTAATGAAGGGATCGAAAGTAGTCAGAATGATGTCATGGTGACTAATGCCCGGCATATCGGCTTACTTAATCAGGCCAAAAGCGCATTGGAAGATGTTCTTAAAGGCTTGGATGAAGGGATGCCGGTTGATTTGGTTCAAATTGATATGACGCGTTGTTGGGATTTTCTTGGTGAAATTACTGGTGATAGTTATCAAGATGAACTAATTGATCAACTATTTAGTCAATTTTGTTTAGGAAAATAGTTTGTTTCATGTGAAACATTTGGAGGAATTTGCAGTTGAAAAGTTTACGAGTTAGCGATGTTAAACAAAAATATCGCGGTGAGGATTATGATGTCATTGTTGTCGGAGCCGGTCATGCTGGGTGCGAGTCTGCATTAGCTGCTGCTCGAATGGGTAATAAAACATTGCTTATCACCATTAACTTGGATATGGTTGCTTTTATGCCATGTAATCCATCCGTTGGTGGTCCTGCCAAAGGAACGGTTGTCCGAGAGGTTGATGCATTGGGCGGTGAAATGGGTCATAATATCGATAAGACCTATATTCAGATGCGGATGTTAAATACCGGAAAGGGCCCAGCCGTTCAGGCATTACGTGCCCAAGCTGATAAGCACGCATACCATGCCGAAATGAAGCATACGATTGAGAAGGAACCAAATTTAACGCTGCGTCAGGGAATTGTCGACGACTTGATTGTTGAAGACGGTATCTGCAAAGGTGTTATTACGAATACAGGTGCCAGATATCAAGCTAAAGCGGTTGTTGTTTCAACCGGAACAGCAGCTCGCGGCAAGATTATTATTGGCGAACTTATGTATGCATCTGGGCCAAATAATTCTCAACCAGCCGAGAAGTTGACTCCAAATCTTGAAAAATTAGGATTTGATCTGGAGCGGTTTAAGACAGGAACGCCACCCCGAGTTGATGGGACAACGATTGATTATGCTAAGACTGAAGAGCAACCAGGGGATGAAAAGCCGCATCACTTTAGTTTTGAGACGCCTGACAAAGATTACTTAGCGGTTAAGGATCAGTTGTCTTGCTGGTTAACATATACAAATGAAACCACGCATAAAATTATCCGAGAGAATCTTGACCGGGCACCGATGTTTACTGGGGTCATTGAAGGGGTGGGTCCGCGTTATTGCCCATCCATTGAAGATAAGATTGTCAGATTTGCTGACAAGAAACGTCATCAACTTTTCTTGGAACCAGAAGGTAAAAATACTGAAGAATGGTATGTCGATGGATTGTCAACCTCAATGCCTGAGGAGGTTCAGCAAAAGATGCTTCATACGGTTGCTGGTTTGGAACACGCTCAAATGATGCGGCCAGGTTATGCAATTGAGTATGATGTTGTGGCACCATATCAACTGAAACCAACTTTGGAAACTAAAATTGTGAAGAACCTATTCACCGCCGGTCAAACCAACGGCACATCAGGATACGAAGAAGCAGCCGGGCAGGGAATTATTGCTGGTATTAATGCTGGGCGTCGTGCGCTTGGAAAGGGCCCATTTGTTTTGAAGCGAAACGAAGCATATATTGGCGTTATGATTGATGATTTGGTTACGAAAGGGACGAAAGAACCATATCGTTTGTTGACTAGTCGTGCTGAATACCGGTTATTGCTACGAACGGACAATGCAGATATGCGTCTAACGGAAAAAGGTCACGACATTGGGCTGATTTCCGATAAGCGTTATGCTAAATTTTTAATTAAAAAACAAGCGATTGAAGATGAAATTGATCGGCTAAATAAGATTCGAATTAAACCGTCTGATGAGGTTAACACCTTTGTTCAAGAACACGGTGATAAGCCACTTCAAGATGGTGTTATTGCGGCTGTCTTTCTTCGTCGACCATACGTTAACTATGAAACACTGCTTCGCTTCATTCCAAAATCTGACACGTCACTGGATCGGCGAGTGATTGAGCAAGTTGAGATTCAAACAAAGTATGCTGGTTACATTGCTAAGGCAGAATCTAGTGTTGAAAAGATGAAACGGATGGAAGCTAAAAAGATTCCTGAACGAATTGACTATGAAGCAATTGATGGCATCGCAACTGAAGCCCGCCAGAAACTTCAGAAAATTCATCCTGAAACAATTGCCCAGGCGACCCGAATTAGTGGTGTTAATCCGGCTGATATTGCAATTTTAAGTGTTTATATCCAAGAAGGTAAGATTACCAAGTTAGCTCAGTAAAAGCGGTTAGATTTAAGGTGAATGATCGTGAGGGGGTCTGTCACGGTTGGTGGTTTATCCTGGTAATCGTTATACACAGTCATCTAGCTGATAGTTTTAACTTAAAGTAAAATCCCGTAAAACCGGTTTGCATTCTGCAAAATTGGCTTTACGGGATTTTTTGATGTTAGGGAAATTTGTTATTTCATTTATGTTGACCGATATACAACCAGAAAATAGGTTAAAAACAGGTCTTGTGGTAGTAAATAAACATGCTTGGCTAATCTTTTATCGGCTTAAAACGAACCGTATTGAACAGTACCAAGCTGATACCGATACAGCCGACTATTGCAGTAGCCATTGGTAAATAAGTACCGGTTCCCATTAATCCGACTAAGGGTGACATAATACCACCGATTGCATTTTGCGAAAGTCCCAGTAGGGCTGAAATACTGCCACTATTTTTTAAAGAAAGATTCATGATAATTGAAGTGGTTAACGTAAAAATCATGCCAAATTGGGTCACAATTAGGAAAACCAAAGCGATGACGATGAAGAGGTTGTTGAAGAAAAATGAGCTTAACAGTAAGCCAATAGCTGTTAACAATGTTGATGTTAAAACAAATTTTGTTTGGGCAACCTCTGAAAAATGAGTTGCTAACAATCCAGGAATAGCGGAACCAATCGCAATGCCAATCCCATTTATTGCATATAATAAGCCGAAATTAGAAACCGACATTCGAAAGAAATTTTGGAAAACAAAGGATGACGCGGAAATGTAACTAAACAAGCCACCATAGGCGAGACCGGTTGCCAATATCAACTTTACAAATTTAGAATCATTTAACAAATCAAACATAACGCCGACTGATTTAACAACATCGCCATGTAATCGTTTTTCGGGTGGCAATGTTTCGCGGATTCCTAGCCAAATGGCAACGAAAAGCAGGAACCCGATAATTGCCAGCAAAACAAAGATTCCCTGCCAGCTGACGAATCGGATCATGAAGCCACCAATCACAGGCGAAATCACTGGGAAAATCCCATTTACTGCCGATAGCATTGCATAAAAGCGGGTTAATAATGATCCGGAAAACATGTCTGAAGCGATCGCCCGAGATAGTACCTGACCACTGGCGCCAGCCAAGCCTTGGATAAATCTTAGGAATATTAACAGATAAACCGAATGACTGAATGCAATTAATAATGAAACAATTCCAAAGATAAAAAAGCCAACCATAAGCGGCCGTTTACGACCAAATTTATCACTTAGTGGTCCGGAAATTAATTGCCCCAATGCCAGACCAATTAAACAGGCACTTAAACTAAGCTGAATAAGGGATGTTTGAGTATGTAAGCTGGTTGTCATTTCCGGAAGTGCCGGCAGGTAAAGGTCAATTGAGAGTGGCCCAGTCGCACTTATTGTTCCCAAGATAAAGGTTAGCCAAATTTTTTTGACCATATTTGGGGAAGTTGCCATTTAATCACCTATTTCTATCAAGATAAGTCACTTACGTTATCATACCGAGTGCCAATAGAATGCGCAAATAAATTATGGTTCTGTTAATAATGGCTGAAAATGTTGTCATGGTAGGAAAGTATGCTAAAATTAAATCCGATTGCATTTTAATATCGTATTATCAATAAATAATAGTCCGTAAAGGAGTTTAAAATGAAAGTTTTCAAGGGAATATTAAGTTGGATTATTCCAATCGTTGTTGGGTTATTAATTGCTGAGTTGTTACGAATGTTTGTTCTAACGGTTGCTAAAGTGGATGGCCCATCGATGGAACCTAATTTGATTAATAATGAGCGGTTATTAGTTTTCCGCCATAGCAAGGTTAAGCATTTGAGTGTGATTGTTTTTGATGCTCATGGTGTGGATCCTAGTGCAACCCAACCAAACACGGATTACGTAAAGCGGGTAATTGGATTGCCCGGTGATACTGTTTCAAGTAATGATGGCAATATCTACGTTAACGGGAAGGCTATTAATCAGAAATTTATTAGTCAAAAAGAACGCACAACTGGAACCGGCAACTGGGATCTTAAGTCACTATCAAAGAGCTGGAGTAAGAATACCGGTGCTGTTAAAGTTCCCAAGGGTGAGTATTTTGTCTTAGGAGATCATCGTAGTGTTTCCAATGATGGTCGTTACTGGGGATTCGTTCCAAAGAAGAAAGTTGTTGGAGTTGCCAAGACACTGTTCTTCTGGCAAACTGATAAAACGAAACGCAATAACGTTAATAATCTGGGCTATTAAGTCATCTTCAAAGAAAGCCGATTTAAGTTCAAGTGGGTCGGAAGCTTAAAATCCTGTAAAACCAGCTGAAATGGCACCATGCTGATTTTACAGGATTTTTTATAACAAATGATTTTGGCGGGGAAATAAAAAGATCGTCATTTTATTCAATTGCTAAGTCGCTTATGGAATGATTTATTGGTTGGATAAAAGCCAATCCTATTTTGAAGATTATTTAGTGACAAGACGTAATAACTAGCCATCGCATAAAGGATATGTCTACCCAGGTTTAAATGGCTTACTGAGAATTTGAGAACCAATTCCATTTCTACTGGTTATACGATATTATTTTAGGGGTATCTGTAACGTCAAGAATTGTAATTCCGCCATTTTTGGGTTGTCTGAGGTAGGGATGACCTTCCGTGTAGATAGTTGCTAGATTCCGTAGGTATGTTCCATGTGAAACAACAATCGCTTGGTCGCCATCCTCAAGTTCATCTTGAAGATGTCCGACTGCCTGTTTGATTCGTTTCTCAATTTGGGCCGCCGTTTCTGCTTCATGAAAGGGATCTGCGTCATGCATAAAATCACGAACTTTTAAAAGACCGTGTTCGCGGATTAGATCATCTTGCTTGAAATGCCCCAGCGGACCACCAATCATATTCCAGGTCTGTGTACTGTCGATGCCCTCGAAGGAACCAAAATAAACTTCGCGAACATCTTTGTGAATTTCACGTTTGAGGTTGTCAGTGTGCTGATTTTTTTTAAGGATAATATCAAGGGTATGAATTGCCCGCATCATATCAGAACTAACTGCTAAATTGAATTGGAGATCTTTTAACTGATCGCCAACTTTAGCAGCTTGGGATTCTCCCCTTTTTGTTAATGGCGAATCAACCCATCCCTGCATTCTCCGAAATTGGTTTAGCAAAGTTTGACCATGGCGGACAAAATAAATAGTTTTCATTTTGGAATTCCTTTCAGCAAATTTACATACTCTGATTTTAGCATATGCAGGGGACTAAATTGATAATTATTTGATCTGGTCACTTACCATATCATAACCACTATTGGTAGCCCGATTGGTTATCGCTGGTTTTTAATTCATTGGATATATAATAATAGCAGATAGAAATTTTGCGTTTAGGGACTGATTGATTAATGAAGCATGAACTGACAAGATTAAGCAAACGATTATCATTTATTTTGAGGCACCATCCCGATAAAATTGGTGTCACGCTGGATCAATATGGTCGCGTGAATCTGGATGAATTAATTACTAAATTTAATCAACACTTTGGAACTCCTATTAGTAAACAGGTTATTCAACAGATCATGGCCCAAAGTGATAAGCAGCGCTACGCCATTGAGGGTGATACCATAAGGGCACTATATGGTCATAGTATTCCCGTTAAGCCGTTAACGCGGCCAATGACGCCACCAGATCGTTTGTTTCATGGGACAACTCATGCGGCAGCTAGATTTATTGTGGATGAAGGGTTGAAGAAAATGGATCGGGATTTTGTTCATCTTTCGGCCAATCAAGCAATGGCGATTCAGGTGGGCAAGCGCCGGGATCCGCAACCGGTTATCTTCCAAATTGCAGCCAAACAAGCCGCTAATCATGGTCTACTATTTTATCCAACTAAAAGTGGCATATGGCTGGTAGATGCGATACCCGCAAAATATTTAACAGCTATTCAAAGTTAAGTGCTTATAGTTAATAAAAATCGGAGGAAGTTATCATGAATAATCAGCAATCAAAACAAGCAACTGGGTTCAAAAAGATTCCCCGATCCGTTCAGGGAAACTGTCCACATTGCCATCGACCGATGCAAATCAATTATGGTATGAATCGCTGCCCATCATGTGGCTATATTTTTAAGTCGAATTTTAAAGCAGAGTAAGGATATCGGAGGGATGAAATATGACTCTCTTTGAAAGTTGGAATAGTGCAATCTGTATACTGATTTAGTAATCGTCACCGGATACTGTTTAAAATTAGAAAACACCCTGAAATTGGATTCAACACCAAGACTGGAAAAATCAGTTTTGGTTAAACCTAATTTCAGGGTGTTTCATATTTTAAATATTGATTACAAGAACTTTTAGGTTGCTGGTTACTAAATCGTTTGTTTGATTGTCTTTGTAGTCATTTTTAAAAAGTTTGTCACAATTTGTTTACCAACAACGGGGTCGGTCATAATTGATTCAGGATGAAATTGAACGCCGTAGACATCATTTTTTTCATCCGCGATTGCCATGACTTCATGATCAGTGGTTTTAGCGGTAACCGTTAAATGAGTCGGGATGGAATCGGAATCCACAATTAGTGAATGATAACGGGCCGCTTCAAATGTTTCTGGACATTTGGTAAAAAGACCATTATTTACGGAAACGTTAATTAGCGAAGACTTGCCGTGCATCAACTGTGGTGCGTGGACAATTTTAGCACCATAAGCCTGGGCAATTGCTTGATGACCTAAGCAGACGCCGAAAATAGGAACTTTGCCAATAAACTCTTGGAGAATTGCGGGCATATTTCCAGCGTTTTCTGGACGGCCTGGTCCTGGCGAAAGAATAATACTATCAGGGTTTTCACTCCGCAGTTCATCTACTGTGATGGCGTCATTTTTAACAACCTTAATTGGGTCATCGGTTAATGTACCAATCAATTGATAGAGATTATATGTGAAGCTATCGTAATTATCAATAAGATAGTGCATCTTTAACACTTCCCTTCATGGCGGTTTCTTTTAATGCGTTAACTACTGAGCTTGCTTTATTGTTAAACTCTTGATATTCATATTTAGCCACGCTATCAGCAACAATTCCAGCACCAGAATGAACCACTAAGTGTTTACCCTTCCGATAGGCTAAACGAATACCGATACATAAGTCCAAGTCACCATCAAATCCCAGGTATCCCAAGCAACCCCCATAGACACCACGCTTTCGATTTTCAAGTTGACCAATGATTTGCATTGCTGAAATTTTTGGCGCACCAGATAGGGTACCGGCAGGTAAAACAGCGTTAATGATATCGATGGCCGAAACATCCTTTTTTGCGGTACTTTCGATGACTGATCCTAAGTGCATCACGTTGGCAAATTTTAGTAATCGGCGATAAGCAGTGACATTTACAGTACCAAACTTACTGATACTGCCAAGGTCATTTCTGCCTAAATCAATTAGCATATTATGTTCCGAAAGCTCTTTGGCACTGTGTTGCAATTCATAAGCAAATTGATCATCTTCACGTTGATCCTTACCTCGACGGCGGGTGCCTGCCAGTGGATAACTAAAAAGTGTCTGGTCTCGTTTGGTAATGAGCGTTTCCGGTGAGGCACCAATTGTTTCAAAGTCGCCGTGGCGGAAATAGAATTGGTAAGGTGAAGGACTTTCTCTAAACAAGGTTGGCGCGACTGTAAATAAAGAACCAGTCATCGTTGCTTGTTGAGGATTCGATAAAATTAGTTGGAAAATGTCACCATCAACAATGTGCTTTTGAGTTTCAGCTACCTTCTCGGTAAATTCTTGTAAAGAAAACTGACTGGTTAGTGATGACATTGAAAAATCAGGGAATTGCCTGCGATCGGTCACGCTCAAGACTTGAGTTTTTAACTTCTTCAGATCAGTCATGACTAAATCATAAGCTGCTGATAAGTCAGCAGAGGCAATCACTTTGCTAAGGGTGACAGTTTGAGTCGAATGATTATATGCAATGACCTGATCAATTAGGAGCAGATCAGCATCATCTAAATTCATTGGATTTTGAACATTTGGTAGGTTTGCCGTGGTTGCGTACTTAGCGTAGTCATAGCTGAAGTAACCAACCAGCCCGCCGACAAATGGTGGCAATTCAGGTAGTCGTGGAGTCCGGCTAGTTTGAAGAGTTTGGTTGATAACAGTCTTTAACGCAACTGTTCCATGTGAAACATTACCGTGATTATCCGATATCGTCATGATACCGTCACGATAAGTGAATGTTTTGACTGGATTTAATCCGATAAAGGTATAACCGTCTTCACTTTTTTTAGGTTGACCCGTTAATAAGAAACAGGGTGATTCAGGTTGATCGAAAGCCTGGGTAATGGCAATTGGATCAAAAGAGTCAACATGAAATTGTAATGTAATTGGAATTGCTGGATAATTTTGAGCATTTTTTTTGAGTTGATTAAAAGTCATCATAAGAACCTCCGATTTGATTGTGTTGTCAGCTAAAATCGGAAAATTGCCATCGTTTAGATCTAGATATCATAAGGATTCCTCCATATTTGAGTTTATCGTCTAAATAAAAAAATCCGCCCAAAACAAACTTTTGATTTGTTTAAGGACGGATTTTCCGCGGTACCACCTTAATTTGATGACAAAAAGACCGTCATCACCCTTAGCAAAGCGCTAGCACGCTCCCGACAACTGACGTATGTCTGACGTTTCTTCGTACTCGTAACTTTCAGAAGAACCCTCTGTGGTCCATTTAACTGTTTGCGTTCGACCACACTCTCAGCAGCGGTGGCTCTCTTTACGTGCACAACAATCTTGATCTCCACATCAATGGTTTATTTAGGACGGATGTTTAATTGCCATTAAGCGTACGGCGATTATGTGAAAATGTCAAGAAAAATTAGGCGGTGGTGTGAATAATTATGACTGGAGATTGCCGTTTAACATATTAAATTTGTTGATTTGGTTTCATATAACTCCCATTTTCTAAACGAGTCATATATCCAATAATCAGTAAAAGTTAAAAAATGGTTTAACAAGTTAAATTAAGTATTATGACCACCAATCCCGGTAGTGTAAGGGAATAAGTGGTCTTTTTTGAACTAAAAATGAGGATGACTTTAAAGAAAAGCTGGTTTCATATTAACCGACAACGTTTTTATCTATCCAGATTTTAAAATCGAGAATTTAGTTGTCATTTAAGCATCTTTTGAAATTAAAGGTTGACAATCATGATGATAAATTATAAGCTAACTACAATTAAAATTTAACTTAACTTAGGAGATTCTAATCATGAAGAAAGTAAATCGCAAAATTAATCGATTTTATTACTATTGGTTCAGGTAGTGTCCACATCGTACGGGATGCGGGCACTTGTCAGCATCCTGTGCGACCAATAGTTCTTCAGCATGATTAGCGGTCACACAGTTCTCCATTTAAAATACTGTGGGACCATTTTTTTACACAAATTTTCTTTACCCCACAGTGTTTTCAGCCACTGTGGGGTTTTATTTTATACTTTGATAAGCGTTAACTTTGAATTCTAAGAAATGAGGATGATATCATGATTATTGTAATTAAAGACAACCAGATGACAATTATTGACGAAATTAGGAACAGATTTGAAGGAACTCATGAAGTGTTTGTCCATCATAACCGAGTTGCGATTCAAGGGATTTCCGAGACTGATTTAACTCAGGACGAGAAAATCGCTGCTGATGCGATCATAGATAATGTGCCGGCTGCTGTTCAAGGCAGTCGATTATTTCACCCTGAGGATACAGTTATTACAACCAAGCATAGTCAAATTGGTGGTGCCCATTTTACGATGATGGCGGGGCCGTGTTCCGTTGAATCAGCAGAACATGTCATGAAAATGGCAAAGGTCGCAAAAAGTGGTGGTGCCACTATTTTACGGGGTGGCGCATTTAAGCCACGGACCTCACCATACTCATTCCAAGGGTTGGGTGAAGATGGACTGAAATACTTAAGGGCCGCCGCTGATGCTTATGATATGGACGTATTAACTGAAGTCATGGATCAAGATCACGTTGATATGATTGCGCGTTACACGGATATTTTTCAAATTGGTGCTCGAAATATGCAGAACTTCTCGCTACTCAAAGCAGTCGGCAAAACAAATATTCCAGTAATGCTGAAGCGAGGGATGTCAGCAACAATTGATGATATTTTAAATGCTGCGGAATACATTGCCGCAGGCGGTAATCACCAAATCATGATTACAGAACGTGGCATTCGGACCTTTGATAATAAATACACGCGAAACACATTGGATTTAGGTGCTGTACCAGTTTTGCAAAAGTTGACTCACTATCCTGTCATTGTAGATCCTAGTCATGCCGCCGGTCATACAGAATTTGTCGTACCTGAAGCTTTGGCTGGGGTTGCAATTGGTGCTAGTGGCTTGGTGGTTGAAATTCACGATGATCCGGCTCATGCTTTTTCTGATGGTGCCCAAGCACTCAAACCTGATGAATATCGGCAAATGGCAGCTAAAGCATTTGCAATCCGTCAATTAATTACGACGCCTAACGAAGAAAAAAGTGAGGTTACTTTATGAAGATTATCAAAGTAGATTTACCGGATCATTCGTACAATGTTGAAATTCAGGCTGGCCTTTTAAATTGTACCGGGCAGCTGGTCTCCAGTGTTTGGTCCGAGCGCAAAATCGCCTTGGTTAGTGATAGTAACGTGGCACCGCTTTACCAAAGTAAGGTTGCTGATGCGTTAGTTCGAGTTGGATTTACGGTTCATAATTACCAATTTCCAGCGGGGGAGGAATCCAAGTCGCTTGAAGTGTTGGCAAACTTAACTCGTCAAATGGCCGCTGATGGCTTTAACCGTGATGATGGTGTCATCGCTTTGGGCGGTGGTGTGACTGGTGATTTGGCTGGGCTGTTAGCAGCCACCTACATGCGTGGGATTAGTCTGATTCAGATGCCAACATCATTGTTAGCTCAAGTCGATAGCTCAGTTGGTGGTAAAACGGCTGTTGATTTAGATACCACTAAGAATATTATTGGAGCATTTTACCAACCCGATTTAGTTATTATCGATCCAGAAACTTTAACAACACTGACAAAGCGGGATTTGGTAGAGGGATATGGTGAAATTGTTAAGGTTGGTGCCTTGTCTGATGGTGATTTATGGAAATTAATTGAATCAATTGAAACACCTGAAGACATTTTGAAATATGCGCCTGAACTAAGTATGCATTCTGTTCAGTACAAAGCCAATATTGTGATGGGAGATGAAAAAGAAGGTGGACTTCGTCAATTACTGAACTTTGGTCATACCATTGGGCACGCTGTTGAAGCCTTAGCTGACGGTGATTTACGTCATGGTGAAGCAGTAAGCATTGGCATGGTTGCTTTAACCCGGATTTTTGAAGAAAAAGGATTATCACAAGCCGGGTTAACCCAAAAGCTAACTGATCGTTTAGAAGCCGTCGGGTTGCCGACCAGTTCATCATTGCTCGATTCACCGGCAGTCTTTGACAAGATTAAAAACGATAAGAAAAATCGAGATGGCCACTTAAACTTAATCTATTTACACCAAATTGGTGGGCCGGCAATTAAATCAATTCCATCAAGTACGATTCGTGAGTTCTTAGATGCTAAAGAAAATGTTTGAAAAGGACAATTGTTTAAGCGGTTTAGCCGTCGACTAAAATTGGGTGCTTCATCCTTTGTTTTATGACTATCGAATAAAGAATGAAGACTAATGACCTAAATGGTAATTTACGGCTAAAATAAAAATGAGTAGATGTATCCCTCGGTTGCATGGCTAGAAATGATCTTTCCGGCATTTTCACTGAATAATAATCGTAATGAATAGAAAGTCGAGATGAAAGGGGCTGGGACAAAAGTAATTTTGTCCCAGCCCCATTTGTGTAATCACGATTATTACCGAGAGAAAACGTGCGCCAAAAGGCAACTTCCTGCGCGTAACCGAATTATCCAAACATTCAAGCCCAGAATATTCGGATAATCCGATTACGCTCTGGAAGTTAACCGCCGTTCGTCCCACTCTCTTTTGGAATACTGTTTGTAGGTAGATGTGATTGTTCATTAAATCCAAAATTCCTATGCTACAATTGTGGTAATCACAATATTGAAGGGATTTATTTGGCTAAATTACGCACAACTCAACACATATATGAATTTACCAGCAAACCAGGTTATCATGATAAGCTTGCGCGAGCTGTTCAAGCGGCACTTCCAGCGGGGATGACCTTAAGTGCAGGAAATTATGCCCGGTCAACAGCGAGTTCCTATTGGTTACTAAGGAAAAGAATATCTAACAATCGGACTATCTGGCTGACATTGCGGGTAGCAACGCATCATGGATGGTTGAGAAATGCTGAGCAAAGTGAAGTGTTATGGCAAGACCCGGGTAATTTTGAACAATTAACTCATTTAGTTAGCAGTCAGTTGACCAGCCGAGAAATAGCGGTTAATCAGTTTGAACTAACGGCGGGAGATATTGCTGCGCTTAAGTTATTAAAAGAGTTGGAACGACATCAACTTATTTGGTTTATTCAAATGAAACCTGATATTTTTGAGGCACATAAAGAGCTCCCGTTTGATTTACAAACCGATTTTATCCAAGCACCCCTAATGATTGGTGATCGGAATAATGCAAATCATTTATTGGAAAAAGTGATTGTTCCGAAGTTTCAATCCCGGTTAGCGGTTTATTTTGGTGAGAATCTGTTGTTTTCACAATTCACAAAGCATCATTTGCTAAAATTATTGCCAACTAATCAGTGGATTGAACCAATGTTAGTAAAAGAATCTGCTCTAAACAATTGGCAGAATGAGGTTGCAAAAGCTTACGGCAACCAGTTTGTTGATTTTTGCCTGACTCAAATGGCTGCTCAGCGGTAGAAGTAGTTAACAAACCTTAGTTAAATCCACTAATGGGGTATTCTTTGTTCTTTGATAATTATCGAATATCATCGAACTCGTGTTCGCTACTGTCTAATTAGTTTTAACATATGATTGGCAAGATCCTGCAATTCACGACTTGAGTAACATGTTAATGCCTTTGAAGCTCCCGTTCCGGTATAATCCGATATTGCGGCGTTAATTAATTGATACTTTGTGTTTGAGAGATGGGTAAGCGCCCACTGACCGCCAGATAATTTGGATGTGATTAAGTGGTCATTCTTAAAGGCCAATGCCCGGCAAAGATTTAGAATCACATACATCGGCTGATTAACAATTTCTCTTTCAGCATCGTTGATATCAAACAAAATACTCTGCCAATAAACAGCTTCGGGAACCGGGCTAAAAACCGTCTTGACTGGTGGACCAATCAAGACTTGACCAAAATGATTAATAATTGTCAGGTGGGCTGCTAAATCCGGATCGACACCCTGCATTTTTGAAATATATTCCGTGTTATTCATTAAGTATTCCTGGTAATGCATTTGTGAAAAATGTAGGTCGAAAGGTAACGGGTCGACGAAATGGTGGGTATCTTTTAACAATAAGACATGAAATTCTAATCCTTTTTTTGGTGAAAGTGGCCAAAGTTGATTGACTGTATAAGCAAGTAATTGAGATTTGGTCGAAAATGAAAGCGGTTGCCTAACTACTACAATGTAATCAAGATCACTGACTGACTCGTTATAGGCATGCATGACATAAGAACCATGGAGATAAATGCCAACTAGATTGGTTCCAATGATTGTTAAATAGCCGGTTTTAAGTAACCGGAGAAGTGTGGCTGTTTTAGTCATGAAAGATGGCGGCCACCTTTGTTTGTAGTTCTGGCACGACCGTCTCTTTGAACCAAGGGTGTTGTTTCAGCCAACCATAGTTTAATGGTGATGGATGAACCAATGGAAAATATTTTGGTAAATATTGATCGAAGTGGCGAACGGTTTCAGTTAAGTTTTTTTGCCGTTGCCGCTTTAAATAATATTTCTGAGCATATTGACCAATTAATAACGTTAATTGAATCTGGGGCATTAATGCCAAAAGTGGTTGATGCCATTTGTCAGCGAATCCCTTTCGAGGTGGTAGATCACCATGAGCCCCTTTACCTGGGTAATAGAAATCAAGTGGCATGACTGCAATTTTACCCGACCGATAAAATTCGTCCTTACTGACACCCATCCATTCTCGAAGCCGATCACCACTGGGGTCGTTCCAAAAAATCATTGATTCTTGGGCTTTACGACTTGGTGCCTGACTAATAATTAAAATTTGAGCGTCAGGAACAATATGGTAGAGTGGTAAAATTCCCTTTTCTGTGAAGGTTTGATTTTGAGGATCGGTTTGGATTTTTCGGAAAATATCAGTGGCAGTTTGCATCGTTTCTCTCCTTGCATAAAGAATTAGTTCTTGCCACTTATCTTAGCACCTTGATTTTCATATTTGAATAAATAACCGAATCCGCGGATGGTTCTTAGCATCTGCGGATTTTTAGGCTCGGTTTCAATCTTTTTTCGTAAATTACTAATATGCGTATCAATAATTCGCAGGGTGGCCCCAGTTGTATTTCCCCAAACTGCTGAAGCAATTTGGGTGCGACTTAATACAGTGTTTGAGTGACTAACAAAGAATAGAAGTAATTTATATTCAATGGGACTTAGATTCAGTCTCACGTTGCCGCTGTTAACCTGAATTTTGTCTAAATTGATTTTTAAATGACCGACTTTCAAATCGGGATCAGTCTGTCCCTGCTGGTTAATCTGTAAACGGTCTTTATTCTGGTAAACCCAGATTTTCTGAACAGTTCTGGCAACAATTTCTTTTAGTGAAGACGACTGAATATAATCGTCCAGATGATAGTTAAGGAAATAGGAACAAATTGTATCAATTGGTTCAGTATTTTGATCCAACAGTAAGATAGGACCCGTAATTTGGTTTCTTAAAATCTGTAGTTCAGAGGAATTTGTTGGTAGGGAAGTCGTATTAAGATCCCAGACGACTCCGGAAACCTGTTGTAGTAAATGGTCAAGTGGGTCGAACGATACCCGGGTGGTGATATTAAAGGAATCTAATAATTTTTCAAGTTGACTTGCGAGTTGTAAATTTTGGCTAATTAATAAAATTTCCAATGGCATCCGGTTTTTCCTCCATTTTAAATAAAATTGTTTACATCTTAAGTTATGCCATACTTTTGACATGAATCGGCGATATTTACGTTACTTTTACATAAACGAAACTCGATTTTTACATGACGTTGATATATTAAAACTGTACTAAAACAGTACTAAAAAACTTGGTTTTCATTAGGAGGAAATCGGATTATGAAAAAACGATCCTTATTTTCAACAATTGTCGCTTTATCAGCGTTGGGGGTTTTACTTACTGGGTGTGGATCTAGCAGTTCAAAATCGTCAAAGAGTACGTCAGCAGATTCAAATGTCAAAATTACGGCTGTTGGTTCAACTGCTTTACAGCCATTGGTTGAACAAGCTGCCAGTGATTACCAAAAAGCAAATAAGAAAGTTAACATCTCCGTGCAAGGTGGTGGTTCCGGAACTGGTCTTAGTCAAGTTCAGGAAGGTGCCGTTACAATCGGAAATTCAGATATTTTTGCCGAACAACAAGCCGGAATTAAAGCTAAGAAGTTAGTTGATCATCAAGTTGCCGTTGTCGGAATGACACCAGTTGTAAATAAAGGTGTTGGTATTAAGAACTTATCAATGGCGCAATTAAAGGGAATCTTTACTGGAAAGATTAAGAACTGGAAAGAAGTTGGCGGTAAGGATCAAAAGATCAATGTTGTGAACCGGGTTCAAGGAAGTGGTACTCGAGCAACATTTGAAGGTGCAGTTCTTGAAGGTGCCAAGGCCATTAAGACTCAGGAACAAGATTCAAATGGAACTGTTCAAAAGATTGTGGCAAGTACCCCAGGAACTATTAGCTACCTTGCCTTCTCTTATGTTAACAGCAAGATTCAAGCACCTTCAATTAATCACGTTGCCCCAACTGATCAAAACGTTGAAAACAATAAATGGAAGATCTGGTCATATGAACATATGTATACAAAGGGTCAACCAAATGCTGCAGCTAAGAAGTTCTTAAATTATATGGATTCAAGTAAAGTTCAGGACAGCTTGGTTCAAAAATTAGGTTACATCAGTATTCATGATATGAAAGTTCAAAAGAATGCCAGTGGTGCGGTTACTACTAAATAATAACTATTGAGAATCGTTCATCTAGCAGCTGACAGCTTGCATTTTAAAAGATTTCCGTTTCAAATTTGAAATATATTAACTTAACTAATTTTTTACTCTGGAGGCTGGCGGCAAATCCACATTTGCCCCAGCCTTCCTGAGGTTTACCCTATTATTTTTTTGAGGAGGTTCAGTATGGATGAGATTAAGCAGGAACTTCAAAGTTCTTCCAGAGCAACCCACCAAGATTACTTTGGTAAAGCGCTTAGCTATCTTTGCATCACCTTTGTTGGTCTACTGGTACTATCGATTTTGTACTTTATTACGACTCGTGGATTGGCAACTTTCACCGAAAACCACGTTAGTTTATGGAAGTTTTTGATAGAAAAAAATTGGAATCCAGGTGTGTTGGATTCGCATGGTCAGCCGCAAATTGGGGCATTACCAATGATCGTGACGTCCTTCAGTGTGACGGTCTTGTCGGCTTTGGTTGCAACACCGTTTGCCCTTGGAGTTGCATTATTTATGACTGAAATTGCACCAAAGCGAGGTACGAAAGTCCTTCAACCGGTAATTGAATTACTGGTCGGTATTCCGTCGGTTGTTTATGGGTTTATTGGCTTGTCAGTGATCGTGCCATTAATTCGACACACATTCGGTGGTACCGGTTTTGGTATTTTAGCCGGAGTAGTTGTGTTGTTTGTAATGGTATTGCCAACCATTACCTCATTATCCATTGATAGTATCAAGGCAGTACCAATGTACTACCGATCCGCGTCCCTTGCACTGGGAGCAACAAGGTGGCAAACAATTTATAAGGTTGTGCTGAGAGCTGCTACTCCGGGGATTATGACTGCCATTATTTTCGGGATGGCCCGGGCATTTGGTGAAGCATTAGCTGTTCAAATGGTTATTGGAAATGCGGTTCTGATGCCCCATGGTTTGTTAACGCCATCTTCAACGTTAACGAGTCAGTTAACGACTGGAATTGGAAACACAACAATGGGAACTTTACCAAACAATGCACTATGGTCATTAGCATTGATTCTGCTGTTGATGTCCCTGGTATTTAACATCTTAGTTCGGTTTATCGGAAAGCGAGGTAGCTTAAAGAAATGAATAGCAAAACGACAAACAACATCGCAACCGGTATTATTTATGTGCTGGTAGCTGCGGTCGTTGGTATCTTAATCTTTTTGCTGGGTTATATTCTGATAACTGGACTTCCTCATGTCTCATGGCACTTTCTAACATCGGCAGCCCAATCGTTTCGTGCTGGCGGTGGGATTCGTGACCAACTTTTTAATTCCCTGTATCTGTTGGTCTTAACGTTAATTATTTCGTTTCCAATTGCGTTGGGCTCTGGGATTTATCTTTCCGAATATGCACCAAACAATTGGCTTACCGGGTTAATTCGAACCGCGATTGAAGTTTTAAGTTCGTTACCTTCTGTGGTTATTGGCCTCTTTGGATATCTACTATTTGTTATTCAGTTTCGAATGGGCTTTTCAATTCTTGCCGGTGCGATTGCATTAACGTTCTTCAATCTACCCCTTTTAACCAGAAGTGTTGAAGAATCTTTGGAGGATGTTTCTGACTTGCAACGTGAAGCGGGCTTATCACTTGGACTATCACATTGGAAAACAATTACCGGGATTGTGTTACCGGCTGCTGTCCCCGGTATCTTAACGGGGATCATCTTGAGTGCCGGTCGAGTGTTTGGTGAAGCCGCTGCCTTAATCTATACTGCTGGGCAAAGTGCACCAATCGTTAATTATAGTAACTGGAATCCAATGAGCACCACTAGTTTTTTAAACCCAATGCGACCGGCTGAAACATTGGCGGTTCATATTTGGAAAGTTAATACAGAAGGTGTTACCCCTGATGCACTATCAATTTCAAGTGGGACATCAGCGGTGTTGATTATTGTAATTTTACTGTTTAACTTATCAGCACGATTATTAGGTAACTGGATGTACAAAAAAATGACGGCGACAAAGTAGGAGATTAGCTATGCAAGATTACTCATTTGATAAAACTCACATTATTGATATTCCAATTGAGAAGGCAATGACAACTGAAAATCTGCAAGTCTTTTACGGTGATAATCACGCCATGCATGATGCCAGTCTTCAGTTTTCCCGGTACCGAATTACGGCGTTAATTGGAGCTTCAGGATCTGGTAAATCAACTTATTTGCGTTGCTTAAACCGAATGAACGATCGGATTGCAACTGTTAAGGGCAAGATTATGTATCGGGATATGGATATTAATAGTCCGAAAATTAATGTTTATGAAGTTCGTAAACACATTAGCATGGTCTTTCAACGCCCCAATCCATTTGCCAAATCAATTCGGGAAAATATCACTTTTGCGCTGAAACGAAATGGCATTAAAGATAAAACTGAATTAGAAGAACGGGTCGAAAGTAGTTTAAAGGCTGCGGCACTTTGGGATGAAGTTAAAGATGAGCTTGATAAAAGTGCGTTAGCCCTATCTGGCGGGCAGGCCCAGCGATTGTGTATTGCCCGCTGTGTGGCAATGAAGCCGGATATTCTACTGTTGGACGAACCGGCCAGTGCTTTGGATCCTATTTCAACGGCAAAAATTGAAGAAACTTTACAACAACTCCGAAAAAACTATTCCATTATTATTGTGACGCATAATATGCAACAGGCTTCGCGAATTGCTGATTACACGGCGTTCTTTCATATGGGCCATGTTCTTGAGTATGACCGAACAGAAAAAATATTTACAAATCCACAAATTAAAGCCACTGAAGATTACATTTCAGGAAACTTTGGCTAATAAGAGGTGCAGGCAATGGGAAAAATTATAACAAGTGAAGATGTCCATTTATATTATGGTGAAAAAGAAGCCTTGCACGGGATCAATCTTGATTTTACTGAACACGAAATCACAGCATTAATCGGGCCATCGGGTTGCGGTAAGTCTACATATCTCCGTTGCCTGAACCGGATGAATGATTTGATTCCAAATGTCACAATTACCGGCAGTATTAAACTACAGGATCAAGACATTTATGCACCGGGTGTGGATATTGTAAAACTAAGAAAACGGGTGGGGATGGTATTTCAACAGCCCAATCCCTTCCCATTTAGTGTGTATGAAAACGTCGCATACGGGCTAAGGTTGGCTGGTGAACGGGATAAACATGTTCTGGACGATCGGATTGAAACCAGTTTGAAACAAGCGGCTATTTGGGATGAAGTTAAAGATCATTTATATGACAACGCGCTTTCGTTCTCAGGTGGTCAGCAGCAACGGATCTGTGTTGCCAGAGTTTTAGCCGTTCAGCCGGATGTTGTTTTATTGGACGAGCCGACAAGTGCCCTGGATCCGATTTCCAGTGCGAAGATTGAAGATACCTTATTAAATATTCGACATGAATACACGGTCATTATCGTGACCCATAATATGCAGCAAGCCTCTCGAATCTCTGATCGAACGGCATTTTTGTTAAATGGAAATTTGGTTGAATATGATAAAACCGAAAAGATGTTTATCAATCCAGACAGTGAGCAGACGAGTGACTATTTGAATGGGAAGTTTGGCCAGGAGGACTTACAATGAGAGAGTTATTTGATGATGAATTAAAGAAATTGCATGGTCGATTTGTTGAAATGGGTCTTAATATCAGTGAGCAAATTTATTACTCAACCAAGGCATTTATTGATCATGATAAAAAATTGGCGGCAGAGGTCATTGAAGCCGATAATAATACCAATGGTGAAGAAATGAAACTTGAAAAACAAGCTTTAAATTTAATTGCGTTACAGCAACCGGTGGCAACTGATTTTCGAATCATCATTAGTATTTTAAAAGCGAGTTCTGATCTGGAACGAATTGGGGACCATGCGGTTAGTATTGCCCGTGAGACGATCCGAATGAAAGGGACCCCGCGAATTCCCGGGGTTGAAAAAGAGATCGGTAAAATGACCGATGAGGTTCGAGACATGCTGGAAAAAGCTCTGGATGCCTATTCCAAGAGTGATGAAAAATCGGCTCGAGCCTTATCCGAACAGGATGTTGGCGTCGATAAGGAATACCTGCTGATTCGAGATGAAATCACCAAAGCAGTTGAAGCAAATTCCGAAACAATGCCCGCCAGTTCCAGTTATTTGATGGTCATTCGTTTATTGGAACGGATTGGCGATCATATTGTGAATTTGGCCGAATGGATTGTTTATAGTGCAAGTGGCAAGATTGTTGAATTAAATCCAGGTAAAGCTAATCCAGAATTGGTAAACAAACTGTATTCTGAAGAAGTCATTGAGGAGGATAAAGACAAGGGACCCAATAAAGGCAGTAAGTAGTTGTTACCCACTGGTTAGATTTTACGTTTAAATTGTGATTGGCGAATGGCTAAGACAAGGTGGAACCGTTAAGTTTTTTATTCTGTTGCAAGTGATCATTGTGATGAGAAGAAAAATGGTATGGGTTATCTTTCCTAGTCATTTTTTGTTTGATTTACAAAATTAATATAATCTTTTGATATTTCGTAATTGTAATTATAATACTTAAATCCATATCGTATATGCTAACTTTCGTTTTATGAATAACGCTCTTAAAATTGATATTAAGAACATACGTTCTAAATAATAGGGCAAATGATAACTTGGATTTGACGATGACGCCTTATTAAAGATACCCTAAAAAGGACGATTGTTGGTCTAAAAGTTAGGAGATTAATTATGAAAGAAACGCTCAAAGTCTTATTTATCGGGGTAGGTGTATTGCTGGTTTTTGTTCTGAGCAGTTGTGGTAAGACACCCAAGCGGTCAACATCCGAAGTTCATTTTGAAGCAAATGGTGGAGATATTGTTTCATTTCAGCAATTAGATCGGATTAAAGTTGGCAGTTCAGTCCAGTCAGTTGAGCGCGATCTTGGTCGACCGGATAAGATTAAACAAAATGGGCGGAAATTAGTTCATGAGTTTCAGTTATTAAATCAGTTAACAGCTGATTCGTTATCGATTATCAAAAAGTCTTTACATATGGTTTCCAAACCAATTTCATTGAAGCAGACAACCCATCAGCTTGAAACATCGAAGCAAGCAACCGTGTTGATTTATCGGGCGCGAGGAAAAGAGCACGATCCAATATTAATGATTTTTGCAAACCGACACCTTATTGATATTTTGACAATGTCAAAAGCAACGTTTAGAGATATTGATCAATAACTGACGGTATTTTTAAAGAGTAAAATTTACTGACTTTTTACAAAATATTAGTGGGTAATTTACAAGGTTTAGGTATCCTAAAAGTGGATGATGAATGGTTATCAGGGGTCGATTTGAAGGACGGTGAAACATGATGTCAACGATGATCAACGAGATTAGAAAGACGCCCAAAATGGGTTGGGAAATCGCGTTTGCTGTGTTGGCTCTGATTGTTATTCTGGTAAGCATTTCGTAGTAATTATTTTACTTGGAGGGTTCAAGATGGGTAGTAAGCAAAGTTCGGTTTTGAAAACAGTTTTGAAGAGTGTCTTCGTATTTTCAGTAACGGGCGCAGCACTATTGGGCGCTCAAAATACCAGTCAAGCTGCTGACAGTAGTAAAAGTGTGGCTAGTGCTTTAGCACCCCAAAAAGCTTCTTATGGTTACTTTATTGATCAATACAAAAAGAATATTAAACAAAATACAACGCCGGATACTAATCCGGCAATTTCAATTTTTGATAACACCTTTCTAAGTTATTGGTCACCTGATGGCACCAAGAAGAACGCCGATGTTCTTAAAGAGAATTTAGATAAGTCAATTAAGATTACTAATGATGCTTCCCAAGATGAAGTTAATCGTTCGTATTTGACCGATCGCCGTGATTTACGATATAACCTAATCAGCGGATTGGGTCAATACGCGCCTGCCTTCATTAAGGATGCAAGTGCTCAAACTGACTTTAATACGATTCCGACATCGCCATTACCAGCAAATTCACCCTATAGTTCAATGAAGTGGGCTGATGAAAATTCTAAACTGGGTTCAGTTGTAAAGTTGGTTGACTTAAATGAAGCATCTGATTGGTCAAGTACCGGGACACCTAAAGCATACATCAAATTTACCCGTCCCTATCGACAGAGTGATCAAGTTAAAGTCAATCCTTATCTTAAGAATGTCATGGCTGCCGCACCCGACAACGATTATGACTTTCCGAGTGGCCATACAACAGCTGCCTTTGAGACGGGTGAATCGTTAGCTTATGTTTTCCCTCAGCGTTTTCAACAATTAATTACCCGTTCGTCAGAAGTTGGTTATGACCGGGTTCTTGCTGGTCGTCATTCGCCGCTGGCTGTTATGGGCGGTCGGGTTTTAGGAACAGCAATGACAGCTGCAACTTTGAACGACCCTGCTAATAAGCAGCTTATTGAGCAGGCCTATCAAAACGCTCAAACAAACTTATCAAAGGCTAAGGATACTAACGCTGATGATTCGTTTAGTGATTATCAAAAGAATTTGAAAGATTACACTTATCGATTGACTTATGGATTTAAGCCCGTTGGTAGTACGACCAAAGCAATGGTAGTTCCTAAGGGTGCGGAAGTATTGCTGAAGACCCGTTTCCCATATTTGTCTGATACGCAACGGCGTGAAATCCTATACACAACTGGATTACCATCTGGTTATCCAATGGGTGATGACACTGAAGGCTGGGGACGATTAAATCTTTTTGCTGCTGCAAATGGATTTGGTAAATTCTTGACAGATACGGTTGTCAAGTTGGATGCATCTAAGGGTGGATTTAATGCAAATGATATCTGGAAGAACAATATCTCTGGTAATGGTGGGTTAACTAAGCAAGGCAGTGGCCAATTAACTTTGCTCGGTGAAAACACTTATCGTGGTGAAACTAATGTAGACGGCGGTTCACTGGTTGCTCAAAATAATCAGGCATTTGGTAATGGTGGTATCAAAGTAAATGCTGGTAAACTTCAACTGAGTTCTAAATCAGTCACAGTTAAAGGAAATTACACCCAAGCAAAGCAGGGGACTCTAGAATTGGACTCTAATAGTCACGCCCAGATTAATGGAACTGCTCATCTAGGTGGTAAGTTAGTCGTTAAGAGTGACTCTAAATTATCATCGGGTGATAAACTCCTGAGTTTTAAAAAGCACACTGGTAAATTTAATCATGTTTCATTACCCAAAGGTTGGCATTTAGATTATGGCAGCAAGGATATTCGAGTTGTCAAATAGTAGTGCTAAGACATCAAAAAACGCAAACTAGAAATGGAAACTTAATCCAAGTTTGCGAAAAAGGCACCTAAGGTTTCCAATTATTTCACTAAATCGGAAACTTTGGGTGCCTTTTTGTTTGCAGTAATTGCTTTATTTATTGGAATAGAAACTATTATATCTTTAGAAAGGGCGGTGGCCATGAAAATTTTAGTGACTGGATTTGATCCATTTGGCACGGATTGGGTTAATCCGGCTCTTGAAGTCGTCAAACGATTACCAAATGAGATAAAAGGGGTCCAAATTATCAAGCTTGAAATTCCGACTAAATTTAATGTTTGTGCTCAAGTTGTCCATCGTGCGATTCAGCAGGAAGGACCTGATTATGTTCTTAATATTGGTCAGGCTGGGGGTAGAAATGGCATTACACCAGAGCGAATTGTAATTAACTTAGATGATGCGAAAACGGTTGATAATGCCGGGGTTCGTCGAATCAACCAGCCGATTTAACAGGATGGGCAACCAGCGTATTTTACCCAACTACCCATCAAAGCAATGGTTGCAGCGATAAGAAACCGGGGAATCATCAGTACGATCTCTAACAGTGCCGGCACATATGTTTGTAACCATATTATGTATCAAGTCCAGTACATGAGAGATAAGGAATTTCCAAATATTAAGGCCGGCTTTATCCATATTCCCTTTTTACCTGAACAAGTCACTCAACGCCGTCAGTATCAGTTACCATCGTTATCTCTAGAGACCGATGCAGTTGGTATAATCGCAGCATTAAATGTGATGATCGATCGCGATGGTAAGAAAGACTTATTCGATTATTGACATTGTGGTGTAACCAGATTACGATTAGAAATAATTAATCATATTAGAAAAAAACGATGATAAGGAAAGTAATTGCCTTAACATTTTCAGGGAGAGTCGGCAAGTGGAAACGGCTTAATTGTTTTTGCAGTGAAAGTAACCTTTGAGTGAACGGATGCAAGTGATGAGCATCCGTTGGAAGCGTCCATTATCGCACTAATGTAACTGAAAACAAAGTTAACAGTTTACATAATAAGGTAATAGTTGTGAAACTGTTACAAAGTTTGGGTGGTAACACGTGAAAACGTCCTTTGAGATCAAGTTGATTTCAAAGGACGTTTTTTGTTTGAAAAATAGGAGGCTCGATCACATGGCTTTTATTGGTAGTTTATGTTTACTTTTAATTTTTACGACCCTTGTTGGACATCTATTTAACAGGGTTGGTGTGCCATCGGTTATCGGCCAAATATTGGTCGGGATGTTGGTTGGACCTGGAGTTTTTAACCTGATCCAATCAAGTGGGGCACTCAACCTATTTTCTCAAATTGGTGTGATTATCTTAATGTTTCTTGGTGGCCTTGAAAGCAATTTGAAGTTGCTTAGAAAATATTTACGACCAGCAATTGTTGTTGCAGTTATTGGCGTTATTTTTCCTGTTGTGATGATTAGTGTTGCTTCGATGGCTTTTTCATTTTCCGTTTTGGAAGCAATCTTTATTGGCGTCGTGTTTAGTGCAACGTCTGTCTCAATTTCGGTTGAGGTTCTGAGAGATTATCATGCGCTTAATACAAGGGAGGGTGCGACAATCTTAGGTGCTGCAGTTGCCGACGATATTATCGGTGTTATCCTACTTTCAATTATGATTAGTGTCATGGGAGCAAAAGATGTTGGATCGAGTCCCCATACCACTAATTTAGGATTAATATTTGTGGAACAAGTGGCCTTTTTTGGATTAACTTATTTATTAGTCAAATGGATCGTGCCAGTTTTAATGCGAATTGGTGAGCGTTTATTAATGACCTCGAGGATTACAATTACATCGATGGTCGTTTGTTTGGGGATGGCCTGGTTGGCAGATGCGGTAGGCTTGAGTGGTGCAGTTGGGGCATTCTTTGCTGGAATAGCAGTCGCCCACACGCCGTATCGGACAGTTATTGAAAACCATATGGAACCAATCGGGTATGCGGTTTTTGTTCCAATGTTTTTCGTAACGATTGGCCTAAAAATGTCATTCACGCATTTGGATGAGTCGGCGTGGTTTGTCGTTGTGTTGACCATTTTGGCTTGTATCAGCAAGTTATTCGGCTGTGGATTAGGGGCAATGATGAGCGGGTTTAACATTCACAGTAGTTATATGATTGGGTCTGGTATGATTTCGCGTGGAGAAATGGGATTAATAACAGCTCAAATTGGGTTTTCGTCTGGTTTGCTTTCAGGTGCCTATTATTCCGATTTGATTTTAACAATTGTCCTATCAACGCTGATTGCACCGCTTTTCTTAAAGCATGCCATTCATCACTTACCTGAAGAAGATAGCGCAAGTTTGTCATTAGGGGTTGAAAGTGAAACCAAGAGAAGTTAGAATATAGTACAAACACATAGGTTTGCAATTTTTATATATTTATATAACACATAATAAAGGGAACTCTGATCAACTAAATGTTGGAGGAGTTCTCTTTTTGTTTGAAAAATTAAAGAATCTAAAATTAGGTCCAGTTGAAAGCTGACATTGATCAGCTTTGACTGGACCTAATTTTTTATTCCGAGATAATCACAGGAAAATTATGAGATAGACACTAGAGACCTATTTGTTTCGGCCACCCTTTATGCTATTTTGTTTTTGATGGTTGCTCGCGTTTTAAATTGGATAGCGCTTTTCTCTGAGAAATTATTTTATGCGGTTGCTCGAAGTTTGTTAATAATGCTAGCTTAGGTAAATCGGTTACTGGTTGATTCAACAAAGATATCCCGTTACTGATAATTCCGATTATTGGAATATATAATGCAACTTGATAGCGATCTTGAACCTCGACGAGCAACGATGCTATAAATAGTCCAATGAGCAAAATTTCCATGAAAAAGAGGCCATTTAATGTTCGGAAATGGATCCTTTTTGATTTTGAACCATAATAGCACATATAAATTAAATCTAGAATCGCAACGGTAAAGGCAAGTCCTTGGATTCCAATTTGGCTTGCTGCAGAGATACTATTGCTAATTGATTTGATATGGCTTGGAATGTGGTTATGAGTCACTGGGTGTGTATCAATCCAAAATAACCGGAATCCATAACCTGATTGAAGCAGAATTTGTGATTTTGTGAAGATAAATTTTGGGAGGTTGCTGTTTTTGATAACGGTGGCTAGGTTGTGTTTAATTTTTTTGGCTAAATAGGCGTCCATCTGATTAAACTTGTTTGGTGCGGAAATTTGTGAATGATTAATTTTCTCTAATTTGAGGATCATATTGTGATCGTACTGTCCTTTGGTGGCTGAATTTGAACCGGTTGCGACTGTATATTTCATACCAACAATGCTATTGGAAATTGGCACACGATAGATAGCTTGATCAATTTTTGTTGAAAATTGAGTTAGTGTGATGAAACTGATTGCGATTATCAAAAGTGATAACAGCCGTTGCTTTCTTGACCATGCCTGTGCGGATTCTGATTGACCAAATGAAAATAATCCATATAATATCATTGCGATAACAATGATCATGATAATGGGTCGTAACAATTGGGCCAAGTACAGAAAGCCGGTAATGCCGACGATTGTCATTAAATATCTTAACCGACCGATGCGAAGTCGTGGCAATAATAAATCATTGAAAAACTTAAAGGATAGGAGTACCGCCAACAGCCAAAGGGGTTCTGCCCCAATCAGGACACTGTAAATATAAAAAGCCGGCGTAAGATAAAAAATCAGAGCCGCAGCAATCCCGACACGGGAACCACCAAACGGTTTAATCACATAATATAAAAGTAGCGCATCAAGAAAGGTCGCAGCGATGTTTAAGAGTTGTAATACGACTAAGTGAACGTGAAAAAGTCGATAAATGAGACCAAAAGTAGTTGCGATATGTAAAACCTGCGGCCAAAGACTATCTAAATCAAGCATTCCTTTTGCATAAAGGGTTGGCCAACTTGCGCCGGTTGCATTTAAGTTGGCTAATGTTTCGTAAGTCCACATATCTGATGCGGGGATTAATTTAAAGTAAAAAATACCCAATATCTTAGGGATTGTTAGGACAAGCAGGACTAATGCCAACCAGCCAGCGTAATGATTTGATAACCTTCTTGTTAAAATCCAGATTAAAACACCAATAAAAATGGTGATGTAAATACCCCAGAAAAAATACGTTTCACTTGGATGTCCAAAACGCAGATAACTTGTCCATGATGCCGTAATAAGCCACCCCAAGAAAAAAATAGTCAAAATAAGAAGATTGACATGGATCGCCCATAAAAATGTCTTTTTCAACTAACTGCACCTCCGTGGTGAGCAGTTTTAACCCATTCATTTTGGCCGCGTAGTAATCTGTAAAAAGCAATGTAAGGGACTGGCGCCATGGCCCATAAATAAAATAGATTTCCAAAGATAACTTGCAAAGTATTTTTTTGTAAGAGAATTCGCAATTTACGATTATTAGAGCGTAAGCCGGCGTTAACAATGGTGGCAGAAATCAAAAAGTTAATTGTCAAAAAGACGCTAAGTACTAAGAAAGTATTTAGTGGATATCTAATTAAACGTTCAAGCAAGATTGGCAAGGAAATAAGTGACCCTAAAAATAAAAATAAAGCAATAAATGGGGCGAATAGGAAAACAAAAATGTCAACCTTCAGTCTTGTACGAATTAATTTACAGAAAAAAATTGTTTTGCCATACTTTAAAAGACATTGCATCCCACCTTGACACCAACGAGTTCGCTGTTTGATAAAAGCTCGATAACCAGTTACGCCCTCTTGCGGGATCAGTGTTTGCGGCAAAAAACCACCTTGATAGCCACGTAGGAGTCCATTAATTGAAAAATCAAGATCGTCAAGCAACGCTCCCCGCCATTTGACATCATTTGTCATTCTTAAAGTCATAAACTGACCGTTCCCGCTAGCAATAGCTGAACCCCAATCGCAACGTAAAACTTGAGAAATTAAATTAATAACACCAAACTCAAATGCCTGCATAATTGTTAAAAATGAATGGCAGTTACTAATAAAAACACCGGTTTGAATGAGGCCATAGTGAGAATGTTCAAATGCCCAAAGTACTGATGCTAATAATCTACCGGTGGGCTCACTATCGCTATCAATAATACCAATAATTGTTTTATCGGGATTAGGGTGTTGTGAATTGATCCACTCCAATGCATTATTTAGAGCAATTCCCTTTCCTTTACGAGCATTTGGTAATTTTCGTGAAACAATATGGATATGTTGATTCACTTGAAATTCCTTTAAAATATTTCCGGTTTGGTCGTCTGAAGCATCATCGATAAATACGGCTGTAATCCTAATGCTAATCTTTTTGAGTGCAGCAACTGATTTCAAAATGCGGTTAATGGTTTCCTTAATTGTGTTTTCTTCGTTTAGGGCAGGAATAATGATATACATATCAGAGAATCGACGAGTAACCGCTTCTGAGTAATGAGCTTGCGGATTTTTTCGCCTAAGAGCAAGATATAAATCCCAAGCGCCATAACAACTGGAGCCCAGCAGGCAAAGGATTAATAATGTATTTATAATTACCATAAATTTAGTGACTCCTTACAGATTATCAGCCTTATTTTGCGATTATCAAAAAACAAATATGTAATACTAGTGTTGATTAATAGCCACTGTTAATGATTACTATGCGTATCATGCTAAAAACTAGGCATTATCATGACTAATAAATAATAATTAGCAATAATTAAGAATTATTTACTTATATTAGACCATAATATTAGTCATAGTTCAACCCGTTTCATAAAGGACTTGTAATAAATACTTGGTTGCGTTATTTTAGAATTGTTAGCAAACAATTGACCCCTTTGATAAAACATTCTGGATTAATTTTTATTGAACGGATATTCTTATTGAGTTAATTATGGCTAGCTAATACAAGTTAAGTTGTTGAGTTGAACAAGCCAAATAGAAATGGGGGAATAGAAATGATTCATGGACTAAAAGTTAAGCAACAATCATCGTTTAAACGGGGACTGTTGCTTGGTATCGTCACGATTTTTATTTTGATGTTGTCACAAGCATTTTCGCCTTCAAATCAGGTTGGAGCCGCCAGTCTTGGTGCTGATCAAGTTACCGGATTAAGTACAAACGATGCTCAAGAAAATAATGCGCCAGTAACGCCTGATATGTCACAGAAGTGGTATGCAGGACCAATACATACACTGACTTATCAGTTTAAGATTCCTGATAATGTTAAAGTCAATGATGGTGATACCGCAACTGTCACATTACCAGCTGGTGCCGTCTTTAGGAATCCACAGCAATTTAGTCTCAAATCATCAAATACTAACGAAGACGTTGGAAAGTTTACCGCTGATGCTAAGGCTAATACTGGACAGATTACATTTTCCAACGCTGCATATTGGGCAAAGTACGATAGTAATCGTGGTGGCCAGATTCAATTTGATGTTACAGGGACCCAAAATTTTGTACCAAGCTACCCACAAGATACTTATCTAGCAAAGAATGGTTGGGGGAAAAATGAATCAGCCCGACCAAACGGCACTTTATCGCAAGTGACTTGGCAGGTTTTAGTGAATCCAAATAACCATCAATTAAAAAATATCAGCGTATCTGATAACTTAGGAAATACAACAGCACAAAGTATCATGAATGACTCATTTAAGGTTACTGAGAATGATTCAGGGCAAACAATGCCTGCAAAGGATTATACATTAACACCAAGTGCGTCCGGATTTAAGTTGACATGGAACGGCACGCTTGATAAGGCAATTAACATTATGTCGACAACTAAAGTGAGTGATGATAACGCATATAGTCAATACGGTAGTGAACTTGATTTGCCAAATACCGCGACGATTAATGCTACCGATATATCAAAATCGGCAACTGGAACACCAGTCACAACATCGAACACCAAGACGGTTAAGTTATCGATGGGTAATGGAACTGCGCACGGAGATGAACCTGGAAGCTTTAAGACAAATATAGCAGTCCAAAAAAATTGGAAAGGCGTTCCGGATGGTGTTAAGACACCTGATGTGAACGTTAAATTGTTTGCCGATGGAACAGATACTGGCAAGTCAGTCACATTAAATGCTGCCAACTCATATCAATCTTCGTTTAATGGTTTAGATAAATTCGCCAAGGATGGGCATGCAATCCAGTACACAGCCCAAGAGGCCAAAGTGCCGGATGGCTACACGACCGATCCTGGTGGGAATCCATTAGTTGCGCCAGACAGTAATGGTAAAATTACACTAACCAATGTTTATCAAGCACCAATTACGACAACCATTACGGTACAGAAGAAGTGGGAAAATGTTCCCGATGGTGTTGCAACACCGGCTGTCACTATCAAGCTTTATGCCGACGGTGTTGATACTGGTAAGACAGTTACTTTAAATAATGAAAACTCATATCAAGCCAAGTTTGCGAACTTGAATAAGTTTTCAGCTAATGGTCAACCCATTAAATATACAGCTAAAGAAGCCAGCGTACCTAGTGGCTATGTGACAGATCCAGGCGGCAATCCAAATGTTGCACCGGATTCAAACGGGACAATTACGTTTACGAATAAATATCAGTCTTGCTATGATCGATACACGTATGTTCGAGTTGTCAAGGACTGGCAGAATGTACCATTTTGGAAGTGTACACCTAATGTTCATGTGACACTTTATCGGAATGGGACACCTTATCGGATTGCTTCTTTGAATGACTTCAATTGTTATCAAACAACCTTTATGTACTTACCGAAGTACGATGACCAAGGTAATCAATATAAATACACCGTTGCTGAAAATAAGGTCCCACGTGGTTATAAAACGACGACTCCTGGTCAGCAACAACCAGTGAATAACACAGTTCGGTTGGTAAATGTTTATCAACATCACTCACATTGTTCATGGTGGTTTGATTTTAATTGGGAATTTAATTTTTAGGTAGATTTATTGTAAGATAGCGTTTAACTTAACAATTCTTGTGATTATAAATAAACGGGGCTGGGACAAAATTACTTTTGTCCCAGCCCCGTTTGTGTAATTAAGATTATTACCGAGTGGAAATGTGTGCCAAAAGGCAACTTCCAGAGCGTAACCGAATTATCAAAACATTCAAGCCCAGAATATCTTGTTGAACTTCTTACTTGGCTAAAACGTGGGCCAGCAAGCAAACCCCGGCCATATAAGTCCCCTGACTTAATATTCTGGGGTCTAAGCGCTTGCCGGCCCACTCTGTTTATAATTTAGTTATAGAAAGCTTACGTGATTTTTTTACAGTACTTTCTTTTCTGTGTATTTTTGTTCCAAGTTATTAAAGTTGTAATTTTTTAAATTTTGGATATCTTCCCTGCCGTTGAAAAAGGCAGTGTAACTTCTTGCCAACATGAGGTTTAATTGACTTTTTTCACCAAATTGAACCATAATTACCGGGATATTGGCTTCATGGGCTGACCCAATTTCGAAGACGGTGCCAGAATCGGGTTCGGTTAAGCCGTCTTCTAACTGGTAATCCAAGATCGCAACGACAACATCTGCCTTGTGAACTTGTCGCATGTCAGAAGCAAATACGGCGTCCTGCCACTTAAAGCTGCCAAAGGGTTCGCTCTCAAATTGGTGTTCTTGGGGATTGAAAATCTGATCTGAGTCAATTGTGTCATTCTGTTTTAATAATGAAATAACTTGTTCAATTCGCTCTCGCTGACCATCGCTAAAAAATGGGGATGCTAGATAAACTTTGTTTTTATAGGTTGACATAACGAAGCTCCTTCTTTGTTTAGTCATATTGTACCCTAAATACGAACAAATATGCTACTTTTACTGTTAATTTTAAGAAATAAGTGATTAACTTTTGGATAATAGTCAACACTCAATTCTGTTACAAGAAATTCAGGTATTGACGATAAAGGTCACACTGCTAATGATTTTGATTCCATGTGTTAAGTGCCAAAAGCCGACGTGGTTATTGAATGTATTCTTTTGATAGTTGATCCAACAGTGAAATGATTGTTAATAGGTATCGATTAGAGTCATCAGGAGGGAAAACTGAGTAAAGCTTATGTTTAAGCACCTGATTTCATCTTACTTCGGATTAAAAGCGTCGTATTGCCATATTTTAGGATACAATAATACTAATTAATTTATTTTTTGAGAGGATAAGAATATGATTACTCACGTGAATCAGCTTAGTGGACCAGACTTAGAGAGGGTTGCCCAGATTTGGCTAAAAGCTAATCTTGAAGCTCATTCATTTATTGACCCAAAGTATTGGTTAGAAAATTTTGAATCTGTAAAATCACAATTAGCAGTTTCAGAGTTATTTATTTTTAGAAGTGATAATCAAATCACCGGATTTTTAGGAATGGATCACGGTTATATTGCCGGGTTATTTGTGGCAGCTCAATTTCGAGGGCAAGGAGTCGGAAGCGCGTTGATTAAAGCTGCTCAATCTGCTAATCAAGAATTAACGTTATCTGTTTACCTTAAGAATCAACAGGCTCGTCGATTTTATGTTCGCCAAGGTTTCACTGAAATTACTAGAAAGATTGACGAAGCCACTGGTGAATTAACAATTGATATGAAGTGGCCTAGGTGAAGCAGGGAAAGGAGATTTCATGATGAATTCGGGTAATATGCAATCTCGACTGGGAGATAAAGGTTTTATTATTTTTTTAGCACTATTGAGCGCATTTGTGCCGCTTTCTACAGATTTGTACTTACCGGCATTACCAGATATGACAACCTTTTTCAATGTTTCTGAGTTCACAATGAATTTAACCTTGATTCTTTTCTTCATTTTTTATAGTGTTGCAACCATTATTTGGGGGCCGTTAAGTGATCGATATGGTCGTCGGCCAATGTTACTGGTTGGACTAACCATTTATATGATTGGTAGTATTTTGTGTGGGATCGCAAACAGTGCTTGGGAAATTATCTTCTTTCGCATTTTACAGGCAATTGGTGGTGGAGTCGCAACCACCGTTGCTACTGCTGTGATAAAAGATGTATTCCAAGGACGGAAACAGGAAACCACGTTGGCGATTGTGCAATCAATGGTTGTGATTTCTCCCGCTGTGGCACCTGTTCTTGGTTCGCTATTATTAACCTTTATTTCATGGAGAGGAATTTTTTTCGCTCAGGCACTTTTAGGGGTTATTTGCATAGGCGGCGCGATTATTTTTCAAGAAACCCATCAACCAACTCATGATAAATCGAATATTTTCCGAATTTTTGGCCGATTGGCTGTTTTACTGGAGAATCCCGGATTTACTGCGCTATTGCTTAACTTTTCAGCAGTTTCGATTATTTCACTCTCGTTTATATCTTCGTCATCTTATATTTTTCAGAATGAATTTCATTTGAGCAGTCAAGTGTTTAGCTATTTCTTTTCCTTTAACGCCTTGGGGATGTTAATTGCCCCATTATTATATATTAAGGTTTCCAAGTATGTTGATCGGTTTAAATTCATTTATGGTTGCTACATCATTAGTATTATTGGCGGGGTTCTCATTATTTTGTTTGGACTCCATGATCCCTATTTGTTTGCAATCACTGAGTTTCCGGCAACTTTAGCCAGCAGCGGTAGCCGACCGCCAGCAACCTATCTTGTTTTAAAGCAACAAGAGAATGATAATGGGGCTGCTTCATCATTGTATAGTGCTGGCGGCACCATTATGGGAAGTCTCGGAATGGTTTTCGTTTCAGTATGCGCTAAGTTTCCGGTATTGGCGATTGCACTCGTTGATATTGTTGTTGGTGTCGTTTGCTTGATCACACTAATTTGGTCAATGAAAGCCTTGAAGGGCAAAATAAAAGTATGAAATAGTTACTGGTCAACCTACTTTGAATATTATTTTATCGTTTATTGAAAAAATCCGTATAAATTGAGATTGACACCTTAATTGTAAATGGTTGTTTCATTGTCTTATTGATTGATATACAGATAAAAGGGGTCGTAAAGTCGGTATTTTTGTAAATACCGACTTTACGACCCCTAATAAGCTGTTTTTTATAAATTAAACTTCCGAGGATCACAAATATAGCATTAATTTGTTTTGACGAGATATTATGGATACTCTTTTGTACGTTTTATAAAAAAGTTTATTTATGCGGTTACCATCGTATCCTGGATGTTAGATTGTTCAGCCTTTGCAACAAAGTCTTCAATATGCTGTTGATACTGAATGACAGCGTTGTTTGCCGATGCGTGCCCACCAACATTACCGTCAAGAACCCAGAGTTCTTTCAGGGAAGCTGCACTATTCTGGTAAAGAGTTTGTGTCTGGCTTGTTGGAATGAACGCATCATCTGCTGTCGAAATAAACAGCGTTGGGACTTTGGCATTTTGAACGGCGGTAATCCCTGAAATGTCATCTAAGCTGGTTCCTTGGAAGAATTGATTAATGGCATTCAGAGAATTGAGCACCTTATTAAAGGGTAAAAGTGGGATTTGCCCGTTTAAATTAATACCAATCTTTGATGTGATATCGTTAAGCGATTTAGAGGCATCTTCATAAAGTGAGTGGGCAAGTGCGGGCATCGTTGAATAACCGCAATCTGCAATAACGGCTTTAACCGAGGAAGATAATCCTGGTACAGAGGCAGCTTCCAAGGCAGTATCAGCGCCCATCGACTGACCATATAAAACAACCTGACTATTCGGTCCGTTTGTCTCATCAACCTTTTTGATCCAGTTTTGCCAATCGTACTTATCTTTAGCACCATAAGTAATAAAGGCACCATCACTGGTATTTTGACCACGAGTATAGGTAATCAAAACATTATATCCCATATCGTAGAAGACTTTTGAAATATATCCCATCCAGTTGGGATCGGTAGTCCAGCCTTGACCATAAATAATGGTTTTAGTAGAATTTCCATTTTTAATATAAGTTGCTTTAGCATATTTTGATTTGTCGTCATAAAAAGGAATACTCCAAGTTTCTTTGGCAACCTTATTATCATACCAATCTTTAGCCTCGGTATAAAATGCTTTGGAATATTCGGGATTATATTTTTCATCAAGATCGTTCCACATTTGGTCGATATTATAGCGATCGGGTGACAGCAAGGTTCGAAAATCTGACATAAATTGAGCCACACGAGTAAAAACAAACGGATATGCAATAGCTGCTCCTGCAAAACTAGTGACGTCAGTGACTAAATTATTAATTAAGCCGTTGATTGTGGGATTAATCGTTTGGTCGGTGGATTGGTCTGCAGATGGTACTGTGATGTTGTCATTGGTATTTGTTGTGGTTGCCGTTTCCGGCGTGGTGGTTTTAGTGTCTGTGGAAGCAGCTACTGATTCATCTTTTGCAGTTTCTGAAAGGGTAGTAGTTGGCTTGGTATCATCTGGGGTGGAAACTTGATATGACTTATTGTTAGTTGATGATTGATTTGAACTATCAGTTTGAGCATTATCCACTGTTGTGGAAGATTCAGACTGATCAGCTGAGCTTGTCGAAGACGCACTAGTGACTGTTGTTGATTGGCTATTACTGTTATCTATATCTGAAGATGTGACCGATTGACGTGTTGCGTCATCGTCAGATGTTGTTGAAGTATCAGACGATTGGTCAGAACTGTCAGCTTGAATGGATGAATCAGCTTGATTAGCACTATTGTTGTTTTGTGGTGAATCGGGTACTGATGAAGCGTTTTGAGATAAACTCGAGGCACTATCACTATCATTAGTGGGACCATCGGGGTAACTACCATTGACGGAAGCAGTTGTTGTATCAACTGTCGATTGATCATCAGCTAAGTTTGAAGACTGGCTTGATTGATCATTTGTAGTAGCTGAACTTACTTGGCTAGCTTTCGGTTGAACTTGAGTTGTTTGGACAACTTGGTTAGCGCTTTGTGCATGGACCGGCTAGTTCGTAAAAAAAATTGAACCAGCTGCTGTAAGAATTATTCCAAATGAGATTATCGTATTATGTAAGGTTAAATGTTTCATCTGTCTTCTCCAATCTATGTCTTTCTTATTATACAACATTGGGTTGATTTGTGACGACGTTTATTAGTTAAACAGCAAAAATAATTAAAATAATTAAATTAGGTGGTGGAAAATTAAGATAAAAAATTAGCTGCCTATTTAAAAATATTTCTACTATCTTAGTTGGCGGTTCGATCACATTAAAAAAGTCTGGGCAAATAATATCTGTCCAGACTCTCGATGATTATAAAATTTATTTAGATATCTTTAGTAAAAGGGAACTTATACATTAAAGTTTCTGGTTACCAGCCAATCTTACCCGCATTTTTAGGAATTTCAACATTGCCACTTTCGACAGCTGTAAATGCATCATCAAGTACTTGGAGTGCCTGGTCCAATTGTTGGCGATCGATAACCAGCGGTGGCTGAAATCTTAGGATATTTCCAGCGAGCGTAATAATTACAACGCCGTGGGCAAATGCATAATAAATTACTTTTGTTGCTTCATCGTTAGCCGGTTCCTTTGTTTGGCGATCTTTAACCAATTCAATACCACCGTTTAATCCCCACATCCGAACGTCACCAATGAGCGGATGGCGCTCTTGCATTTCAAGGAATCGATGTTTAGCGTATTCACCGTCTTTAGCTGATTTTTCAACGAGATGTTCATCCTCAATAACATTTAAAGTAGCAAGTGAGGCGGCTGAACATATTGGATTACCGGATGTTGTAAATAAGTGTGCCGGTGCGGCCAAGCTTTGCATAATATCTTTTTTGCCGATTACAGCGCTGAGTGGCATTCCAGAGGCTAACGATTTTCCGACAGACATTAAATCAGGTTCGATGTCTTTGTACTGTTGAATACTCCACATCTTGCCGGTTCGACCGAGTCCCTGATTGATTTCATCAACCGCAAATAGAATGCCATTGTCGTGACAGAACTTATAAACTAATTGCATGTAAATCTCAGGTGCTTTAACGATTCCACCGTCGCCCTGGATTGGTTCAATCAAAACACAAGCAGTTTCGTCAGCGGGCAAAAATGATTCAAAGGGTCGTTTAAAATCATCGAAATAACGTTTTGCAACATCATCTTCACTTTCTCCCGGATAGCGTCTGTATAAGTCAGGATATGGGACATGAACAACGCCTGGTAGCATTGGCCCAATTTTGCGAGTCATATTTAGACTGGTTCCCGATAGCGTTTGTGAACCATAAGTTGATCCATGGTAGGAACCCATGTAAGAGACAATGTATTGGCGGCCGGTATAAGCTCGGGCAAATTTGATAATAGCATCATTAGCGTCTGAGCCGGAATTTCCAAAACTAACCATTTTGGGAGAATTTCCAGGTGCAATTTCAGTAAGCTTTTTTGATAATTCAATTCCAGGCACATGGTGAAAGTATGCTGGAGTGTAATGAATTAATTTTTGTGCCTGATCGGTAATGGCTTTGACGACCTTCTCATGAGTGTGACCAACGTTAATTGCTGAGGCACTTGCAAGTAAGTCAATATATTGGTTACCATCAACGTCGACTAATGTTGCCCCGTGAGCATGATCAATCACTAAATCGTAGTAGTTAATTCGCGCAGAACGAGCATAATAATGGTTTTCTTCATCAACTAGTTTTGAAGCTTTTTCCAAATGACTCATGAAATCACCAATCCTTAAGAATCCTTGTTAGTTTGTTTTTTCTTATCTGCTGTGGATGTTGAATGATTCATACCATATGCAAAGTAAACAATCATGCCAAAAATAAACCAGCCAAGCGCATAAGTCTTAGCTTGAATATCCAAGCCCCAGAAAATACCAAGTGCTCCTAAGAAGCCAAGTGCGGGTAATACTGGATAAAATGGCATTTTAAAACTTGGCATTGGAATGTCTTTTCCTTCACGGGGTCTCAATGCGTAAACGCCAATCGAGACAAACATGAATGCAATTAAAGTTCCTGCAGAAATAAGTTGTGCCAGGAACGTAAATGGGAAAAAGGCGCCTAAAACAATTCCAATAATGGTTAAGACGATTAACGCACGGTTAGGGAGATTATTTTCCAATTTACCGAGCCATTTAGGAAGTAGACCATCACGGCCAAATGAATAAAGTAAACGCGAACCGGCCAGCATCATACCAATTAGTGCAGTAAACATACCAACAACCGCAACAGCTTGAACAACGGTTGCAACGGCACCGTGGCCACTTTGACGTAAAGCCCAGCCGACGGGTTCGGCGTTGTTAGCATAATCAGAGTAGCGGAACATACCTACTAAGACTAGTGCAACGGCAACAAAAAGGAATACTGCAATAAACAAGGAGCCAAGAATTCCCCGCGGCATTGTTTTTTGTGGATTTTTAGCTTCGGCGGAGTTAGCAGCGATTGAGTCGAACCCAATGTATGCTAAGAAGATCTCTGAAACGCCGGCGTAGATTCCTTGCCAGCCACCAAAAGCAGAGCCATCAGCGTTTACGTGATATTTTGGAATAAATGGTGTGTAGTTCTTCATGTGAAGTGCGGTTGCACCAACGAAGATAAATACTAAAATAGCAATTACTTTTAAAACAACTAATGTATTTTCAACTCGTGCAGTTTGCGAAGCACCACGGGAAAGCAACGTCGTTACCAGTAAAATAACAACAATTGCAACTAGATCCATTAGACCACCATTACTTCCAGTTGAAGCAGTTGAAAGTGTTTTAGGTAGGTTTAGACCCAGTGGCGAAATTAAGCCTTGGAAGTTTGCAGATAACCCGGACGCGACAAACGCAACAGCAATAAAGTACTCGGCTAATAATGCCCAACCGGCAATCCAACCCCAAAATTCACCGAAAACGACATTAATCCAAGAGTAAGCAGATCCAGCAAACGGCATTGCCGCGGCCATCTCTGCGTATGCAAAGGCAACCATCCCAGCAACAATTGCAGCGGCTAAGAAGGAAAGTGCAACTGCAGGGCCGGCATGTTGGGCCGCAACAACGCCGGGCAAAGTAAAGATTGAGGTTGAAACAATGGTTCCAACACCCAACGCTAAAAAGTCTTTCGTAGTTAAACTACGAATTAAATGGGAATCTTTATCCTGGTAAACCAAAGGATCTTCTTTTCGAAACATTTTTTCTCTTAAACTGCTCATTAAAAATCACTCCATTGTAGTAAAATTCGAATTAATAATAATCCTTTAAATGATAATCTAACATAATTTGTGGGTTTCCGGTGAAATAGCAAACGGAAACTAATCATCTGGTATGAGAACTAGACGATTTGTTTTGTATAAAAATATGTAAATTCTTACAAATAAATATTAATGAAATATCGAAAACGACACTAGGGGATGCGAGTAGTTTACCGCATTTTATATGAGATTGTCAACGAATGTTCTAATCTCAATTTAATTTTGCACAAAGGTTTGTTATAATGTTATCAGAAAACTTCTACAATTTTATTTGCTCATATTTAAATTAATCACTATAATGAATAATGTGTGAGCGCAAACGAGTTGTTTGCGAACTGAATAATATATATTGGGGGCGACATTATGGCGTTAACGATTAAAGAGTTAGCAGATCAATTAGCGGTTTCCAAAACTGCAATCAGAAAACATATGGACGACAAATTTCGGAGTACATATACGATCAAGCAGGGAAACAAGATTTTGATTAAAGATGAGGGTGCAGAAATCCTCAGAGGTCAATTTAAGGAAACAGAAGGTAGTTCTGAGAACACAACAGAAACGGCCCAGAAACCTTCTGCTGTAATTACTAACCGGCAACAGGAAAAGACCAATCATAGTGCAACAGATTTGTTAGCTGAACAGTTGAATGAACAGCGCAAACAAATTGAAGAGAAAGACAAACAAATTCGCGAATTACATCAATTACTTGATCAATCACAGCGTTTGCAATTAGATGTTCAAAATAAGTTAAAGCAGCTCCAGAATAAGACCGGCAATTCCGCTGAAACTAAGGCAATTGAAGGCAATGTAGAAAGTACCACCCAATCTAAGAATTCTACTACAGATAAGCCTGCTAGTGACAACATTCCAGATAGCTATCAACCACAGTCAACAACTGACGGAGTTTCATCTGCCTATCAATCAGCACCTAAGCGTAAAAAGCATTGGTGGCAATTTGGGCGGTAATAGTCAGTTAACCCCAGCAATTATTAACATAGAAAACCACAATCTAATGTTGGATTGTGGTTTTTTTATATCAAAAAGTTCTGATAAGGTCGGTGTTAAAGTCCGTGAAATTGATGATGCAAAGATAAATTGCTTGTCAAAATAATCTACGCAACCGATAATTGCTTTAATACATGGGGTGGCACAAGTATAGTCAATTTGAGAGGTGAATCATGTTAGCTGATATTTTAAAACAAAAGCGAAAACAACTGGGATTAACTCAAACTGTCATTGCTCAAAAATTAAATGTCCAGCGGCAAACAGTTTCCAATTGGGAAAATGACAAAAGCTACCCGGATATTCCAACCCTTGTCAGAATTAGTAAGCTTTATGATTTATCACTCGACTATATGTTAAAGGGTGATGAGCAGTATATGAAGCAAGTTAAGAAGGATTATCGATTAATCAATAAGCGGAAAAAAGATGTTTGGCTGGATCGTTTGCTAATTGTTGGACTGACTGTAGGGCTGGCTCCCCTTCTATGGTTACCGTTTGTAAAATCTGATGAACAGTCTAAGTGGATTGGTGTTTTTATGATGGTATGTGTGACCGCGATGTTTCCGTTAAGCTATTTGAAGCTAAAGTCGTTTTATCATGGTGATTCGAAAAACTTGTTTGTTCCTAAATCTTCTGGAGTTGGTTTAACAATCAATCCCAATCATCCACTTGGGAAATTAGTATGGATCATATTAACCTTAATTATGGTTTACATGATCATCCAGATGATTATTACTCCTGATTGAAGTGACAGGTCACATATTATTACGATAAAAGCTACATCAGAAGAGTGAGGCAAAAATCCCTAGCTTCCAGAGTGTCGGGTACGATTTTTTCCTCATGTTTTTTGCTCGGTAATAATCGTGATTGCACAAAACGGGACTGGACAAAAGTGATTTTGTCCAGTCCCGTTTGTAATTAATTATGAAATTATTGGGTAATGCTATTCGTCGTTATTCAATGGATACCAGCTGAACATTACTGGTACCTTGAACTTGTTGGAGATGATTTAAAAGGTCATCTACTGTTCCGGTTAAATGACTTAGATCCAATGAAATCACGATGCTCGCGATGTTATGAATGGGAATGTTCTGGTTGATTGTTAAAACGCTGGCACTAGAATCGGAAATTGCCATCAAAACTCGGGATAGAATACCACGCTGATTCTCCAACATTAATGAAATGACAGCCTTTCGATCCATCATATTTTCTTCAGGCAAAAAGACTAAATCTTTATATTTATAATAGGTTCCTCGGCTGATACCAACTACTTTAACCGCTTCGCTAACTTGTTTAACTTTACCGCTTTCTAAGAGCTGTCGAGCCTGAATTACTTTATCAAAAGACTCTGGTAAAATCGAACTATCAACGATGTAGTACTTTTCCACGTTCAATTACCTCACTTGTTACGCCATTTGAATCAACTGCCATTTTACGAATTTTCCAGCCAGGAAAGGCAGCTTTTGCATTTGTGACGATTTCGTTAGCTGCAGCTTCATCATTTGTAATAGCCATCATTGTTGAGCCACTGCCACTAATGTACATTGTACCCCCTAATTGCTCACAAATATTTTTTGCTTGGCTATAATCGGGGATTAATTTTGCTCGGTAGGGTTCATGCATGCGGTCATCACAGGCCTCGTGAATCATATGAATGTCACCAATTTCGAGTGCCTTGGTCATTGCTGCACAATGGCTCACTTGATGAATAGCGTCAGCGTAACTTAGCGTTTTAGGCAAGACCTTTCTCGCCTCGTGAGTGCTGACCTGATAATCAGGAATGAGTGCAACAAAATGCAAGTTTTCATTAACGTTATATTTAATGACTTGGGGCTGATTGCGTTCATCTAAAAAAGAAACGCATAAGCTTCCAAGAATTGCTGGTGTAACGTTGTCAGGATGGCCTTCCATTTCAGTTGCCAGGACAAGTAATTGATCGACCGAAAGTTGGTTGTCAAACCAAACGCTGGCGGCCTTTAGTCCGGCAACAACGCAAACTGATGAGCTACCAAGTCCACGGGCTACCGGAACATCACCATTGATTGTAATCTTAACGTTTGGGACCGGTTTATCGAGGAAGTTGCAGCCCTTAACAAATGCTTGGTAGACGAGGTTATTCTCATTGCGGAATTCCTCCGGACAACCCGTGATCTCTAAGTGGGTTGAACTTTCCTCGAAGCTAACCGTTGAATAATAGGATACGGCCAAGCCAAGGCAGTCAAAACCAACGCCGACGTTTGCACTTGTTGCTGGAACTTTAATCTTTATCATAAAATACCTCCTCAACCTTTTGGCGGACATAGTCTTTCATTTCACTTTTTTCAATAACGCTTTCGTGCTTAATTGGTAATTCCCAAACTTTTCTCAAGTTCTCCGGAATTGGTGCATGAGTTTCGGCTGCCAAATCCCTCATTACCTGTAGAACATCATTAGCAGTTTTAGGTAAGACTGCATCAGAAACTGCGTTAACAAATTTATATGGACTGGCAGTGCTGAGTAAGATCATTGGCGTTTGTTTGTCGCTCTTTTGATAATCACGCATTACTTTATATCCGGCAGCTGTGTGTGGATCCATTAAATAACCGTTTTCGTTATAAACAGTTGCAATGGAATTCTCAATTTCCTGATCAGTACTATAACCACAATAAAAATCTTTTTGAATATTATCGAGAATCTCTTTGGAAACCTGATATTTACCGCTATCTTCCAAATCATCCATTAGTTGTTTAACGTATTCGGTATCTTCGCCACTCTTGTAATAAAGAAGCCGCTCAAAGTTACTGGAAACTTGGATGTCCATACTTGGTGCAACTGTTTGGTAAAATGGCCGATTCCGATCATAAACACCATGCTCGAAGAAGTTGGCTAAGACATTGTTTTCATTGCAGGCAACCACAAACTTCTTAACGGGCAAACCAAGGAGTTTTGCATAATAGCCAGCCAGGACATCACCAAAGTTACCGGTTGGAACAGTGAAGTTAACCTGGTCACCGGCTTTTATTGACCCGGCATTAACAAGTTGTTTGTAAGAGTCAAAGTAGTAAACGACTTGAGGAATCAATCGACCGATATTAATTGAGTTGGCGCTTGATAGGCTGACCTCGTTGCCAAGCTGCTGTTTTAAGGATTGATCATTAAAAAGTCGTTTAACATTGGTTTGAGCATCATCAAAGTTTCCTTTGATTGCAGCCACTTTGGTATTGTTACCGCCGGTTGTAACCATTTGTAGTTTCTGAACTTTGCTGACACCACCATTAGGATAGAAAACGATGATACCCATATTATGAAGATCTTTAAAACCCTCAAGAGCAGCTTTTCCGGTGTCTCCACTTGTAGCAGTTAGGATCATAACTTTATTGTTTTCAGTTAAAACATGTTTCATTAATTGTGGAAGCAATTGTAAACCAACGTCTTTGAAAGCGCTGGTTGGGCCATGAAAGAGTTCCAAAACATGAAAGTTGTCTACGTTGACAACTGGGGTGATCTTTTCGGAGTCAAAGCTTGAATGGTAAGCATTGGCAACACTTTCGCTAATTTCGGCAGCCGAAAAGTCTGGCAGTAATTTTGTAAGAACCGCCCTGGCAATGTCTTGATAATCCAAAGTTATTAATTTATCAAGATCAACTTGAGTGTTACCGAGATTTGGGTAAACAAATAATCCCTTATCGTCAGCAAATCCCTTTTTAATTGCATCCTTAGCCGATATTTTTACTGAGTTATTTCTAGTGCTGGTATAAAATTTATTCATTGACTTTAACTCCTTGCATTTCTGTGATTATTATGATAATCTGTTTTCAGTTAAAAAACAAGTGTTTATTATCAATGAACAAAATAAAAAATTGGAGGTTTGAGCAGTGAACATTGCAATATTAGGGTTTGGCACGGTCGGGACTGGCGTTTATAAAATTATTGAGAAGGCAAAGCGACAAACCCAAAACCTCCATGTAAAACATATTTTAATAAGGAAAAATAAAAAGCCGGATTTACCGGAGATGACGGATGATATTGATGAGATTCTTAACGACAAAGACTTAGATGTCGTCGTTGAAGTGTTGGGTGGGATTGAGCCGGCGCATCAATACATACTTGCTGCGTTGAAGCATAAAAAGCACGTCATTACTGCTAATAAAGCGGTCATTGCTCGTTATATGGACGAATTTACGAAAATTGCTGCTGATAATGGCGTCAAGTTTTACTTCGAGTCTAGTGTCGGTGGCGGCATTCCTTGGATTCAAGGGTTAGAGCGGGCACTTAGAGTTGATGATGTTAACAAGATTCAAGGAATTTTTAATGGGACAAGTAATTTTATTCTTGATCAAATGAAGAAGACGGGCAAGTCATTCAATGATGTTTTGCTTCAAGCTCAACAACTTGGTTATGCTGAAGCCGATCCAAGTGCCGATATCGATGGATTGGACGTTGCTAATAAGTTGTGTATCAGTGTTGATATTGCCTATGATATTTTTGTGAAACCGACCGACGAGTTGCCAATCTTCGGCATTCGTAATATTACCGGTGATGATATTGCCTATTTTAATCAAAAAGGGCTTACCGTTAAGTTAATGGGGAAGAGTCATCAACGAGGCAATGAATTTGATTACGTGGTTGAGCCGACGCTTTATCATGGTGATACTTTGGAAGCTAATACGACCGATAACTATAATTTAATTTCACTTCATGGTGAAACAATTGGTAATTTAAAGTTTATGGGGCAGGGCGCTGGACAATTGCCAACTGCTAATGCGGTCATCCAAGATATTTTAGATATTTTCCAACATAAAGAGCATTTAAAACGCGAATTTATGAGCAACTTGAAATATCGGTCAGATTTGACCCGGAGCAATTACATTGTTCGTTCAGAAATTGATTGTTCCAAAATGTTTGCCAAATTTGATCCTTGTGTCCGCGGTGATTACCTTGTCATTCACCAAATTCCAATTGGTGAGATGCATCGGTTAATGAGACAAGTACTTAAGCAAGATGGAACAGCCTTTATGGCGAGTTTACCAGATAGAAAAGGAGGTGCAGCTCAATGAAAGTAGCCAAGTTTGGTGGCAGTTCAGTTGCAAATGCCGGTCAGTTTAAAAAGGTTCAGGCAATTGTTAAGGCTAACGATGATCGTCGAGTCGTTGTTGTTAGTGCGGCTGGGAAAAGCGATGACGAGCCAATTAAGGTAACAGATCTATTAATTGAAATTGAAAGATTAAGGGATGCTCATGAAAATTATCAGCCAATCTTTGATCATGTTGCAAAACGATTTGTTGAAATTCGTGATGAACTTGGTTTAACGGTTGAAATTGAAGATGATCTTCGAAAGATTAGCGATCGAATTCATAATTGCAGCCACGATTACTTAGTGTCACGTGGTGAATACTTGACTGCGAAATTAATGGCTGATTTCTTAGGCTTTCAGTTTGTGGATGCTGCCCGATTTATGATTTTTAATGGCGATCAAATTGATTATAAAGCTTCAATTCAACGTCTGAATAAGATCATTTCTACTGGTTATCAAATTGTGGTTCCCGGTTTTTATGGTGTTGATAAAAATGGTGAAATTCGTATTATGCCCCGTGGTGGCGGTGATATTTCCGGTTCAATTATGGCTAATCTGGTTGATGCTGATCTATATGAAAACTGGACCGATGTTTCTGGGATTAAGATGGCAGATCCACGAATTATTAATAATTCGCGAAAGATTAACGAATTAACTTATGAAGAGTTGCAAGAACTTTCATATATGGGAATTAGTGTTTTTCAAGAGGAAGCCATTCAGCCAGTCAAAGAAAAACAAATTCCAATTGCAATTTTGAATACCAATCATCCGGAAGAGGATGGCACGTTAGTGGTTGATTCAGTTAATAGCGATCCCAATCAATTAGTTACGGGAATTGCTGGTAAAAAGGATTATGTTGTCATTTCAGTTAGTAAATACCAATTAAATAAACGGTTGGATATTATGGCAAAAATCTTTTCAGTGATTCAAAAGTTTGGTGTTTCTTTTGACTATGTTCCCTCTGGAACGGATTCATTTAGTTTTCTAGCTCGTCGAACAGATGTTGCTGATAAACTCGATGTTATTATCAATGCGCTGGAAAATGATTGTGATTTGGATAGTGTCAAACTGGAGAAAAACATTGCGCTGGTTGCCGCCGTTTCTTACCAACTTAGTAAACGGCCGGCCATTGCGGGAAGAATTTTGGATCTTTTGGATGACAGCCAAATTAAAATTCATTTGGTAATTCAAGAAGGCAGTGATATTAAAGTCGTATTTGGTGTATCAAATGAAGACTACGAACGGACAATTGCTAAGATATATCGGGATGTTAATTTAAAGGCAAAAAAGTTGAAGATGGTCATCTAGATGAAATGATCGATGGTTAATTCTTGATGGTTTAATTTAATTATTTTCAAAAAATAAAGGGTGTCATGTAAGCTTTTCAAAATGAAAGTTTACATGACACCTTTTTGGCTTACCTGCAGATTAAGATAATGTGGCTAGATAATTCTCAGTTGTAATTAATCAAACGCGCTTAAATATTTTACTGTTCCATGAATGCCTTTTAAGCCATCTTTTACCAGTGGCTTAATCATGTAAGTTTCATCAGGAACTGGAAAGGGTGGCTTAATATTAAATTGACTAGCCCTTTGGTAACCAAACCGTGGATAATAGTCCGGCCATCCTAAAACGGAAATAAACCGATAACCTTGTCTAACAGCTCGATTGTCTAGTTCGTTAATGATTGCGCCGCCAATTCCCGATTTTTGATTTACGGGAGCCACTGCCAATGGTGCTAAGCATAATCCCAGTGCTGATGATGTTTTGTTTTCAATCTGAATTTCACTTAAGAGGCCATAACCAATAATGCGGTTGTGATTATCGGCGACGACCTCGAATGTTTTGCGGTAAGTGGGATCTTGGCGAATCTTATCGACTAGTTCTGATTCGCCACGATAGCCATTTGATGTTTTTGAAAAGGCAATTCTAATTAGATCGGAAACGGCTGAATAGTCTTCTTTGCGAACCGTTCTTATTATCATTTGAATTCCTCCAATTCTCTCGTATCAATTAATTATCTACCATAACATACTATAACATCAATATGAACGGCTGGAAAACGTGCTATGATGTGATTTAAATCATTATTTGGAGGCAACTAAAATGGTTAGGATTGGTTTAGTTGGTGGCATGGGACCCGAATCGACGCTTGATTATTATCGTCAATTAACAAGTAAGTATCAGAAACGACACCCACAATCATATCCTGAAATTGTGATTGACAGTTTGGATGTTTATCAGATATTAAAACTTGAAGAGAAAGGTCAAACGGAAACTTTAATTCAGAAACTATTAACTAGCATCAAGAACCTACAGGCATCAGGTGCGGATGTTGCTGCATTGACGGCCAACACACCACACATGGTTTTTGATGAATTGCAGACTTTGTCGCCGATCCCTTTAATTAGTATCGTCGATGTGACTGCTGATGCAATTAAGCACAATCAACAATCAAAGGTTGGACTACTTGGGACCAAAATGACAATGAAGGAACCCTTTTACAAAAATAAACTTGCAGAAAACCGCATTCAAGTGGTCGTTCCAAGTGACGAGCAGATTAATCATATCCACGCCATCATTTCTTCTGAATTGGAATTAGGCGTTGTTAAGCAAAGTAGCAACGTGTATCTCTTGAAAACTATTGCGCAACTGAAAGATTACGATCATATTCAGGGAGTTATTTTAGGATGTACAGAATTACCACTGGCATTGTCTGCGAGTGATGTCAGTATTTCTTTGTACGATATGGTTTAAATTCATGTGGATGCGTTACTTACAGTTCTGGAGCAAGGATCGTTGTCGGCTATAGCATTATTTAAAAAAATCTTGATGTGGTATTAAATTTAATCGTGCCACATCGAATTGAAAAAACTTGAGATATACGTGGAATTAAACCTTCTTCCAGGATGGTCTCAAGTTTTTATTTACTCTTTTTTGTTTTGTCATGTTGATTTATTAAATTAGATGCTAGCCATCCTGCTATCATCATGATTAATCCGATAGCTAAAGAAATTAACGCAGCCTTATTATTACCTATAACCAATAGAATCAGTGCACCAATACAAAATAGTAACGAAGCTGCACTTATTATTCCAATGACTAATCGCATTTTGATCACCTCAGAAAACCCTCTTTGTCACTAAGTATACCTGTCATATTGCGTAATAAACAAATTTAATGAACTGAAATAATAATTCGTCTGTTTGGCACTGAATTCCTGTGATCAAGCCGTCAATTTTGATCTTGTTTTCTTATAATAAAGGGTTTTGATAATTCGAGTGTAATCGCTTTCTGTAATCCGATAAACACGTTATACTTCTAGTGGAAAATAGTTTCCCGGGTTAATTGTAAGGAGGAAACCATCATGAAGGCGGAAAATAATCGTAGTCGTCAAACGAGGCCATCGAATTTTAAAAGAGGGTTCATGTACGCAACTGTGGCGCTCTCGATGTTAATGACTGGAACAATTGCCGTATCTCCGGTATCAGCCGCAGATCAGCAGTCGGCCCAGACAGCCGCAAGTACTGCAGCGAACCAAGCAAGCCAATTAGCAGTTCCTAATTTGACGAATGAGGTAAAGGCAACCAACAAATTTAACATTACTAAAGAACGTCCGCTTCAGTACACTTATATTCATAAACCCTTTGAGGACTTGCAAGGTGCCAAGGCTTGGAAAGGTGCGGAATACGCTGCCAATATTCCAATGGATGCTAAGGGATTGGATCCAACAACTAAGAAGAACTATATTGATGAATGGATGCCGGATTATGGCACACAGATTTTTGTTTATCTGACAAATTACACGAAAGATTATAAAGACCTTACTACTTTTCGAGATAATTTTACTAAGAATGATTTAGCTAAAATGACTACCCTTAAAAGTGACAGTGATGCTCAGCTGACAACGGTTGGCGGTAAGCAGCAGGCAACGGTTTACTATCAGGCAATGATGTCGATGAGTACATTGGAAGGTTTGCAATATGCGACTAATCTGCAGAGTGTTTATTTGCATCCGAACATGACGGCTAGCGCCATCACATATGGTGAAGCCACTCAAAATGGTAATTTATGGGACATTAGTGCTTTAACAAAACTAAATAAATTAACAGATATTTCGGTTAACTATTTTTCGATTAGTGATGTTGCGGCGCTTGCCAACAAGCCTGATCTGGTTAAAATTGATTTGGCTTACAATCAGATATCCGATTTATCACCATTAGCTACTAATCAAAATCCGGCTCTGGATCTAACCAAAGGATTCAGTAATCAACATATTTTACTATCGCCGGTTACTTTCAGGACTGGGACAGCTTCATATACGACACCATCATTTATCATTAAAAATCTTGCCGCGAATAATCTGCCGATTCAAGTATATAATGCGAATAAAGAGGATTATGCCCGACTTTATCCAAGTACTTCAGATGGCGGCAATGTTGATTCTACGACGATTACTTGGTCGAACATGCTGCCCGATCGGCCAAATATGTATGGCGCGTTTTCAACGCTTTGGAAGGATTCGAGTTCGGATTATAATGGGTGGATTATGGTTCCTTACCAAATTAAAGATGGCATTGGGAATGTTAATGTGAATTTTCAATTGTTGAGGAATGACAAAAGCCAGTTAACACTAGCCCCTTCTTCAGTTCTTTCAGGAACGGTAGGCACGTCGTTTAATATTCAAACTGATAATACTACCGACTATCAACTAAATCGTTTGGCCGGCCTCGGCTACAAAGTTTATGGTGTTTTCAACGGTACTGGCCAAGTTTCTGATTTTAATGAAAAAAATGGAAGGGCCGATAAGGTTGGGCAAACAGGAACCATTTCTGAGAATACTCAAAACTTAACGGTTGTTTTTGTTAAACAAAGCACGATTAAAGTTGACTATGGCTCACTGGATGAAAATGGTAAGTTTGTTCAATTTAAAAATGGCAGCGAACCTGTCAGTGATAGTAAACAGGGAGACTTTAATAATCCGTTAAAGGTTTCCGATACTACAAAGAACTTTCCGAATTACGAATTCGATGGCCTGGCTAGGATCGTGAATGGAAAAGTCGAAAAATTACCGGCAAACACAGATACAATTCCATTTACTGAAAGCGATCAAACCATCATCGCTCTTTACAAAAAACAGGTTAGCACAGGAGATGGTAACGGGGGATCAACGCCACAGGTAACGCCGCCAAGCTCTGCTGGTTCTGGGACAGTCACCGAACCACAAAAGCCGGGACAGGCGACAGAACCTAAAACGGATGGTTCAACTAATGATCCAGATAGAAAACCAGGTTCGCAAACCAACAATCAAGACTATGTTGCCAAGAAAAATGAAGTTATCTATTCAATCAAGAAGATTGGGTTATACCGGACTGAAAACTTTTCAAAAAATACGAGACAAGCTTGGTATGTTAAGAAGCCGCGTGTTTATCGGCCAATGTTTGTTGTAACTGGTTATACACGAACTGCTGATGGTAAATTGCGATATCGGGTTCGCGATGTTAATCATTTAACAAAGAATCGTCATAAAACTGGTTATATTACCGCCAGTTGGAAGTATGTCCGGCCGGTTTATTATCTTGGAAAACATGCAGCCATTACGGTTATCAACCCGCGTGGTGTTAATGGTTATACGAAGGCTAATCTGACTGGTAAAATCAGAAATTACAAGCAGGGGACGATCTTAAAAGTTAAAGGGATTGTCCGACACAATCTTACGACTCGCTATGTCCTCTCAAACGGTCAGTATGTCACTGGTAATCGAAAGTTAGTTAACATGGGACGTCATCATTATCCAAAATATGTAAAAGCTAAAACAGCGGTTAATCGATATCATAATGTCAATCTAACGAAACGTAATCAGCACTATAAGCAGAATTCCAAAAAAGTGTTTAAAGTTTACAACTTTGATTATTCACAGGCCAATAGTGTCACCAAACATGGCACGTTGCGTTACCGAATTGCTGGTGGTTACATTACCGGTAATGCTAAGTATATTCAAATTGTTCGTTAATATGGCTGTCAGCAGTTCAACCCAAAATGATGAACCTGCAAAAGTAATAAACTTCAAAAAATTTTTTTAATGAGTAATCGTTGATAAAATGGCATTTCAATGAGATCGAGCTAATGAAATTTTAAATTTGAGGTTGACATGTATCTAGGTCGTGGACTACACTTCATTCAACATTTTAAATATGACTAATTGATTTGGTCCGATGGATTAGGATAATAGCTTCACTAAGCGAGTGTCGGTTGGTGGGAAGGCATTGAAACTATTATTTGAAAGGTCGAACTCGACAAGTTCACTTTTCGAGGTGAAATGGTGGCACCCATTAATGTGCGGCGTATCGAGGAAAAAACGAGATCATTTTAAAATGACAGTTACTTTTCCTCCGTACGTGCTAAGGTGTTACTTGTGAGAGTAATTCAAATTAAGGTGGTACCGCGTTGAACTTAACGCCCTTTGGTTTTGATAACCAAAGGGCGTTTTTTAGTTGTATTTAATAAAAAATAAGAAGGAGTTGGGCATTATGAAATACGGTGTAATTGGTGCAGGAGCAATGGGAGTAAGGTACGGAGTAATGTTACAGGAGAACGCTGGCGTCGATGTTGATTTTATCGATACTTGGGAACCTAATGTTGAAAAGATTCGCAGCCAAGGCGGTGTTTCAGTTGCCCGCGATCATCAAAATCGTCGGATTGTCCCTGTTAATATTTTTTATCCAGAAGAATACAAAGGTCATCCGGATGTCTGGATTATTTTTAAAAAACAGATGCAGTTAGCTGAGGAAATGGAACGTGATAGTAAAGCTGGTATTTTCCATGAAGATCAATATGTCTTTTCTGCAATGAACGGAATGGGTCATTTTGAAAAGATCGCCAAGTATTTCCCAGAAAACCATATCATCTGTGGAACCGCAATGATTGCGACACGAATGGATGGTCCCGCTAATATTGACTTTATGGGAGCCCAAGGTGATGAAGTCATGCATATGGCACGCTACACAAATGAAAAACCAGATGCCACCACTCAAGCTATTTTTAATGATTTTAAGGAAGCCAAATTAGGACCAGTCTTTGCGGATGAATGGAAAGGCATGTGCATGTCAAAGGTTGTTTTCAATGCCGTGACCAATACACTTTGTACGATGTTTGAAATGCAGATGGGTCAATTTATTGAGTATAGTGGCGTTCGCGAAATGTCTCGGCAATTATTTGATGAAGCTTATGATGCTTGCGAGCGGGCTGGTATTTACTTAATTCCAACCCGTCAAGAGCAAGTTGATTCAGTCATCACCGTAAGTAAAGAATATAAATACCATTATCCATCAATGTATCAAGACTTCTCAAAAGGTCGTCCAACTGAAGTTGATTATATTAACGGGTACATTGCTAAAGTTGGTCGTGAACACGATTACGTTTGCCGAACTCATGAGTTCGTTGTTCATGAGGTTCATATGGCAGAAATGATGAGAAAATATCACAAACCACAAACTAATGTAGCTGATGCAAAAAAGGAAGGGGTTCGCGTATGACATACCAATATTCACAAAGAGTTCCCGAAAGTGATGAAGATCCGGTTGGCAATATTTTGAAAGTGGCGGGGAGTCCAAGTGTGATTTCCTTTGCAGGTGGATTACCAGCTCCGGAATTATTCCCAATTGCGGCTTTAAAAAAGGTAACCAATGAAGTCTTCGATCAAAGCGGCCGGCAAGCATTACAGTATAGTGCCGCCATTGGCCATCCTGGATTACGCCAACAGATCGTTAAGCGAATGGGACGTGAAGGGGTTGATACGCAGATTGAAAATGTGATGATTACTACCGGTTCACAATAATCAATTGACTTAGTTGCCAAGATGTTTGTCAATCCCGGTGATACCGTCATTGTTGAAAAACCAACCTACCTCTGTGCATTAGACGTTTTTCGTAGTTACGGTGCCCACATTGTCGGTGTTGAAATGGATGAAAACGGGATGAGGATGGACGCTTTGGAAAAGGCGGTTGCCGATAATCCAAATACTAAATTCATTTACACAATCCCTAATTTTCAGAACCCAACTGGTCGAACGATGACAGCTGATCGTCGTGAGAAAATGGTTGAGATTGCCGATAGAGCCGATATTATGATTATGGAGGATGACCCATATGGTGCGATTAGGTTTGCCGGGGATGATATCGAGCCGATCAAGTTTTATGATCGTAATGAACGTGTGATCTATCTCAGCACCTTCTCCAAAATTTTAGCACCAGGTTTGCGATTAGGATGGATTGTTGCCGAAAAGAATTTCATTAAAAAATGTACGTTGATGAAGCAATCGGCTGATGTTCATTCTGATAACTTAACGCAGCATATTGTTGCCAAATTTATGGAAGAATATGATATTAACGAACACATTAACAAGATTAAGAAGGTTTATCGGCAACGAGAACGGGTAATGATGACGGCCATTGAGACCTTCTTCCCAAAAGGGGTTAATTATAGTCATCCAGAAGGTGGATTGTTTATCTGGGTGGAGGTGCCGGGTGATATTGATACCAAAGAATTATTTGATACTTGCATTAAACACGATGTTGCTTTTGTACCAGGTGAGCCGTTTTACCCGGATAAAGTAATTCCAGGAACCTTTAGATTAAACTATTCCAATATGTCTGAAGATCAAATTAAAACCGGTATTAAACGTTTAGGAACTGCGATTAAAGAAACAATTGGCGTTCAAGTGTAAGCAAACTAACTAGTAAGGGTGGTGATTCCGGGCTTTAGCAAGAATGATTCGTTCATTAAGTTAATCGTCACATATTGTTGGTCTGGGACAGATCATCCGCAAGCAGTTAAGTCTGTTTGACACATATAAATAATGGTGAAAAAAGAAAATTAATGATAGAAATGAAATTAGAGAATTTTCAAAAGATTAACCAGTTTTCGAAGAATAAGCAGTTTAATTCGCGTATCCACTTTATTGGGATACGGAATTGAACTGCTTTTTAATTGTTTTATCATGATCAGAGGGATCAAAAATTACTTTAAAATATGTTTAATGCTTACTCCCAGTTACAGATTCTTTTGAGCATTTTCAAGTCTTCGTGCCTGGGATACGTTTCGGATACCATGGACTCGTTCGCGATTGTTACGGGTACGGATTGGAATCATAATGAGTTGTTGTCCTTTTAGGTGAAAAGTAACTCGGCGAACATTGTGAAGACCAAGTTCTGTCATCATTTTCGGAGTGAATTTAAAGCCAACTTTAGGGTGTTTCTTGGATCCAATCAGTTGAGTTTTGATAGATAAAGTCATTTTCGATTACCTGCTTTCTGGATATTCATGCGCTTTAAGAATATGATACTTAGGAATAAAAATTGGAGCAGTTTGGTAGTGAGGTTAATTTATTGAACTGGAGAGTAAAACAATGACAGAAAATGTAACGAGTTACTGGAATCAATTTGTCCCGCGTTTTCGCTCGGTAACAATCGTGTTTACACGAACAGAGGCTGGGAT
>NZ_AZEY01000007.1:94234-95424 GCF_001434255.1 Lentilactobacillus diolivorans DSM 14421
ATGATGCATGGTTATTTGGTGATAATAAGCAGGATGCGGGTGAACTACTCGGTCATAAATGACCGAGCTTCTGGATCAAAGGGCTGCTAAGCGCCTCGCGATCTTAGAAAACGTTTAAGCTATGCAACGGCCAACGCCGCTGAGATCAATTAGATCTTAATGACTGTTTCGCACCCGTTTTGCACGCTCAGGGTGATACGCCAACAGTAACTCTTGGAGCCTTAAGGACGGCTAGGTTCTGCCCCGCCCGTTGATCAAATCAACTAATTCATTGTTACTAATGCCTTGGCCGGAATTACCTTCGGCAATTTGTCTTTAGTGATACCAGCCTTTTTTGCAACTTTAATTTTTGCTTGCCGTTCCAAATACTTAATGTGTTTTTTTTGCTCTAACGCCCAAGTCAAAATATTGCGACTGGCGTTTAAATCACGATCAATTAACTTTCCGGTATACTTAGACACCCATTGACGTTCGCCATTTGGATCGTGCTTTTCCTGGTACTGAGTGCCGAATTCAACTTGGCTGGTCTTGTAACTATCAACTTTCAAGAGCGTCTTTCCTTCACGGTCAGCTACTTGTTTGAGCAGTAAGGATATTTCGTAAGGTTTGACTTTGGCCAGTTTCCGATTCTTCCCATGGTTAGCGGCTTTTGACCACTTTCGATTTTCTTTTCGCATTTCCTTAGCGTCTAATTGCTCAATGGCGATTAAATCGTAATGATCAAACATCTGCCGGGCAATCTGGCGATACCGTTCCGTAAGTATGCCTACCCGCCGGGCAGAATAGTAACGGATTTGAATGCTCAATCTCTCAAGTTGTTGACTATCGGTGCTAAGGTGTTTTTCCTTTTTAGCCCGGCGACGCTTGAGTCCGTTAATGATTGTTTCGTATTCATCTGCCTTAGCACCGACATCAATCAGACGACGGTTAGTGAGTTTAAGATGACCAAGATAGATTTTCTCATCATCGGAAGTGTGAAAGACTTTGTTGTCCTTCATATTCCAGTCAGCACCAATCATGTTAATAGGCTTCTTCCGTTCAATTTGGTCTTTGAGTACTAATTGCAGTTCGTAAGTCCCGTCATCTTTGCGTTTGATTTTCGAGGTCGTAATCTTAGCCGTTGCTAAGTGCTTTATATTCTCAACCACTTGAATTTCGCCATAATCTTGAATCTTAATCCAGTGCGGTGA
>NZ_AZEY01000075.1 GCF_001434255.1 Lentilactobacillus diolivorans DSM 14421
GCGGCTTGAAACTTGGCCGCTATGCTTGAATGTTTCATAACTAGCACAACGCGTTATTTAATAAGTAAATGCTATTTGAGTTTTCTTATGTGTGCCTGTGATATTCCGCTTGGGTGTTATGCGTCATATTTGCGACTAAACAAAAAGCGGCGTGATAATTCTACCAAAATAGGGGTCATTGGCGTCGATAGATCTCGGTAATTTCGTTCGACAAACGGCTGAAATTTGCTAAGGGCACCTTCCTCGAGTTTTTTACTATCAGTGAGTAAATGTCTTAAATCAATTGTGAATTCCTGCAATGTAACTTTATCGGCCTCGGTCTGCATTTTATTTTTGCAAGCGATGAGTTGCGTGAGGTAACCATCATAGGCTGTCTCTGACCCGCTTGCTTTTCTGGGAGCGAAATTTGAATGGATCGATTGGCTTTCTTTAAGTTTCAAACTTTGAAGATATTTTTGTCCCTTGGCTGTTAGCCAGCTGGTCGCTTTATTGTTAAAGAGATTAACACCGTCCACAAAATCTAAAACAAAGGTTGCTGTTAAAATTCTTTCGTGTTTCTGGTCCATGATCGTTAATTCATTGAGGAGATCGGGAGCTGAATAATCATTGTTTTTTCCAAATTCGATTAATTGGCGAACCGTTTTTAAGTTGACCTGATTCAGTTGTGTTTCCAGGTAACTTAAGATGAATTCACGTTTCTTGTCGTCAGTTTTCATGATCTTATTACCACCTTATTAATTTTATTGATTAACTGTGGAATAGCTTCATCTTGATATCCTGGTCATAATTACCAAATCCCTGGCCAAAAATCGTACAGCCACCTTTATGCTTGGCATCTTTTTTAATCGCAAACCGAACAGTGAAAGTGGGCTGGCGCCAATCAATGTCGTCAACCGAGACATCGGTAAAGGGTTGACCATCCAAATAACTGCCATGATCCGTAATTCGGACGATCTTTAATTGGCCGTACTGGTTAACGTTATCTGGGACCCAGTCAGGCGTGTATTTGCCACGAATATCTGAGAAGTCGCCGGGGCTGGTCCATGTGCCAATCTCGACGTCATTAATGTAAAAGGTAATGTCTGACGGCCAAACGTTATTTGAAAAGGGAAATTCTGATCCGAGCTCCATCGATAAATCCAACATTTCTAATTTATCTTTGTCTTCCAAGTAATTCGGAAATTGGTATTCGACAAAACCATCGGTCCACCAAATCATCCCGGCTTTAATGCGGTCGGGGCTCATAAAGTAAGTCGGATTATCCACCTTACCAATATAGTCGTTTTTACCGGCTAATCCACAAGAAGGCGTAACTGAGTAGTTTGTGAATTGACCCACGGGGACTTGGGTATCATAAACAGCGAATGCCGGATAGATTGTTTTAGGAAAATGAACGTTAATGTTATCAACCTTAAGGTAAGAGATCTTTTTATGACCGTGACGTTCGAACCCAATGATGCCGGCTTCTGCCAACTTATTAAGATGCATTAGTACAATAGCACTACTTAATTTTAATTTTTCTGATAATTCCTGGACACTCATCCGTTTTGCTGATAGCGCTTGAATAATATCAATTCTAACGGGACTTGCGAGCGCTTTATAAACCTCTAATGAATCTTTGGAAATATCCAAATCCATAAGGCATCACCTTTCATCTTCTATATTAAGTTATTTTTTGGTTGATTCATATATTTATAAGGTGTTAAGTCGAATTTCACAATTAAGATTCACCTTTATATAAATCTTTTTGAATGTAACCGCTTAAAACAGCTTTTATATTAGCAAAAACCTAGTTTGAAGTCAAAAGACTACTTAAAGTTTATAAAATCCATTGTAATCGTTTTCTGAGGGCCATATGATAAAAGCGTGCACAGGAATGATAAATATCATGTGGTAGAAAAGGAGAATTTAAATTGATTGAATACACAAGCCCCTTGATTGTTCAAAGAGCCGATCCATACATTTATAAACATACCGATGGTTATTACTATTTTACTGCCTCAGTTCCAGCTTATAATCTGATTGAGATTCGTCGGGCTAGAACCTTGGAAGGGTTGGCTCATGCAGCACCGCGAACAATTTGGCGAAAACATGAAAGCGGTCCCATGAGCCAATTGATTTGGGCGCCTGAAATTCATTATATTGATGGCAAGTGGTTTATCTATTTTGCAGCGGCTGAAACAACGGCGCTGGATAAATTAGGAATGTTCCAACATCGGATGTTCTGTATTGAATGTGATGCTGAAAATCCAATGGGCAGTGAGGATGATTGGTTCGAACATGGTCAAGTAAAAACTGGAATGGACACTTTCTCATTAGACGCAACTGTTTTCGAACATCAAAACAAGTTGTACTATGTTTGGGCTCAAAAGGACAACAACATCAAAGGTAATTCCAATTTATACATTGCCGAAATGTCAAATCCATGGACGCTAAAAACTAATCCGGTAATGCTGTCTAAGCCGGAATATGACTGGGAAATTCGCGGCTTCTGGGTCAACGAAGGCCCCGCTGTTATTCATCGAAATGGCCGTTTCTTCTTAACCTATTCTGCAAGTGCGACGGATGAAAATTATGCAATGGGAATGTTAACTGTTGCTGATGATGTTGATTTACTTGATGCATCCAACTGGTCGAAGTCAAAGGATCCTGTTTTTCAAAGTGATTTAGCAACTCATCAATATGGACCGGGCCACAATTCATTTACGGTGGCCGAAGACGATAAAACAGACTTGATGGTTTACCATTGCCGTAATTATACCGAAATTAAAGGTGATCCACTGTATGATCCTAACCGCCACACAAAGGTTCAACCATTCACATGGAATGAAGATGGCACACCAAACTTTGGCAAGCCAACACCTTATAACTATAAATAAAAACTTGGATGTGGATCAAAGTTAGAAGTACTAGGTTAATCAGATTACGGTAACGGAGATATTAAATAATAGTTTTGAATATTTCATACTATATTTAGACAGTGGGCTAGACTACTGTCGGGAAAACACGTGAATTATATCACAAATTCGAACCTTAAAATTGAATAAAATATAGGAGGCATCTTGTTATGCAAAACAATGCAAGTGCACCACAAAAAAAGGAAAGTAAGCACTTCTGGGGATTTCCGTTTACCCACTTTACTTATTTCTTCATGTGGCAAATTATTTTTGGGTATCTAACCCTTTGGATGGAACAAGTTGGGCATATGAACGGAGCCGAAGCCGGAGTTGTATTCTCAGCCATGGCTGGATTATCGCTATTATTCCAACCGGCGTTCGGTGTTATTTCAGATAAATTACTCTTTAAAAAGAATCTGCTATTTACAATTTCAATCGCTGCAATGTTAATCGGTCCATACTTTCAGTGGGTCTTTCTACCATTGATGCACATTAATTCAATGTTAGTTGCGATCGTGACCGGGATTTATCTTTGCTTCATCTTTAATGGTGGGGTTTCAGTTATTGAGCAATACGTTCAACGTGCCAGCTTAGCTAACGGCTTTGAATATGGTCACTCACGAATGGGTGGTTCATTAGCCGGGATGACAGCATCGTTTGTTGGTGGTCAAATCTTCCTTTGGCAACCAAACTCAATCTTTTGGGCATGTACAATTTCAGCAACTATCTTAACAGGTTTGCTGTTGTTCAGTGATAAAGTTGATATGGATAATGCATCTGCTGCTGGTGATACTTCCAACTCACTAGATTTAAAGCAGATTGGTAAGATCTTCAAGCTTAAGAATTTCTGGTACTTATCTATTTTCTACATTGGTACTTCAGCTATTTATGATGTTTTTGATCAACAATTCATCATTTTCTTCAAGTCATTCTTTAACTCAGCCGCGGCCGGAACTCAAGCTTACAGTTACATGACAACTGCACAAATTGGTCTTGAATTCTTATTGATGTTCCCAATGCCTTGGATCATTAACCGAATTGGATCACGAAATGGTTTGATCGCTTATGGTGTTATCTTAGCTGTTCGTATTATTGGATCCGCTTTATCACCAAGCTTGGGTTGGGTCATCTTCTTACGGTTGTTAGCCGGATTTGAAATGCCTTTGGTACTGGTTTCAATTATGAAATACATTGCCGGTGCCTTCGATGTTCGTGTTTACGCGACGGTTTACGCGTTAGCTTCGAACTTTGCTAAACAAATATCTGTCTTCATCTTCTCAGCTGTTGCAGGTAGTATGTATGATTCAATCGGCTTCCACCACACATACTTAATTCTTGGTGCGATCGTTGCAGTTGTGACATTCTTTGCTGCCTTTGTATTAAAGAAGGAAGATCCGGTTCAAGCTGGTGAAGAAGATGAGCACGGTAATGCAAAAGCTTAATTAATCGTTTTATCGAAAGAATTGCTGCCATAAAGTAATGGTAACAGTTCTTTTTTTTCTTAAAAGATTAGCAGGTTGACTAACATCATATTCCTATTACACTAAAGACTAATGACTTTAATGGAGGCGATGCGCATTTATCAATCTAAGCAAAAACATCATAGAAAATGGGTCGTCATTGCTTCCTTGACCCTAGTTTTAATGATTATCGGCTTGTGGTTGGGAAATATGGGCTATGTTAAATTGGCGCTACGATGGGAATTGGATCAGGCGTTGGCGACCAAATCCGCTAAGAACCTGCACTTGTTAAAAAAAGTATCAGTTGATCCTCAAACCTATCACTATTTGAAAACTGCAACCGGTTCGAAAATTAGGCGACTGAGCGATTTTCAAGGTGGCGATCAAACGCATGGCTACTATGCTGGCTTAGTTAAAGGCAAAGGGATTAGTGTTTGGATGGTTGATAAGGATCATTCAGCAGGGTCGTGGACAGTGTTGGCTAATCCTGAGTGGCGAATCGAATCATTACAGGTGCGTAGATAATCTTATTCCAATAACAAAAAGCAGCGATTCATCAATGCTAAGTTGATAGATCGCTGCTTTTGATATGTGTGGCGCTTTTTTGGCCGGTAGATGTTCTATGATAAATAATTGATGACTCAGTTATTTTGGATAATCAGGTTACAACTGAATTATTTGGTTGTTGAACCTTCTGAAGCAGGCATAGGGGCTTTAGCAAACTTGGAAATTGCCCAGCTACCCAAGAGACCGATTAACATAAATGGTAAGAAGTCCAGTCCAATGCTGTACAGTGGAATTGTGCTTGAAGCCCAGGCATCGATACTTGAAAAGAGTGGCATCTTGGCAAAAATCGGGGGTAAATTATGAATTAGATCAAGGATGGCAGGAATCATTGTTAATGAAATCGTGCTTCGATAGATTAACTTGCGACGGCCGATTAATGGGTTCATGATGCCTAAGATAATCAACGCAATTGCTAATGGATATAGGAAGCTCAAAATTGGTGAGGAGTAAAGAATAATTTGATCCAAACCAAAGTTGGCAATTGAGAACGAAATAATTGTCGCAAAGATTAGGAATTTATGGTAACTGATCTTTGGAAAACGACGGCTCCAATCTTGAGAAAGGGATGTTAACAAGCCAATTGATGTGGTTAGGCAGGCTAGTAAGGTTAAGGCCGCTAAGATTGAAGCCCCAGCCATTCCGGTATAGTGTTGCATAATTGTCGTAAAAGCAGTTCCACCATCAGCACTTAATTTAGTGTAGGACAAGCTTGAAGCACCCAACGCAATCAAGAAGATGTAGATTAAGGCTTCAAATCCCATTGTCAAAGCACCAATTTTAGCAACTGACTTTGACCGTTCACGATTATCTTTTTGACCGAATAATTTGAGAGCGGCAACAACCGTAACCCCGAATCCTAACCCAGCTAGGGCATCCATTGTATTGTAACCTTGTAAGAAGCCATTGATCAGAGATCCGGTGCCCTTGCCAGCTGCTGGTAGCAGATTCATACTGCGCATATCGCTCCCCTTAAGGAAAAAGGCAACGAAGAACAGGAATGCGAGCAGTAAAACCAAGAGGGGATTCAAAATTTTACCAACGTTTCGGGTAATTTTGTTTTGGTTGTAAGCGAGTGCTAACGTTGCCCCGAAGAACAAGAGTGAAAAGATAAGCAGACTCATTTGTGTCCAAGCTTTTGGAATGAACGGTTGAATGCCCATTGAGAATGTAACGGTTGCGGTACGAGGTGACGCAATTAATAGTCCGAGAGAAGCATGAGTCAAAATCAAAAATGCCAAGGCAAAGATTCGACCAGCTGGTAATGCCAAATCATACATACTGTTACTTTCGGTCATACTAATTGAAAGGATCGAAAGTAAGGGTAAACAAATGGCAGAAACTAAGAAGCCAATTGCGGCAGGCAGCCAGTTGGGGCCTGCCATTTGGCCCAAGTGAATTGGAAAAATCAAGTTGCCGGCACCAAAGAACATCCCGAATAGTAAAGACGCAGTGATAATATATTGCTTACGCGTTAAAATAATCTTTTTGTCCATTTGCCATTCCTCCTGTGATTAATAAATCTGAATAGATAGCTGAAACATTGAAATCCTCGACAACGAAAAAACGTCCTTAACTGTTTTTTACAACAGCTAAGGACGTTTACACGTGTTACCACCTTGATTTCCAATTATCTCACAATAATCAGCTCGAAAAGTACGGCTCAAGAAGACCGGTCTAGCTTGAGTGATACTCCATTGCGGTAATGGGCGCATTCCCAGTAACTACTACATTGAAAATCATAGTTACAACTTGTAGACTACTTTCACTTACATTCCGACTGCCCCATCGCACCAAACTGAGGCTCTCTTCAAATCGGCATCCAAGCTACTCTTCTACGCATCGTTTTTTGAATATCTCGTTGTCATTGACTAAGATTCTATTTGCTTAACATGAGAATGTCAAGGCTTGATTCTTACAAAATGTGAAATATCCTTATCAAAGCCAGCGATATCAAATGCTTAAAGATTTTTCAATGATTTTTCAACGCGTTGATACGGCACAATCCACAGCATCATCACAATAAAGGTGCCGATCATCCCAAACTGGTGCCAGGCAAATGAAACAAAGAAGACAATAACAAAGGCGGCCAGCGTGTAAATACTCTTGGGCTCACGTTTTAACGCCTTGACTAATACTGGTGAATTTTTATTTGCACGAACTAAACTAATTCGTAAGAAGTTCCAAGAAAGGTTCATGAGGATAAAAATAATGGTGTAAAGTTGCGAACCAAATAAACTATCTGGATCATCGTTCACAATTTTAGTGGCAAACGGGATAAATGACAGCCAGAAAACTAAAATTGAATTTGCCCAAATCACCATACCATCGATTTGTTTAACAACTTGGAACATATGATGATGGTTCCCCCAGACAATTGCGAGTAAGAAAAACGAAATTGCATAGGCAAATAGTTCTCGTCGTAAATCCCACAAACCTTGCCAGGAGTAACTTTTTGGCATTCCAAGTTCCAAAACAAGAACGGTCATGATAATTGGAATTAACGCGTCGGTGAATGCTTCCAAACGATTTTTCTTCATAATTGAAAATTTCCCCCTCAAAATAATCGTAAGCCTTTATATACAGAATACAGCATTCCGGCAAAAAGGTTTGAAATCTTGTTCTGTGGGTGAGAATTTGGTGATTTATGTGTACTAAAACGGTTACATTTGGGTTGGGTAATTGACTTTGATGATTGAGAAAAGTTAAAATAGATTAATAATTCTAATCAATGGTTAATATTCCATTTGGAGGGTACATCATTATGTCATTAGGTTCAAGAATTTTTCGGCGGGAGCGATTGGATCGCTACTTGGAAACAGATAAGAATTTCATTAAGACGATGTCGGCGTTTGATTTGATTTCACTTGGAATCGGTGCTGTTATCGGAACTGGTATTTTTATTCTTCCCGGAACGGTTGCCGCTACCAAAGCTGGTCCTGGTATTATTCTTTCATTCGTTTTAGCAGCAATTGTTTGTTCCACCTCGGCGATGTGTTATGCCGAGTTTGCGTCTGCGTTACCGGTTGCCGGTAGTGCTTATTCATATGGAAACTTGGTTTTTGGTGAAATTATTGGTTGGATTCTTGGTTGGGCATTGATCTTGGAATATGTTTTGGCGGTTGCCGCCGTTTCCAGTGCTTGGGGCGCTTATTTCCAATCATTATTGGCAGGCTTTCATTTGAGTATTCCAAAGGCGATTTCAGGTCCATTTAACCCGTCTCAAGGAACATACGGAAACCTGATTGCGATTTTAATTGTTATTTTTATTTCATGGATGTTAAATCACGGCATGCGGTCGTCGGTTCGATTGAATAATTTGATTGTGGCCGTTAAGATCGGAATTATCGTGCTGTTTATTATTGTGGGTGCCTTCTATGTAAAACCTACTAATTGGCAACCAATGTTACCATTTGGCTCAAAGGGAGTATTGAGTGGCGCCGCAGCTGTCTTCTTTGCTTATTTAGGATTTGACGCGGTTTCCAGTTCGGCAGCCGAAGTTAAAAATCCCAAAAAGAATATGCCAATTGGGATTATTGGAACATTGATTGTGGCAACCATTTTGTACGTTGGTGTTTCAATTATCTTAACTGGAATGGTTTCATACACAAAATTGGATGTTGCTGATCCAGTTGCCTTTGCACTTCAGGTGGTTCATCAAAATTGGGTTGCCGGCATCATTTCATTAGGTGCACTGGCCGGAATGTTTACGATGATGGTCACGATGATTTACAGTTCTTCACGATTAATTTACTCGATTGGTCGAGACGGTCTATTACCACATTTCCTAGGCAAGTTGGCACCTAACGGTAGTCCTCGAAACAGTATGATTACAATTACGATTGTCATTGCGATTATGGGCGGTTTTGTGCCGCTGGACCAATTGACCAACTTGGTTAATATTGGGACTTTAATTGCGTTCTTGTTTGTGTCATTTGGTATTATTCCATTACGCCATAACAAGGAGATTCAAAATAATCACGGATATCAAGTGCCTTGGTACCCGGTCCTGCCAGTTGTGTCCGGCCTGCTGTGCATGTTGATGCTGTCACAGCTTCAAGCGGAAACCTGGATTGCATCCGGAATCTGGTTTGCGTTTGGTCTGATCTTGTACTTTAGTTACGGAATGAGACATAGCCGACTGAATCGATCATGATGATTGACGAATTATTGAAAGCACATTAAGATAACGCTTCATATTGGGTATCTCTAAACTGGGGATATCCATTTTTTTATTGCCTACATTTTGGTATTAATGACCATTTGGCTGGCCCGTGTTAAAGCGGTCATCTATCTTAATATCATTAAGAATTAATTTCAGAAATCCCAGAACATAGGCAAACATGATAATACCACTGGTTGCAATGATTAGGGCACCGTTAAGTTGGCTTTGAAACAGGGCCGTGTAAATAAGTGCGCCGATCGGCATAATTGCTGTGACCGAAGTATTTAAAGTCGAACTAACTCGGCCCAAAATGTGAGTTGGGACGGTGGTTTGCAGTCGGATGCTAAATGAGATATTCATAACGGCATTGGTTAATCCAGCTACCAGCATGATGAGTGAACCGGCGAGGCTCAGTTGGAACGGTTGATGGACAATGGCGAGCAGTAGACCAAGGAATGTCATGCAAAGGCCCAGAATGATAATTGGTGGTATAACTCTTAATGCAAAGTATTTTTCATTTGGGATCAAAGACATTAGCAGGCTGCCGATAAATAATCCGACTGAAAAGCCGGTTTCGATATAACCAATTGGACCATTGCCAGCGTGTAGCTGATTGGTAATGACGTATGGGACACCAATATTAATAGCGGTAAACAAGAAATTGACCATTATGGCCATTAAAATAACATCACGGATTAGAGATCGTTGTTGAATGTATTGTAGCCCGGCTTTGAAACTTGCCAGCTGTGATGCAAGTGTTTGGTGGTGTGGCTGTTTGGTTGTTGCAGTTGTTTGATAATGGAAACGCATGGAAAAAAGAATTAGCAGCGCACATGATGTCGCAATAGTTTCTACGATAATAAAAGCTTCAAACCCGATCATTGCATATAATGCGACACCGAGTGCCGGTGAAAGAATTGTGGAAAGAGATGAGGCAGCCTGCGTCAGAGAACTCAGTGTTTTAATTTTTTGAGTATTAACCAGTTCATGGACGGATGCTGAGTAAGCAGTTGTATTGAAATTGGTTGAGATTGCCGCAATTACGACGAAACAGGTAACTGGAATGAATTCAGATAGACCACTAAACAAGGGAAACGTTAAGGCAAAGAGAATCAGTCCTAATAACCGAATCGCTAAACTGGATATTAAAATCATTTTATGATGGTATTGGTCCACAATGTTACCCACTGGAATTAAAAAGAGAATTCCGATAATTGGGACAACGGCTGTTTCCAGTCCAAAACTTAAGGGCGAATGAGTGTCGTGAAGTAACATTAATCCCATTGCAAGTGAAAACATGCCACCGCTTAGAGAACTGATGAGGTTACTAGCAATGTCCTTTAAGATTTGCTGATTTGATTGTTGATTTGTAATGGTAACTGTCTGATTATCAGTGGCCGATTTAAGCGATTGATTTTCAACCATATTGTAAGCCTCGATTTCGAATTGGCATGGCGAGTAAGTCGATTTCAAAATAAAACTATTTTATCTATTAAATAAATTTAGTCGATAAACAAAATATAGTCAGTTGAAACTATTTTGTCAAGCCGTTATGATAAATATGAGGTGAAAAATATGGCGAAAAACGCGGTTTCCAAACTAGCGAAACTCATGGCGGATGAGAAAGTTATTGCGATCTTAAAGGCAACTAAAGATAAGGACGGACTCACTTCAAAAGAAATTTCGAAGCGGGTTAACATTCCAACCAATCAGCTGTACTATACGGTAAAAAAGATGACCGATGAAGGGTTGCTGGAAGTCACTCAAAAAAAGAATATTAAGAATTTTCAGGAGTTCTATTATTCAAGCTATCAAATGACCCATTCTGATCCACAACTTGGTCTCGATGATTCCGAGATCGAAAAGCTGGGCGTAAACATTTCAGCAGAATGGGTTGAAAAACATAGCCAAGAAGTTGCACAGATGATTCTATTTCAAACTCAACAATTTCTTGAAGCGATGCAAGCAGAACTTAAAGATTATGCTAAATCCCCTAATAATAATCAGATTCATTCGGGCTCAATTCACAGCACGTGGAAATTGACACCGGAAAATGAAAAGAAACTGTGGCAAAAAATAATTAAGCTGATTAGCGAAACTGAGGAGGAAAGTAAGGGACAGGAGACTCGTAATGTTAATGTCTTAATAGAAAGATGGGTTCAGAATCCCGATGAAAATCTACATGATAACAAATGAGCAGTTCAAATAATGGCGATCTATTTTTTTGAAGTGTTGGTAAATCATAGGCGTAAAAATGAGGAAGTTGCCTTTTGGCGCACGTTTTCTCTCGGTAATAATCGTGATTACACAAACAATCTAAGATTAGATCCAGTTAGAAACTGATTAATTTCAGCTTCTAGCCGGATCTTTTTCGTTACACTGGAGATGAAGCTAGAGATCGAACATAGCCTCAGGGACTTCGAGTCCGTAATACAAAAGGATCGCCATCATCTCCACAGCTTTAAGCTGGTTTAAGATTGAGGACCTACGAGGCCGGGTATAGGAAATGAGTTTAGCTGAAGGGGTGATGAATAAGGCTTCAAAAAAATAATGATTAGGAAGCGATAAATTGTCTGATGTGATTGCTTTAGATGTTTCCGAAGGTCACAGTTATGTCGTTTGGTATGCCAATGGTATTTGTCAAAATGAATTTCAAGTTTTACATACCCAATCCGGGTTTGCGAAGTTACTTAAACTAACGTTGCGAGCCAAGCACCCCGTTGTGTACTTTGAAGCAACTGGGGTTTATTCGCGTCCGGTGGAGCACTTTTGCTGTGAGAATCAATTACCATATTGTCGCTTAAATCCGTTGGATTTAAAATTAAAGACCAATGGCCTTCGACGACTTAAAACTGATTCCAAGGATGCCCATCGGATTGCCAGAGCTGCTTTGAGTAATCATTTTCGAATTACGCAACCCCGAACTTTAATTTACGCGAAAATGTGCGAATTAACCCGATTTCTTGACCGGATTCAAGCGGATATGCACGTTAAACATGTTCAGCTCCATGCCCAACTCCAACAAACTTTTCCAGAACTGGAACAGCTTTTTACCAGTCGAGTTTCCAAGCTGGCGTTAAAGGTTGTCAGTCTCTTTCCCCATCCTGATCTGGTCAGTGGGTTCTCACGGACGGTTCTAAAAAACCGCCTTATGCATAGCACCGAAAAGAAGCTGTCCAAGGTAAAGGGCCTGAAGTACGCTGAGAAGCTTCAAAAATTAGCTAAAGATAGTTATCCAGCAGTTAGTTCGGACAGTGTTCAAGTTCAAGCGGTTCGCTATTACTGCCACGCCCTGATTGACTTAACGGTTAAAAAAGAACATTTGATTAAGCAACTCGTGACACTGGCTCATAACCTGCCTGAGTTCGATGTTTTAACTTCAATACCTGGAATTGGCGCACAAAGTGCAGCCGAGTTAATTGGGGAACTTGGTAATATTCGGCGATTCGATAATGCTAATCAACTCAACGCCTTTGTTGGCATTGATATTAATCGATATCAATCCGGTGAATATCTTCGACAGGACCATATTAATAAACGAGGTGATCCGAGAGCCCGCATGATTCTTTATCTAATCGTTAAGAATATGATTCGAGCCCAACGGCTTGCACCAAACCACATTGTTGACTATTACTACCGACTAAAAAACGGCCCCACTCCTAAACGGAATAAGGTCGCTCTTGTTGCTTGTATGAACAAAACACTTTATTGCCTTTTCTCAATGGTCCAAGCTAACCAAAAGTATGATTACACATACCACGGACTCGTAGTCCCATAAGATCCCAAGATCTTATAACTTGAGTATATACCGCACTGATCCATTTTTAAACCGGATTTTAGTGAGGTTTGTTAAGTATACCCAAAAATCTATTAATGCTGGCTATGCTTGTCCAAACCAGAATTTATGTTACTACTTCCTTATGACCAATTAGGGGCTGCTCTTTTTTTATTAAGCACTTGACTAATCGTAGGAAATGGGGCTGGGACAAAATTACTTTTGTCCCAGCCCCTCATTTTGGATTTAGTGGTGTTGTCTGTTTTTAAGAACGGATAGTTGGTAGGCAATCGTTTGAACGATCTTTAACGGTAAATGATTAACTTGGCTTGCAGTAATTGCCAGACTAACGCAACTGACAGTAATACCAGGAAAATGGCGACAGATGCAATTACAAATAACGATGTGTAGGAAACGGCTTCGATAATAATGCCACCGAATAATGGCCCCAATGCCCGACCAGCCGCTGCCCAGGAACTGATCAACCCTTGATAGAGTCCCTTTGCCTCGACTGGTGTTAATGAGTTAACCAGTGCCGGGATTGTTGGGAAGGCAGTGGCCTCGCCAATGGTTAACGTGATCATTGAAACGACAAAGTAAAGATAGCTTTTGGCAAAAATGAGTGTGACAAATGAAATGGCAACCATAAAAATGCCAAATAAAATTTGAATGATTAAATTTTCATGGTAGTGATCAACCCAGTTGACAATGAGTTGAATGACAACAATCAATCCGGCATTAATTGTCCAAAGAAAACTATAATCACGGAGCGGAATGCCAAGTGTGGTCATATAAACGGACAAATTAGAGTCCCATTGCTGGTACATCGTCCAGATAATCAGTAGTGAAACGAACAATGTTGTTAAAAGCAAGGCGTTAGGTTGGGGTAATTGTTTCTTATCGTATTTTGAGATGCTGCCATCATCGGCTCTTTTCCGAGTGACGTTGGCCGCTGGTCGATATTTGAAAATAACGACAATCAAGAAGAACAAGAATAAGCAGGTTGCGATGACAAACAAGAGTGTCACGCTAATACTGTACACGAAGCCAACTAATGATGTTCCGATTACGACCCCAAGGTTTTGGGCAAAGTACAGCATATTGAAAACGTAGCGACTGTCTTGAGATTTGATGCTGGTTCCAATTGAATTAACGATGGTGAGGTTCCAACCTCCCGCGATCCCGTTGAAGAAGAGGATAATCCCAAAAGCCGGCCATTCATGAAAGAAAATCAAGATAATCAAGGTGATGATCGCCCCAATTACGCCACCCATTAGTAGATGATACGGATTTTTGCGATCATACAGGTAACCACCTAAATAGCTGCCCAAGACACTTGCCAAAGAATTAAATAGTAAAACAATGCCAATCATAGTTAGCGAGATGCCTAATCGATTGTGGAGATAAACACTGGTTAGCGGCCAAATGAAGCTCATGCCAATACTGCTTAATAGGGCGCCGGTAACCAACCACCATAACTTCATTTCGTTCTTTGCCATTTGGGGATCACCCTTTCCTTATTAAAATTATCTGTGAAGACACTAAAGATTAGTTTAGCAAAAAGCGTCTTGAAATAGCCAGCATTTATTTTAATGGTAAGCGCTATCATTTAACGGTGCTGTTTGATGGACTTCGCTTTCTAAATAACATATCATGAAGGCGTTAAGGTAATATCGTATTTTTATTTTACTAGGAGGGACGTTTAATATGGCTGTTGATGGATCACTTTATCATACAGAAGTTGTTAATGAACATGGTCTGACCGGTGAAAGTTACGTTCGTGGTAACGAAGGTCTGGCTTTAGGGGTAAGTAGCTCGTTGATGCAAAGTCCTGGTACTAACCCAGAACAATTTATTGGCTTTGCACTGAGTACATGTTTCAATGCAACTATTGGCATTGTTGAACAACAACATCGTATCAAGCCTGATAGTATTATTCACACTGCCGTTGATATTGCTAAGGATACCAAAGGCTATAAATTCATTGTAAGGTGTCAGATTCTCTTTCATGATATTGACAATGAAAAGGGTCGCCAGATGGTGGATGAAGCCCTAGATCAATGCCCAGTTGCTAAATTGCTAAAGGCTAATGAAAACGTCACTTTTGAAGTGGTTGATCAATTCAAATTTTAATCTTCTTTGAGTGACAAACTGATCACATTGGGTCATTAAAAAACGCGGTTAAAACAAACCTGAATCTGCTTTAACCGCGTTTTTTTATTTTTAATTAATCAAAGGTTAATGTTGCTGGTCGTGAGAAGCCGACAACGTGCCACCAGGGAGCATAAACGTTTTCCGTTACCACACCGCGGTTTTGTGAGTCGATCATCTTGCCATTACCGATGTACATCCCAACGTGGGAGATACTGCTTTTACTGCCACCAAAATATACCAAATCACCTTTTTGCACATTCTTTTTTGAAACTTTCTTAGTTCCGTTGTATTGCGCTTGAGCAGTTCGTGGAATCTTCTTGCTAACTGACTTCTTGTAAACATACTGAGTGAAGCCGGAGCAATCAAAGTTGGTTGGGCCAACTGCGCCAAATACGTAACGTGAACCCAGATGTTTCTTTGCTTCGTTATAAACTGCGGAATAGTGGGCATCTGAATCGCTATCGGCACTCGCATTGATAGTGGTTGAAAGTGTTGTTATTCCGAAAGTAAGTAAAGCAATAACTAATAAGAATGGTTTTAAGATTGTTTTTGATATATTGTGTGACAAAAGATGTTCTCCCCTTATAAACGACTTTTTTTATTAATTTGATACATAAGCTTTGTTAGCGGTAATGTAGTTGCCATCGGCTAGTTGAAATCTGTAAGTGCCATGACTGGATTTGGCCATGTTTTTAACTGCTAATTTTTTACCGGCTGTGATCTTTGAAATTCGATTTTTGAAGTTGACGTCTTGATACTGATAGATCGTTCGACTTGCAGTCACCGTCTTGGATGATGTTAATTTAGTGAAATAAGTTGGGACGGCTGCTTTAGCTGAACTGGTTTTCAACCAAGAATTAACGGCACTACTGTTAACAACCTTGCTTAAGTCAACGTTGCCGCTGATTCCGCTAAGTCGGCCTTTGGAAGTATACTGCCAAAGATCTGATTGAATTTTGGGCTTGGCACCATAATTGGCAATCCAAGAACCATCGAAATTAGAATAGTTGATCTTATGTGTTGCGACATAATTTTCGTAAGTGTAATAAATTAATGGTTTATTGGTCAGTTTACGCATTTGGCTTAACCAGGCATTGACATAAGCCTGTTCAGAACCGCTACCTTTGCGATGCTCGTTATCCAGGACATAAAATCTGGCATTTGAACTGGCACGCTTATAAAAATCACGAGCTTCTTTCTTAGCATCGGCAACGCTGCTGAATTCAGCGTAGCCATAATTGCCAAATGGGACATTATATTTAGTTGCACCATTTGCATTTACATTTCTCTTTGAATCAATTTGGAAATCGGCATCCCCCGTATCACCATGTTGAACCCGGATGATTGCGAATTTCAGTTGTTTTGAAGCCTTGCTCCAATTGATGTTTCCCTGCCACTGCGAGACATCAGCAATTTTAGTTTTGCTAGCAGAAACACTAGTGCTGATGGTAAACGCAGCCAGAGCACCCATAAATAGGCCGGCTATCTTTTTAAAATTAAGTGTCATTCAATAGTCCTCCTCTAAAAAGCTACAAGAAGAATTATAGTAGTTCTATGCTACCAAACGGTCTCAAGAGTGTTTCACGAATGTTAAAATTAATTTCACAAAATTTATAATCGCTGATGGTTACTAGTCTGACGCGAACCAGACGCTTTCAAAAGTTTTCATTTTTCTCAAAAAAGTTGATTTAATCAATCATTTTAAAATAAAAGGCCTTAATTAAACCGCAAACCTGCCGTAAAAGTTTCCGTTTGTTACAAGTTAATGGGGTCAAACGTAATATTGGGATCACAAAATGATAATTCTTGTTAAAAGGTTTTTCGTTTTGATATGAACAGACTAGCCAGTGAGATATACTCAAGGTGAAACTTGTTTGACACACTTTATGTGGAAGGTTGAGATTTCATGTTATCGACAAAAAATAAATGGGCACCAAAGTATTATTGGGGTGCAGTAATTGTTACGCCAATATTGATCGTCAGTGTGCTGTTTATCCTAATGAATATCGCACCATTTGGCGTTAATAATCTTTTGGTCAGCGATTTATCAACACAATATTTACAATTTTTTACGGAGTTAAGAAGACAATTGCTGCATCTTTCGTTTTCAAGCTATTCGTTTTTAATTTCAATTGGCGATAGTCTGGTGCCTATCTATGCGTATTATTTGCTCAGCCCATTAAATTTAATCATCGTTTTCTTTAGCAATGCTCATTTGCCGATTGCGATTGACTTGATTATTTGGGCAAAAATAATTCTTTGTAATATCACAATGAGCACCTTTTTGGCAAAAAAATACCAGCGCTATGATTTTATGACGATTTGTGGTGGTCTGGCATACGGATTATGTGGATTCGTTGCGATGTATTTTTATGATCTTATGTGGTTGGATGCACTAATTTGGCTGCCGGTGATGATTTATGGCCTAGAGAAGTTATTTTATCAAAATCGGGTGTGGTTGTACGTGTTTGGCCTGGTTATGATTATTGTGACTAACTATTATATGGGGTATATCATCTGTGGATTTAGCGTGATGTATTTTGTCTACCTATTGAAAAAGAATCAGCCGGTCCACTTAAAATTTTGGCAGGCGATCCATCAACAGCGGAGAAAAGTTGGTCGCTTTATCTGGTATTCGGTGATTTCAGGGATGCTAACGGCGATTGTTCTCGTCCCAACTGCGCTTTCAATGTTATCGACCGGCAAGAAAAATATTTTACCCCGGAATTTCGCTTTTAAGGGCACATTTGGTCCAAGCTTCACTGTGAATTTAGGTGTCGGGGGTAATGATTTTGCTGGTCGGCTTGTCCATAATCCAAGTTTATTCACGGGATCACTGTTTATCATTGCGGCAATTGCCTACTTTTTTTCTAATCAAATTAGCAAACGGGATAAACAGGCATCAGGATTATTGTTGGGGGTTATTCTGTTTGGTATGTGGTTATTACCCTTAAATACAATTTGGCATATGATGCAACGGCCGGCTGGATTTCCATTCCGGATGGTCTTCTTATTTAGTTTTGTACTGATTATGGTTGCCTATGAAGGCTACATAAAGGGAGTCTTTAAGGATCAAAGACTAATTATCTATTCGGCAGTGGGTTTGGGGACTGCGATTTTTATCGGTTATGTTTGGGCGACTATCTTTGGGCAGAAGCTGTTGCCGTACCAGTTTAAAATTTCCCAGCTTTCAGTAAATAATTTTGTCTTCCTATTGGTGGTTGGCTTAATTGGGATCACAGCATTTGAGATGATTCAAATTAGCGCCCACGCCCCTGGTAGTAAGGTCATCATGGTGCTGATCCTGGCATTTGAGATGTGCTTAAATTTTCTAATTGCAACAAGAAACGCGCCCTTTATTAATCAACACGATCTTGAGCGCTCATATCAGCATGCTTCACAGTTAATCGGTAAAGTTGAACAGCGCGAACAGAATAAGAACCGATTTTACCGAATGGTCGTCATCGATCAGCCGTTTCGAGAGGTTTTTAATCGCCCCAATATGCCATATAGCGGATATAACGATGCACTTATTTTTCATAATCGGGGGGTTAGCTCTTATAGTTCAACATTAAACTCAAATACCCATCATGTCTTAGCAAGCTTGGGTTTTTCAAGCCGAAATATTCGTCGGATTGATATGCTTGGAGGATCCGTAATCACCAACCATTTATTTGGGATCAGGTACTATTACTTAATCGGAAAACACCAGAATCGATTAATTGTTAGGAAAAATGCAGCTCAACTGGGATTTATGGTGAACGATCGGATGCAGCATTTGAAATTTAAACGTGGTCAGGTTTTCGACAACCTGAATCGTTTTGTTCAAGCTGAGGCAGGGGATTCTGGTCACTATTTGGAGCAGCCTCAAGTTACCAGTTATCAACAAAAAACGTTTAGAGATTTTTATCAATATAAAATGAAAATTCAAGCAACGACTTCGGGGCCTCATTACCTGTATATCCCTCGTGTGCGGTTGCATGGCGTTAAAATAATTGTTAATGGTGCAGTCCTATCTTCTTTATATAGTGGGTTAGGAACTGAAATGATTCCGTTGGGATATTTACAAAAGCATCAGGTGGCAACCATTACATTGCAGTCTGTAAAGCAGTTAAGAAAACCGACGGAGGATGTTGCCGGGATTAATATCGCTAAATTTGAAAGAGTGGTTCAATTGACAGACCAGCATCAATTTAAGTTAGACGATGTGAATCGATTAAATGAACATGGCGGTCATTTTCGGGGCGTTGTTCATGTTGGCAAACGCAACCGAACACTTTTGCTGAGTATCCCATACGATCAAGGCTGGCAGGTACGTGTTGATGGCAAGCGACATCCAATCAAGAAAGTTGCCTCAGGTCTGATTGGTACTCAGCTAACACCCGGCAAGCATCGTCTGGCCTTTAATTATCATATTCGGGGCTTATTAGCGGGGGTATTCTTGTCATCCTGTGGATTAGTTTTAATGCTCGGATCAATTATTTTGAGAATGAAGCGTCATAATTTGTAAAACATTTTCACGGAATAACTAATTGGTTATTCAAAGTCATCATAAGAATCACAAATGTAATCACCTGACAAAATGGGAACCATAAGCGTATTTAGTATGTAATTTCACAATTACAAAAAACATGAAATAAATTTACACATATCACTTGCGAAAATTCTTTTCAAAATATATAATATCTAAGTAAGGTTGAGTAGGAAACTAGTATATAAGATGAAAGAGGTATGATTACTTATGCAAATTGGTATGATTGGTCTTGGAAAAATGGGTCTTAACTTGGTTAAGAACATGATTCGTAACGGAAATGAAGTTGTTGCATTTGATTTAAACGCAGATAATGTTAAGTTAGCTCAAGAAGCCGGCGCAACGCCTGCCTCGAGTAACGCTGACCTGGTAAGTAAATTAAGCGCACCACGCACTGTTTGGATTATGGTTCCAGCCGGCAAGCCAACCGATTCAACGGTTCAAGAACTCGTTGGACTTCTTTCAAAAGATGATTATTTGATTGATGGTGGTAACTCGTTCTACCAAGATTCAATTCGTCATAGTAAGATTGCCGAAGAAAAAGGCGTTAACTTCTTTGATTGCGGGACTTCAGGCGGTAAGGACGGTGCCCTTAATGGCGGTAACTTTATGATCGGTGGTCCAAGTGCTGAAAAATTCGAACACTTAGTGCCATTATTTAACGGCATTTCATTAGAAGACGGCTATCTTTATACCGGTAAGCCAGGCTCAGGCCATTATTTAAAGATGGTTCATAATGGTATCGAATATGGAATGATGGAAGCTATTGGTGAAGGCTTTGACGTTTTGGATCACAGTCCATATGACTATGATAATGAAGGAGTTGCTAAAGTTTGGGTTCATGGTTCAGTTATTCGCGGCTGGCTCATGGAATTAGCCCAAGAAGCTTTTGCCAAGGATGCTAACTTGGATCAAATTACCGGTCGGATGTTTTCGTCAGGTGAAGGTAAATGGACGGTTCAAGAAGCTCTCAAGCAAGGAATTCCGGTTCCCGTTATTACTGATTCGCTGTATGCACGTTTGCGTTCCGAAGAAGAAGATACGTTTACTGGTAAAGTTGTCTCAGCGCTGCGTCACGGATTTGGCGGCCATGCGATGGATATGAAGAAGTAAACAGAAAAGCATCTTGATTCCAGAATAAAAGTAAACAACCCGGGTATCTCTAATTTTAGAGGTGCCCGGGTTGTTTACTTTTATTTGATTTTGGAAGAAATACTTGTATAACAGATTATTCGATATGGTGACGAAATTTTCACGACATCGGTAAAAAGTAAAATGAATGCAATCTATAAAGTGGATAAAGTCATTTTTGATAAAAGTATGTGGCCCCCTTATAAGCAAAGTAAAGCACGGATAAATTACATGTGATTATGGAAAAACATTATTTACTGACGGTGTTGAAAGCGCTACCTTTTTGTGCTATATTTCTTGTATACTGATGTATTAGTTTTAGCTGCTGAAATACCATGTTTAAATTCATCGATTTTTGGCATTGCTCAGATAAAAGTACTAGTCGCAGATAATTTGAAGTCAACACACTTTTGAAATAAACATATAGGGGGAACAAAAACATGTTATATCCAATTACAACTGATAGTCGAACCGTTCTTAACTTGGATGGTACTTGGAAATTTATGATTGATCATGAAACAACACCAATTGATCCTGGTAAACCTTTACCAACCGAGACCGTGATGGCGGTACCGGCATCGTTTAACGATCAAACTGCTGATGCCGAAGTCCGTGAACACAGCGGCTTTTTCTGGTATCAGCGTCATTTTACGATTCCTAAGACTTTAAAAGACCAACGACTGGTTTTACGGTTCGGATCTGCGACTCATGAAGCTTGGGTTTATTTAAACGGTGAAGAAATTACCCATCACAAAGGCGGTTTTACACCCTTTGAAGTTGAAATTAATGATCATTTAATCGATGGTGATAATTTGTTAGCCGTTCGGTTAAGCAATATTCTTGACTTCACGACATTACCTGTTGGTAATTATAGTGAAGAAAAGGACGCTGACGGCCACACTGTACGCAAAGTCGACGAAAATTTTGACTTTTATAACTACGCTGGATTAAATCGACCAATTAAAATTTATTCAACACCGCGAGCCCACATTGATGATATTACCGTTGTTCCTAATGTTGATCTAAAAAAGGGAACGGCTGACGTTCACTTAGAAGTCAAAACGGGCGGCGAAAAGTTTGACGAAATTAGAACGACAATTCTGGATGAATCTGGGCAATCGGTTGCTGAAGCGACTGGTGCCGATGCCCACGCATTGATTAGCAATGTGCATCTCTGGCAGCCTTTGAAAGCATATCTTTATACGGCCAAAGTGGTTGGTGTGACTAATGGTGAAATCGTGGATGTTTACGAAGAGCCGTTTGGCGTGCGGACCGTTGAAGTTAAAGCTGGTAAATTTTTGATTAACGGGCAACCATTTTACTTTAAAGGATTTGGGAAGCACGAAGATACTTATGTCAACGGAAAAGGGTTAAATGAGGCCGTTAACGTTCTTGATATTAATTTAATGAAGAAAATGGGTGCCAATTCATTTAGGACATCTCATTATCCATACTCGGATGAAATGATTCGTTTATGTGATCGCGAAGGAATTGTGGTCATTGAAGAAACGCCAGCAGTTGGCTTGATGCTGTCGTTTACGTTCAACGTTTCTGAGGTAACAAAGGATGGCTATCAGGATGATACTTGGGAAAAATTAAAGACCGCCGAAGCGCATAAACAAGTGATTCGTGAAATGATTGATCGTGATAAGAATCATGCTTGTGTGGTGATGTGGTCAATTGCCAATGAAGCTGCTAATTATTCTCAAGGCGCCCACGAATATTTCGAACCATTATTTAAGGAAGCCCGTAAGCTTGATCCTCAAAAACGACCACTAACCTACGTTGCGATCATGTGGACAAGTCCTAAATCCGATAAGTGTACAGATTTGGTCGATGTGATTGCTTTGAATCGATATTACGGTTGGTATATTGATAATGGTGATTTGAAGATTTCGGAGCAGAAAACTAGAGATGAGTTGAAGGAATGGCAAGCTAAGTATCCTGATAAACCAATCATGTATACAGAATATGGTGCTGATACGATGCCTGGGTTGCATAGTAATTATGATGAGCCATGGTCAGAAGAATATCAGGAAGATTATTATCGAATGAACAGCAAGGTCTTTGATGAGATTCCGAACTTTGTTGGCGAACAGTTATGGAACTTTGCAGACTTTCAGACAAAATTTGGAATCAACCGTGTTCAGGGTAACAAGAAAGGAATCTTCACCCGCGGTAGAGAACCTAAAGCAGTTGTCCGATATCTAAGTAAACGTTGGAATTCAATTCCAGACTTTGGCTATAAAAAATAATTGGAGGGTAAGTCATGAAATCTAGTCGAAAAATAGTTAGAATTAAGCCTAATCAAGGCTATTTAACCGTTCAGACGGACGGTGCCCAGTTTCAAATTTATTTGATAGATGATAATATTATTCGAATTCGTGGGACGTTTGCTAAAAGTTTTGCACCGGAAGCCTCTTATGCACTTGTTAAAACGGCATGGAATGATCAGCTTGACGATCTGTTTAAGGATGAGCGCGAACAGGTCACACCACTTCCAATCCAGTTGACTGAAAATGATGACGAGTATCTTGTCCCTGGCCCTAAGTACGACCTGCATATTGAAAAGAACCCGTTTGGATTTAAAATTACGGATAAATCCGGCAACGTTGTTCATGAAGACCTGCCTAAACGCTCATTTCTACAAGATGATAATGGCCGATCATTTCATTATTCACGGATGGGAGATCATAATTACTTCTACGGCTTTGGTGAAAAGTCTGGGAAACTCAATAAGTTTAAACGTCGGATGCGAATGCACAATACCGATTCGTTGGGCTGGAACGCGGCCAAGTCCGATCCGTTATATAAAATGATTCCGTTCTATATTGATTTAGATTCGCAGCAGAACATGGCATCCGGAATCTTTTATAACAATGCCTATGATTCAGTGTTTGATATGGATTGCGAACACAGTAATTATTGGCAGCGCTATAGCTATTTCGAATGTGATGGTGGTGACATTGACTTATTCTTCATCGGTGGCCCAACGGTCAAGGATGTTGTTGAACACTATACTGATTTAACTGGTAAAAGTGCGTTGGCGCCCCTTGCATCGTTTGGCTATATGGGATCAACAATGTACTACACTGAATTGGATCAACACTCGGATGAAGCAATTTTAGATTTTGTTGATACCTGCAAGAAAAATGGCATTCCTTGTGATGGGTTCTTTTTATCCTCTGGTTATACATCTGGTAAGGATGGCAAGCGGTATGTCTTCAACTGGAACAAACAACGCTTCCCTAATCCCGATGATTTTGTTAAGGAACTTAAAAAGCGTGGCGTTTTACTTGCTCCGAATATTAAACCGGGTTTGTTGCTAACCCACCCGTTTATGGATGAATTTGAAAAGGGCAATGCGTTTGTCAAAACTTCTGATGAAAAAGGATTTGAAACGGATCAGTATTGGGGTGGCGATGCGCATTTTATTGATTTCACCAGTGAAAATGGTCGGAATACGTGGAATCGATTTATGACAAAAGCATTATTGTCCAAAGGGATTACGTCGATTTGGAATGATAATAACGAGTATGAAATTAGTAATGGGGATGCGGTGGTTGACGCGGATGGCTTGAAGAAGCCGATTAAAAGTTTGAAACCAATCATGCCAACCATGATGGCTAAATCAGCTAAGAAGGCGATTCATGATTATGATCCAAATATTCGTCCTTACTTGATTAACCGAGCTGGATTTGCCGGTATTCAACGTTATGCCCAGACCTGGGCTGGCGATAACCGAACGAGTTGGACCAATGTGAAATATAACGTACCAACTGTTTTGGGAATGGGATTATCAGGCGTTGCCAACCAGGGGTGTGACATTGGCGGATTTGATGGTCCGGCACCAGAGCCGGAATTGTTTGTCCGATGGGTTCAGAATGGTATTTTCCAACCAAGGTTCTCAATTCATTCTTCAAACACGGATAATACAGTTACTGAGCCTTGGATGTATCCAGAGTATACGTCGTATATTCGAGATGCAATTCAATTAAGGTATCGGCTGGTTCCGTATTTCTACTCACTTTTATTTGAAGCATCAACGAAGGGATCGCCAATTATGAGACCGCTGGTTTATGAGTTTCAGGATGATCCAAAAGTGTTGGAGGAAAGCTTCGAATTCATGCTGGGGCCTTCGTTACTGATTGCCAATGTTCTTGACAAAGGTCAAACAATGAAAAAAGTCTACCTTCCTAAAGGGGCGGACTGGGTCAACTTAGCTGACAGTCAATATTATGAGGGCGGTCAAACGATTGAGTTGCCGGTTGATCTGCATAGTATTCCAATGTTTTTAAGAACCGGTGGCATTGTCCCAACGGCGCCTCATTTGATGAATCTTCATAACCAGTCAATTGAACAGTTAAATCTGCTGATTGAACCGTCAGTTGAGGCATCCTTCATGTTGTATGAGGATGATGGTAAGACAAATGATTATCAAAAGGGCGATTATTTGACGACAAAATTTGCAGTTTCAAGTTCTGATGACGGGGTTGTTGTGGATGTTACCAATAACGGCACGTACAAGACAAGTGTTCAGAAACTGCAGCTGGAAGTAATGTGCCCGGATGTGGCGCCGGCGCAAGTGTCGGTTGCTGGAACTGAAATTCAGCAATTCTTGAATCATGAAAAATTTGAGAAAGCGGATCAAGGATGGTTCTTTAATGGCGAAAACCGACGAGTGATTGTAAAATTGTCGCGACCAGAAGAGAAAAAGTATCAAATTCATTTGAACTTCGCGGTGAAGGATTTGATTTCTATTTAAAAAGAGTGGGCTAAAGAGCGCTTAGGCTCCAGAATATAAGCCAAGTAACGCCATATTCCCGAACCTGGAATGTGGCGTTACTTGGCTTATATGGCCGGAGCCTGCTCTTTAGACCACGTTTCAGCCAAATAACAGGCGAGGAAACCCATATTCCCGAACCTGGAATGTGGCGTTGACTGGCTTATATGGCCGGGAGCTGCTTCTTAGACCACGTTTCAGCCAAATAACAACCGAGGGGACCCATATTCCCGAACCTGGAATGTGGCGTTGACTGGCTTATATGGCCGGAGCCTGCTCTTTAGACCACGTTTCAGCCAAATAACAGCTGAGGACCCATATTCCCGAACCTGGAATGTGGCGTTGACCGGCTTATATGGCCGGGAGCTGCTTCTTAGACCACGTTTCAGCCAAATAACAGCCGAGGACCCATATTCCCGAACCTGGAATGTGGCGTTACTTGGCTTAAATAGCCGGAGCCTGCTCTTTAGCCAATAACACTCGAAATAACTGACCAGGCCTACTTTTCAAACTGATTGTTTCGACCCAATGATATGTGCACATAATTAAACGGGAGGGTGATTATCATGTCAGTTCCAAAAATTGAAAAAATGATGGTATATCCAGTTGCCGGATATGACAGCATGTTGCTAAACCTTAGTGGGGCTCATGGCCCATTCTTTACCCGAAATATTGTTATTTTAGTGACAACTGAAGGGCAGATGGGAGTCGGTGAGGTTCCTGGGGGCGAAAAGATTACAGATGTTTTGAAGCGGTCAACCCCATTGGTAATTGGCAGTTCAATTGGCGACTTCAAACGGGTATTGCAAACAGTTGAGAACAAATTTCAAGCGTTAGATGCAGGTGGTCGGGGTAACCAAACGTTTGACCAGCGGATCACGATTCATGCAGTTACTGCGATTGAAACCGCCTTTCTTGATCTATTAGGCAAATATCTTCATGTGCCGGTGGCGGCATTATTGGGAGATGGTCAAGTTAGAGAAAAGATAGATGTTTTAGGGTATCTATTTTATGTTGGTGATCGATCGAAAACGGACTTGCCGTATATTCAAGATGATGATCAGACCGATGACTGGGGACGCATTCGCCGTGGACCGGCGTTAACGCCTGAAGCAATCGTTCGTCAGGCTCAAGCAGCTTATGACCGCTATGGTTTTCGCACCTTTAAATTAAAGGGTGGTGTTTTTAACGGAGAGCAAGAAGTTGCCACTATCAAGGCATTGCATCAGGCGTTTCCAGATGCTCGACTGGATCTGGATCCTAACGGCGCCTGGTCGCTTGACGAAGCAATTCAATATGCCGACCAACTTAAACCGTTTTTGACATATATTGAGGATCCTTGTGGTGCCGAGAATGGTTTTTCGGGACGAGAAATTTTGTCGGAATATCAAAAGGCAACCTTTATGCCAACAGCAACAAATATGGTGGATACTGACTGGCGTCAAATGCGACATGCAATTGCCTTGAACAGTGTTTCAATCCCATTAGCTGATCCTCATTTTTGGACAATGGCGGGATCTGTTCGAGTTGCCCAATTGTGCCATGAATTTGGCCTTCATTGGGGAATTCATTCCAATAATCATTTTGATATTTCATTAGCAATGGCCGCCAACGCTGCTGCAGCGGCACCGGGTGAGATATATGCAATTGATACGCATTGGATTTGGCAAGATGGCCAGTATCTAACGAAAAATCCATATCAGATCACAAATGGTCAGTTGACGGTTTCTAAACATAACGAAGGACTGGGGATTCAGGTTGATTTAGATGCGATAAAACGGGCTCACCAGCTTTATGTTAATCAGCATCTTGGTGCGCGGGATGATGCTAAAGCAATGCAGGCGTTAATTCCGGGTTGGCAATTTGATCCAAAGCGTCCGGCTATGGTTCGGTGAGAAACAGTTTAACTGATCCAGTAACGAATCTTTATTATTTAAAGTAAGATATTAGAGATCAAACGGGGCTGAGGCAAAAGTAATTTTGTCCAGTCCCGTTTTTTGCCTAACTCTTCTTTTTGATTAGAGAAAACGCCAAGACGTTAAATAGCTAGGCCGTCCTTGTCTTGTTTAAAGAGTTTCCAAGTCATGATCACGCAATAAACTAAAGAAATTGCCCAAGCCAATGGGTTTGAATAGCAAATAGCAGTGTACCCGGCGGCACCTAATGCAAAAAGGCTGCCAATTGATCTTCCAAGTAATTCACCAAATCCAGAGACAATGGCATATAGGCTGTGCCCCCATCCCTGAAGGGTGTTTCTAAAAATCATGAGCAATCCATGAACTGGAAAGAAAAATGAAATGATTGTGAGATATTCGTTGGCTTTAGTAACTGTTTGCATAGAACCGGTTCCCAAGACAGCAGTTACTAATGAGGTCTTTGTTAAATTAATAATCACAAAAGCTGCTACTGAGTAAATAATTTGAATCATCACCCCATTTGAAATCCCCTGTTTAATTCTTTTAGCGTTTTTGGCACCAAAGTTTTGAGCCTGATAAGTTGCCATCGCTGCCCCGACACTTTCCATTGGCAAGGTAAACAATTGGCGGATTTTGTCAGCGGCAGATTGGGCAGCCATGATATTTGAGCCCAGCCGATTAATCGCGTCCTGCATGATAATGGCACCGATTGCTGAAATCGAATATTCAAATCCCATCGGAATCCCAATTGCAGTCATTTTACGAATTGCCTTGGGAGCTGGGCGCCAACTTTGACGGTCAATAGTTAGCCGGTGTTTCCCAAACAAAAAGAGCGTTAAGTTAAGAATACCGCCGATGAACTCACTAATAACGGTTGCCCACGCAGCGCCGGCGATTCCCAAATGAAAATTGATAATAAAAATAAGATCAAGAATGACATTAATAACTAATGAAATAACTAAAAAATGGAGCGGATGAATCGCGTCACCAAATGCGCGCAAAGCCGCCGCCGAATAGTTGTAGAGAATGTTAGCTGGAATTCCTAAAAAAGAAATGACGGTGAATGTGACTGCTGCTTTGAAAACATTACTGGGGGTATTTAGAAGCTTCAGAGCACCAGAGGCGCCGATTATCATAATCGGTGTTAATAAGATTGCCATCGCTAAACAAATCCAAATTGCATTTGTAAAAAAGGTTTTGGTAGCTTGCTGATCTTTAGCACCGACACTTTGCGATAGTGGGATGCTGAAACCAATGCAGCTGCCTTGAATGAAGCCGAGGACTAAAAAGCTTAGGGGATAATAGGCACCAACTGCTGCGACCGCGTCAATACCAATTAGTCGGCCAACGATTAAAGTGTCGATAAAATTATATAGTTGTTGGAAGAGGGAACCGCCAACTAATGGTAAGGAAAAAAGAATTAGTCTGGTTAATGGATTTCCCTTTGTCAAATCAATTTGATTCATGCGGATTTTTCTCCATTTATTTTTAAATAATAGAAAACGATTACAAAGCCTATATTACGGGAGATGTTTTGAACCGTCAAGAACTGGTATATTAAAAATGTTAAAACGTTCGATATTTTTAGTAAAAATACACTAAAAAGCAGTGTATCTTTTTTCATTACTAACTTTTAACAGTGACATATTAGGATTTCTTCTAATCGAAGTCATTAAGCAACTGATATATTCGGAATACATAATAGATATACTAGATTTGACGGATTTCCCTATTAATTGTTGCTTTTAAGCAAGAATTATTTTTTGGGAAAAATAAACAATATTTAATCATATACTGCTGATATTGCCGATTTACAGCTTTCCTAAAGCATAAATGAATGTGAAAAAAGTCAAAAACTATTTTTGGAGAGGTCTTGTAAACGCAATCATTTGGTGTTATTCTTTTAGTAACTTATGTATCAGTTTGAAGGAGGGCTAATGTCAACTGGTCATTTGGAATGTAATTCTGAGTGTTTATTAAATTTATTTTTGTAAGCGCTTAAGCTGTTGATGTGGATTTGCAATATTTTTTATAATTTTTAGAGGAAGTGGCATACATTGGATAAAACACAAAAGACAATTATTACGTCTGACAAGCCTTTTAATATTAAAGATAAAATTGGTTACATGTTTGGAGACATTGGGAACAACTTTTCATTTAACGTTGTTAACTCGTTCTTAATGATTTTTTACACCAACGTTTTGGGATTAACGGGAGCCCAAGTCGGAATCCTGTTCATTATTGCGCGATTCGTTGATGCCTTTGCTGATATTACTGTTGGTCGATTGGTTGATAATAGTAAGCTTCATAAGATTGGTCGATTCAAGCCATGGATTAACAGGATGAAGTACCCATTATTAATTTCACTGGTTCTGCTATTTGTCCCAATCGTTAAAGATTGGTCATTAACTTATCGTTTGATTTATGTGTTCATCACATATCTTGCATGGGGAATCTTCTATTCATCTGTCAATATTCCTTATGGTTCAATGGCTTCAGCTATTAGTAGTAGCCCTAACGACAAAACATCTTTATCAACGTTCCGTGCTATGGGTTCTGCATTAGGTAGTGCAATTACTAGTTACATCATTCCAATGTTCATGTACGTTGGCGCTTCACAAAAGATCTCCGGTAACCGTTTCTTCTGGGTGGTTGTCGTTTGTGCAATTTTAGGTTATGTTTGCTACCAGTTGACGACTCATCTAACAACCGAACGGGTTCGAACTGAAAAAAGTGAAAAAGTACCGATGGGTCGGTTAGTTAAAGGAATGCTTGAAAACCGGGCATTGATCATCTTAGTTGTCGTTGATTTGATTTTGGTTGTTAACCAGAACCTTTCAGGAACTTTAATCTCATATCTGTTTAATGATTATTTCCAAAACAAAGCCGCAATGTCATTAGCCTTGATTATTAACTTTGCAACTGTTTTGTTACTTGCACCATTTAGTAACTGGATGACTCAAAAATTTGGTCGAAAAGAATGTACGGTCACAGCTTTGATCTTTGGTGCCATTGTTTATGGTATTCTGATGGTCACTCATACGCATAGTGCTGCGTTCTACTTGATTATGTTAGTCCTTGGTTCACTTGGTGCCGGTGTCTTTAACCTGATGGTTTGGGCATTCATTACTGACGTGATTGATAACCACGAAGTTTTAACTGGTGTTCGTGAAGATGGTATTGTTTACGGTGTTAACTCATTTGCTCGTAAGGTTGCCCAAGCAATTGCCGGTGGTTTTGGTGGTTTCATGTTGACGGCGATTGGTTATATTTCATCAACTTCCGGTGGTGTTCAACAAACGACCCAAGTTGTTGATCGAATTTACTATTTAGCAACGGGTGTGCCAACCGTTTGTCTTGCATTGGCTGCCATTGTGTTAATTTTTCTTTATCCACTAAACAAGAAGCGGGTTCTTGCCAACGCAAGCAAGCTTGAAAAGATTCATGAGGAAAACACTGAGGATGAAGAGAAATAACTTTCTTTAAAAAATAGGTTAAAAAAGTTTTTAAAATAAAATGAGGTTCAAAATCAATCAAATCGATTGATTTTGAACCTCATTTTTTTAATGACATATAATGGTAATTAATCTTGCTCATAATTTTGGAAATAATCGGAGTAAGCATCAAGCACCTTTTTACTTTCGATTAACATTAGATGAAGATGCTCGTTCACTAGGTATTCAAGATCATCAATGTCTTTATCAACAACGGCATCAAAAATCTTCTTATGCTGATTGTAAATGGTGCTCCAATTTAGTTCCATTTCTTTAAGTCGTAATCGGCGGAATCGGTTGAGTTGGGTATTATTAATTTGCAGCCACTGCCAGACAGTTTCTTTATTAACGACCTTGTAAAATTCATGGTGAAAATCCTGATCCAAATCAAAAAAGTTGTCGGGTTGGATTTTATCAGCCGTTTGGGCCTGTGAATGAAGATTGGCCTTTAAGGTATCCAGTGACTCGTCAGAAATGTTAACGGCGGCATTGATCATAATTTTTGGTTCGATACATTCCCGGACAAATCGACCATCTTTGGCATCTGCCATATCAATTTTGGTTATATAGGTCCCACTCTGAGGTATCACTTCAATTAGGCCTTCACGTTCAATTCTGATGATTGCTTCTCTGACAGGTGTTCGACCAAGGCCTAACTGTTCAGAAATTAACTTTTCAGATATCTTTTGTCCCGGTATGTAATCGAAGTGGATAATTTTGTATTTTATTTCGTTATAGGCGTCACTACGCATATTATCCATATCATAATCTCCTTTAATTATTCCTACAGTTTATCATACGATTATCCAAAAGTTAATGCAATTTTACTTAACGTTAAAAGGTGTTGACAATCTGATATATCAGAATATAATGGTATTGAAAGCGGATACAGGTTACTAGTGTATCAGTTTTTGTAAAAGGATGCAGATTGGATTTTAACGACCAGTTGCACTAGGAGGGTATGTTAATGGTAAAAATTACTGATAACTATTTAACTGATAAGAAAGCATTTACAGACGCAGGAATCAAGGTTCCAAGCTATGATATTAAACAAAAAACAGGGGCTACTCGCTGGGTTCATTTCGGCGGTGGTAACTTGTTCCGGGCGTTCCACGCCGCAATTGCGGATCGATTACTAGAATCTGGTGATCTGGATGCCGGAATTGTTGTTGGTGAAACCCATGACCCCGATGTTGTTAAAGGTGTTTATAAACAATATGACAATCGAATTTTGCGGGTGATTACCCACGAAGATGGTAAGTTTGAAAAGGAACTGTTTGCTTCCGTTGCGGATGCTGACTTCTTTGATCAGGGCAACCCCGACGGCTGGAAGAAAATGTTTGCAATTTTTGAAAATCCAGCCCTTCAATTAGCAACCTTTTCAATTACTGAAAAGGGATATAACCTTTGGGACAGCCAGGGGAATCTAATTCCTGTCGTTCAAGAAGATATCAAAAATGGTCCGGAAGCACCGAAGAATAATATGGCCAGTTTAACAGCACTAATGTTTGCTCGTTTCAAAGCCGGCAAGTATCCAATGGCACTTTTGAGTACTGATAACTTCTCGCAAAATGGTGAACGGCTTGAAAAGAGCGTTCTGACAATTGCTGAGGGTTGGGAAAAGAACGGCTTAGTTCCTACAGAATTTGTTGATTACTTAAAAGATGACAAAACTATCAGCTTCCCACTTTCGATGATTGATCGAATTACGCCTAACCCTTCTGATACAGTTTCAGAGCAGTTAAGCAAAGATGGTTTTGAAGATTATAAGATTCTGCATACACCAGGCCATACGAATATTGCAGCATTTACTAATACCGAAGAGGTTCATTACTTAGTTGTTGAAGACGATTTTCCAAATGGTCGTCCGGCTCTTGAAAAGGCCGGTGTCATTTTAACTGATCGTGACACAGTCAATGATGCTGATGAAATGAAAGTGACAACTTGCCTGAATCCGTTGCATACGGCTTTGGCAGTTAACGGTAGCCTACTTGGTTTTAATTCGATTGCTAAAGAAGTCAGTGATCCTGACATGCTGAATTTAATCAAGCAAATTGGTTACATTGAAGGACTGCCAGTCGTTAAAGATCCTAAAGTTATTAACCCAAAGGAATTTATCGACCAGTTGGTTAACAAACGATTGCCAAATCCTTACATTCCCGATATGCCGCAACGAATTGCTTCAGATACCTCACAGAAGTTGGCGGTTCGCTACGGGGTTACGATTTCACATTATGTCAACGATCCTAAGCGTAACCCAGCTGACTTGAACTTCATTCCACTAGTTTTAGCAACTTGGTGCCGTTATCTGATGGCTATCGATGATCAGGGCAAGCCATTTACACCAAGTCCAGATCCATTGTTATCTGAACTCCAACCTAAAGTCAGTGACATTAAGCTGGGTGAAAAGACTGATGTTCATGCGCATTTGAAGGATATCCTTTCAAATAAGTCAATCTTTGGTCATGATCTTTATGAAGTTGGCCTTGGCGAAAAGGTTGAGAATTATTTTGCCTCACAAATCAGCGGGGTAGGAGCTGTTCGCAAGACCCTTGAAGATACTTTATCAAAATACGCAAAGCAAATTAATTAAAGGGGAAAGATAAACGATGACATTATTAAACGATGACTTCTTATTAACCACACCAATGGCCAAAAAGCTGTTCCATGATCATGCTTCTAAAATGCCAATTATTGATTATCATTGTCATTTGGATCCAAAAGAGATTTACGAAAACCGAAACTATAAGAACATTACCCGAATTTGGGTTAATGATGGTAGTGTCGGCGACCATTATAAATGGCGATTAATGCGAGCCAATGGCGTTCCTGAAAAGCTGATTACTGGTGACGGTGATGATTATGATAAATTTATTGCTTGGGCCGGCACCATTGAGAAGTCACTGGGTAATCCGTTGTATGAATGGACTCACCTTGAATTGAAACGTTTCTTTGGAATTGATGATATCTTTAATAAAAAGTCAGCACCGGCAATTTGGGAAAAGGCAAACAAGCTACTTCAAACTGACGATTTTAAGCCTCGTAATTTAATCAAACGATCAAACGTCAAGGCACTCTGCACGACTGACGATCCGGCTTCTGATCTTAAGTATCATAAGTTATTAAAAGAAGAGGAAGACCAAAACGGTTTTAAAGTATTGCCTGCAATGCGGCCGGATAAGGCACTTCATTTAACCGATGACACTTATGGTGAGTACCTTGATCAATTGTCAGACGTTTCGGGCGTTAAGATTTCATCATTCAAGACATTGATGAGTGCTATGCGTCAACGATTTGAATATTTCTCAAGCATGGGCGGTAAGTTATCGGATCATGGGCTTAACTTCTTCCGATTTGCCAAAGCGACTGACGCTGAACTTGATCGCATTGTTGAGAAAGCCCGCAGCAATAAAGCTTTAACCGACCACGAAATCGATCAATATCAAACGATGTTGATTGAAAGCCTCATGAAATTGAATAAAGAATTTAATTGGACGATGCAGTTCCATATGAATGTCATTCGGAACGCCAACAAGCCAATGTTTAAACAATTTGGTGCTGATGGCGGTTTTGATTCAATGGGGACGCAACCGGATATTGCCCAAGAATTCATGAAGTTATTGATCGATATGCAAACTGAAAATGAGATTCCACGAGCAATCTTCTATTCATTAAATCAAAATGATTGGTTGCAATTAGCAACTGGAATGGGTGATTTCCAACAAGATGGCGTTCAAAAGCTTCAATTAGGCTGTGCATGGTGGTTTAACGATACATTTGACGGCATGAAGAAACAGTTAACGATGATGGCTGAGCAAAGTCTATTGCCTAACTTTGTTGGGATGTTGACGGACTCACGAAGCTTCTTATCTTATCCACGTCATGAGTACTTCAGAAGAGTTTTGTGCAACGTGATTGGTGAATGGGTCCAAAGAGGCCAGGCGCCTGATGACGAGGACTATCTCGGTCAAATCGTTGAAGACATTGCCTACAACAATGCTTATCATCAATTCCATTTCTTTGATAAGGACTAAGGATTCTCAGAGGAGGATAAAAACAATGCAAAAAATCAGTAATGATCGGTTCTCTGCTGAGATTGATGAGCACGGTGCCCAGTTAACCCATTTGATTAATAAGCAAGGCGGTTTTGACTACATTTGGAATAATGATATTTGGGAGAAACATGCGCCTATTCTGTTTCCGGCAATTGGTCGTTCAAATGACGATGCTTATTTAATCAATGGCAAAAAATATGAGATGCCACAGCATGGTTTTGTCGCCGACTTTGATTTTGTGGTTGCCGAAAAGACTGACAGCGCCGTCTCACTACTATTAAAGTCCAGTGATGCCACTAAGAAGTATTATCCCTTTGATTTTGATTTCAAAGTATCGTTTAGTCTTTCTGAGAATGGTCTGGCCGTTAAATTTGACATTAAAAATGACGATGATCAGAATTTGTCATATTCACTCGGTTATCATCCAGCATTTAACGTGCCAATTAATGGTGAAGGAATATTTGATGACTATCGACTGGATATTGAACCTAAAACCGACTCCTTAGAGACTTATGAGATCGTCAAGAAGCCCAATCCTTATCGAAGCGGGAAGATTGAACAGTTGCCAAACTACGAGAATGGGACGGTTAAGCTTGATCACGCCATGTTTGAAAAGGGATTATTGATCATTGAGAATACTGGGATTAAGTCAGTCAAGCTTTATTCTAAGGAAACTAAGCATGCTGTAACTGTTGACGTATCCGACTTTGATCATATTACTTTGTGGACAAAGGAAGGTGCTAATGCGCCATTCTTATGTATTGAAGGATTTAACGGCTTACCGGATGTCTATGGCGACCTTGTTGAGCTTGGATCAAAGGAAGGCAACCATCATCTTGATGCCAAAGCTACCAGAAGCTATGAATGTGACATTAAACTTGATTAAAAAGACTTTGACAATGGTTCGACAAAGAACTAGTATATCAGTATAAACAATTAATCATCTAAAGGAGAGTTTGAGATGGAATATAACATTGCTGTTGTTAACTCAAGCAGTTTTGGACAAATTTTCACAGAGCATTGGCAGGAATTAGAAAAGATTGGTAGCGTTAAGCGGTTTATGCTGCCAACCGACATTGATGGCAAGTCTTTAGCTGAGAAGCTTCATGGCTACAACATTATTATTGCCAGTGTGACCCCATTCTTTAACAAAGAATTTTTCGATAACATGGATGACCTATTATTGATTTCCCGTCACGGAATTGGGTTTAACAACGTTGACATTAAAGCGGCTAAAGAACACGGCGTCCAAGTTGCTATTGTGCCGCAACACGTTGAACGAAACTCGGTTGCTGAAAATGAATTAGCTAATTTGATGGCATTGGTCCGTCGAGTTGTTCCGTCATCAGAACGTGAACGTGCCGGCCGTTATCAGGATCGGGCTCAATTTATGGGTAACGAGTTCAGTGGTAAGACATTTGGTGTGATTGGCTGTGGAAATATTGGTAGCCGAGTTGCTGAATTGTTCAGCATTTTTGGTGGTCCTGTGCTGGTTAATGATCCGGATCCTCATGTTTCGGGTGAATGGCTAACTAATCATAACGTGGAACAGGTTGATCTGGAAACTTTATTAAAGCGTTGTGACTACATCTCATTGAATGCTTCTTTAAATGATGGTAACTATCACTTGATTAATTCTGAAACAATCAAGAACCTCAAAAAGGGTGCTTATATTTGTAACAATGCCCGTGGTGCTTTGGTTGAAGAAAAGGCGATCAGTGATGCGATTGAAAGTGGCCAGCTTTCTGGTTACGCAGCAGATGCAATGGAAGTTGAGCCGGTTCCGGCTGATCATCCATTCTTAAAGAACGATCGCGTTATCTTGACACCGCATACCTCCGCATACACGTATGAGTGTTTACATGGTATGGGTGAGAAGTGTGTTAGCGACGTTCGAAACATTGTTGCCGGCAAGCGACCGGTTCGGGAACTTACTCACACGATTGATTAAACAATCTGAATTATTTTTTGAACGATCTTTAATTGGATGAGAACGATTGCTAAAAGGGACCGAGGCAAAATTTACTTTTGTCCCAGTCCCTTTTGCTGTAGATTGAAGGCAAACTGATCCTTGAATTAATAACAATGAAAGCGCTATTGACAATCTGGTATATCTGATTTAATATTCTGGTATACTAGTTATTGTAAGAACGGAGATTAACATTATGAATTATATTATTGGAATTGATGTGGGAACCACCAGTACAAAGGCGCTTCTCTATGATACCGATGGCAAAATTTATGCAAAGGCCAATAAAGGCTACACCCTATATCAAGACACTCCTGATATGGCAGAAGAAGATCCGGATGAGATTTTTAACGCGACTCTTTCAGCTATTCAAGAGGTAGTGGCAAAAGCACAATTAACTGACGGCAAAGTAATTGCGATTTCCTGGTCAGCCCAGCAACACAGTCTGATCGCATTAAATAAAGATTTTAAACCGTTAACCAGAACGCTGACCTGGGCAGATAACCGATCGGAAAAGTATGCCCGTGAATATAAAGAAAATGGTCGTGGGATGGCAATGTATCAACGGACTGGATTACCAATTCATCCGATGGGACCCTTCTACAAGCTGCTGTACTTTAAGAATGAACAGCCTGATTTATTTAAGCGAACGGCTTATTGGGTTGGCATTAAAGAATACATTATCTGGAAATATACCGGGGTTCTCAAAGAGGAAATTTCAATGGCAGCAGCCAGTGGTTTGCTTAATATGAAGACTTGTGATTGGGATCCAGAGGCACTTAAAGAAACTGGTATCACGAAAGATCAGCTTCCCGAGCTCGTTGATTTAACTGATAAGTTCCAAGGGATTAAATCAGAATATGCTAAAGTCATGGGAATTGACGAGGATGTCTATTTTGTAATGGGGGCAACTGATGGGGCGTTATCGACGATTGGCGTTGGCGCCATTGATAGCGGTGTCTTAGCTATTAATATCGGAACATCGGCCGCAGTGAGGACCTTTGTTGATAAGCCAAGGATTGATCCCAAAGCGCGGCTATATTGTTACCCAATCATGAAAGGGAAATACCTGGTTGGCGGTCCGATTAATAATGGTGGGATTGTCCTTAGCTGGGCGCATGACGCGTTATTTGCTTCAGAAGAGCAGGCAGCTAAATTACTTGGGATGGATTCATATGATATGTTGTCAAAAATTGCAGCAACTGTCCCGGCTGGTTCTGACGGCCTGATCTTCCATCCTTACTTGGGTGGTGAACGGGCACCGTTGTGGGATGCGAATGCTCGTGGTTCGTTCTTCGGACTTAATCGAAAGCATACCAAAGCACATATGATCCGAGCTGTGATGGAAGGCATTATGTACAACCTTTATTCGGTTACTTTAGCCCTTAAGGAAGTTACCGGCGATCCCAAAGCCATTTTAGCAGCCGGTGGCTTTGCCCAATCCAAACTCTGGACACAAATGATGGCCGATATATTTGAGAATGATATTATTATCCCTGAATCCTATGAAAGCGGCAGTCTGGCTGCGATGTTCCTGGCTAAGATGGCGTTGGGGATGGAGGATAAGCTTGAAGATATTAAGAAGTATTTAGGTAAGGAAAACAAATATCAACCAAATGAAGAAACATTTGCGAGATATCGGAAACTGGTTCCGATTTACCTGCGATTGAGTCGTGAATTCTCAACGGAGTACAAGGCGATCGCGGATTATCAACGAGAGTTTCCGGGATAGGAAACAAAGTGGGGTAAAAGGCGGTTAGCTCCCAGAATATAAGTAACTCAGCTAGATATTCGGGGTTTGAATATTTGACTGAGTTACTTATATGGCCGGGAGCTGGCTTTTGAACCACGTTTCCACTTGGTAATAATTAAAAGAGACTGAGATAAATGAGTCCCTTTATCGAGTTTGTTTTTGTAACCGCTTTATCATATCATTTATGAATGGGAAGATGATTTTTTGACAACTAATAATGAATCAAGTGAATTTTCAACAGAATTTTGGACTTCAACGGCAGGCGATCTTTCACAGAAGCGTGAGCAAATTGCCACACCCAAATTTGGTGATGCCGATCAAGCAGCAGCTAAAATCGTGATTGATCCTTCTGAAAAGCATCAGGATTGGTTGGGACAAGGTGCCGCAATTACTGATTCAGCAGCTTCGTTGATTTGGGGCGTTTTAAACAAAGATCAACGGGATTCTCTGCTTCATGAATTATTTGATCCGACTCAGGGTGGTTTTTCAACTGTTCGGGTACCCCTTGGATCGTGTGATTTTTCAAGTCAGGATTACTACACTTACGATGATGTACCGTTTGGCGAACATGATTTTAAGCTTGAAAAATTTTCCGTTGGTGAGGGTAAGCCGGGGGCACCTGATGCAACTAAAGATTTGAAGTACATCGTACCGGTTCTCCAAGAAATTTTAAAAATTAATCCAGCTGTTAAAATCATTGCATCACCGTGGTCGGCACCAGCGTGGATGAAGAATACGGGTCACTTAACCTTTGGTGGTCATTTACGATTTGGTGAGTTTACGGGAAACGGCTATGGTAAAGCCCACACGTTTGATGCCGTTTATGCCCGCTACTTTGTCCGTTATATCGAGGCCTACCAAAAGTTGGGGATTCCAATCTATGGTGTGACAATTCAAAATGAACCGTCTAATGCAGCTCACTGGCCGGCAATGATTTGGACACCAAATCAAATCGCTGAATTTGGGTACGAGTATCTTCGACCAGCTCTGAATTCGACGTTCCCGGCAACTAAAATTTACTTCTTGGATGATAGTTTTCATGCGTTGGATCAGCCGATTACCAACAATGTCACGCCTGTCCAAGCAAGTGCCTTTGACGGGTTAGCGGTTCATACTTACACAGGACCTTATCCATACCTGTTTAACGCTAACCGGGCTTTTCCAAATTGGCAGGTTATTATGACTGAACGGCGTTGCATGATGGAAGAAACGCCTGAAGATGCTGCCCACATTATGTTTGGCATTATTGCCAACTGGTTGGTTCGAAATGGTCTGAATATGATTAATCTCTGGAATATTGCTTTGGACGAACGGGGGTTGCCAAACGCAGCGGATTCAACAGGTCGCCGCGGCGTTGTCACCATTGACCATACAACCGGTAAAGTTCAGCGTAATCTTGAATATTATATGCTCCGCAACTTTGGTCAGGATGTTCCAGTTGGCTCAATTGTCATCGGATCATCCAATTATACGCCGGATGGGTTTACAGGTGGCTTGGGATCAGTAGCGTTCTTAGCTCCTGATGGTTCAATCTCAGCCCATCTCTATAATCCGACTGGTCAGCCATTGAAAGCAGCCGTTACAATTAACGGGTATGCGGTTAATTGGCAGAACGTGACGGTCCCGGCTTGGGGAACGGTAACCTTGCATAAAGCCAATCATGCAGTGAATGAATCAAAGGTTCCTGCTGATGATCACTTTAAGCTCAACCCAACACCGGCTAATACTGATGATGTCGCACCGGGAAGAAAGTAGAAAATCAATCTCCATTATCATTAAATTGAAAGTAAATCCAGTTGACAAATTACGTGAAACGCGGAGGTTTGTTGACTGGATTTATTTTTGTGGGGAAGACTGTTTTTAACAAATGTCTTTGATGGCATAAATAAGTTAACTCGGCTTTGCCTTAAAATTTGAAAAGTTTGTTTGATAAATTTTTCTGGTGTCCTCAAAGAAAGGTGAGCTTATTTTATAATAATTGGCAGGTTTATTGCGATTTAAATTTTTGCTATAATACTCTATATGTTAACGCTGAAAGGAATGACTAATTGAATATGAAATGCATCCCTTTTCGTCAGCAGGGAGTACGACTTTCTATTACTGATATGTTGCATAATTTATTACATGATTATGAAACTATTGAAGATGAAATTAACGCTCGGAAAGCTTATAGATATTATCTGCTAATCACTAAATGTTTAGCAGTCAGTAGTAACTTTGATGTTAGCGATTTTATGGCATTGTTGAAAAATAAACGTCCATCCTTGAAATCCGGTCCGTTCTTAATTTATGATGATGTTAGTGATGAAGATGTTGAAATTAAAAGTTTTGAGCTTATCAAAAATATTAAAGGGAAAGGAAAAGAGATTGGACCTTCTTTACATCAATATATTATTCAAGCGCCTATCTTTGAACTAAGGATAAATAGTGAAGGTTTTGGGTTTCGATCAATTCTTTTTTTGTCTTCTAAAGAATTTAATGATGAATTTGATCAATTCCAATGTTACTGTGATTGTTTTAGAAAAGAAAAATATGATACATCAGTGGCAAGGCATCGTGGCCATAGGAAAACGAATCAAGCAATATTATCGACGACATCGGTTTATCAGTTGTTTAGAAGTAACGAATCCTTATTTGAATCTTTTTTTGCAAGTACACAAATTATTGCGATGGAAGGGGAGGTGTTTGTATGAAACGTATCCGAGATATCAGAAAACATGCTAGAAACGTTACAAGCCAAGATAATTATTTAAAACACACAGAACTTATGTCGGCCATGTTAAAGTACAATCTCTACATGGGGCACGACTTGGCCTGGGATCAGATGGCAAAGGATAATAACCTGGTGGTTGAAGATTTACGGGGATTTTTAAGCGGTCGAAGCCATGATATTGGTATGTATAATCAATTAATTACGTATGTTCAGGGACGATATTCTTTGAGATCGTTGGATGTTCAGGCAGACTATCGGTTTGCAGATCACATGCCGCTCATGCGTAAGTCTAATTTAGATGATCATTCATCCAATATTACTTCCCTGACCGGAATCTCTATTAATGATTATAATCCCCAGTACCAATACCAATTGCCCGAATTGTCAGATGGGATAAGTAAACAAAGTGTTCAACATATTACTACACTCAATAGTAGCGTAAAGACGATCACAGTATAAAGAAGTAGGTGAAGTAGTTGCTCAAGAATGATATAAAATCGAATAATAAAAAGCATGTTGATGTGCATTTAGAGAGCGTAAAAGTACAAAAGGCTTTTTTAACAGATTCAAAAGAAATGGATCAGTATATACAAGATCATCACTATTTGAATTCGAGTCAAGTTCATTTTGGAACAGGCCAAACAAGTATGACAATTAATTTTATACCTCGCAATCTTGATAAAAATAACGGGTCTCAACATTCTGATAAACAGTACAAAAGTGAAGATTTAATACTGTCTACACAAGCACAAGTTTTATATAATACAAATGAACATTCAGCTCTTGTGATTGCCGAATCGTTGATGTCACTTCATGGAACAGCAGAATGGAATGAAAAAGAAATCCAAAGCTTTTTAAATCAAGGCGCCACTCGAATAATGACACCAGTATTAAAAAAGATAACATTTTTAATGTATGCTCTTTTTGATTCTTCGGAGATTGTTGGAATAATTCCTGATTTCTTGGAACTTGCTGCTAATAAGCTTAAAACTCCAGAACAGAAGAAATGATTAAAGGCTTGAGTGCGAGGATTATATTGAATAAAATTTACGGTTTGACCCTTGATTCAGCAGGCCGATGTCAACACTATCATACGAAAGTCGATATTGTTGCGTTGAAATGTGCCAAGTGTCAGCAATATTACGCGTGCTATCAATGCCATGACAAACTGGTTGGTCATCATTTTATCCCGGTTAAAACGGATGGCCCAGCGCCGGCCTTATGCGGTGTTTGCCGAAACACATTAACGTATTGACAATATTCGCTTGGTCATTGTCCATATTGCGGCCATGCATTTAATCCTAAGTGTCAATTGCATCATGATATCTATTTTCGATCATAAATGTAAGGTTCTTCAATCATTAAATAGCGTCTTAAAAATTATCCAACATCGGTAATTTTTAAGACGCTATTTGATTTGATTAATTTTTCGGTAAGCTGGTTAATATCTTAAACGCTTGCAGCCACCAATTTTTCATGCATATAGGTTTTAATTTGGTCAATGGTGATTAACGGCAAGCCCCATTCTTTAGCGTCTTGAGCTAAATCATCGCGACGAGCCATATGACCATCTGACTTAATCACTTCAATAATTGCAGCAACAGGTGCTTTACCACATAGTTTGGCAAGGTCAACTGAGGCCTCAGTGTGACCGTCACGAGAAAGCAGGCCGGATTCTTTGGCGATCAATGGGAAAACATGGCCGGGATGGTTAAAATCGGTTGGCTTGGCATCTGCAGTTGCCAAATGTTTAATTGTGGCAGCCCGATCAAATGCAGAAACGCCGGTTGTCACACCAGTTGCGTGATATTCACCATCGGTCGAAATGGTAAATGGGGTCTGATTGGGATCAGTGCTATGTTCCACCATCATTCGAAAGCCGAGTTTTTCAGCAACTTTTGGACTCATCGGGGCACATAGAAGTCCTTTTGCGTGACCAATCATGAAATTGACAGTCTCGGGGGTAATCGTTTCGCCCAAAGTGACGATGTCACCCTCATTTTCACGGTTTTCATTGTCGGCTAAGATAATCATACCGCCATTTTTCAAAGTTTCTAGCGCCTTATTAATATCTGAAAAAATGCTTGCCAAAAGAATCCACACTCCTAATTTTATTTATAAGGAAGATGGCCATCGTTCACCTACAACTATTAAAATACATACATTTTCATGAAAAGTCAATGAAAATCAAAAATAAAACGAACTATATAACGACAATTCCACTTAATCGTTCGTATAGGTTTCAAAAACTAAAGGCAGTTTACCTAATTTTTCAACAATAAAATATCTTAATTATGTGGACTAGTGAGCTGAAACGTGGCTTAAACAATGTTAAACTGGTATTGGATACGTTTTCATAAGGAAAAATTCATTTACATGGAGGTACCACGCTATGTCCAAAGTACTGATTGTTAACGCAGGAAGTTCATCACTTAAATTCAAACTGTTTGATATGCCAAAGGAAGATGTGCTTGCTGACGGTGAAATCGAACGATTAAATATGCCGGGATCAATTGTGAAGGTTAAATACGGCGATGGTCAGGTATACAAAACTGTTGAAGATAATATTGATTATGAACGTTCGGCCGCAATTATGCTGAACGGGTTAAAAGATTTGGGAATCATTGATCATCTACATGAAGTCAGCGCCGTTGGTAATCGAGTTGTTGCAGGCAGCACGCACTTTGATAAGGTTGCCAAGATTGATGACGAGGCTTTGAACTGGATTGTTCAACTAGGTGAAATTGCCCCAATCCATAATCCGGTTGAAGCTGAATACATCAAGATTATTCAGCGAATTTTGCCGGATACCGATCAATATGCCATTTTTGACAGTGCCTTCTTTAAAGATGTGCCAGAGGTGAATGCCATTTATGGGATTCCATATGAGCTGACACAAAAGTACACAATCCGGCGCTACGGTGAGCACGGAATCAATCATGGCTATATTACCCAACAGGCTCAAAAACTGTTGGGGTATGACAGCGCGAAACTAGTGACACTGCATTTGGGATCCGGGGCATCAGTTGCCGCTGAAAAGGATGGTAAATGTGTCGATACCTCAATGGGCTTTACCCCGATGAACGGGTTAGTCATGGGAACTCGCTCCGGCGATCTTGACCCGGCTTTGGTCCCATTTTTCATGAAACGAATGGGCGCCAGTGCCGATGAAGTGATGGATATGTTTAACCATCGATCAGGGTTACTTGGCGTTTCGGGTGTTTCTTCTGATATGCGTGACCTCGAAAGCTCCGATGATGACCGGGCTAAATTAGCGTTGGAAATGTTTGTCAACCGGACGGTAAAATACGCTGCCGGCTACATTACCGAACTGGGAGGCGTTGATGCTATTGTCTTTTCCGGTGGCATTGGCGAGCATGATCAGTGGGTCCGTGACCAGGTTTGCAAGAAGTTGGAAATCTTTGGGATTAAACTTGATGATCAGTTAAATAAAGAACAACAGCCAGGTGATTTGAGTACGAAAGAGTCATCGGCTCGAATCTTCTTAATTCCTGCCAATGAAGAGTTGGCGATGGTCAGGGATGTTGATCAGAGCATTCAGAAATAGAGTGGGCCAGCAAGCGGTTAGACCCCAGAATATAAGCCCCCTGACTTGATATTCCCGATTTTGGAATATTAAGTCAGGGGGCTTATATGGCCGGGGTCTGCTTGCTGGCCCACGTTTCGGCAAAGGACAAAGTTCAACGAGATATTTCCGGTTTGAATATTTGGACAATTCGCTTACACGGTCGGAAGTTGCCTTTTGTTCGTTTTACTCGGTAATAATTGTGTTTACACTAACAGAAACTGGACAAAACAATTATTATCCCAGCCTCTAGTGTTCAGTGATAATTAGACTGATTCAAATTGTTTTAATTCGTGACCAACCGCTTTTTTAACGAGTTCGTTTTGAAGTCGTTTTAATTGCTTAGGCTGTTTTAGCAGCTTGGGATCTTGTTTGATTTTAGCTGTCAGTTTGGTTTTGACCTGAGCTTGCATTCTAGCTTGAAATGATTTTGATTTTAGTTTGGTGGCCGCAGATTTTAGTTGCTGTTTGCTCAGGACAGCCCAATCTTGGTTAAGCTGATAAGTCACAACCTGCCTTTTTAACTGCCCTTGGCTAGTAACACCGGTAAAAAGAAATTTCACCAATGAATTATCATAATGATACTGGGTGTTGGTGGTTAGCAGCTGGCTGGGATTGTCGGCACTTTTTTGGATCACAACCTTTTTGTCTTTATTTAAGATTAAGCTGAGCTTGGAACTACCTGGCTTCTTAGTTGCGAACGCTTTGTAGTGAGTCTTTCCCTGCTTGATCGTTTTGATGATCATAATGTGATTGGCATGAATGCTGGCAATAGGTTTGATTTGTGATATTTGGGTATGTTTGTCGGTTGTTGTTCCAAAATGAGATTGTGAATCCAGCAGTAAGCCCCCTTGAACTAACAGAAGTGCAAAAGTTGCTATGATGCCAATTTGTTGATGCTTTTTGTAAAAGCTGACTCCAATGATAACAACCAATAGTATTGTGATTAAAAGTAACATCATTTAGCCTTCTTTCCGATCCGGTTGGTAAGAAACATGGCTGGGATGACACCTAACAAAGTACCGATGCTTGTCCAGATAAAGGCGACTTGATAGGCGTTGCTCATCATCCCGGTTGTGGCAATGTTATTACCAACAATGCTTTGGATGACACCAGCTAGAACTGCGGTAGCAATTGAACCGCCGATATTTTGGGCCATTCGAGTGACAACGGTTGCTTGAGGGATGAGTTTGGGTGCCAAACCGGTGTATGCATCCGACATCACTGGGATTGTCACCCCACTGCGGGTTAACCCCATTAGGAACAGGGTCAACAAGACCAGCCATTCAGAAGTTTTTGCCGTGAAAAAGACGAACGGCAGCGTCGTAACCGCACCGCCCAGCATTGAAACGACCACAACCCATCGGGCGCCCAATTGATCGGTTAAACGACCAGCAATGGTTCTTGTGACCAACATACCGGCACCTTGGGCGATTAAATAAATTCCTGTCCAGATGACACTTAAGTGGCGAATGTTCTGAAGGTAAAGTGGGAGGACAAACATAACACCATTGACCATTAAGCCGGATAGGAAAAGTAATAAGGTTGAAGCGGAGAAAGTCGTACTATGAAATAAATTAGTGGGAATTAGAACTTTTTTTGGCCGTTTAAAGGCATAAATGATATAAGCCAGTAGGCAGTCGATGCCAATAAAAATTGGGAACAGTACTGACAATTTGCCAAAGATGTTATCAGCGCTGTAATTAGTAATTCCGACAATGATGCCGGCAAATGTACCGGCAATTAACCCAAACCCCAGAAAATCAAAGGATGCTCCCTTGTGGGTGGGGATGAACTTCGGCAAGCTGATTGATGACAGCATTAGGGCAATGATGACAATGGGAACGTTAATGTAAAATAACCAGTGCCAGTTTAAATACTTAATCAGTGCGCCGCCCACAGTCGGGCCGAGAATGGGTGCGAAGATAATCGGCAGGCCAATAACAGACATTAGACTGCCAAGATTTTGTCCTTTGGCCGCCCGAATTGCTAATGCGCTAACCCCGGTGATGATGACGCCGGCTGCAGCACCTTGGATGATTCGACCGATAACAAGCGCCGACACTGAGGTGGCCATTCCGGATACAATTGACCCGATCATAAAGATGATAAGCGAGATTTCCTGAAGCAACTTTCCAGACATTTGGTCAAGCAGCCAGCCGGCTAGTGGGACCGCTAACCCTAAGGCCAGGACGTAGGCAGTTGCGACCCACTGCATTGTATTGACAGTTGAACTTAAGTCTTTCAAAATAGTATTGATACCAACGTTGGTCATAGTTGTGTCAAGCATTGGCGCCAGGGCACCTATAACCAAAATGAGTCCAACTCTTGCGACAGAAGGGCTGCTTGATGTTTCGTTAATGGTTTCTTCTTTCAATTTGTTTCACTCCTTTAGGGTACTTTAAGTACGCTAAAAGATACTACTACCTTTTTTCAAGATGTCAACAGGAAGGGATGAAAAATAGTGGCTGAAAATAAAGTGCATCGACGACGTGGTAAAGCACTTGAAGACGCGATCTTAGATGCAACCTGGCAGTTGATTCAAACAACCGGATACTTAAATATGACAATGGATGATATTGCTAAAAGTGCTCACACGAATAAAAATGCGATTTATCGGCGGTGGAAGACAAAATTAGATGTTGGGATTGCGGCGATGAGAAAAAATGTCCCGTTTCAAAAATTTTATTTGCCGGATAATGGGAATCTAAGAGCTGATTTGATTGAATTACTTTCTGAATCAGTGCCAACCGTACATTTAATCGGAATTAAAAACATTAAGGAAATTGCCCGAGATGCTTTTAAAACGATAAACGAACCCGGGGGGATTAATGTCAAGCAGTTCTCAACGACCCCTTCAGAAGGGAACTTCATTACCCAAAATCTGCTTAAAATTCTGAAAAGGTCGTTTGACCGAAATGAGATTGAAACCGATCCAGCGTCATTTGATCCAACGGTTATGAATCTGCCACTTCTTTTGATGATGTCACGGATCATTGGGGAAGAAGCTTATAATTTAGAAACGGTCACTTTCTTTGTAGATAAAGTGCTGCTCCCTGTTTTTAAATCTCAGTAGGACGTTGTTTTTTTAGAATAGACGGTTTGAATTCCAAAATATAAAAGCTCGCAAGCCATTTGGCTTGCGAGCTTTTATATTAATCACAATTTGTTCCTTAAATGTTATTTTTAACTGGGCAGATTTAAAAAGCGTGAGGGAGCTGTTTTCAAAAGTTAATGAATTTATTAAGCCCCTTGCTTTTACGATTTGTTGATGATAGGATATTGTCATCGTAAGGTACTTAAAGTACCCAAAAGTAATTGAGGTGTTCATATTGAAAGTGATTGAAACTAAAGGATTATCAAAGCAATTTGGTAAGAAGCGCGTGATTACCAATGTTAATTTGAATGTTGACCAAGGAAGTATCTACGGATTTTTGGGGTTGAATGGTGCTGGAAAATCAACAACGATGCGGCTACTACTCAAGATGATTCGACCAACTTCCGGCACAATCTTTATTGAGGGCCGGGATGTCGCAACGTTACCGGCCGATTTTTGGAATCAGGTTGGTTATATGATTGAAACGCCGCATGCTTACCCGAATTTCACGGTAGCCGAAAATCTAATCATGTATGCTAAGCAGCGGTTAATTCCACAAAAGCAGATAATGGAACGAATTAGTACGCTTAGCCGGCAATTATTGTTGACGCCATACTTGCATGCAAAGATTAAAGATTTATCTCTGGGGAATAATCAAAAAGTTGGCCTTGCCAAGACGCTAATTCATCAACCTAAAATTTTATTATTAGATGAACCGACTAATGGATTGGATCCAGAAAGCTTAGTTGCCGTGAGAAATACGCTAAAAGAATTGGCAGCTAACGGGACCACTATCTTTATCTCAAGCCATTTATTGGGGGAGATGGAAGAAATGGTTACTCAAATTGGCATTTTGGCTCATGGTCGGTTATTACGTGAACTTGATTTTGACCAGTTTAATCGAGAACGCAAAAGTAAATTAGCCATTCAGATTGATGCCAAACAAGTGGCATTGACTAATTTCTTAACTGAAAAAGGATTAACTGTATCATCGACTGGTAAGCAATTACTGGTCTCCGGTGTAGCAACTGCTGACTATGCATCCTTACTAAATGCTATTGAAAATCAAGACTTTCGGCCAACGACCTTTCAACCGATTCAAGAAGACTTGGAGTCGTTTTTCTTGCGACAGATTGGAGATGTCAACAATGTTAGCAATGATTGAAATTGAATTAAAGAAAATTTGGCGCAGCAAAATGCCAATTTACCTGTTCCTAGCCTTTGCAATCTTACTGTTTTTCCATATTCAATCCCATACATGGAATGACTTTATTAGTGAAAAGTTAAACTGGTTCACAATGGTGATGGGGATGATGGGGTTTGGAATCTTTAGCAGTTGGCAGTTTGGCCGGGAATACCAGGATGAAACCTTTAAGGATTTACTTGCTCTGCCAGTCTCACGGAATAAAATCATTTGTGCAAAACTAGTTGCCCTGGCGGTTACGGAAGTGTTACTTTCAATCCTCTCAGTTGTTTGGATTTTTGCGGTTGGGTTATTTTTGCACTTGGGAACATTTCACTTGGCCGGAATTGGGACACAACTAGTTAACTTTGGGTTATCGATGGTTGCCGCAATCGGTTTAACATTTCTTTTCTCGTTAATTGCCAGCTTGTCACGGGGAATTCTCGCGCCGATTAGTGTCTCGTTTGCAACCCTATTACTAGGGAAACTGGTAGCGGCTGACACGATTGGCCATTATTTTCCATGGTCGGTGCCAATGCTTCAAGCAGCGCAACCCAGTTCGATTAACGCGATTAGCTGGTTAGCCGTTGGTCTCATCGCTTGTATTGGCGTATTTGGAACGATGGTCTGGTGGACCTATGGTGATCATACTGATTAAAGGATCCGGAAGAAAAGACGCAGTGGGGTAGTATTTATCGCATTAGTTGCGTTAATGACAGCTGGATTAATAACAATAAAAAGAGTGGGACGAAAGCCCGGTTACGCGGCAGGAAGTTGCCTTTTGGCGTACGTTTCCACTCGGTAATAATCGTGATTACACAACAACGGGGCTGGGACAAATAATTTTGTCCCAGCCCCGTTGTTTGTTATTGCGATTGTTATTGAACAGCCGGCGCAACACGTACTAGTTAAAAATAGCTTGTAACATTTGAATGATGAGCCAGCAGATTGGAAACAGCAGCCACCAAAAGCGGGCCAGAAAGTCCCAACCGTTCATTTGACCGTATCGACGCTTGTAGCGACCCTCGGTTGGGTCAAAGGCATATTGGGTTTCATCGATTTTGGATTTGGTTTCCTCAGTTCCAAGAACCAACGTGTCTAAACTGATCCCAAATATTTCAGCTAATTTCACTAAATTATTTAAGTCGGGGGTGGCATCACCCTTCTCCCATTTAGAAACTGCCTGGCGAGAGACGTAGAGTTTCTTGGCAATATCATCTTGAGATAGGTTTTGACCTGTTCGATATTTCTTGAGCTGAGCTGCGAATTGAAGCATGATGATCGCTCCTTTCTGTTAACCTTATTCTGACGGATCATCGGCTCATTATCAAGAAAGCCGTGGTTGCAAACCTGCACTAATCTAATAAGAATTGCGCAACTTTTAGTAGAAATTAGTAAGACGATCATTGATATGAGTGTACTCTGACGGGTTGCGATCTATCGTTGAGCCTAATGGTTATGATCAGGATATAAGCAAAAACCGCAAACTGCAAACTTAAAAACTTGGATGATGGGCAAAAGCATCCGTAACTTGAAAAGTATTGAGTTGATCATCATAAAAGTAATGGGAAATGGTTCTTGCTTAAATTTCGTTTATCAAATCATGACATTTGTCATATCAACTCATGACAGTCATGTCTGGTTTAAGACTGTTGGATTTCCTACAATTATCAGTGTAGAAAAGAGGAGGCGGTTGACATGACATCAGTCATTGAAGTCATGAACGTATCGAAAGAATTTGAGAAGAAGCAGGTCTTGTCTAATGTTAGTTTTAAAGTGCAACCGGGTGAAATTATTGGGTTGATTGGCCAAAATGGTGTTGGGAAGAGTACCTTGATTAAGCTATTGTTGGGACTAACCCAGCCCAGTTCTGGTCAGATTACTGTTTTTGGAACTCATCCAACGGATAAAGCAATCAAGGATCATGTTGGTGTTATGTTCCAAGACAGCTTCGGGATTAGTCGGATTAAAGGAAATGAATTAATTAAATTGGTTTGCAGCTACTATTCACATCCTTTATCGTTTAAAAATATGGTTGCACTTGCGGACTTGGGTAATGATTTAACGACCATGGTTTCCAAGCTTTCCGGTGGTCAGCGACGAAAATTGAATTTTGCACTTGCGATGGCCGGTAATCCTGATCTGCTATTTTTGGATGAGCCAACTGCCGGGATGGATACTAATAGCCGTTACGATTTTTGGCAGCAGGTTCAATCCCTGGCCAAATCTGGGAAAACAATTATTGTGACCAGCCATTATTTAGCCGAAATTGAGGATGTTGCAACCAGAATTCTGTTCTTGAAGGATCATCACTTTATTTACGATGGCGCACTTAACGAACTCCAAAAAGAGTTTACCCGAATCATTGTTGAATTTGACAGTGATTTATCGGAATCTGAGTTAATGAAGCAGTTACCATCCGGTGAGTTGGATTCACATTTGCAGGATCACTATGTCTTTTTAACCGATGATGAAGATCAGTTATTAACTGAACTATCACCACAGATGGCCAGAGTTAAAAATGTTCGGGTTACTCAGCGATCATTAGATCAAATCTTTAGAGAAGTGACGAAAGGAGTGGAAGTTCAATGAGAACATTTATCATGCAGGTTAAAAATAATTTTATGAGGCTGATTGTCAGAAACCCACGTTTTTTCCTATTTGATGTTGCGATACCCGCTGGTTTCTACGTTCTATTTACCAAAGTGATGAATCAGGGAATGCCGGCTTCTTTTAACCAAACCTACCTCATTAGCATGGCAATTTATGCAACGATTCTGTCGTCAATTATTACGGTTGCCAACAATATTTTTGCCGACCGTGAACAACAATATATGCGCTTTATTGATGTTTCACCAATTAGCCGTGGCAGTTATTATACATCCATGGGAACTGTTTTGTTTCTGTTAACATTAATCGAGGTTGGCATTGTTGAAGCAGTGGCTAAATTTTATATCGGCGTTTCATTTCCTCTGACGACATGGCTGGCAATTTTGGTGTTGGCATCTCTGGGAAGTATCCCAATCATGATTTTGGGCGTGGCTTTGGCCTTTTGTGGGTCATCAGACCTAATTAGCATGATGACGTATATGCTCGTATTTCCACTTGCCATTTTAAGTGGCCTCTGGTGGCCGATGCAAATGATGCCAACCTGGGCTCAGCATATTGGCAAACTCTTACCAACTTACCAGACTTCTGTTATTGTTAATGATGTGGTCAATCAAAAATCATGGTCGTTAACCGCGACGGGTGGCGAAGTGGCCTGGTTGGTGATTGCGTTAGTGATTTTGATTAGCGTTCAAAAAATAAAAAGGGTTCAACAAGCGTAAAAGTTTATGAAATTTTTGAAAAAGTATATTTTATTTCCAAAACGGTTTGGTATTTTTCCCTATATCTGGATGATTTGGATTATTTACCCAATTACGGATTTATGGCCGTTTAATCGGGTTGATACCATTATCCCAACAATCCTGCTGATTTGTTTTCTATGGTTTTACCGGAATGGCTACAGTGTCTCTAAAGCCCTGCCAATCTGGATATATGGCCAGTATGGCATTATCTTTGTCCTGACAATAACCAATGAATGGATCTATCTCTTATTATTTTCAGCTTGGGAGATTTCTTCATTGCCGGTCAGTAAGCGGACATTTCATCAGTTCCTAGCGGGGTACTACATGACCTTGGTCGTCTGTATGGGGTTATTGATGGCCCTCGATGAGATGACGCCGTGGTCGTTTACCAATCAAATGAGCATTGTGATGGTATTGTTTTTGATTTTATCGCCACTGGGTGGTAAATCGGTTGCAAATTCGTACCGGCGCTCGCAACAGTTAAGGCAGCAGAACTCTCGGTATGCAAATTTAATTAAACGTGGCGAACGTGAACGAATTGCCCGTGATTTGCATGATACGTTGGGCCAGTCATTTTCAATGATTACCATTAAATCTGAGTTGGCAGCTAAATTGCTTGATAAGAACCCGGATCAGGTTAAAAATGAATTAAAGGAAATTTCTGAGGCATCGCGCCAAAATTTACAGTTGGTCAGAAATATTGTAACCGGACTTAGGCAAACATCGATTGCAGAGATTATGATTGAACTGGCTGATGAACTAAAACTCCAGCAGATTAGTCTAATGACTGATGGGGAAGGTCAAACCAACAAGTGGCCGCATGACATTCAAAATATTTTAGCAGATATTTTGCGAGAGGCGATTACTAATGTAATGCGGTATAGCCGGGCAGATCAAGTTGAAGTTCACTTTACGCAAACCAAAGCTGCCTATCACTTAATGGTTGCTGATAACGGCAAGGGCTACAAAGCAGTTCGAAAAGATGCCATGGCATTAAAGGAATGGCAGAACGCCCCAAAATTGTCGGTGGAAAATTTGGCATTCAAACCAGCCGATCTGGGACAGTCATCAATGTGCAACTACCAAAGGAGGGATGATAGTCATGGCAATCAAAATTATTTTAGCTGAGGATCAGAGTTTACTCAGTAGTGCTTTGGCACAATTACTCAACTTGGAGGATGACTTAGATGTTATTGGCACCTATGCGGATGGTCAGGCGGCTTGGCAGCATATTAAATATGATCATCCGGACGTTGCGATTCTTGACATTGAAATGCCTAAGCAGACTGGACTTCAAGTAGCTGAAACCATTCATTCCGAAAAATTGCCTGTGAAGGTCATTATCTTAACAACTTTCGCTAACAAGCAATATTTTGAAACGGCGGTTCAAGCAAAAGTGAATGGTTATTTGTTAAAAGATATTCCAAGCGATGAGCTAATTCAGTCCATCCATGAAGTGATAGCGGGCAAAACGTTATATTCACCGGAACTGGTCACGTCAATTTTAGGGGATGTAACCAACCCACTGTCACAAAAGGAAACCCAGATTTTAAAGGAAATTAGTCTCGGAAAATCAACTTCTGAAATTGCCAAAGCATTGTATTTATCAGGTGGAACGGTACGTAATTATATCTCGGCGATTCTCAGTAAATTGGGGGCCGTTAATAGAATTGAGGCGTTAAATATTGCGGAGAAGCATCGGTGGATGTGAGAGAGCGCAAAGAGAAGCGCTTAGGTTCCAGAATATAAGTCCCTTAACTCGATATTCCAGGTTTGGGAATATCGAGTTAAGGGACTTATATGGCCGGAGCCTGCTTCTCCTTTGCGCGTTTCAGCAAGGTAGCCGGCCCTCAAACACGTTGTTAATTTGAAGATACTAAGGTTAGAGGGGTTATATGGCCGGAGTCTGCTTCTCTTTGCGCGTTTTGACAAGGTAGCCGTCCCCAAACACATTGGTGATTTGAAGATGTTAAGGCTAAGGAGCTTATACAGTCGTTTTTTTAACTTTGATGGAGGCCCTAGAAAAAATAGTCATCCGATTTATATATTAAAAAGGAGCTTGACAAAAATGCCAACCCCTTAATTTCTTGATAATTATTTTTATTTATATCACTTAAGCTTTATTCTACTAAACTACTTTGCCCGTTTATCAGCTTCACCCTGCAGCAGGCGGAGCTGTTTTTGGGTATTTTCATAAACCTGACTAAGTTGTTTGGAACGGTTGCGCGTCATTTCAATGCGTTCATCGAGTTCCTGATCGGTATAGTTTGATAATTGACGTTGGGTCTTTTCGGTTAATTCATAGGCATGGCGAACGACATAGTAGCTGATTCTGCCAACATTGACCAGTTGTTTGCCAGCGGTTCGAAAGCTTGGTGTTGAACTGAAATCAGTGATGCCCTGCATGACCTTTTCACTAACGTGGGTATCCCAGTAAGTAATTAGTGGACCGGTAAAGAATGCAACGATAATGGTTGCGAAACCAACATCGCCGCCAATGAAGAATGCGGCTACCATGAAAATAATATCCTGTGTGATTCTTGCCCAGCGGTACTTCACGTGAGTCCGTTTTGAAATAATGGGGGCAATGGCATCATATGGTGCAACACCTAAACGAGCGCCCATATAAAGAGATGATCCTAACGTAAATAGCAGTAAGCCAAATACTAGATTAGTCATAATCGTAAAAATGTTAACCGTGTTTGGCAATATTTGATGGTAAATGATTGAGAACCATTGGATTTCGTAACCAACCAAGACCATGTTCATGATGGTTCCAATTCCGATCTTTTTGCGGTCAAGCAATAGTACCAATACGAAAATGACTAAGTTGACCATTAATTGAACATTGCCAAGGCCAGCACCTAATTTACCCGCCAGTCCTGTGTTGGTGGCCGTAAATGGATCCAGTCCGACGTTGCCCTCACGAAGCAGGGTTGTTCCAGTTGAAAGAATGGCGATGCCAACGAACGCCATCAACGCTCGCAGGCCAACGTCAGCAAATTTATTCAGACTGACGTTGGGAGAGTCTTTTTCCTCACTTGCTTCTGGATTACTGTTTTGTGGGTTACTTGTCATCGAAAGCTTCCTTTCTCTTACTTGTAAAAGTCATCCTTACCTGTTCAATTACTATCTATTATAACATCTGAAATAAAATGTTCAACGATTGACATAAGTGATTGGCAAAGAAGCACCGGCCTTAATGGTAGAAACTGACACGTTAAAAGCAAAAATCTCATCCCGTCATTACATAAGTCACAATGATTGGGATGAGATTTTTAACGATTGAAAATGGTCTTTGATGTTAATTAGAATTCGGCTTTATATTTAATAGTGTAGGTTTTTTCTTCGCCAGCTGGAAGTAAAACACTGCCGAAACCTTCGTGATTTGGTGTATCTGGCAGGTTTTGAGCTTCCAAAGCAATCCCCATGTGAGCAACGCCATCACCACGGGTGAACTTCACGCCGTTTAAATCATCTGGAGTAAAGACGACCAATGCGTTACGGGCTGATTTAATTGAAACCTTACGGCCGGAATCAGGATCTGCCAACGTTGCAATCGGTTGATCGACAGAATGATCATTGATGACATAAACTTCGTCATACGTGTGACCAACGCTGGTCTTCATATCATCGATTCCCTTTTTAATGTTTAAGCCTGACCGGAAATCATAGGCAGTGTCGGCAACGTTAATCATCTTACCGCTTGGGGTCTTATCTTTGTTCAGTTCAAGATACCTGTCAGCATTGATTGTTAATGTTTGACCGTAGACGTTATCATGATCACTTAAATTGAAGTAAGCGTGTTGGGTTGGGTTAAATAATGTATCGGCATCACTCTTTGCAGAATAAGTAATGGTAACTTCATTGTCATCACTCAACGCAAAGACAATTTTGACATCGATATTTCCTGGGAAGGAATCGTCCGTTGAATCAATATGTTTTTCAAAAACAATTTGGTTGTCTTCAAAGGAACCATTCCAGATTTGGGTGTTAAAGCCGTGAGGACCACCGTGTAAAGTGGTGGTGCCTTCGTTGGCATCAACGTGGTATTCTTTTCCCTTAATTGAAAAAGTACCCTTAGTGATTCGACCAGCAGTTCGGCCGATTGCTTGACAGAAATATTGGTTTTTCATAATTTCTTTACTGTTGTCCATGCTTAGGAGAACATTAGCTTTTTTACCATTTTTGTCTGGAAATTCAAATGCGTTCCAAGTAGCACCTAATGAAATTGCTGAAATGGAAACACCGTTATCATTTGTTAGAGTAAACCGTTGAATATCTTGACCATTATACTTATCGAATAATTCTTTTTTGATTTGCATTGTTGTTATTCTCTCCTTAGAAATAATAAATTGCGGCTTGAAACCGCTTTTATATGTATTATAATATCTTTTTGTACGGTGTTGCAATACAAAATATTGTATTTATCCGTACAATTCTATATAAATTTTTCCAGAAGTATGATATTTTATTAGTGGAGCGTCCGATAACCACTAGTTGGTTTTGAAAAGTAGCTGTTTAAGCCAAAAACGAATTATCCAAGAGATTAAAGATATGGCGTTGGACGTTATTCACGCGTTGAGGGGCAGTTAATACTCAGTTTGCTTACATCCATTTCTTAGCTGAGTGACTGACTCTCATGCTTATCTGCTTTCGGGGGAAGAAATTCGAGGAGTTTATTATGAGCACTTTTTTGTACGTTTTATCCGGTATTTCTGATCTGTGTTTACTGGTCTTGATTTTTGCGTGGGGGTTTGATTATGCACGTAAAGACCGCAGTAAAATCAAGCATAAGCGCCACTATGGTTTATGGGCGCTGGTTTCGTTGGTTTTGACCGTTGTTTTGATGCTGATGGCTGGATCAGGACAATAAATCAGTTTGCAGGGGTCATGATTGTCGTGTAAACCATGAAGTGGCGTTAAGAAAGGTTAAAATTTGTTTGATCTTTCTCCTTATTATACTAATGACAAGGAAGGATGAAGAGATTAAATAAGTCTTGACCCGATAATTTTTAAAACGGGGGATTCAGTAATGGAAACGAAGTACGTTAAAGTTAAAAAGAGTATCAAAAGTAACATTATTAATGGTAAGTATAAAATCAACGAGAAAATTCCAACTGAATCCGAATTAATGGCAATGTATTCGGTTAGTCGCTATACCATCCGACGAGCTGTTGGTGATCTTGAACACGAAGGTTACATATATCGTGTTCAGGGTGGCGGCATGTACGTTAATGATTGGATTAATAAGAAAGTATCTGCTGATCGTTCTAATCAAAGTGTTGGGGTTGTGACCACTCACATTGCCGATTACATTTTTCCAAATATTATTAGTGGCATTGATCAAGTTATCTCCGAACAGGGATTATCAATTTTAATTGGCAACACCCATGATGAATATGATAATGAACGACATAATTTACTTAATATGCTGGACAATGACGTGGTGGGATTTATTATTGAACCAACGAGAAGCACCTTGGAAAATCCGAACTTGGACGTTTATCAAATGATTGTTGAATCCGGCAAACCGGCTGTTTTCATCAATGCCCACTATCCACAACTTGATTTTCCCTATGTCGAGATTGACGATACAGAATGTGAAAAAAAACTTATGGATTATTTATTGGATAATGGTCATGAACAGGTTCTGGGCGTTTTCCAAGTCGATGATCTTCAAGGTGTCAATCGGATGAATGGGTTTATTAAATCTTATCAAACGCATCCACAGGTTTCCTCATCCGGGGATATTATGATGTATCGGTCGAGCGATGATATTAACAACGTTCTGGATAAAGTGAAAGATCGGGTCATCTCACCGGATGTGCGGCCAACTGCGATTGTCTGCTATAACGATCAATTGGCAATTGAGGTGATTGGAATGCTTAGTAAGGAAGGAATTTCGGTTCCAGATGATATTTCAGTTGCTGGATTTGATGATTATGAAATTTCTAAATATATTGATCCTGGATTAACAACGATGGTTCATCCAAAACGAGAAATGGGGACAACGGCAGCTAAGCTTCTATTAGATATGTTAAAAAAAGGAGATGGGTCCCCCAAAATCTTGGATTCGAAATTAATTATCAGAAATTCTACTAAAACAATCTAAAAAATGAAAAAAGTTTTCTAAGATTTAATCACATGAAAGGTGGTGATGCGACGGCGAGCGCGCCCATTCTTCTTTTTTTATTCGTAAAATTTTTATGCTAACAAATCAAAAACAGGTTGATTTATGCGTACAAATATTTTATACTCTTTTTGTAAGCGATGTCAGAAACCGTTTACAGTGTGCGCACAATGTTTCAGCAATTTTTGTTTTTTGGTTATAAAAATAATCGAATGGGGTGCTCGTTTTGAAGAAAGTTTCAAACGGTTTTATCTATAGTTTTGGAGCACTAGGTGGTTTGCTCTTTGGTTACGATATTGCGTCGGTTTCCGGTGCAATTCTGTTTATTTCAAAGCAACTTCACTTAGGACCATGGCAACAAGGTTGGGTTGTTAGTTCAGTATTGATTGGTGCCATTGCTGGTGCCCTTGCAACTAGTAAATTTTTGGATACGTATGGTCGTCGTAAGTTATTAATCTGGGCTTCCGTCATCTTCTTTGTTGGTGCGATTACATCTGGTTTTGCACCTGATTTCTGGGTATTGTTATTTACCCGAGTTATCTTAGGAATTGGTGTTGGAATTACTTCTGCATTGATTCCGGCATACCTGCATGAACTTGCACCCAAACGGATGCATGGTGCGGTTGCAACAATGTTCCAATTGATGGTTATGATTGGAATTCTGTTAGCTTACATTTTGAACTACACGTTCTCTCACATGTATACAGGCTGGCGTTGGATGTTGGGATTTGCCGCATTACCAGCTGCAATCCTATTCTTCGGTGCAATTTTTCTTCCTGAAAGCCCTCGATTTTTGGTTAAGATCGGCAAGCTTGATGATGCACGTCAAGTTTTGCTAAACACCAACAAAGGTGATCAAGGCGCTGTTGATACTGCTTTGAAGGAAATTAAGGAAACCGCATCTGTTAAATCAGCTGGTTGGAAAGAATTATTTGGTAAGGCTGTTCGTCCAGCATTAATTACTGGACTTGGCGTTGCAATCTTCCAACAAGTTATTGGTTCAAACAGTGTTATCTTCTATGCGCCAACTATTTTTACCGATGTTGGTTGGGGAGTTTACGCTGCCTTACTTGCACATATCGGAATTGGTGTCGTTAACGTTGCCGTTACTGTGGTTGCAATGCTATTAATGGATAAAGTTGACCGTAAAAAGATGTTGGAGTTTGGTGCTACTGGAATGGGCTTGTCATTGCTTGTTATGTACATCATTCTTAAGTTCGATAATGGTTCACAAGCAGCCGCTATCGTTAGTGCCATTGCTTTAACAGTTTACATTGCTTTCTATGCAACAACTTGGGCTCCTGTAACCTGGGTTCTAATTGGTGAAGTCTTCCCATTGAATATTCGTGGATTAGGAACATCATTATGTTCAGCAACTAATTGGTTAGCTGATATGGTCGTTTCACTCACGTTCCCAATGATGCTTAGTTCATGGGGACTTGATAATGCATTCCTGTTTTACGCCGCAATTTGTGGGATTGCCATTTGGGTTACTCATACTAAGTTCCTTGAAACCCGTGGTAAGTCACTTGAAGAGATTGAACTTGATCTTCACAAGCGTGCCGTTGCTAATAAGGAGACTTCCAAGACTGCAAACTAAGATTTGCAGGGCATAGTTTAGCTAAATAAAGGTATTAAAAAAGGCTGATCTGTTCAGAGGCCTTGTTTAAAACAAATATTATTAAACACAGAGGAGAGAAAACATTATGTTACAAGTTCCTGATTATGAATTTTGGTTTGTTACTGGTAGTCAACACCTATATGGTGAAGAACAACTTAAATCAGTTGAAAAAGATGCCCGTGACATCGTTGACAAACTGAATGCTACTGGTACATTACCTTACCCAATCAAGTTTAAGATGGTTGCAACAACCGCTGACAGCATCACTCAATTAATGAAAGATGTTAACTATAATGATAAGGTAGCCGGTGTCATTACTTGGATGCACACATTCTCACCTGCTAAGAACTGGATCAGAGGTACTAAGTTACTTCAAAAGCCATTACTTCATTTAGCTACTCAATACTTGGATCATATTCCATATGACACCATTGATTTTGACTACATGAACTTAAACCAAAGTGCTCATGGTGACCGTGAATACGGCTTTATCAATGCGCGTCTTCAAAAACACAATAAGATTGTTTATGGCTACTGGGGCGATCCCGAAGTTCAACAAGAAATTGCTGACTGGGAAGACGTTGCTGTTGCTTACGACGAAAGCTTTAAGATCAAAGTTGCCCGTTTTGGTGACAACATGCGTAATGTTGCTGTTACTGAAGGTGACAAAGTTGAAGCTCAAATTCAATTTGGCTGGACCGTTGATTACTATGCGTTAGGTGACTTGGTTGAAGCTGTTAACGCAGTTCCTGAAAGTGATATTGACGCTAAGTACAAGGAATTACAAGATAAGTACGAATTTGTTCAAGGCGATAACGACAAAGATAAATATGAACATTCAGTTCGTTACCAAATTCGTGAATACTTTGGTATCGAGAACTTCTTGGACAAAGGTAATTATTCAGCATTCACCACTAACTTTGAAGACCTTTATGGTTTGGAACAATTACCAGGTCTTGCAGCTCAATTGTTGATGGCTGAAGGTTATGGTTTCGGTGCTGAAGGTGACTGGAAGACAGCTGCTTTGGATCGTTTGACTAAGATTTTGACTCACAACCAAGCAACTGCATTCATGGAAGACTACACCCTTGAATTGCAAAAGGGTAAGGAAGCTATCCTTGGATCACATATGCTTGAAGTTGACCCTGGTATTGCCAGTGACAAGCCTCGAGTTGAAGTTCACCCATTGGATATTGGCGGTAAAGCAGATCCTGCACGTTTGGTATTTACTGGTCGTGAAGGAGACGCAATGGACATCACAATTTCAGACTTTGGTACTGAATACAAGATGATTGGTTATCCTGTTGAAGGACACAAAGCGCCAAAGCCAACGCCACATCTACCAGTTGCAAAACAAATGTGGACACCAAAGGTTGGTTTGAAGCATGGTGCTACTCAATGGATTCAAAATGGTGGTGGCCATCACACTGTTTTGACATTCGCTGCTACTGAGACTCAAATTCAAGATCTTGCAACAATGTTTGGTCTCCCATTTGCTGATATCAACGAATAATTGTTGTTTATAAATCATATTTAAAGCACACAAAAGTAAGGTTGGGGCGGCTGCGGCTGTCGCAACCTTCTTTCGTACATAAAATGAATCCGTTATCTTTGATATAATAAAGTAATCAAATGGTTGGAGGTTGCTTTTATGGCAAAAACTGAAAAAGAAAAAATGCTGGCTGGCGAACGATATCTGAATACCGATCCGGAATTGGCTGATGAACGACGAACTAATCGCCGATTAATTAATCAGTTTAATGATGTTTCCAAAACCAATCCTGAAACGGGAATTGAAGTGATGCGTCAAATTCTTAATCGGGCTGGGAAAAACCTGGATATTCAACCCCCGTTTCAGTGTGATTATGGCTACAATATTAATGTTGGTGATAACTTTTTTGCCAATTATGGCTGTTGTTTTATCGACGTTGGGGCAATCACGTTTGGTGATAATTGTCTGTTGGGACCGAACGTTCAAATTTACACGGTTAATCACGCCTTTGATGTCAAAGATCGTGACCGGGGTGTTGAAATTCCAGGTAACGTGACGATTGGCGATCATTTATGGGCTGGCGGTGGTGTTATCATTACGCCGGGTGTGACCCTTGGCAATAATGTTATAATTGCGGCAGGTGCCGTTGTGACTAAATCATTTGGTGACAATGTGCTGATTGGTGGGAATCCTGCCAGAGTAATTAAAAAATTGAAATAATATTGGAGGAATTAGTTTGGCTAAACATACGATTGGAACCACAGTTAAGTTAGCGGATGGTAATGAAATGCCAATTGAAGGCCTTGGTGTTTATAAAATGACCAAGGAAGATGAGCTGATTAATTCTGTTAAAGTTGCCTACGATGCCGGATATCGGTTATTTGATACTGCTCAAATGTACGGCAACGAAGCAGCAGTTGGCAAAGCAATTAAAGATTTGAATGTTAATCGTGATGATATTTTTGTCACGACAAAGGTTGCCGAAGATAATCAAGGTTATGATAAGGTAATTGCTTCAGTGGAAGAATCACTTAAGAAACTTCAGCTGGACCATGTTGATTTGTTATTAGTTCATTGGCCAATCAACACTCACTTTTTCAAAACATGGCGAGCTTTTGAAAAGCTAAAGGAACAAGGCTTAACTAAGTCAATTGGAACAAGTAATTATGGGATGCTGCACCTTCAGTACCTTGCAACCAAGGCAAATGAGATGCCAGTCGTTGATCAATTGGAGGTTCACCCATATTTATCGCAACAGGCGATGGTTACCTTTAATAAAGAAAACCATATTGTAACGCAGGCCTGGGCACCATTGGGCCGTGGCCGAATTTTTGAAGATCCGATTATTTTGAAAATTGGTAAGGCTCATGATAAATCGGCTGCGCAAGTTATCTTACGCTGGCATTTGCAACGGGGCGACTCGTTCATCCCAAAGTCAGTGCATCCGGAGCGAATTAAGCAAAATGCCGATATTTATGACTTTGAGCTGAGTGATGAAGAAATGAAGCTGGTTGACAGTATCAATAAAAATACGAGAATCAGCCAGGAACCAGAAATGGTTTATGAGATCGGACATCAATATCCGCATGGATAGAAAACAGAGTGCGCCCAGAAGCGGTTAACTCCCAGAATATAAGCAACTTTAGCCAATATCCCGGTTTGAGGATATTGGCTAAAGTTGCTTATATTCTGGGAGTTGCTTCTGGGCGCACGTTTCGGCATGGTAGCCACCAGCCAATATCCCTGATTTGGGGATATTGGCTGAAGTTGTTTATATGGCCGGGAGTTGCTTGTCACAGCACGTTTCGGCATGGTAGCCACCAGCCAATATCCCCGGTTTGAGGATATTGGCTAAAGTTGCTTATATAGCCGTGAGCCACTTGTTACACTGCGTTTTTACCATAATAAGGAAAATTCAGACCACTCTTTGGTAAATAATGACGTAGGGGTATTTACTAACCCAGTGCCACATCCAAAACCATCATTAAGGTAAAACCGGCCATAATGCCAAAAATCGCCCAGTGAGATTCCGCAGTTGTTCGTGCGTGAGCCTCTGGAATCAATTCCTTACAGGCAACGTAAATCATTGCACCGGCTGCGAATGCGAGCGCATACGGCAAAATCATGTTAACTGAAGCAACTAAGATGGCGCCTAAAATACCAGCAACGGGCTCAACCACTCCACTTGCCTGACCATACATAAATGCCCGGGTTCGACTCATCCCGCTTTGACGCAACGGGATTGAGACAGCAGCCCCTTCCGGAAAGTTTTGTAGGCCAATTCCAATTGCCACGGTTATGGCTGCCAAGATCATTGCTGACTGGTTACCGCTGGCAGCTGCCCCAATTGCCCCGAAAGCGACACCAACGGCAAGGCCCTCCGGAATATTATGCAAAGTGATCGAGAAGACGAGCAAAATCGTTCGTTTCAGCTGTGTTCGACGGCCCTCGGGATGCCGGTTATGTTTTAAATAAAGGCGTGGAATGATTTTATCGGCAATATAAAGGAAAAGCCCCCCAAGAATAAAACCGGTTGCAACAACTAGCCAGGGAGTCCGATCTTGTTGTTCCGCCAAGCTAATCGCTGGATCCAGTAGCGACCAAAATGATGCGGCAATCATGACGCCTGCAGCAAAACCATACATCATGGCCAGCGCATTACTGCGGATTGTTTTAAACGCAAAAACGAGGGCTGCCCCTAAAGCAGTCAACCCCCAAGTGAATAAAGTTGCCAGTAGTGCTTGCTGCCATGCAGCCAAATTTAGCAGGAAATTCATGTGACACCTCACTTATAGAAAAATTGATTTTTTGTCATTAATTTAAATACCTTGTTAACGTAATTATAACAATTAAATAAAAACATTTCATGAATATGATATTAATTCATGTATATAAAAAACGAGTAATTAAATTGTAAATTCTTGAACATTAAAGTGGTTTTGAGTGATTAATTACTGGTAATTCGCTATACTTAAAGTGATATCTGAATATAGAAGCAATATAATTTAACGAAATGGGATGATTTTATTGGCAAAGGTCACGGCATATTTGGTCCGACATGGACAGACATACATGAACCTATACAACAAAGTTCAAGGTTGGATTGATTCCCCACTAACCGAAAAGGGGATTGCAGATGCAAAGAGTGCGGGCAAGCGACTTGCAAAAGTTGATTTTAACGCAGCATTTACCAGTGATTCTGGTCGGGCAATTGACACGGGTCGCTTAATTTTAAAAGAAAATCCGCATAATATGAACATTGTTAGTTACCAGTATCCTGAAATCCGGGAACAATTCCATGGGTATTTTGAAGGAAACGATTTAAACCAGATGTGGCAGTTTGTTGGGGCACAAGTTCAGAAGACGAGTGAAAAAGAAGTTTTAAAGGATTTCGGCTTGGAACGTGCACGAGATCTCATTCATCGAGCTGATTTGTATAATAATGCTGAAAACAACGCGATGTTTTGGGAACGACTGAACATTGGGTTTGATAAGATTCGCCAAAATACCCATGACGGGGAAGATATTTTGATTGTGTCGCATGGGATGACGATTCGTTCAATTGTTGACCGCTATGCACCTGATTTGGATGATGGCACGCCAATTCAAAATGGGAGTATTACCAAGCTCATTATTTCGGACGATGATATTAAAGTTGAATGGGCTAATAATTTAGGGTCAATTGATAAGTAATGTTGTATTGCTTCACGTTCTTAAATATGATACATTGACATAGATTATTAACGACGTGCGAGAAAAAAGTGGTTAGCTTCCAGAGCATAAGTGGTCCAACCCAATTATCCTTGATTCTGGGATGTTGGGTTGGGCTATTTATATGATCAGACACTGTTTTTAAGGATCAAAATTGATTTTTAACAGAAAACACCGTCGGTTGATAATATGTGAATTTAAAGTAAAGCATTTCATCCAGACGATTTGCATGATTACGATAATTGATCAGACTATTTTGAACAAAAAGAACGCGAGGGACATTAATTGATTACAATTTCAGACATGGGATTACAACTTTCAGGTAACAAGCTTTATGACAACGTTAATTTAAAATTTACACCGGGAAATTGCTATGGGGTCATCGGCGCAAATGGTGCTGGTAAATCGACTTTTCTTAAATTACTGGAAGGCAAAATTACCCCCACAAGTGGTGAAGTGCATGTTGATAAAAACGAACGAATTTCGAGTTTAGCTCAGGACCATTATGGCTTTGAGGATCAAACTGTCTTGCAAACAGTTATTCAGGGCTATCAGCATTTGTATGATGTCATGCAGGAGAAAGATACCTTGTATGCCAAGGCCGATTTTTCTGATGAAGACGGGATCCAAGCGGCAAATTTGGAAGCTGAATTTGCTGAAATGGATGGTTGGAATGCTGAAGCAGATGCCTCACAATTGTTGCAATCTCTTGAGATTCCCGAAGGTCTTCATCAACAATTGATGAGTGAATTAACTGAAGGCCAAAAAGTGAAAGTCTTATTGGCTCGGGCGTTATTTGGCAATCCGGATATTTTACTGTTGGATGAGCCGACAAACGGATTGGATGTGTACACCATTGAGTGGTTAGAAAATTTTCTGGCCGACTATCGCAACATTACCATTATTGTGTCTCATGACCGCCATTTCTTAAATCAGACTTGTACAATGATGTGTGACGTTGATTTTGGTGAAATCAGAATGTACGTGGGTAACTACGATTTTTGGCTACAGTCGAGTCAATTAGCCGCTAAGATGAAGGCTGATTCCAATGCCAAAAAAGCTGATAAAATCAAGCAATTGCAAGAATTCGTTGCTCGATTTAGTGCCAACGCGTCTAAATCAAAGCAGGCAACTTCGCGGAAGAAACAACTTGATAAGATTACATTAGATGATATTAAGCCGTCATCACGTAAGTACCCATTCATCAAATTCGAGGAGGAGCGGCCATTAGGTAATGACTTGCTGCGAGTTGATAAATTATCGAAGTCAATTGATGGCGTTCAAATCTTGGATAATGTGACCTTTACATTAAGGCCAGGGGATAAGACCGCTTTAGTAAGTCGAAATGATTTAGCAACCACGACGTTAATGCAAATTCTAGCTGGCACAATGAAACCGGATGCTGGTGAAGTGACATGGGGGCAAACCGTTCAGATGTCTTCAATGCCAAAGGATTTTGCGGCCGAGTTTAACGATAACGATCAGCGAATTATTGATTGGTTGAGGCAATATGCCCAAAAGGGTAGTGATGACGATGCTTTTCTTCGCCAATTTTTAGGCCGGATGTTATTCTCCGGTGATGATGTTAACAAACAGGTTAAAGTCCTTTCCGGTGGTGAAAAAGTCCGGTGTATGTTATCCAAAATGATGCTCCAAAAGGGCAATACGTTGCTCTTGGATGATCCAACCAATCACTTGGATTTGGAATCCATTACGTCACTCAATGAGGGATTAGTGAGTTTCCAAGGTTCGATTATTTTTACGTCTCATGATCATGAATTTATCCAAACAATTGCCAATCATATTATTGAGGTATCTAGTAATGGTATTATCGATAAGGCAGATACAACGTATGACGAGTTTATTAATCACCCGGATGTCCAAAAGAAATTGGCCGATTTGTATAAATAGGGCGATAATAACAGGCTTTGGCCGGTAGTTGTTTCGAAAGAATTTAGTGAATTAAGAAAGTGGGGGCTGGGACAAAATTACTTTTGTCCCAGCCCCCACTTTGTGTAATCACGATTATTACCGAGTGGAAATGTGCGCCAGCAAGCAGACCCCGGCCATATAAGTCCCCTAACTTAATATTCCAAAATCGGGAATATTAAGTTAGGGGACTTATATTCTGGGATCTAATCGCTTGCTGGCCCACTCTGGTTTTTACGTTATTTATTAAATTATTTTTGAAATTAAGTACTAAACGAGGAGAATCGTGTTCCTAAGCGTTCCTGCTTTGAATTCGGAAGTTCCAACCGGCTGCTGCCAATGCCAGCAAACTCAATATTGTGACCACTAAGTAGTCGTAGCGGCCACCAATAAAGGAACGTTGAACAAATGAGCCACTGCCGTTATTTTGACTGGCGGCCATAATTGCGGCTAGGATACCAACGCCAATTGATCCAGCAAATTGTTGTAATGTGTTGAAAAGTGAATTCACGTCTGCGGTATTTTGTTTAGGAACATTTAACGAAGCATTTGAAATCGTATTTGAGAAGCCCATGTTAAAGCCAAATCTCAGTAGGCAAAATGCTAACGTAATTATGATTGCCGTTAGCCATTGTTGGACGATTATAAATATTAGACTCCCTAATGTTAAGCAGCTTAATCCAATTATAATTGGTAAGGCGTAACCATGTTTATCAGCGGTTCGACCTGCAAACGGAGAAGTCAAAGCGCCAATAATTGAGCCTGGTAGTAAGGTTAACCCGGCGATCATTGGTGAAGTATGCAACACATATTGGCAATAGACCGGGATAACAAATGAGATGCCAATATTAACAAATTGGAGGCTGAAGTAGGTGAATGCGGACAATGACGTCGTTCGCTGTTTTAAGATTCGGATATCTAATAGACGTGTCTTGCCATGGGTATCGCTATAAATAAAAATTGCCAAACTAATTAGTCCGACGATCAGCGGCAGGATGAAAGGTATACTAATAATTGGTGCTGTTGCGGCCTGACTGACAGCGTAAACAAGTGCCGTTAATGTTAACGCAAGGAAAAATAGGCTGAGGGCATCGAATGATGACTTGACACCAAGTGGCGCGATTCGAATATACTTAGTTCCTAATAACCAACTAATGATAACGATGGGTAAGACCAACCAGAAGATCATTCGCCATGAAAGCAGTGATGAGATAACGCCACCATAAGTTGGGCCTAATGCTGGGGCGAGAGAAATGACCATCCCAGCCAATCCAGTCATGGAGCCGATCCGCCCCTTGGGAATCTGGGTGAAAATAATGTGAAACATCAATGGTGTTGAAAGGCCGGTCGCCATAGCTTGAATGATTCTGCCAATTAATAATATTGAAAAGCTTGGTGCGATTGCACACATGATGTCACCAATGACAAAGGCGATGGCCGCGAATAAATGAATCCCGCGGGATGGAAATCGTTTGAGCAAATAAGCAGTCGTTGCCATTACGATTGTTACCATTAATAGGTAACCGGTTGTTAACCATTGAACGGCGTCAAGAGTAACGTTGAAAATTTTGGATAGTTCAGGAAAGGTAACGTTCATTGAAGTTTCTGTTAAGATGCCGGTAAATGAAAGAAGTGCGGCTGCTAGTAATGCCAGTAAGGTTTTTCGTTTAATGTTTTCATTTAAGTCATTATTTTGCAAAACTTTTTCTCCTCGTTTTTGTGTAATAAATGACACGAAAAAAGAGAGCTAAATCGCGTTAACGCTCTCAAGTAATGCTTGTGGATCCGAATCTATAGGTTCATCCAATCGAGATCCCAAACAACGCCCATTGCTTTTTCGCCGGTGTGAACGGTGATGGCCGGACTAATTTGATACGTACTGATCGAGGCCGCCGGGAAGCGATCGTGTAGGGCAGTTACCCAAGTTTCGCTAAGGTGGGGATTATTTGCATCCGCTACTGAAATTCGAATTGGTAGCTCAATTTTGGCAGTCGAGTCTTGAATGGTTGTGATAATTCGATTTAATGCTGATTTCATGGTTCGTTCCTTAGCGAAGGGAACAATCTTTCCGTTGTTGTCAAATGTTAAAATTGGCTTGATTTTTAGAAGATTGCCAACGAACGCCGATGTATTTGAAATTCGGCCGGTTCGTTGGAGATGTGACAAACTATCAACAACGAGACAGACGTGAATTGAGTCGCGTAACTGCTCAAGTTTAGGTAGAATTTCAGCTGCATTAGCGCCGTCGAGGGCCATTTTCCCGGCTAATAATGCGAGGTCGGCTTCACCGGCGCTGGCAATTCTAGAATCAAAAGGATAAACTTTGATGCCGGTTACTTCGCGACTGTAAGCGACCAGGTTTTGATAGAACGTGGTGATTCCGGATGATAAGTTAACGCAGATAACTTCGTCGTAGCCATCAGAAATCAAGTTGTCAAACGCCACCTGCATCTGACCCATAGTCACTTGGGAAGTTGTGGGCAATTTTGGCGATTCAGCCAACATTTTTAAGAATTCCTGGGAGGTAATATTAACCCCATCTTGGTATTCGGTGTGATCAAAAATAACGGTGATGGGCAGGATAGTAATGTGATATTTCTGAGCTAAATCTTTGTCAAGATAACTGGCACTGTCGGTAATAACTGCAGTTTTCATAAATAATAAATTCCTTTTTCTTGGGATTGTTTTAATTGTACGCTTGTTGGGTGGGGTTATAAAGGAATAGAGTGTGCCAGTAAGCGGTTAGATCCCAGAATATAAGCTACCCCAACCTAATATTCCGGTTCTGAATATTAGGTTGGGGTAGCTTATATGGCCGGGATCTGCTTACTGGCACACGTTTCGGCATGGTAGCCAGTAATTATTCCGGTTCTGAATATTAGGTTGGGGTAGCTTATATGGCCGGGATCTGCTTACTGGCACACGTTTCGGCATGGTAGCCAGTATCTCATTCCGGTTTTTGAATATTAGCCTGAGGTAGCTTAAATGGCCGGGATCTGCCCTCAGTCGCACGTTTTGGCATGGTAGCCAGTAAATTCCGGTTCTGAATATTAGGTTGATCCGCTTAAATGACTGGGATCCAGCCTCCCTTTGTTCAATCACAAATGAGACGACAAAAAAGGAGTTGGGCAAATAAAGTTACCCCAACTCCTTATTAGTTGATTACGTCGTTATCTATTTTGTTAATTTAATTATTAATTAGTTGATCGATCAGTTTATCCAATGAATCGACATAGCTCTTAAGTTTGGCATTAACAGCTGCTTGGCTCTTGTCGACAACTTCAATGTAGAACTTTACTTTTGGTTCAGTTCCGGAAGGTCGAACGGCAACCCATGTTTCATCATCCAACCAATATTTGAGAACGTTGGATTTAGGTAAAGAGATGGTCGAAGTTTTGCCATCCTTGTCAGTTAAGATTGATGTGCTGTAGTCAGCGTGACTTGTTACCTGATGGCCATTTATTTCAGATAATGGTTTATCACGAAGTTCTGAAAGAATATGAGCCATCTTATCTTTACCATCAAGACCGTCGAATTCTTTGGCAATCGTCTTCTCAGCAAAGTAGCCATACTTTTTAAACATTTCGTCAACACCATCATATAATGTCTTGCCCTGGCTCTTGTAGTAAGCTGCAACTTCAGCAAGCAACAATACAGTCTGAATGGCATCCTTATCACGTACGAATGGTTTAATTAAATAACCAAAACTTTCTTCGAACCCAAACAAGAAAGTGTGATCGTGAGCGGTTTCGTAATGATGAATTGCTTCAGCAATGAACTTAAAGCCGGTTAAGACGTTGTTAGTTGCAACGCCATAGGAAGCGGCAATTTTTACAGCTAAATCAGTTGATACAATTGATTTAACAATTGTTCCGTTTTCTGGTAGTGTGCCAGACTTTTTCTTGGCAGATAGGATATAATTAAGTAATACGCTCGCAATCTGATTACCGCTTAATAGTTGGTAATTGCCATCCGGCTGACGAACGGCACAGCCCAATCGGTCAGCATCAGGATCACTGGCGATTAAGACATCGGCTGAAACCTTTTTACCGAGCTTCTTCGCCAAGTCAAAAGCTTGTGGGAATTCTGGATTTGGAAATGGTGTTGTTGGAAACTCCGGATCGGCAATGGTTTGCTCAGGAACAACAACATAGTTCTTAAAGCCGGCTTCTTCTAAAGCGCGGCGGGCAATCACTTTACCAGTACCGTGAAGTGGCGAATAAACAAACTTCATGTTGGCGCCGACATTCTTAATCAGGTCCAAGTCAATGTTGACTGTTTTTACTTTTGCAAGATAATCAATATCGACGTTTTCACCAATTAGATTCATGACACCCGACTCACGAAGCGTTTGTTCAGGTGTTACCTGGATTGCAAACAAGTCACTATTCTTTCGAATGTATGAGGTGATCAGGTCAGATTCCTTGGGCGGCATTTGACCGCCATCTTGACCATAAATCTTAAAACCGTTATATTGTTTAGGGTTATGGCTGGCAGTGATCATTATGCCGGCGTAGGTATGCAAATGACGAACAGCAAATGATAACTCGGGTGTTGGCCGAATGTCGTCAAAGACGAAGGTTGGGATGTTATGAAAGCCTAGAACCTTTGCGGATTCATGAGCAAATTCCTTTGAGTGGTAACGAGAATCAAAACTAATTGCCACACCACGTTTTCTGGTGGCATCATCCAGCGTATCCATAAATGATGCCAAGCCTTCAGCAGCTTGACGGACTGTGTAAATGTTCATTCGATTGGTGCCGGCGCCCATGACACCACGCATTCCGGCAGTTCCAAATGAAAGGACTGTTCCGAAGGCGTCTTTCTTTTGATCAGGATCATTTTTCATATTGTTTAAATTAAGTAAAATATTAGCTGGTAAATTAGGTTGTTTTACCCATTCTTGGTAAGCACTCTCAGTATTATCGTTCAAAGCGGGATCCTCCTTATATTTAAACTCAGCTTTATTATAGAAATTTTTGGGGAACTCGTCAATGAGTTTACTAGCTAAAAATGCTAATCTGACGGAACATCATCCAGTTACTTGAGTAAACAAATAGATATTTATTTTAGTAAATTAACTAAATAGGTTTATAATTAAAATTGAGGGCTTTATTTCATTAATTAAAGGGGTGGAGAAAATGGCAACGATTAAAGACATCGCGAAACGTGCTGGTGTTTCAATTACCACAGTATCGCGGGTTTTGAATTATGATAAAACGCTATCGGTCAGTGATACAACGCGAAAGAAAATTTTCCGAGTCGCTGAGGACCTGGATTATACTAAAAAGAAGAAGGCCAGTACCACCCGTGACAATATTGCAATTGTTCAGTGGTACACCGAGAAGCAGGAATTGGATGATCTATATTATTTATCAATTCGAATGGGTGCTGAGAAGCAGGCCGAGAAGATGCATTACAAAGTAAAACGATATTTTGCCAATAGCCAATTAACTAAAATTGATAACGTCAAAGCAATTGTGGCAATTGGAAAATTTAGTGATGCACAGATTAAAACCATGCTGAAGGCAACAAAAAATATTGTCTTCGTTGATTATGATACTTTGGCGAAAGGGTACGATTGTGTGGTAACGGATTTTGATAACGCGACAGAAACGGTTTTAAAGCATTTCATCGATCACAACTTGAAGCGAATTGGGATGCTTTCAGGCGTTGAGTATTCGACTGACCACAAGTTAAAGATTGTTGATCCGCGTTTTGAAGTCTTTAAGAATTATCTGGAAAACCATTCGTTATATGATCCGGCAAATGTCTTTGTGGGGGACTTTACGCTGCAATCAGCGTTTGATTTGGTTAACAATGCATTGAAAGCATCACGTAAGGATTTTCCCAACGCGTTATTTGTGTCAAATGATGCGATGGCAGTTGGCGCTTTAAAGGCGCTTCGCGAAAATAAGGTCAAGGTTCCCGAAGAAGTTAGTCTGGTGAGCTTTAACGATACAGCGGTTGCAAAATATGTGATTCCATCTTTGAGTGCCATAAAAGTCGATACAAGCAAGATGGGCGAAGTCGCTGTTCGATTGTTGGATATTGAGTCTAACGAGGATGATCACCACACTCCTGAAAAAGTAATCGTTGGAAATCGACTAATCAAACGTGAAAGTAGTGTGTAGTCCTGATTGTTGAACTTAAATTTAGCGGACTATCATAATTGGAGTCTGAGACAGGTTACAGCTTGTCTGGGCTCCTTTGTTTTTGTTAGCGTCATTTGGATTTTTATGGGACTTTTGCCGTTAAATCAACATCTAACCACCCAATGAATGATTGACTTATTGTTTATTACATTTATAATTTAAAGATGTATATTGAAATTAAATTTTTAATGGGGATGTAGACGTTTTACGTGTTTCGGCGTTTACAAATATGCCAATAATTTGTAAATAAAAACGGGTTATTAGGCAGGCTAGCAGCATAATTCATCGAATCCTGGTCATCGTTTTTCTCGGCACCGTTATGGTTTTCGTTACGGTCTGATACATACTTTTAAATTTGCTGCAGGAGACTTGATGATCGTTCCAAAAGAACATGAATACTTAATTGGGTGGTAAGGAGAAAGCAATGAATAAATTCTTCAAAAAATATATTGGAATCGTCATCGTGTGGTTAATCTTGATTATTGCGGCGATTATGACGATGCCAAATTCTTCCAGGCTGGTCGCCAACCAGGGACAGGCAAAATTGCCGGTTTCGGTGCAGAGTCAAGTTGCTAAGACGATAAAGAATCACTGGGGACCTAAAGTTAGTCATACACGTCAAGTATTTGTTGTCTTTAACAGTGGCAGCAAAAAGAAATTAAACGACGCGCAAACTACTCGGATAACGTCTACCTTATCAAATTTAGATAACAAGCAAAAGGGTTTGGATATTGCGTCAATTGTTAAGCCTAGTGATGCAACCGGTCTGGCTAATCAATTTATTTCAAAAGACGGAACAACCCAATTAGCTGAATTGACTGTTGGTAAGCGAGACTCAGTTCGTAAAATGAACACTAATTTGAAACAGGCAACCAGGACGGCTGGTGTTAAAACGTATGTGACCAGCAGTGACGTTTTGAAAAGTGATTCACAACAGGCAACTAAAGCTGGAATTTGGAAAATTGAAGTCATTGCTGCGGTGGTTATCTTTTTAATCCTGGTTTTAATTTTTCGGTCATTATGGATCCCGGTTATTTCGCTGCTTTCTACGGCCGTTTCCTATCTGATTGCACTCAGTGTCGTTTTTAATTTGGCACGACATTTTAACTTTCCAATCTCAAGTGACACCCAAGTTTTCATGCTGGTTATTTTATTGGGACTTGGTACGGATTTTAGTATTATGTTATTTAATGAATTTAAGCAACAGCTGCGAAGAGGTAGCGACCAGCTGGAGGCAACATTGTTAGCCAGGAAAAATGCTGGTAAAACAATCTTGGTTGCCAGTCTGACACTAATTGTCGGTTTCGGGTTACTGGGGCTGGCAAGTTTCAATGTGTATCGGTCACTGGCAGGCGTGGCAATTGGCATTTTTGTTTTACTGTTGGTATTGGCTACCTTTACGCCATTCTTTATGTTTGTGCTGGCAGAGCGGCTCTTTTGGCCTTCCAGGAATCTTGAGGCTCATAATTATAGCCGATCATGGGGATTCTTATCGACCCAATCGGTTGCCCACCCGATTATTGCGTTAATTATTGCAGGAGTGGTGGCAATTCCATTTGTGTTAGCCAGTCAGGGACGTCTTAATTACAATCCTGCATCTGAATTGAATAGTGACAGTCCTGCCAAAGTCGGATATAAAGTCATTCAAAATCATTTCCCTAATGGGCAGGGTACGCCCGTGACGATTTATATTAAAGCTGATCATAAACTACAAAATGATAAGGATTTGATGCAGGTTGATCGAGTTACCAAGCAGTTACAGGAGCAAAAAGGGATTCACAGTGTGACGTCTGCAACGCAACCCCATGGTATTCCACTGGGACAAATGTATGTTAATCAGCAGATTGAAATGCTCAATACTGCCTTTGGAAACACTGAAAAGGGTGTTAAAGGTGTTTCTAAAAAACTGAAAAAGGCTAGTATCTCGACTTCGTCTCTAGGACAGATAAATAGTCAATCTCGGGCAATCTCTCAGATGATGACATCTATTCAACAACAATTTAATAATAATGGTATTTTTGAAACTCCTGAGCAAATGGTTAATCAAATGCAGAAGCAGTTACGCGATACGCATCGTCGACGGTTAACCCAAGTGCAACAAAATATTATCTTAGTTGCGCTTCGTCGGACCATGAATGATCAGGAACAACAGTCGCAAATGAACAGTGCATTATCGAGTATTGGTTTAAAGACAAATGCGATTAACTCAAGCACAACGTCATTTAGAAATGAGCTAAATTCGGTTCAAAGTCAATTTCGTTCTTATGGCAGTCAACTAAACAACTTTGGCGTTTCAATCGGATTGTCAAATGCCTTTTTGAAAGATGTCGGTCAATCGCCATCAACTAAAGTATTTTATATCTCCAAAGCGATTTTGAAGAGCGGCATTTATAAGCAAACGTTCGCAGAGTATATGTCAAAAGACCAAAAATCAACTAAATTAGAGGTTATTTTGGATGGCAATCCCAGTTCACCAGCAGCTATGCGAACTGTTCGGGGACTTCAAAATCAAGTTCAATACGATCTAAATGGAACTTCGCTGAAAAATGCTAAAGTTGCCGTTGGTGGAGATACATCGACAATGGCTGATACTCAGCAAACTGCTAAAGCAAGTTTCAAAAAGATTACGATTATCGTTGGGGTTGCAATGACACTTATTTTAATGTTAGTTGCCGGCTCAATTCTCCAACCAGTTTACATGATGGGCGCTTTAGGCGTTACTTACTTAATGTCATTAGGCTTTACTAAATGGTTTAGCGGCCAATTTCTTGACCAAAAGTTTTTAACTTGGAACATGCCGTTTCTAACCTATATGATGTTGTTAACGCTGGGCGTTGATTACAGTATTTACCTGTTCATGAAATATCGACAGACAAATCCTGATAGCAAGTCCAGTACCAGAATGATTAATGCCTCGATTTTAATTGGAACGGTTGTTATTTCTGCCGTTATTGTGATTGGCGTTACCTTTGCATCACTTATTCCATCAGGCGTTTTGACTTTGATTCAAGTCGCAATTGCGATGATCTTTGGTTTAATTATTTTCGGCCTTGTTGTGCCGGTGATCATACCAGGATTAATGAAATTAACTTATGAGGGTTTTGATTTCAAGTGGCGGAACCTAAAGCATAAAAAGCGTTCAAATTAGCAGCCGGGTTTTCAGTATTTTGAGATAATTGATCGGCGAATAAACATAAACAGAGACTAGACAATGGTTATTTTGTCCAGTCTCTGTTTGTGTCATCACGATTATTACCGAGTGAAAATGTGTACCAAAAGGCTGTGCAACCGAATTATCCCAATATGCAAATTCAGAATATCTCGTTGAACTTGTTAATTAGTCAGAAAACTTGGATCAGCAAACCCCGGCCATGTAAGCCCCCTGATTTAACATTCCAAGAACAGGAATATCTCATTGAATTTTTTACTTGGTTAAAACGGGTCTAAAATTTTTGGGGTTGATACCGTAAGGTATCAATCTTTTTTTGCATATAA
>NZ_AZEY01000008.1 GCF_001434255.1 Lentilactobacillus diolivorans DSM 14421
CGGCCATACGTTGGCTGGAAGTTATTAATGCAACAAGAAAAGGAAGTCAAAATCGAACTGAAATATACGCTGATGATTCATGACGATAACTTAGAAAGTCTAGAACACGTCGATCAAGGGTTACTAGAGAAATATTCACCAACCGAACAGCAAAAGATTACTCGAGCAGTCAAAGATCTACGGGCAATCATGGCCGTTAAGCAAGTCATTAAAACGCAATACCATGAAGTATTGAAAAGGGCCTTTCCCAAAGGCGATTTAGATGGATTGCCATTGATTAAACAGGAACAAGCCTATACAGCCGTGATGTACTATGATCCTGTTTTAAAGCCATGTCAGGTTGAAACAATCGCACAGTGGCAGGAAACCCCACCGCGAGTTTTCAATACCCAA
>NZ_AZEY01000076.1 GCF_001434255.1 Lentilactobacillus diolivorans DSM 14421
TAACGTGGCTTTACCGGTAGAATTAAGTGAATCCGAACAGAAAGAATTACTGACAAGATATGTGCAAGAAAATTTTGTTGATGAGGGCATGGTAGCCGACGTGGCAATTCATCGCGACCACCCAGATAATCCGCACGCTCATGTGATGTTAACTAATCGGCCGTTTAATTCAGATGGAACATGGGGAATTAAGAGCAAAAAGCAATATATTTTAGATGATAATGGCAACAAAACATATACCGGAAC
>NZ_AZEY01000077.1 GCF_001434255.1 Lentilactobacillus diolivorans DSM 14421
TCACCGCACTGGATTAAGATTCAAGATTATGGCGAAATTCAAGTGGTTGAGAATATTAAGCACTTAGCAACGGCAAAGATTACGACCTCGAAAATCAAACGCAAAGATGATGGGACTTACGAACTGCAATTAGTACTCAAAGACCAAATTGAACGGAAGAAGTCCATTAGCATGATTGGTGCTGACTGGAATATGAAGGACAACAAGGTCTTTCACACTTCCGATGATGAGAAAATCTATCTTGGTCAGCTTAAACTCACTAACCGGCGTCTGATTGATGTCAGGGCTAAGGCAGATGAATACGAAACAATCATTAACGGACTCAAGGGTCGCCGGGCTAAAAAGGAAAAACACCTTAGCACCGATAGTCAACAACTTGAGAGATTGAGCATTCAAATCCGTTACTATTCTGCCCGGCGGGTAGGCATACTTACGGAACGGTATCGCCAGATTGCCCGGCAGATGTTTGATCATTACGATTTAATCGCCATTGAGCAATTAGACGCTAAGGAAATGCGAAAAGAAAATCGAAAGTGGTCAAAAGCCGCTAACCATGGGAAGAATCGGAAACTGGCCAAAGTCAAACCTTACGAAATATCCTTACTGCTCAAACAAGTAGCTGACCGTGAAGGAAAGACGCTCTTGAAGGTTGATAGTTACAAGACCAGCCAGGTTGAATTCGGCACTCTGTACCAGGAGAAACACGATCCAAACGGCGAACGCCAATGGGTGTCTAAGTATACTGGAAAGTTAATTGATCGTGATTTAAACGCCAGTCGCAATATTTTGACCTGGGCGTTAGAGCCAAAAAAACACATTAAGTATTTGGAACGGCAAGCAAAAATTAAAGTCGCAAAAAAGGCTGGTATCACTAAAGACAAATTGCCGAAGGTAATTCCGGCCAAGGCATTAGTAACAATGAATTAGTTGATTTGATCAACGGGCGGGGCAGAACCTAGCCGTCCTTAAGGCTCCAAGAGTTACTGTTGGCGTATCACCCTGAGCGTGCAAAACGGGTGCGAAACAGTCATTAAGATCTAATTGATCTCAGCGGCGTTGGCCGTTGCATAGCTTAAACGTTTTCTAAGATCGCGAGGCGCTTAGCAGCCCTTTGATCCAGAAGCTCGGTCATTTATGACCGAGTAGTTCACTACGTCCATGATACGGCGCAGCACTGGGGACGTAAAGCAATCAATTCCCATAACTAATTTAGTAACCATTTTTTACTTGAAAACGGGGCTGAGACAAAAGTAATTTTGTCCAGTCCCGTTTTGTGTAATCACGATTGTTACCGAGTGGGATCTGCTTGCTGGCGCACTCTGGTTTAAGTTAAATCCAACTATTTTTCAAACGTGGTATTCATGGTTTTAACCGTCCGAAAGACATCCTCACTCTGAGCAATCATCGAAATTACCGCAGTTCCCGCAACCCCGGTTTTGGGTAGTTCTTGGATGTTTTCTTCTGTAATCCCACCGATCGCGACAACCGGCAACTGGCTGGCCTTGACAAGATTTGCTAGACTATCAACGCCAATCACCGGATCCGCATCCGCCTTGGATCCCGTTGGATAGACGGGACCACTACCAATGTAACTAATCCCGACTGTTTGATTGGCGATTTCAATTTGGGCTTTAGTATCACAAGATAGACCAACAAACATCGTTTCGCCAATTTCCTTGAGGACTTGGGTCACCCGCTCATCCTTTTGACCAACGTGAACACCATCAGCATTGGTTTGAACTGCTAAGGCAACATCGTCATCGACAATAAATGGCACCTGGTAATCTGCGCATAACTCGCGTAAAGTTTGAGCCATTTTGGCTTTGGCATCGCCAGTTAATGATGTTGGTCCCTTTTCACGATATTGAAAGGCAGTAATGCCAGCTTCCAAAGCTTGTTTAACAACTTCTTCCAGCGTCTTATGCTTATCCTTAATATCTTGGGTGCCGGCAATAAAATAGCTGCGCAGCATCCCACTTTCAAATGGTAACCCCATCATTTAACCCCTTCTTCATCAGTTATTTTTGCCCAGTGGTTCAACGGGCCATGGCCATGACCAACCTGAATACCATCCGCAATCGTAGCCTGAACATATTTCTTACCCGTTCGAATAGCCGTTTGTACATCGGCACCCTTGGCAATTTCAGCGGTGATACACGACGACAATGTATCACCGGTCCCATGAGTTCGAACCGTATCAATTCGTGGCGCACTGATCCAAAACGATTGGCCATTTTCCAAAAGTGTAAAGTCGGCGGATCTGTCGGACTCAGTTTGATGACCGCCCTTAATTAATACATTTTTAACCCCCATTGCCTGCAATTTTTTGGCTGCAACAACCATCTGATCCCGATCTTCAATTTTAATTCCGGTCAATTCTTCAGCTTCGGGCAAATTAGGCGTCAGAATATCAGCCAGTGGTAATAATTTATCTCGGACCGTACTAATAGCATCTTCAGAAAGCAGTCGAGCACCGCCTTTGGCAATCATGACCGGATCAACCGTTAACGTACCTAAATCATACTTCTTCAAATTTTCAACAACCGCTTCTACGGTGGCAACATCTGCTAACATCCCTGTTTTACAAGCTCGAATTTTCAAATCCGAAGCAACCGAAGCAAACTGCTCGTCAATCATCTTTTTCGGCATTGCCATAAAGTCCTGCACGCCAATCGTATTTTGGGCGGTCACGGCCACTACAACCGCGGCAGCAAACACATGACGCTCCTGCATGGTTTTAATATCGGCCATGACCCCAGCGCCACCGCCACTATCGGTTCCGGCAATTGTTAACGTTTGAATGGTACTATTAATCGCTTCATCAGGCATCTTTAAAAATCCTTTCTATTCAAAATTAGCATTCTTTTCGACTGTTTTCACATCAATTAAATGTAACTCATCGATCAATTGAACCCCAAACGAACCAGCTAATGGTTGTTTCATTGATTTGGCAACGACTTCACCGGCAACATCAAAGACCGCCGTGGCAGTCTGGGCCGCTTCAAAATAATCATCATCAACGCCACAGAAGCAACCAATTGTACTGGATAACATGTCACCTGAACCGACGTGTAGTTTGAACAGATCCGAATTGTTAAAGATCCGGACAACCGCGTTGCCGTCAGTAATAATATCGGTCTTACCACTTTCAACAACCACACAGTCACGCTTCTTAGCTAATGTTTTGGCGATGGTTTCCAGATCAGCTGAACCTTCACCGGCATCAATTCCCTTGGCATTCCATTCAACATCAGCCAATGCCGCAATTTCACCAGCGTTTCCACGAATAACGGCAACATCAATTTGATCAAGCAGTTCGTTACATCGTTCTTTCCGGTAGTCAACCGCACCAACAGCAACCGGATCAATAACAATCGGCTTACGATACTTATTCGCAAATGTCGTCACGGCATCGATTTGAACGAGTTGTGATTCCGTAAATGCCCCTAAGTTAACAGTCACTGAATCACACATTTTAACCATTGCTTCGGCTTCATTCTTCTCTTCGGACATAATTGGCGAAGCGCCCAAAGCGTTGATCCCATTGGCAACATCTTGAACCGTCACAAAATTTGAAATGTTAAAAGCAATCGGATTCTTTTCCCGTAGCGTATCCAATAAATCAATTTTCATGTTTGTTTCTCCCTTGTTGTACTCTAAATTTAGTATGCGGAATGGTTAGTTAATTAAAAATTTCGAAAATCAAAACGGTTGCTACTTGGCCGAAACGTGCCAAAGCAAGCAGATCCCGGCCATATTAGCCCCGCCAGCCAATATTCAGAACCAGAATATCAGCTTTTGGACTGGCTACTTGGCCGAAACGTGTGCAAAGAAGCAGCTCCCGGCCATATAAGCCCTCCCAGCCAATATTCTAAGCCCGGAATATTGGGTGTTGGACTGGCTACTTGGCTGAAACGTGCCAAAGCAAGCAGATCCCGGCCATATAAGCCCCGCCAGCCAATATTCAGAACCAGAATATTAGCTGGCGGGGCTTATATTCTGGGATCTAACCGCTTGCTTTGACACTCTTTTTACCAAAAAAGGACCGCCGCAAATACACCGATTTGCCTGCAGTCCCACTATTAAATGTCTGATTTGGATTGTGCTTTGGACAATTGGATAACTGACCGTGCTTCTCAAAATGAGGCGTCATTCAGCTGGCCACATTAAAATGGCCCACCCGTGACACTTCTCTGGTTATCCATTCACACTTTCCTCCGCAAGCATTGACTTACAGGTTCTAAGGGATCAAGTCGAACAGACTCATCTCAGCCACTTACCGGTGGCGCCCCTAGTGTTTCTACTTTCTTTATACATGATTCAATCGGTCACGTCAATTGAATTTTAACGATTAAACGCTGTTTGTTTATTCAATACCTTCTGGGCATATTTTGTCAGTGCCAAAGTCAAGGCGTCTAAACAACGATCGGGCATCACTTTACGTGCCAAAAGCATTGGCTTTGCCCCAGCACCGCCAACATAGCGCGTCTTCGGTCGCCGTGAAAATGCTGCCCGATCAACCATTCTAGCGATCCGACGTGGGGTTGAAGCAAATTTATACGCGAAGGCAAAAAAGTCTGCCGACTGGCGTGCCATATTCGCATATGGACCACTTCCGGAAACGTCTAACATCCTTTCAGATGCAATGTCCTTCCAAGATGATTGAATCGCACCTGGTTCGACAACGACAACGTCAATTCCAAATGGCTTCAATTCCAAACGCATGGCGTCGCTCATTCCTTCGATTGCAAACTTGGAACCAACGTACCAACTTCCTAGTAAACTGGCAACCTTGCCATCCATTGACGACATATTAATAATCCGGCCACTCTTTTGTTTACGCATCGTTGGCAAAACCGCTTGAATCATTTTGATCACACCAAAAACATTAACCTTAAACTCGTATTCGCCTTCCGATAGTTCAACTTCTTCAACCGAACCAAACGAGCCGAAACCGGCATTGTTCACCAGTACATCGATTCGACCGGTTTCTGCAACAATCTCACTAACTACTCGATCAATTTCATCGTGGTCAGTGACGTCCAAATGTAACGTATGAATCCCTAAATCATCCAGCTCATTCATTTGGTAGACTCTGCGAGACAGCGCATAAACGTCCATCCCGTTTCGATAAAGGTTCTTGGCAATCTGCTTACCAATCCCTGATGATGCCCCTGTGACAATCGCTACTTTTCGACTCATAAGAATCCCTCCTAGAAGGTATTGTGAAATTAAGTCCAGTATATCACGTAGACCGTTTACATGCCTGCTAATCACAGCTTTAAGTTGATGAATTAATAGTAGTCATAAGCTGGTTGAGAGCGTATGATGGTAAGCAAAATAAGTTGACCAGCCCTAATTGAACCAGAAAACGCTGTATTACCTGATCACTAGCGGTCAACTCATTAATACATAAGCACCTGTTTGACAGCTCATGTGAAAAGAGGTTTTCCATTTGACAGAAATCAGAACGATTAGTAAAACCGATGACGCAGCCCTAGCTAAAATCATCCGCCATTCCTTGAAATCATTTGGTCTAGACATCCCCGGAACTGCCTATTTTGATGCCGAACTCGATCATTTAAGTTCCTATTACGATGCTTCGCCTAAGCGTCAGTACTTTGTTGCCTTGACTGATAGCGGCGAAGTCCTGGGTGGTGATGGGATTGCTGAGTACGATCCAAAACACGGTGTCGCTGAGCTACAGAAACTGTATTTGGCTAAAGAGGCTCAGGGGCATCATTTAAGTTATAAATTATTGGATGCAGCGGTTGATTTTGCGAAACAAGCCGGCTATAAAACAGTCTATTTGGAGACCCACCATAATTTGAAGACTGCTGTTCATTTGTATCAACGATATGGTTTTGCAAATTTAGGCCACCCGCTCAATAATGGCGAGCATTCATCGATGGATTTATTCTTTGCTTTGGATATTTAAATCAACGCGGCAAAATAAACGATTAAAGCCACATGTTTGCTGGAAAGTTTATCTCATTCCTGCTTTTGGTACGTATGTAACCCTTGTACGGTCGGAGTTGCTTCCCAAAACACGTTTCAAATCGGTGAGCAAATTCATTACGCATCAGCCCATAATAATTCAAAAGCGTGATTGCTTGTTGACCAACCAAATTTCATTTATCATAAAATACAATATGAAATAGGAGGAATCAAAATGTCCTTAACAGATACGTACACACTTTACAATGGTGTCAAAATCCCCCAAGTTGGATTTGGTACTTGGCAGTCAGCTGATGGCGATGAAGCCTATCATGCCGTTTTGGCTGCTCTAAACGCCGGCTATCGACACATTGATACAGCCGCGGCATATGGCAATGAAGAAAGCGTTGGTAAAGCCATCAAAGATAGTGGTGTCAGCCGAGATGACCTATTTGTGACCACTAAACTTTGGAACGCTGACCATGGTTATGAAGCAACTAAGGAAGCATTTGGTCGGTCACTGGAAAAATTAGGCCTGGATTATGTTAATCTCTATTTAATTCATTGGCCCAATCCGATTAAATTCCGGGATAATTGGCAGGAAGCTAACGCCGAATCTTGGCGGGCAATGGAAGAATTTTATAATCATGGCACCGCAAAAGCGATTGGGGTTTCCAATTTTCGACCAAAACACTTGGATGCCCTACTCGAAACCGCCAAGGTAAAACCAATGGTTAACCAAATGTTTATTAATCCATCGGACATGCAACCAGGTGTTATTGAATACAATAATAACCACGATATTTTAACGGAAGCTTACAGTCCACTTGGTACGGGTGGCATTTTCAAAATTCCTGAATTGGCTCCCATTGCTAAAAAGTACGGTAAGACACCGGCTCAAGTGGTCCTTCGTTGGTCGTTGCAACATGGATTCTTGCCACTACCCAAGTCGGTTCATGAAAAATACATCAAGGAAAACGCTGATATCTTTGATTTCAATTTATCGAATGAAGATATGAAGACAATTGATGGTTTCCATGGTCAAGCTGGCTTGGCAACTGATCCAGATACGGCAACGTGGTAAAATCGATAGAATATTTTTCCAACTAGTATAAAAAGCTGATCGTTATGCGACACTTTTCCAGAGCTAAAGCCTTTACTTTAACTCTGTCAGAACATATCACATAACAATCAGCTTTTTTGCTTACAATCAAAAAGAATAACTATTCGTTATCTTTTACAAATTTAATATCTAACTGCGTATGGGTAGCTTCTGCAATTTTTTCGAGAGTCTTCATAGTAATGTTGGCATCCCCGCGCTCCCAACGAGCGACAGCTGACTGGGGAGCACCGACCAGGTCGCCAAGTTGCGTCTGCGTTAATTTGGCACGTTTTCGTAACTTTTCAATCGCATCCGCACATCGGTACTGTTGACGATAATGTTGAATTCCTTTAGCAAACTGCGGATCCTCTCTGCTTAGCTCATTGATCATGTCGGTGGTTTCGCTCATCGTAATATCCACCTCTACGACTCTTAACCTATCTAATTTTTTAACGTTTTCTGAATCTTCTTTATGAAAGATTCGGTAGTCATCTGTTGACCATATTATATGACGTATGATATATTTTTCAATCAAAATAGGTACTCAAAAGGCGCATCTGCATATAAAGTTTTTGCAGATGCACCTTGTAGGCTAAACTACTTTGCTGACGTGATGGTTTTCACCTTATTCGCCAGTATTAAGTAAGTGAGTATATTCCTGAATAAATTCATCATCGTAAGCAATTTTATTTCGATAATAATTTGCTTTTTCAACATTAAGTCGGTAAGCTGTTGAACCTTCAAAATATTTATCAGCTTCCTAGAGATAGTGGCTAACATATCCATTCAGTCGGTAGTTTTTCGCACAATTTTACAATTTAATCTTGTAATGTTTCAGTTACGGCTTCATGCGGATCGTTTTCGCCACTTGGTGTCTCACCTGTCACCTTCTTCGAATCATCCTTGGAACTGACTTGGGAACTTTGCTGTGGATTACTTACTGTGTCTTTCCCCGTATTCGGTACAATTTCTATGACTTGACTCGTTACTGTATCAACCTTTTTTTGAACGGGAATATCAATGACAGTAGTTGGTGCATTTGTATTGGGTTTAGCTGGAATATCATAAATAAGCGGATCATTGCTTAATTCCGTTACCTTTTTTTGCAAATCGTCAATCTTGGAGTTTGCTGCAGTTAATTCACTATTGCTTACAGCTCTTTGATTATAAACTGTAGAAGCGTATCCACGAACCGTTCCTAATTGACTAGTCAAACTGGCAACTTGATTCTTTAAAGCCTGCTGTTGCTTGGCATCAACTTTGCTTTGATCACTTTTAGCTTCATTTAATTGACTAGTTAATGAAGCGATCTGTTGGTCCAACTTTGAAATTTCATTGTTCAAACTATCCACTTGGCTGGTATTAGTGGTTACCGCCACATCCCGGGTCGGTTCATCGGCGTTAATCTTAAATTGAAAAGCTTTCACCTTGTATCCACGTTTGGAAATGGTTACTCGATACTTGCCCACCTTAAACGAATGATGCGCATTGATCTCGAATTTGCCCTTCTTGTTAGCCTTACCGGCTACGTATGTAACACCGTGACTGGTAATCTTAATATTGGCGCCACGGGTTGCCTTACCAGAAACATAGTTTGCCCCTTCTTGAACCCGATTGACCTTTGCCTTCAAGACAGCCGTCTTAGCTTGGACATTGACTGAACCAAATAGCATCGCTGGAACAACCAACGCAGATAAAACATATTTACTCATAAAAAGTCCTCCAAAAAAATTATTTGTAGGCGGTTGAATTTATCCTGGTATAACAAATAAGTGAGTGATAAATTTCCTTTCTTAATTTTTTATTTCTTAATCAAAATAAAACCCAACCCGCGTACATAAATTAATTACGTAAACTGGTTGGATTTTTAACGAAATTATTTTAAATTATTTTGAAAAAAATTAAAACTTAGTTAGTGAAATGTAATTAACCTGCTTCTTCTTGGATTGCTACCAGGTTATGGCCCACCACATCCCATTTTCAGTCAGTCCACATGCTAACCAATGCCACTCTGTGCTATCATACTTAATAACTAACTAAATTAAGGACGGTTCAATGACTAATAATAAAAATAACGTTCACGTTAACGAAGGTGAACAATTTACGATTCAAATTAAACGAATGGGAATCAACGGCGAAGGAATTGGCTATTACGAGCGAAAACTAGTCTTTGTGCCTGGTGCGCTGCCAACCGAGAAGGTTCGCGTTGAAGTGATTATTGATCAGCAAAACTTCATTCGCGCTCGATTAGTAGAAGTATTAACCAAAAGTAAGGACCGGATCGAGCCAATCGACGATTATGCCAATGAAGTTGGGGGCTTTGAACTTGAAAATTTAGCTTATCCAGCCCAGTTGGAATTTAAGCGGGACGTGATTCGTGACTCACTCGAAAAATTTAAACCAGCCGGTTACCGAAAGTATAAATTACGACCAACCATTGGGATGGACGATCCTACTCATTACCGAAACAAAGCCACCTTTCAAATTCGTCAAGATGGTGATCAGATAATTGCTGGTTTATATAAGGAACGCAGCCATACAGTTGTCGACATGAAAACTTCCGCGCTCCAATATCCGCTAACGATGAAAGTGATGCGGGCAATTGTTGATATGATCCAAGATTTAAAAATCCCAGCTTATGACGAAGAGAAAAATGCCGGAATTATTAAAACAGTGATTGTTCGAGCGGCTACCGCAACGGACGAAGTACAGGTCACCTTTGTTACACAAAGTCAAAAATTATTAAAAAAGCATCAATTATTAGAGCGAATTCAACAAGAACTACCAGAAGTCGTTTCTGTCATGCAAAATATTAATCCTGGCAAGACACCAATGGTCTGGGGTAACGAGACCATTCACTTGGCCGGTAAGGAAAAAATTACCGAAGTCCTGGACGGTCTGAAATTTGACTTATCTGCCCGAGCTTTCCTGCAAGTTAACCCGGAAATGACATCAGTATTATATAAGGAAGCTTTCAAGGCCCTTGATCTAAGTGGTAAGGAAAAACTGGTAGATGCCTATTCAGGTGTTGGGACAATCGGTCTTTCAGTTGCCAATCAAGTTCGTGAGGTTCGCGGAATGGACACCATTGCAGATGCCGTTCATGATGCCAATATGAATGCTGTCAAAAATGGGATTGTTAACGCAATTTACGAAGTCGGTGAAGCTGAGAAATTACTTCCGGAATGGATTGACGCCGGTTGGAAACCAACTGCATTAATTGTTGATCCACCCCGAACCGGTTTAGCTGACTCCTTAATTGAGACCATTTTGGACATTACGCCTAAGAAATTCGTTTATATTTCATGTAATCCTTCGACTTTAGCTCAAGATTTAGTAAAATTGAGTGAGAAATATCAAGTGGAATACATTCAATCAGTTGATTTAATGCCACAAACCGCACGCTGTGAATGCGTTGTTAAATTCAGAAAAAAGTAACATTTCAATCATTTATTGAAGAAAGGAGTCGACGATGCAAAATCCTTTTGGAAACGGCAATAACGATGATAATAACGACAACAATAATAATCAGCAAAATATGATTCCGATTCCGCCCAACTTTGCGACAGTCGTCAATAAAGAAACGGGCCAAATCCGAATCGCAAAAGTCGGTTTTTCGTTTACCGCGTTGATTTTTGGCTGGCTAGTCCCCATATTCCGTTCGGATTGGTACAACTTTTTATGTATTTTTGGAATTGAACTCATTGTTGGGATGGGAATTGCACTGCAGGTCAACGAACCTTTAGATATCACCTTCCCCATTGCCTCAAACAGTTTAAATATTATTTGGATGTTCATCTACAACATGATGTACTTCAAGCATTTGTTTAAAATAGGTTACGTTCCAGCTGATGAACGATCAAAGGAACTGTTGATTGAAGCTAAATACTGGAAAGAAAATAAGTAATTTCAAATAATTAACTGTTAAATCATCAATATGTTTATGAAGCGGCTGATAACAGGACACGATGTCTTGGTATCAGCCGCTTTATAGATATAAGTGAATCATCTAGACTTTCCATTTTAAGATATTTTCTTGAAGTCCAAACTTGAGTTCATCAACTAGGAGTAATTGTTTTGGCTACTTTGCCGAAACGTGCTGTGATAAGCAGCTCCCGACCATATAAACCACTAGCGCAACACATCCCCCTTACCTTGGATGATTGTTTTGGGCTACTTTGCCAAAACGTGCTGTGACAAGCAGCTCCCGGCCATATAAGGCACCTAACGCAATATCCCTCAAACCTGGGATGATTGTTTTGGGCTACTTTGCCGAAACGTGCTGTGACAAGCAGCTCCCGGCCATATAAACCACTAACGCAATATCCTCTTACCTTGGATGATTGTTTTGGATACTTTGCCAAAACGTGCTGTGACAAGCAGCTCCCGGCCATATAAGGCACCTAACTCAATATCCCCCAAACCTGGGATATTGAGTTAGGTGCCTTATATTCTGGGAGCTAAACGCTTGTCGCAGCACTCTGGTTTTACCCATTCACCAGCAATTCCATCTGGCCCTTTTGCGGCGCAAAATTAATTCCCAGCAACGGTTCCTTCAAGATTTTACCGTATTCGTCCAGTACATCATCCGGTAGTGGCGTTGTGTTCCGCAATTCAGACAAAACATCCCCGGCAGAATACGCACTTCTCAGGTCAATGAACAAGTTGACTTTATTAGTGACATCGCGAAATAAATCAGTTAATAATCCATTAGGCTTCCCATTAACATCGGTAATCACAACCTGTGAAGAATCAAACCCCAAGTGATTAAAGCTAACCATTTTTAACACGTCAAATAAATTGTTCATGACCAATATCCCTCCGTAACGTTTACTTTAACAATTAATTATAACCGTATCTTCTGTAGAATGGAAAGAAAATCGCTTTTGAGCGGACGTTTTAGCAATATCCATAATGCAAAGATGTGCATGTGTGAGCAACGGTCTTATATAGCTAATCCCACCACATCTCTCATTTGTCATTGCTCGTGTTTAGCTGGTCGATCTCAAAGTACTTCCTGCCATCCTTGATTTTGATACAACTAATAAGTGTTTCACAAGAATATTAATAAGATTAAAATTTACTGTTGAAATGATTAGAACTAATGTTATACTGATTATCAACACGGATAATACTAACAAGAAGATGTGAGGTGCATATTATGACAAGAAAAATTGGTGTTATTGGAATGGGTCATGTTGGCTCAACGGTTGCTCATTACATAGTTGCAGAAGGATTTGCGGACGACTTAGTCTTAATTGATCCAAACGAGAAAAAAGTCACAGCGGACGCTACTGATTTTGAAGACGCGATGGCTAACTTACCAGTCCATACCAACATTACGGTTAACGATTATTCAGCACTTAAAGATGCTGATGTTGTAATTTCCGCCGTTGGAAATATTTTGCTTCAAAAAGATAACAAAGAACATGATCGTTTTATTGAATTACCATTTACCAAAAACGCGGTCAAAGACGTTAGTGCAAAATTAAAAGCATCTGGGTTTAACGGGATCTTAGTTGATATCACTAATCCGTGTGACGTTATTACCACGATGTACCAAAAGTTTACCGGTCTACCAAAGAATCACGTGATGGGAACTGGTACTTTGCTTGATTCATCACGAATGCGTCGTGCCGTGTCATCCGAATTAGGAATCGATCCTCGTTCGGTTGCCGGCTATAACTTAGGCGAACATGGTAACTCTCAGTTTACTGCTTGGTCAACAGTCCGTGTTCTCGGCCGACCAATTACTGAGATTGCTAAGGAACGCAACATTGATTTAGCTAAATTGGATGAAGTTGCCCGAGCTGGTGGTTACACTGTCTTCCATGGCAAGCATTACACCAACTACGGAATTGCATCGGCTGCCGTCCGCTTAGCTAATATCATCATTAGTGACGCCCGAACTGAAATTCCTGTTTCCAACTGGCATGAGGAATACAATACCTACCTATCATACCCAGCCATTGTTGGTCGTGACGGCATCATTGAACAAGATCATCTCGAATTAACTGATGATGAAAATGAAAAGTTAAAAGCATCTGCCAATTACATCCGGACCCGATTTGAAGATACAATCGCCGGAATGGAAAAGGAAGCAGCTGCTAAATAGATTATCGGCTTAGTCGATTTTCAAAATAAAAACGCCCTTGGGGGAATATGATTTTTCCTCCCCTAGAGGCGTTTTTGTTGTGGCAAAATATATGAGGACAATTGATTCCAGTCAGGTGGATTTCTCTGTGGAGATTATCAATTTTACTTTGCTGAAACGTGCTGAGACAAGCAGCCCCGGCCATATAAGCCACTTGCAACTTGATCTTTAACTGCTAAGCACCGATTTCATTTTGCTGAAACGTGCTGAGACAAGCAGCCCCCGCCATATAAGCCACTTGCAACTTGATCTTTAACTGCTAAGCACCGATTTTATTTTGCTGAAACGTGCAAAAGACAAGCAGCTCCCGGCCATATAAGGCACCTGCAGCTTGATTTTTAACTGCTGATCACCGATTTTATTTTGCTGAAACGTGCTGTGACAAGCAGCTCCCGGCCATATAAGCCACTAATGCCTAAATTCCAAAACCTGGAATTTAGGCATTAGTGGCTTATATTCTGGGAGCTAAGCGCTTGTCGCAGCACTCTTTATATTTTTGTCAACTTATACGACCTCGTGGCATCCACCGCTGCCTGCCACCCTCGATACAATTTATCACGACGCGTTGCTTCCATATTTGGCTCAAACATCCGGCCCTTATCTACCAACGCCTTAATTTCATCCAGATCTTTCCAATAACCAACTCCCAAGCCAGCCAATACAGCCGCGCCAAACGCCGTTGTATTTTCATCCGCTGCCCGCTGAATTGGGATATTTAAAATATCTGCCTGGAACTGCATTAAATAGCTGTTTCGAGAAGCTCCACCATCGGCCATTAAAACCGGAATATGCATATGGGTATCGGCTTCCATTGTTTGAATAATATCCTTAGTTCCATAAGCAATTGATTGTAATGTCGCTTTGACAAAGTCATCCTTAGTTGTTCCCCTAGTTAATCCAAATACGGCACCACGCACATCCTGTTCCCAATAGGGTGCCCCTAATCCGTTAAATGCCGGAACAACATACACTTCATCATCGTCAGTCGAATTCATTGCCGCCTGCCGAGACTCCGGCACATTATCGATCAATTCCAACGTATCGGCTAACCAAGTCACAGCTGTTCCCGCCGCAAAAATTGAACCTTCCAATGCATAGGTTGTCTTCCCATCGATATTGTAGGCAATGGTGGTCAACAAATTATCATCCGACAGCTCTGGTTTGTCCCCTGTATTCATCATGATGAAGGCACCATCACCATAGGTATTCTTAATCATTCCAGGCTCAAATGCCATTTGACCAATTAAGGCAGCCGACTGGTCACCAGCAATCCCGGAAATCGGCACTTCAATTCCGTAAAATTGATAGTTCTTCGTTGTCCCATACAGTTCACTCGATGTTTTAACATCAGGGAGCATTATCCGTGGAATATTTAATAACTTCAAAATATCGTCATCCCACCGGAGTGCATGGATATTAAACAACATCGTCCGGCTGGCATTGGTATAGTCGGTTACATGGTATTCACCGCCGGAAAGTTTCCAGACTAGCCAAGTATCAACCGTTCCAAATAACAAGTCACCCTTTTCAGCCCGCTCCTGAGCACCATCAACATGATCCAAAATCCACCGAATCTTAGTGGCAGAAAAATACGAATCAATAATCAAACCAGTTTTCTTGTGAATCAGGTTTGAATAACCATCATTCTTTAATTTACGAGCCAGTGGCGCCGTTTGCTTAGACTGCCAACCAATTGCGTTATAAATTGGCTCACCAGTCTCCTTGTCCCAAATAAGAGTTGTTTCACGTTGGTTAACAATCCCAATTCCGGCAATGTCTTCCGGATGAATGCCGGCATCAATAAAAGCGGATGAAATCACATTTAAAACCGAAGTCCAAATTTCGTTTGGATCAGTTTCTACCCAACCATTATGAGGAATAATTTGTTTTATCGGCTTAAATGCCTCGATTACTTTTCGACCATTATGATCAAAAATCATTGCCCGGGTGCTTGTCGTCCCTTGGTCAATTGACAATAAATATTTTGGCTGATCTGTTAAACTTGCCATTGTCTTCACTCCAATCAAACGAAACCGATTTCATATTATTTTAAAAATAGTAACACGAATCCGAAATAATTTATTAAATGATAACTTATTTTCATATTAAAAATGCACATTATGAACTATACCATAATGTGCAAATCAATTCAAATTGTTGGATTATTAACTTTTTTGAAGCATAATTAAACTAGACCAATTAACGTTTGACGTCAACGTGAATATCATCGCCGTCTTTTGTGTTCAGCTTTTCATCATAACTAAAATTGGCATCTGTAAAATAATGTTTGATCTCTTTATTAACGTCTTCAAGCGGTCGATTATCACCGTCCTGACGGTTAATTACGATCTCATACTCCTTCTTGTCATCGTCGGTGTTGACAAACTTATAAATAACATCAACGGTATTTAGAATTTCTTGAATCAATTGGCGTTCAGTCATCTCTAATACCCCTTTCAATACACGTATATGTCTACTTTAGCGCAAATTAGTAAAAATTGTTATCATTAAAGTTAAAAAGTCTTTTATCCTACGAAAAAATATTTACAATCGACATAATTGTGAACTATACTTAAGTTTATCATACCGAGGTGAGAATGATGACTATCGCGTCAAAAGAAATATCGAATGAATTAATGAATGCGTATAAAGCACATAAGATGGTAATGATTGAATTGAAAGACCAAAAAATGACCGGTACCGTTGCGGCAGTTAACGATAATCAGGCCTTTATCAATCGACCCGGCAAACAGGTAACAGTCATCAATCTCGACGACATTGTTAAAGTTACCGTGTTAGGTTAATTATGTGTAGTCAAAGCTTCGAATATATTCTGTAAAACAGCTAATTGGCTTGAGACAACATTGGTTGATCCTAAGCCATTTTTATTTGGACTCAGTTGATGCCTTTGTTGGAACATTTGCGGTTAGTAAGTTGAATATAAGTCCGACTGGAATTTTGATATGGGCTTGCTTTTTAACTGTGAATTGTCGATTCTATTTAGTTGAAACGTGCAAAAGCCAAGCAGCCCCCCGGCCATATAAAATGTTTGGAGATGGCGTTATAACTGTGAATCACTGATTTTGTTTAGCTAAAACGTGCAAAAGAAGGGCTGATCCCGGCCATATAAAACATTTGGAGATGGCGTTTTAACTGTGAGTCACTGATTCCATTTAGCTAAAACGTGCAAAAGCCAAGCAGCCCCCGGCCATATAAGCCACTAACCCCCAGATTCAGAACAGGAATCTGGGGGTTAGTGGCTTATATTCTGGAGGCTAACCGCTTGGTTTTGCACTCTATTTATTTTTCTCATACAACGCCTGCTCAAACCGCTTACGCAAACTCTCCGTTAGCATAATGATATCCTTGGGGGGCTTGTTAACACTAAAATCGAAACAAAATCTTAAAGGGACACCCATATTATAGATGTCTTCATATATACTCACTGTTTTTGGATCCGCATCCCTTGTATATCCCATCAGAATTTGCATGCCTTTTTTCTTATGCAAATCCCAATTTGATGTATCTTTATTTCGCGCCAAAAGCTCACTGGGGTTAATTGAATCCAACGCATTTACCAATGTTTTAGCGTTGCTAATTTTATGCTGAACACCTAAAAAGACAATGTAACGGCGTAAAACTGGGATAACCGACGTAAAAAAAACATTTGTTGCTGCAATTTTTTCTGGAAATAAGTCTAAGATAACATGTTTAACTGACTTAGCCGTATAACGCCTCGGCCCTCGTAATTCATACTTATAAGACAAACCGACAAACGCCCGTGTAATATATTCCGCAGCCACTTTTTCCGGTTTTGTCAGCTTATTAAACGAACGCGTTGTTCGAAAGCGGCCAAACCAAAGGCGATTACTATCAAAGTGTTTTTCTGCTTCTACTTCCGAATATGTTTTTTGCACAAGATCACCTTCTACAAGGTATATTAACACGATTAGTTCGACAAACGTACTAATTTGATCGTCACCATTTCAAAAGCAAAATAAGTATTATACAATGGTAGCTATTGAGATTAAGGAGAGCTTTTTTATATTATGGCAAAAATGAAGGATTTTAAACAACGCTTCTATTATCTATGTTTATCAATTTTTATCAACGCTGCCGGTAACGCACTGGCAATTTCCAGCAACCTTGGAAGTGCCGTTTGGACCGGTTCAGCGGTTAATCTCTCCAAAATGGTTAATATCCCATTAGGAACAACGTTATTTCTTTACGGGATTATTGTGACATTATCGAATCAGCTATTATTAGGTCAATTTGATCGACGTCGCTTCTTTTCGAATTTATTGTTTACCTTACCATTCAGTTACTTGGTCCAATTTTCAGAATGGATTTTTGATTCACTCGGCGTTCCAACTTACGATTTCTGGTGGCGGGTCATTCTCGATATCATTGGCCTGTTCTGTGTAGCAATGGCCGTTTCAATGTATTCTCGTGCCAATTTAATTATGCATCCCAATGACGACCTGGCTTACATCATTCGGTTTAAATTTACGCATGGTAGTGCCGTCATCTCACAATGGCTTAGTTACATTCCACCAGTTATTATTACAGGGGCCTGTTTCCTAATCACCGGCAATATATACGCGACTAACTTCGGAACCGTTTTCGCCCTTGTTTTCCAAGGTGCCATGATGAAATGGTCGGACACCCATGCCTTCCCAGCTCTCAAGCACCATGTCGATCTTTAATAAAAGCTGCAATCTCCTTAACTGTTTTTCGAGTTTCCGGTAATTTGAACCATAATGTATAATCATGAAATCCGTCTTTAAAGCTGGTGACATCCGGCATAACACTGGCGGATTTTTTTAATGCCTGAATAAATCTTAAGTTACATGGCGTCAATAATTCATTATCACCATAAAAAATTTGAAGATCACCAATATTTAAATTATCAGGATTAAAAACATCCTGCCAATCACTTGGCAGCCCAGCTGCAAACTGATCACCAATCAATTTTAATGTTTTTAAATCCAACATCACATCTGACTTTTCCCGTTCAACAAATTCCGCTTCATCAAGTCGCATATCCAACCATGGCGATATTAACGAGGCACCCTTAATTTTCGTTGGTACTTTCATAAACAACTGAACAGCCAGAGCAGCCCCGGCAGAATCAGCCACTAAAAAAATAGGCAGCGGATCGGCAGTTACTTTATTAAAGGCAGCCATTACAAAATCCATGATTTCGGCGGCACTATATTTTGGCAGTAACGGAAAATCAAAAATTCGGATTCGACTATTTGCAGCCGTCCCAATTTTACTAATCATTTCTAATTGATCAGTATTCATTGGAACAGTGAAGGCGCCACCATGGAAATAAATGATCTGATTGGTAGGATTTTTGACCAAATCAATCGTCACAAGTTGACCAGAATTTATCTGATTAATTTGATATTTTTTCTTACCATCCCGAAAAAGATTGATTTTTTGATTGGGATGTAAAAAACTGTGAGCAACATTTTTCTTATAATCTTCATTTTTGAATTGTTTGATTAACCGCCTTGCCATAAAGCTCATTGAAACAATCTCCTTTCAATAATTAATTGCTTAGTGCACGTGTAATTAATTTTACAGCTTATATGATTTATCAGACATATTTTCTAACTTTTTTGTAAAGTTCACAAAATCTTCACAATTTATTCACATTTTGGCAACAAGTCATCTTTATAGTAAAGAACTGTTGCATGAGGTAAAACTTTTACTTCATGTTGGCAATAAATTAAATCCCCCTTTAATTTATTACTTTTGTATTCATATTCTTCCCCTAGAATATAGGTATCTTAAGATAAGACATCCCCGTGTCTTATCTTTTTTTGTGAGTTGAAGCAATCAGTGAAAAAGCCTAAGTACTTATTTCGGGGAAATTGGTTCATGATCAACTAACACATTCAGAAATGGTCCTCAAAATAATTACGCTACTATTAGTTTAACTTATAATTGATCAAAGCAGACACATAATCCCTTCAAAAAATGCTTTTTATGGATGAATTGCATTGATTCTCCTTAATTGAAGAATATCTAATTGAAAGTTCACAAAATCTTCACACTTTAAGCACATTTTCGCAAAATCTCTACGGTATTGTATAAGTATAAAGAGATGTCAAAGAACGACTTTCTTAAACATAGAAATGATTCAGAAAAGTCAATTTTGGCTTCACTTTCATTTCCCCCCTCAATAAAGATATTAGTAAGGATAAGGTGCCCCCACACCTTATCTTTTTTTATGTCCTAAATCTGCCGGTAGCCGAGATCCTTTTTATTTGGTTGGCTCATTCGGCTTTTATTGTCCTGTATGTTAACTATCTCAATTTAACTGATTAATTAATTAGATTGACTTATTAATGACACACTTTTAGGCAATAACCTCTTTCATTACAAAAATCAATTGATAAAACAAATTAATTTTAAATTATTAATAGCCGAGATCCCTTTATCTGCCTTGATATCATCGGGTTTACTAAAAGTCATTCCCTACTTCACACAAAAGTCACATTTTCGTCCATTTTTGTTAATATTTACCCTGTATATTAAGAAGCATGAAGAAGAGATAAACATTATTTCTTCTCACCCCCCAATAATTGAGTGATAGATTAATCCCCCATTAATTTATTACTTTTCATATTCATATTCCCCTCAGAATATTGATACGATAGAGTCAAGGCGTTCCCCCGTCTTGACCCTTTTTTTATCCACAATTAACGGATTATATCTTCTTTCGTCACATCGATATACCGTCATATTTGGAATTTTAACTTTTAATTATGTATGATTAATATGTAAAAATGAATTCTAACTGAATCCTACCAACTTCAACAAATCCGATGAAGGAAGTCATTAACTTTGAAATATAAGCCAAAATATCAGTCTCGTTTTAAGAAACACTATCAAAATATGATCCGGGCTGGTCGCTATACCGAAACAGAATTTAAAACCATTGCGGATCAGCTGTTAAACGGCGAACCTGTTGATGACCGTCACGATGACCATGTCATTAAGGCAAAAAAATCAGAACGGGCTTTATTTATCAAAGGAAATTGGTTACTTATTTATACGATCGTTGGTGATACGGTTAAATTTTTAGACACTGGTCGCCATGGAGAAATATAGCCTCGATTGGCATATTCCAAACTGGAACGGGGGTCCTCGCTGAAACGTGTGACATGAAGCAGATCCCGGCCATATAAGCCACTAAAAAACCTGGCTACTTTGCCGAAACGTGCTGAAACAAGCAGCCTCCGGCCATATAAGCCACTAAAAGCCCCTATCCCAAAACAGGGATAGGGGCTTTTAGTGGCTTATATTCTGGAGACTAACCGCTTGTTGCAGCACTCTTTATACAAAGTACACATCCACATCCGCCATTTTCGCCCTGCCATTCAACGTTACTGTTGGGCCATCGATTCCTTCGCTTCTATTCGTGACATCAATATCGGCCATAAACGGATCAATCTGATTCACTATTCGCCAATTCTTTGGGACATATAATTCGACATCTGCCATATTTGCATCCAAATTAATTGTAGCCGCATCGCCTTGAATCTTAGCATCGTCAAAATAAACCTTCAAATCACCAATTGACGCATAAATATCTGCTTGCTTAAAATCATCACTATGAATATAACGAACACTGCTTCCCATTTTCATGTTAACAATCGGGTGGGACTGATCACCATCAGTAATCTTACCATCTGGTTCGTCTTCGTCAGCCTCATCTTTATCACCACCCGTGAAGTTATACGAAACCCAGTTGCCTCTGTACCGCTTAGTAAATTGATGCCAATAATGCTTATGCGTCAGTGGCTGCAAAATAATCGACAAACCGATACTAATCAACAACGCGATTAGCAGGATCGTCCACGGCACCAAATGCGTAATTCCCAATGGCCCCGCGTATAGCATACTCAAAAACGCCAGTGAGAAGACCGAACCAAAGATATTAAAATCCGCGACACACGAAACCAAAACAATCACCAATAAAATTGTCCAAATAATCGTTGACGCACTCAGATGATAGCTGAACCACCCCATCTTAGCCGCCAAGATACTAATTGCACCCAGCAAAAAGATAAAACCAACGACAAACCGCCGTTTACCTGCTCTCCACATATTACTAGCCCCTTCTTTGCAGCCGATCTTTCAACTGCTTATAGTAACGCCGCGATACATACACTTGTTTATGGGAATTTTGAAATTTTACCAAGGTTCCCGAAACTGATCTAGTGAGAGAGAATATGTTGTTTAGATTGATAATTGCCGACTTGGAAATTCTTATAAACTGATCCGGCAGTTTATTTTCCAACTCATACAGCCGGAAATGGATTTGATAATCATCATCAGTGGTATGAGCATGAACCTGGCGATCATCAGTTTCAAAAAACAAAATGCTGTCAAAATCCAGATAGAACTCTGAGTTGTCCTTATAGAATACTAAAGACTGTGTTTGTTCAGTTTGTTTTTGAATTATCCGATACAGGTTCTGAACTTCCGAATCATAACTTGGCGCTTTAATCACGATTTCTTTTTCGGTTAGCTGATCATCAATTTCAATTCGAACCTTCATCTCAACGCCCTCTCTCGCCTATGGATTAAGTACACCACTTCAGGATCCTGAAGTAAATATCATTTGCTTAAGCGGTTAATTTATCTGGGTAAGTGGTTATTTATTGGTCACAAGCGTCATCGCCGGCTTCTGAAGTGCAGGGACAACTGCCTAATGATTCGTACTACGCTGTTTTACCGGGACTGGCAAAGGATCCTAACGCTAACGTGAAAAGCCGAGTAGGACAAATGGCAATTACTCGGCCGAAAATTATCCTTCATCTCACATCTTCCAGTCGGTAATAATCGTAATGATACAAAAGGACTAGGCAAAATGATTATTGTCCCAGTCCCGAAATTATTCCAAGGCACTCACTAAAGTGCCATACGAACTTTTATTATGAAATTATTGAACGTCACTACCCACTGGGCACTCCCACCACTTCATTGTAGGCATAAATCTTTTAATCTGATGTATTTACAGTATCAAGGCTACATGATCAAAAACCAAGGGAATAAAAGGAAGCGCCAAATTGGACACCAAAAAGTATCCGCATATTTCGGATCTAATTTTTCCAATTGATTTTCTAAATAAAATAGCCAAAATCCGATTAACAAGAGTAAAAGTCCAGGTACTCCAGCATTTAAATCCAACACGAAGAAATCAACAACCAGCCAAATAAAAAATGCAATGTACACAAAACGAGATAACCATATCGCCGGTCTGACTTTATTTACAGTATTCAAATAATCGGCTCCAATTCATATCATTAATGCTTCCAGAAAAAGACAAGCTTGATAATTTTTTGGAATAGTTAAGCTTTTTCTATGGCAAAAATCCTTCATACCATACTTTGCCCGCTACTCGGATCATTATTTGAATTCACCGGTTGGGACATAATACTTCTGATTACTTAAAGTATAAACAAAATAAGTACTTGGTAACCCATCATTCACAGATGGATACTGCAGGGTTACCTTTTTGTTTAGATTGACTTCTTTTAGCCGGTAGCGGTACTTTCCAGATTTGCGAACGGCTTGATCTTTAAGTCCTTTAATGTGGTGTCGATAATAAAAGTACTTAACGTTACCTGATTGCCGAATTTTCGTAATTTTGGCATAGGATTGCGGCTTGAAATTGGAATCCCCGGTCGGATAAAGCTTTTGATAATATTCCAAATACCCATCGACCGTTGCAATTACCATATTGCCTCGATTGTCCGCACGATTAGAAAGAAACCCACTTTGCCGCGATGCTGAAAGATGGTCGGTCAATAAAACTTTCGGCGGCTTAACAGCTGTCAAATACTGTGGTGTCCGAGTGGTCGCATCGGTCCAATTCCGCCAAGTCTTTTTCATGTGTAACTTATTTTTTCGAGTCGCGTAACTGATCATTCTGAAATTAAATTCAGCCACATTCATCGACTTGCCATTACTGGACAACTGAGTTTGTTTGGCCGCCTGAACGATCATTCCTTTAGGCAAGGTAATCCAATGCTTGGCTTTAATGCCGGCAGTCCAAACTTTGAAGGTCCGATTAACCCGATAATACTGATAAAGTGAGTCAGTTGCTGAATCAGCCCTTACCGACAGACTACCAATTGCCAGCAAACCAGTTAGTGCCAATAATCCGATTCCGATCTGAATCTTTTTCTTTCGCATAACGTTTCCCCTTCCAATTTTATTTTAGCATAACGGAACCAGTGACAAGTTGCAAAAAAATGTTTTAAACAAAACAGAGTGGGCCAGTATGCGGTTAGACCCCAGAATATAAGCCCCCTAACCTGATATTCCCGATCTTGGAATGTTAGGTTAGGGGGCTTATATGGCCGGGGTCTGCTTGCTGGCGTACGTTTTCGCTCGGTAACAATCGTGTTTGTACGAACAGAGACTGGGATAAATGACTAATGTCCCAGCCCCTCCTTATTTATCATTGATGCTATTCCAAGCCAACTCTGGCAAAAATTTCGTCAACATGGCGGATATGATAATGATAGTCAAATGCATCAGCAATTTGTTCCTCGCTCAATGCATCAGTAATTTCTTTTTTACCCTCAACCAAATCACGGAATTGCAATCCCTCATCCCATGATTTCTTAGTAAGTGGTTGAACCAAGTCATATGCCTGTTCACGGGTCATCCCCGAATCAATCAACTTTAACATCACCCGTTGACTGTAAATCAATCCGTAAGTCAATCCCATATTCTTCTTCATTCGCTCTGGGAAAACAGTCAGCCGTTCCAAGATTCGAGAAAAACGATGCAGCATATAGTCTAACAAGGTCAGTGTATCTGGAATAATAATCCGTTCAGCAGACGAATGGGAAATATCCCGTTCATGCCACAACGGCACATCTTCGTAAGCCGTAATCATATGGCCACGAACAACCCGGGCCAAGCCACAAATGTTTTCCGAACCAATTGGATTACGTTTATGCGGCATTGCCGAAGATCCCTTTTGACCAGCATCAAAGTGCTCTTCAACTTCATGAATTTCAGAACGTTGAAGGCCACGAATTTCTGTCGCAAACTCTTCCAAACTCGTCGCAATTAGTGCCAAAGTGGCAATGTAGTCTGCGTGAAGATCACGTGGCAAAATTTGACTGGTAATTTCTTGTGCGTGAAGTCCCAGTTCATCACAAACGTATTGTTCAACAAATGGTGGGACGTTGGCAAAAGTTCCCACGGCTCCAGAAATTTGGCCCGCTTCCAACTCCTTTGAAGCAGTCGCAAATCGGCGTTTGTTTCGGTTCATTTCTGAATACCAACGGGCAAGCTTCAAACCAAAGGTTGTCGGCTCAGCTTGAACGCCGTGAGTCCGACCGATCATGACCGTATCTTTATATTTTTTAGCTTGCTTGGCGATTACATCGATAAAATGATCAATGTCAGCTTTAATAATTTGATTGGCTTGTTTAATTCGAACCCCATAAGCAGTATCTACGACATCAGTACTGGTAACACCATAGTGAATCCATTTTCGTTCAGGGCCAAGGGATTTGGAGACATCCCGCGTAAATGCCACAATATCATGATGCGTGACCGCTTCAATTTTAGCGATTTGATCAACATCAAATGTCGCATTCTTTTTAATCTTATCAACGTCGGCCGCTGGAATCTTTCCCAGCTTCGACCAGGCTTCGTCAATGGCAATTTCAACTTTTAGCCATGACGCGTATTGGTTCTGCAGTGACCAAATATTTTTCATTTCCGGTAAAGAATATCTATCTATCATATTGATTCCTTTCTACTACTAAATAATGACAAGATAATAATAGCATATAGTTCATGTTTTGACCAGATTTTCCGGTGTTTGAAGGCGTTTTGTTCGTTTCTATTCGTAAAGTCGAATATTAAACGTTTTAGCATTTATAAACATTAACCTTTTGGTTGATTATTCAGTTCGATGTTGGTAAAATTAAAAATGCTGGGTTGATGACCTGGCAATAAAATTTAGAGGTGTTCATATGTCATCTATTGTGGTTGTTGGAAGTCAATGGGGCGACGAAGGAAAGGGTAAGATTACCGATTTCTTCGGCCAAGATGCCGATATTACCGCTCGCTATCAAGGCGGCGACAATGCTGGCCATACCATTGTATTAAATGGCAAAAGTTACCACTTACAACTGATTCCATCAGGTATTTTTGATCAGGAAAAATACAGTGTGATTGGTAACGGTGTCGTTGTTAACCCGAAATCCCTCATTAATGAAATTGATTCATTAAAGCAGGATGGAATCAGCACAGATAATCTGCGAATTTCCAACCGGGCCCACGTCATCATGCCATACCATATCCTATTAGACGGTCTGCAGGAACAAAAAAAGAAGGATTCCAAGATTGGGACAACCAATAAGGGAATCGGTCCTGCATACATGGATAAATACGAACGGATTGGAATTCGGATTGCTGACTTGATCGACAAGGATACATTCGCTGAAAAGCTGCGAAGTAATCTCGAAATCAAGAATGAACTGCTCACTAAGATTTATGATGCAGAACCTTTGGACTTCGACACAATCTTTAATGAATATAACAAATACGCTGATCGAATTCGACCTTACGTTATTGATGCTTCCTATTTAATCAATAACGCATTAGATGACAATAAAAATGTCCTCTTTGAAGGTGCTCAAGGCGTCATGCTTGATGTTGACCACGGCACTTATCCATTTGTGACATCATCTAATCCAACTGCTAGTGGTGCCGCAGTCGGAACCGGAATTGGCCCGAACCGAATTGACAATGTCATCGGTGTTTGCAAGGCCTACACATCCCGAGTGGGTGCTGGTCCTTTCCCAACCGAATTAAAGGATGCGACTGGTGATCATATTCGAGAAGTTGGCCACGAATATGGTGTCGTTACGAAACGGCCCCGTCGAATCGGCTGGTTTGACAGCGTGGTTCTCCGCCACTCGGCTCGAGTTTCCGGATTCACCCACCTATCACTTAACTGCTTGGATATTTTAACCGGGATTAAGACCCTAAAAATTTGTGTTGCTTATAAATTGGATGGTAAAGAAATTGACGATTATCCAGCAACATTAAAAGAATTGAATAAATGCGAGGCCGTTTACGAAGAGTTACCAGGCTGGGATGAAGATATCACAAAAGTTAAAAAGCTGAGTGATTTACCCGCTAACGCACAATATTATCTAAAACGCGTTTCAGAATTAGTTGGGGTGCCATTTGCAACCTTCTCTGTTGGTCCCGATCGTGAACAAACCAATGTTGTGGCAGATGTGTGGAACAAGTAACCAATTGTGTTACTTTTCAACATTGCCGTTCACATTTTATCAAATTAAGTTTAAATCCCTAATACTTCTGGGAACTTCTGGTATTAGGTTGATGTTTAATGAACCCCGCTTACTTTTCGGAGGTAACAATAATGGAAGTTTTTGATTACGAAGATATTCAACTTGTTCCAAATAAATGTATCATTAAGAGCCGAAGCGATGCTGATACATCGATTAAGTTCGGCCCAAAGACGTTTAAGATCCCAGTGGTTCCAGCAAACATGGAAACGGTCATGAATGAGCCCTTGGCAATTTGGTTTGCCCAAAACGGCTATTTCTATATTATGCACCGCTTTCAACCTGAAACCCGTGGTGCTTTCATCAAAAAGATGCATTCGTTAAACCTTTTCGCTTCAATTAGTGTTGGGATTAAGGATGATGAATACAAATTTATTGATGAACTCGTCGCTGAAGATAACAAACCCGAATATATTACCATTGATGTGGCTCACGGTCATTCTGACTGGGTAATTAAAATGATCCACTATATTAAAGAAAAATTACCAGACAGTTTCTTGATTGCCGGTAACTTAGGCACTCCGGAAGCCGTTCGGGAAATTGAAAATGCCGGTGCTGATGCAACTAAAATCGGCATCGGTCCCGGTAAAGCATGTATTACTAAGCTCAAGACCGGTTTTGGAACTGGCGGTTGGCAATTGGCTGCACTACGACTTTGCTCAAAAGCTGCCAGAAAACCAATGATCGCTGATGGCGGTATTCGTTACAATGGCGATATCGCTAAGTCAGTCCGATTCGGTGCTTCAATGGTAATGATCGGTTCCCTATTAGCCGGCCACGAGGAATCACCTGGCAACATGCTGACCATCGATGGCAAACAATATAAACAGTATTGGGGCTCAGCTTCCGAACGTCAAAAGGGCGCTTACCGCAATGTTGAAGGCCGTCAGATGTTAGTACCGTTCCGCGGTAAGATCTCTGATACATTAAACGAAATGCAACAAGATCTTCAATCATCCATTTCCTATGCGGGTGGTAAAGAACTAAAAGATATTCGAACAGTTGATTACGTGATTGTTAAAAATTCAATTTTGAATGGTGACTAATCGCTTAAAATAACTAGTGATGTGTCAGATTCATTGTTATTTAAAGAAACTATCAAAATAGATATTATTTAGAAATAAGCTTTGATGATTTAGAATGAAATCATCAAAGCTTATTTTTTTATCTACCTGTTTTAATTAAAGATAGCAATTCAAATGACCTCAAATAAGGTACTAGGAAGATGATTCTATCAAGTCATCAAATATTCAATTACTAATTGCACCATTTGTCTGCATCATGGCTACTTGTTACCTATTAATCAGAAGTATCCTATCGTTTCGAGCGCATCATTTGACTGTTGGCCTCATTCTTCTGATCATGACTGGTTTGATGATATCGGTCACGATTAACGTGATCTTTAAGATAGGTACATCATTCACCTTAATTTACACGTTAGCCATAATTATTCTTGTAGTGCTGTATATTATTTGGCTAAATGTTCAGCGAAACCGAGAGAATTAAGCCGTCAATTCATTTAGATGACAATTATTTTATCATGAAATAATTAATAAAGGTTTCACCTCTCAGTTCTGCGATATGTTTTTTAACCACGTGATAGCCCACAGCTTCGAAAAAAGGTCTAGCTGTGATCGATGCAAAACTTGAAAAAGAAGCAGCCGGACTTCGCTTCTCCAACGTGGTTACTAATTGACGAGCAATCCCTTGTCGTTGATAATTTCGATCAACAAATAACTGATCCAAATAACCACTCAAGTCCATATCAGCGAACCCCACTATTTGATTATTTTGAATGGCAACCAACGCCAGATAATTTGTAAGCCCAGCATCCCAGCGTTTGGGATCAATCGCTGACCAAACATTAATTTGCGATTGATCATAATCCTTTGAGTTAACGGATTGAATTGTCGTTGTCATCATCTGAATAACCTGATTTTTGTCTTTAAGGTGATATTCTCTAATTTTCAAAATTAGCTCCTCTCCTGATAGTTGTGACAGCCCAGAACATTTACTAATTGACAATCCTTTTAAAACTGCTTATACTAACTTTGTTAAATTTGAATTAGAAATCGGCATTGAAGGAAAGAGTACGTCATCGAAAATTAGTTAAGCGACTGTTGATAGTGTAAGAACAGATAATTAGGTTGACCGAAGATGAATCCGGAGCCATGTTGTTAGTGAAAGCTGATAACTCGTTGAGGTACGATATCCCTTTGAGCATTTTGGTGCTCAACAAGATAATTAATCTCATTTTAATTATGAATTTTGGGTGGTACCACGTATAATCGTCCCTGCATTTTGCAGTGGACGATTTTTTTATTCAATTCTATTAAAGGAAGGGAGAAACTTCAATGAGTCGAAATAGATCGCATAAGGTTATCAAATGGCTTGCACTTTGGCAAGGCGGGATTACTGGGGACACTGCATTCATGTGTTGGTTAATTATTAATCATCATCAATCCATTATATATGAAAGCAGGAAATTCAATGAAAACACGATATTTAACAGTTGCTGGTCTCGCTATCCTCAGTTTGTTTATTCTTAGTGGTTGCGAAAGATCAGTATCAAATACAACTTCAACTAAATTAGCTTCCAAACAAGAGGTAACTTTGGTTTCAAACAAGGAAGTCACGTCACTTGACCCATCAAATGTTATCGATGCGACTTCTTCTCAACTGATTCAAAATGTTTATGAAGGATTATATCAATTGAACTCAAAGAATCAGCCAGTTCCCACTGGCGCAACCAGTTTGCCTAAGATCACTGATCATGGTCGAACTTATGATATCACACTGAGAAAGTCAGCAAAATGGTCAAATGGTGATCCTGTTACTGCTCAGGATTACATTTACGCTTGGCGGAGAGGTGTAACAGCAAAAATTGCGGCTTCCAATTTATATCAATATAACGCCGTTAAAAATGCTGCAAAAATCATTAACAAAAAAGCCAACAGCAGCACCTTGGGTGTCAAGGCGCTGGGTAAATACAAGCTGAGAATTCAGCTCGAACGACCAACGGCCTACTTCACCAAACAATTAACCACAATCTGTTTCAAACCACTTGATGAAAAGTACGTCAAACAAGCAGGTAGTCAATTTGCGGCCAACTCAAGCCATACTATTTATAACGGTCCTTTTAAACTAACAAAATTTAGTGGTACGGGAACTGCAAACAGCTGGACGTTAGTAAAAAATAATCAGTACTGGGATAAGAAAACCGTCAAGTTACAAAAAATAAACTATCAATTAGTCAAGACAACCGGTACCGGCGTTGATCTTTTTGAAAGCGGCAAGGTCGATCAGACCCCAATTGATGGTCAATACGTAAAAAATTATCAGGGCAAAAAAGGATTCAACAGTAAACCATCATCAACGGTCAATTATCTAGGCTATAACTTTAAGACAAAAACGCTTAAAAATGCAAAATTACGAGAGGCTCTCTCATTGATTATCAATCGAAAGTCCCTGACCAGTCGGGTTCTGCAAGATGGCAGCACTCAGGCCACCGATATCATTGCTAAAGGTATCTTTAGTAATCCTAAAACCAGGACGGATTTTGCTACAGACGCCGACAACCTTACAAAAACCGATACTAAGAAGGCGAGTCAACTATGGCAACAAGCTCAAAAGGAAATTAACAAGAATTCTTTGACAGTCAAATTAATCACATTCGATAGTGGTACCCAGCGAACTACAGCCCAATACATCCAGGGACAAGTTCAAAAATACCTGCCCGGAATTAAATTATCATTGGTCATCCAACCGGTGTCATCCTTTATAAAAAACGCAATGCGAGGTGAGTTCGGCATCTATTTGGTCAACTGGGGAGCCGATTATCCCGACCCATCCAGTTTGCTAAGCCTATTTACTTCCGACTCCGGCAATAACTGGGGACATTATAAAGATTCCAAGTATGACAACGCAGTTAAACAAGCAAACGGCGTCGACTCAACCAATGCTGATAAACGTTGGCAGGACCTGCAGCAGGCCCAAAAAATAATTTTGAAAGATAATGGTGTGACACCACTCTTTTTCTCTCGATTAACTTATTTACAGAATCCAAAATTAAAGGGTGTCCAAGTTAATACAGAAGAAGGCGGCTTTAATTACACTAAAGCATATCTAACAGCAAAATAGGAGGATTTGGCATTATGGGAAAATACATTGTTCACTCAAAGCTCAGAAACATTGGCGCACAGGTCCAAACTCAAACCGGCCAACATCAATTTATTGTCGACGAACCAATAGTTGGTCACGGGACTGATGCCGGTCCCAACCCTGTTCAATATTTATTAGCTGCAGTCGGCGGGTGTTTAGCAATTACAGCTAATGATATTGCCCGTAAAGATCCATCTCTTGAAATTAAAAAATTCGAAGTTAAAACAAGTGGCGAAACCAGTCTGTATCAAGATAAAAGTTCAGACGTTTCAAAAATCAAGATTCAAATTCACGTAGAAACAAATCTCGATAATCAACACCAAAAATATTTTATTCATCAGGTTTTAAAAGAATGTACCGTTCATAAGACTTTATCAGGAGCGGTTCCAATTGAAACAATTATTGATTAGTTTAGGAATATGCTGTTGTTAGAGACACTGACCAATTAACTCTGCCAAAATTTGATAGCCACCTTCACCAAAATGTAATCCATCATCTAAGCTCCCTTGCATAATTTGGGGAAAGTCAGGATGACGACTTAAGATTTCAAATAAGTTGAGAAAATGACAATTAGCTTGTTTTACAATCCGTTCGAGTTTATCAATGTACATTGCGATTAATTGGTTATCCCGATAGCGTTGCTTACGTTCATCAACAGCCGGTGGTGTCATAAAATAAATCTGTCTCTGACAATACCTTTTTAATAATTGATTGATGATTTTTTCTAGATTTTGCGTATAACGATCTAGTGAAACCTGCTTATTTCTAGCTGCATCATTAATTCCAATTAGAACAAATATTTTGTCAACGTTCCTGACTGATAAAACATCACTGTCTAACCGTCTTAATAGATCACATGTATTATTTCCAGAAACCGCTGTATTATAAATGATCAAATCGGGAAATTTATTTTTCAGCAGGCAATTAATCATTGGTTCGACTAGTCCTTCATGTCGCGCAATAATGCTATCACCCGTTAATTGAATTTTCAATCTATCACCTCTTTCACAACAAATGCTATTTACCAGTTTACTGCTCATAACCTGCCGTGCCAACGCAAAAAAAGATGGACCAATGAGAGTTTCTCATTAATCCATCTTTTTATTTTGCATTTAAACTTACTTAAAGGGTCTTTAGAAAGCTACTTTTTAGTAGTAACCATTTGCTTGCCAGAATGACTTGGCAGCTGACCATGAACCGTAACGACTTTGAACGTATTGGTTAGCAACTTTTTCCTGGTTGGCAGCTGAGTAGTCGCCGTTCAAGTATGAAGCTGATAATTGATATTTACCAACGTATTGGCCGTTAGTTGCTGAATATGAACCACCTGATTCGCGATTAGCGATCCAAGCTTTAGCTGAGCTGTCACCGCCAGTTGATGCTGAAGCAGTGTTTGCTGAATAGTTTGATGTTGTGTTGGCAGCTGCGTTATTGTTTGAGTAGCTGTAACTTGGTTGAGTCGTTTGTGCTTGACTGTAACTGTAGCTTGCTTGTGCTTTTGGTGTTGTCGTAGTAGTTGCTGCTACTTGACTTGAACCATCAGGGATAGTCAAACGTTGGCCAACTGAGATGACGTTTGCGTTTGCGAGGTTGTTTGCATTTTCGATTGCACTGGATGAGACGTTATACTTTTGAGCTAGTCCCCAAACGGTATCGCCTGACTTCACTGTGACTACTGTGGAAGCTGATGCATATGAGAATCCTGCGAAGAAGATTCCAACGGCTGCAGCGGAAGTTGCGAGAATCATAGATAGTACTTTTTTCAAAATTACACACTCCTATATACGTGTCTGTGTCATAGATTTTTGTGACCTCATCGATCAACAAATACAAGTGTATAGTTACGTTGTTACCAGCAAATATCACAGGCGTTAAGAATAACGGAGCATGTGTAATGTCTGTAACGGTTAGGTAATATTTGTTAAACAAGTAGTTATGAAAGGATTTTTATAACCGTTACTCCGATCTAACTTTAGTGGTCGTTTTCATCCGTTTTCAAATATTTCAAACCGATTCGAGTATAGCCACTGAGGATCGAAAAGATTGGTGAAGTCAAACTAAAAATAGCAAATGGTAGGTAATTAATTGTTGACACAGCAAGCGTATTAGCCGCAAATACCCCTGCAACCCCCCAAGGAATTAAATAATTAATGACAGTTCCACCATCCTCCAAAGCCCGGCTTAAGCTAACCGGTGCCAATCCAGCTTTTGAAAATGTTTCTTTAAAAGCATTTCCTGGCAAGATAACAGAAAGGTACTGTTCGCCAACAAATAAGTTGACGCCAATTCCACTCAAAATGACAGCCAGAATCAATGACCCGTTTGACCTTAATCTTCGAGACAATGGTCCCATTACTGCTTCAATCACTCCAAATTTCATCAAAAGGCCACCCAATGCCAGTGCTGAAATAATTAGGGCAATGGTGACCATCATGCTGACAATTCCACCGCGGGTCAGCAGATTATCAACGCTTTGATTACCGGTCTTTGATACAAAACCATTCGTCAGCACATTGACAATGGCTTTAATTTGAGTGCTTGGTTTGTCAATAAAAATCATCCCAACAGCTACCACAATATTAATAAATAGTGTTGGGATGGCAGGAATCTTTCGCCAGGCACACACAAACATTAAAATAATTGGTAAGAAAGCCCACAACGTAATATTGTAGTGAGTTGTCAAAACGCGGACCGTTTTATCAATCGCTGCCGCATTCAATTTGGCACTTGTGTTTCCAATTAGAAAGAAAACAATCAACGATGTCAAAAAAGCCGGAATGGTTGACCACATCAAGTTTCGAATATGGCTAAACAAATCCGCACCAACCACAGCTGATGCCAGATTAGTTGAATCCGATAACGGCGATGTTTTATCCCCGAAAATTGCCCCGGAAATAATAGCCCCGGCAACCATTGCCGGATTAATCCCCATCGTAACGCCCATTCCCATAAACGCAATCCCAATTGTTGAAATAACCGTAAAGGCACTTCCGATCGCTGTCCCAACAATCGTGCAGACTAAGAAGACTGACGGCAAAAACCATTTTGCACTAATTAAATGAAAACCAAAGACCATTAATGAAGGGATGACCCCAGCGGCAATCCATGAACTAATCAACGCACCAATCAAAATAAAAATAAACATTGGGATAATTCCCGTCGAGATTCCCTCAATAATCCCTTGGTTAACCGAACTCCACGAAAAACCACGTGCTTTGGCCCATAGGATCAACAATAAAATAACAACCAAAATCGGAATTTGAGGTGAAATTTGGATTTTAATCACACTAACTCCCATAACGATCAACATCCCGATTAAAACAATAATTCCCTCAATTAATCCAATCCGCGGTGCTGAATTTTCTTTACTCATCATAAATTCTCCTCTTAACGATCAAGTTTGACCTGATTGATTCAACTCAAAAAAAGCGTCCCTATTACAATCTTTTCTGATTATAAATAGGGACGCTTTTAACGTGGTACCACCCAAATTCAAGCCAAATCGGCTCCTCACTAGCGGATAATGGCTCTAGTTATTCCATCAGTTAATAATTCGTCACACGTTACCCTGACCGGTTCGCATCAACCACCGGCTTTCTGACCCCCAGATAAAGTGACTACTGGTTTGAAAACAATTCTTTTATTTAATTAGTTTGTTTTTCATTGTAAATTTTGTAAATAATTAGCTTGTACCATTCTTTTTGAAAATAAACAGATTCCGGCCATATAACGAGCTTAACCAAACATTCCAGAACCGGGAATATTTACCTAGCCGAAACGTGTGAAAGAAGGCAAATTCCGGCCATATAAGCCCTTCCAGCCAATATTTCCAAATCTAGAAGCTTTCTGGGATTTTTACCTAGCCGAAACGTGTGAGAGCAAGCAGATCCCGGCCATATAACGAGCTTAACCAAACATTCCAGAACCGGGAATATTTGGTTAAGCTCGTTATATTCTGGGATCTAACCGCTTGTTCTCACACTCTGCCCCCGAAGAACTCCTCCGGATAATAAATCTTACCGCTTCTATTAAACAAGCTGCCATCAAATAGTGGCTTAATCAGATTGGCACCCAAATCCACCGGTAACGTTGAATAAATATTAAAGTTTTCCGAAGCCACATAGTTGTTTTCATAGAAGAAATCAGTATTATCAATGGCTGCAACCGCCGGATAACCTGCTAATTGTGCACGCGTCTCCAATTCCTTTACCAACGCATGGCCAATTCCTTGATTTTGACAATCTTGGAGCACACTAATTTCAACAATTGAAGCGATTTTAAGCGAACGCTTCTGCGAACGAAGCCTAACCGGTACCATTAAAGAATGGCCCAACACCTTATGATCATGATCCTTGGCAACCACTTCAAAATCCGAGTTGTATTGGTCATATGATCGTAAGCGGTCGATCATATCAACCTCATCACCATCAGTATTAGGCTCATCATTCTTATAGCTATCCGCGATAATCCCCCGCACTGCCGGAAAGTCCTTGGACTCAATTGTCTCTATTGAAAAATTCACTGATTTGACCTCACTATCCTATTTTCTTCGTTTCCGTTTATAATTATAGATAAATAATATCACAAATCTCACTTGGAAAGTTGGTTCTCTATGTCAACAAAAGTAAAACTTACTATAACAGCTATTTTAACATATTGTGTTTTTGCTATCTTGGCAATTACGCTGGGATTCTTATCACCCCACAAAATTGGTATGACTTGGTCAGTTTTTTGGTATATTGCCGCCGCCTGCATCGTTTATTACCTGTGGTTTAAAAATCTGGTATTCCAACGCGTTCTTTTTTACGCCCGTCAACTTAAATTAACTAAACAGGATCTAGAAACCATGTTGCCCAAACTAAAAAAGAACCAGGTTGTCCCTGATCCTAATCGTCGTCATTTGATGGCACCAATCTTCAATTTTCCACTCCAAGGCTTGGATATTCTAGACCGAAAACTCGCTGACGTTATTAAAGATAAAGATATCAAGAAGTTTCGCTAGCCTGCGGTCATTTCAGCAACTTTCTTATCAAAATAGCTTGCCAGCTTTTCCTTTGGATAAACACCAGTGACCTTTTCAGTAGCTTTGCCATTTTTAAAAATAACCAAACTTGGAACACTTAAAACATGATATTTTTCAGCAATATCCTGGTTACCGTCCACATTCATCCTGCCAAAGTGAATCTGATCACCATAATCTTTCTCCAATGCGGCTAAAATCGGGTCCAAAATTTTGCAAGGGCCACACCAAGGCGCCCAAAAATCAATAACGGTTAGCTGATGATCAACTTCTTGTTGTAAATTATTACGAGTTATCTGAACGCTCATCGGAAGTCCCCCTATTCTTACGAACATAATGAATAATCAGTGTAATGATCACCGCGGCGATCACAATCAGACCAAACAAAGGTGCCGGAATTTCAATATCAATCAGTGGGATTGACAAGAATAATTTTAAAGCAATAATCCCAATCAAAATATAAGCCATTGGTTGTAATTCCGGGATAACACCCATCAACTTCATAATTACTTCTGCAACCCCACGCATTGCCAAGATACCAATCATCCCACCTATTAACACAATAACTGGATTAGGCGAAATGGCCAAAGAAGCCAGAACCGAATCAACTGAAAAGACAACATCCATGAATTCAATTTGAATCACGACTGACCAGAACAGTGAAATGCCATGTTTCTTTTCGTTGGCTAATTTCTTAGTATGAACGACCTTTGTCTTGGTAAAAAATTTGAATACCAAGTACATTAGGTACAGGGAGCCAATCACTTTGATCTCCCAGAAATGAATCAGGTATGTGCCGACACCAATAATTAGGAATCGGAACAAATAAGCGCCCCATAACCCATAAAACAACGATTTTTCACGTTGAGATTTGGTTGGGAGCGCTTGCGTTTGTGCAGCAAGGACTACGGCATTATCGACTGAAAGCAAGCACTCAATTGTAACCAGCGATAAAATAATCAGCCAATCACTCCCACTCTCGATAACAGTACTCCAGTTGTGTAGATCAAAAAACGGGCCGTACAAATTTGACACCCAATCCATCAATTTACTACCACTCTTCCTTCTCAATGTCTGAATTTTTATCTAATTAATTCTACCATAATTTAGTAAAAGTGTGGGCGGGCAAATCGCTGAAGTTTCAATTAAGCCCTGATCCGACCAAATTGATCTCTGCAGACATTATTTTAGTTTCGTCAGTGTTCTCGTGATTATTACCCAACCAAACCATAAAGCAAAAAACTTGCCCCCGTCATGATTAGAAATCAATCTTGAAAGCAAGTTGAGAGTGGGATGAAAGGCGGTTAACTTTCAGAGCGTAATCGAATTATCCGAATATTCCGAGTTTGAATGTTTGGATAATTTGGTTACGCGGCAGGAAGTTGCCTTTTGGCGCACGTTTTCACTCGGTAATAATCATGATTACATAAAACGGGGCTGGATAAAATTACTTTTGTCTCAGCCCCGGATATTAATTTTTTTCGACAATTCTTCGATAGATATTGGTGGTTGCCAAGTAGATCAGCAGATAGCTGATGATCAGCACCCCGATCGTGACAAAACTTACCGTCAGTAAAATTTTCAAATCATACATGGAGAAAAGTGACAGAACACTCTTAATCGCGGGCAGCGCAAATCCCAAATTCAAAACAGCTCCAATAATTGGGAGCATAAAGACCGTCAGCACCTGACTTCGAATTGCTTTCTTAGTCTCTTTGTTACTCAACCCGACTTTACTCATAATTTGGTAATTATGCTTATCAGCATACCCTTCAGAAACTTGCTTATAGTAGATAATCATGGTTGTCGCGCAAACCATCACGATACTAATTAAAATGCCCATGAATAGCAGGCTGCCAAACATCGCTTTTAGCAAGTCACCCATCACATATTTTGACGTGAAATTACTTGGATCAATTTTCAAGAATCGTTGAACCTCGCTCGCAAATTGTTTTTGATGCCGTTTGGTTCCACGGGTATTAAATCCTTGCGCGTAAACATTTGGCTGCGGATTAATTTGGCGGGCAATCTTTTGGTTTGCGGCGACAACAAAAATTGGCTTATAAATCACGTGACCATAGACAAACGATCCGCGGAAGCTCTGAACTTGTTTTTTGACTTGATAACGATTACCCCGAACGTTCAAAGTCTGTTGTGAATAATTGGTTCCCGGTGCATACACAAGTATCTCATTGGACCTAAGGTGATAATGCGTATGCTGAATGCGATTGTACTGTTGAAGATCCAGTGACGAAAATGTGCTTTCAGTTTTGGTATTAAATTGGGCCTTAAACTGATTGCCTTTCAAAACGCCCATCACCGGTGTGGTCACAGTGACAGTTTGGGGATCACTCATGGTCACCTGATGTTTATCGGCAAGCTCATTGATTCCCTGTTTTGCACTGGTGGAAAGTGGTGCTTTAGCCACAATTTGAACATCTCGTGGACTCCAAAGATTAATGAGATTTTTTTGCCCCGCAACTAGTGAAACCGAGGCAATCAATGCAACCAAAATTGACGTACATAACAAACTGATCGAAGCTAACCCCGCCCCGTTTTGTTTCATCCGATAAAGCATATTCGAGACCGAGATAAAGTGATTTGGTTTGTAATAATAACTTTGATTTTTCCTAAGTGCCTTCAATAAACTAATGCTTGCTGTAACAAATACTAAATACGATCCCACAACGACAAGCATAATTGCAAGGATAAACTGCCCAAACGCGGCACCGGTCGGCTTAACAGTCACTGAAACATAATAGCCAAGTGCTAAAACAATCATTCCCATGATTGCAAGTAACGTATGCGATTTGGGCTCTGCTTCCGGTTTAGTCGCTTTCGCCCACAAATTAATTGGGTTTACCTTCCTTAATCTCCAAAAGTCAAACAGGATAATCATCAAAAAGATAACCGCGAAAATCACGGCAACATAAACCAAAGGTATCAATGTAAAGGTTTGATGGAGCGATGCTGCCCCGAAAAGAGCTTTCAAGCTCATAAATGCTAATTTAGAAAATGTAATGCCAAGGATACCGCCAATAATCGTACAGATAATGTAAAACAAACTATTTTCCAGAAAAATAATTTGGCGAAGATTATTTTTCGTGAGACCCAACATGCTGTATAACCCTAATTCTTGCGTTCGCTGTTTACTAAGCAGCCGCTCAGCGTAAAACGTTGATAAGGCAGCGATCAAAATAACAAATATCAAACCCAATTTAAGAACATAGTTTGCGACTGCCCCATATTCATTCTCTCTAATGTTGGTATTATAGATCATCGACAGGAAAATATAAGTAGTGGTTACCCACATCAAATTTGAGAGGATAAACGGGAGACTTTGACTTTTACTTTTGGTTAAATGGTGAACGGCAAGTTTTAATTGAATCATTATCTGACCTCCCCATTACTTTCCAGAGCCGTCAGACTATCAATAATTTTTTGAAGATACTGACTGCGACTTTGATCCCCACGATACAATTCGTTATAGATTTTGCCATCCTTAATGAATAGCGTCCTTTGTGCATAACTGGCTGCCTGAGCACTGTGGGTAACCATTAAAATTGTTTGCCCCTTTTCATTAATCCGTTCAAAGACGCTCAAAATTTTCTCGGTATTGTTTGAATCAAGGGCACCCGTTGGTTCATCGGCCAACAGTAAGCTGGGATCGGTGATCAATGCTCTGGCAATTGCGACTCGCTGCTTTTGACCACCGGAAATTTCAGATGGCTGGCGCTCCAACAGGTTTTCAATGCCAAGGGTTTGACTTAGCGGTGCTAATTTATTCTCCATGAATTGATGAGATTTTTTGGACAATACCAATGGCAAATAGATGTTGTCCCGATTGTTAAAAGTATCAAGTAAGTTAAAGCTTTGAAAAACGAATCCTAAATGCTCTCTTCGAAATTTGGATGCTTCATTCTCAGATAAATGACTAAGCTCGACCCCATTTAATCGAATTTCACCACTAGTTGGCTGATCCAAAGTTGCAATAATATTTAACAACGTTGATTTTCCCGCACCGGACTCTCCCATAATGGCAACATAGTCACCTTTTTCAACTGAAAAGCTGACATCCTTTAATGCCTGAACTTCACTTTCGTTACCTTCTGAGAAAACCTTTTTAATATGTTTTAAATTTAATAAGCTCATTATTCTCCTCCTAAAGATCATTTCTTAACCCAGTATAAAAAGGATCCCCCAAGCTTTGTAGTTACAATGCATTAAGGAATCTTACAATTTGTTATTTTGTTGTTATTTTCTTAGGATTAAAAATAAGTTTAACGGTTGTCCCAACGTTTTCCGTTGAAGAAATATCAATTTTGATATCAAGGATTTTGGCAACTCTTCGGGCCATATATAATCCCATCCCGGTTGCTTCGCCATGCGTCCGTCCATTACTTCCGGTGAATCCCTGATCAAATATCCGTGGCAAATCACTTTTGGCAATTCCAATTCCTTGATCACTAATTTTAAGAACATTATTGTTGTATTCAATTTGAACCGTGCTGTTTTTGTCAGAATACTTAACCGCATTGGTGATGATTTGCTCTAATACAAACGATAGCCACTTTGAATCAGATAGGACGTTAACAGTTGGTACATGAATATCGGGCATCACATGATGTGATAAGAAAAATGACGCATTTTGTTGAATCACCTTTTTTATGCATTCTGCCAAATCAATTTTTTTAAAGTCCAGATCATTATTGAAGTCATCCAATCGATCGAATGTGAGCAACTGTTTAAGTTGGTAATTAACCAATTCAATTTTTTCAGATACTTCTTCACTCGGCACCGTGGCATTGTTTTCAGCAATCATCAGTAGTGACGTAAGCGGCGTTTTCATCTCGTGGCTCCACAAAGTTAGATAGTCTTCCCGGTTTTTAAGGGATTCCTGCAAGTCACGTGTTTCAGTCAACTGTTGCTTCATTAGTTTTTTGAGGGCTTGCGAATATAATCTGCCATAAAATCCATGAAGCTGGAATTGTTGGAAATTTCCGTCCTTCACCAAAATATTGATTGCTTTAACATCGATCACTTTTTGATAAACTCTGAAACCAACGACAATCAAAAATGGTGCCAACGTATAGCGAACCAAATCGCCGACAACATCCAAATCGACCTTATAAAGCACGCAGATAAAATAAAACAGGAGAACAAATAGGAGATAGGCCACCAGAATCCCCCATTCAGACACAATAATTCTAAAAATCAACCTTGGTTTATTTTTCATGACTTAATAACCTATAACCCTTGCCATACTCGGTCGCAATCTGATCAGCTAATCCAATCCGACTTAATTTATCTCGGAGCCGACTCATGTTGACATTCAGGATATTTTCGTCAGTAAAATCACCATTTTGCCAAATTGACTTGATGATTTTCTTCTTTGAAATCACCTGATCTGGATTTAAAAATAATAGTTTTAAAATAATTGCCTCAGTTGCCGTTAATTTAACAGATTGATTTTCTGCATTCAATACATTGGTAATGATGTTTAGTGTGTATTTGCCAAATTCAATTGTATCTGTTAAACGACTAACTTGGCTTGTTCTCCTCAAAATGGCTTGAATTTTAGAAATAAAAACGGCAATTGAAAACGGCTTGGTCAAGTAGTCATCAGCGCCAATGGAAATCGCTCGAATCGCATTTGGATCCATTTCTGCTGCCGATACAAACATAATCGGAACTTGAGAGAATTCTCGAATCTTTTGAGTCCAATAAAAACCATCATAAAATGGCAGCGTGATATCCATAACGATCAGGTCAGGAATCCGCTGTTTGATTTCTGAATCAATATGCTGAAAATCTTGAACCCAAAACGCTTCAAAATTCCACTTTTTCAAGGACTGAACCATTTCATTTCGAATTGTCTGGTCATCTTCAATAATAAAAATTTTCTGCATCGTTTTTCTCCACAATTAATTTACTAACAGTTTAACGCATATCAAACAGGCCTGTTAGCCAAGAAAAACCACGTTACGTTATTTTTTTCTTGATATTGCGGCCTTAGCCAATGGTTCCTTATGAATCACTAATAAAATATAGATGATACTGGCAGACGCTGATTGAATTAGAATACACCAACTTGCAGTTTGTGAAAAATTCGTCCAGAGAAAAAGATCTTTCAGTACTTCACTGCCCAACTCGGACAATACATTTACATTTTCGCCGGACTGCACCGCAAATCCCATTCCATATGCAAAGATAACAAACCATCCCAACAAATACTGCCAATTACGCCGTATCTCAATGACAGGTCGACTGTTATTATCTTTTTGACCAGTTATCCGGACTGCCAAACCCGTTGTCTGGAACCATCCCACTATTATTCCAACAAGAATCGTCACCACTAATGGCACTAATGCTGGTGGATCATTCTGAATAGTCATAATGCCGGCCACCAATGAATATACGGGGATAATGACTGTCTCTAAACGAGAGATCTTTTTAAAATGAACCACATTACGCGTAAAAAGAATCAATGCTAAAACTAACAACCAAATCTGAAACATGCCTTATTTCCCCTATTCTTACTATTTATTATCCCATACTTAATGACGTTCAATGCACAGCAAATTCAGTATATCTCGCTGTATCTGAATCACTATCCAGTTAAAACATTTTTCACCTACATATGATCACGCAAATAACCTGGATCAATGAACAGTCGATTGGAAATTATCATGCTAAAAAAGCAATCAATGCTCGCACGCTAATCATTGATTGCCTTTAAATCAAAACTGCTCAAATGATACTTAACAATAATCCGCTCCAATTTTTTAGCATAACCGGGATCCGTTGCGTAGCCATTTTCCTGTAACATACTTGCAGATTGACGATAGCTCATAATATTCTTTTTAGTAATGAATTTGTTGGTTACCAGCCGATTATGATCAATCATTGCCGCATTGACGTTCGGATATTTTCTAAACTGCGCCATAACCATAACAGACCTGCCCCCTTCAACCTCTCTGGTACTAAACGACACTGACTGCCCATAATAAGTTCCCTTAACGCCAAAAATATTATTAGCATCCCGATACAACTGCGATGTCCCAAAGTTAGACTCCAGGCAAGCTTGAGCAATCACCACACTGGGCAGGACTTGGCGGTCTCTTCGATATAATTTAATTGCCGGCGTGGCCATTTCATTAATAAACGTATTTTCCTGTCGAACAGATGGTGTTCCTGATGCCGAAGGTTTTGATTTCACAGCATTAATTGAATTTCCTAACTGCAAGCCCAAATAATTTCTAACCACAAACCCACTGCCAATGACGCAAATTGTGATCAATAATATTAAAATAACTGGCCAAGTCTTTTTCCGCATAACTGATTTAATCACCATTTTCAATTCATTTAATACACTCATTATCTTCCAATTAATGGATTAGATTCAACTCATTTATCACATTCTTAGAGGCTGAGGCAAAAGTAATTTTATCCAGCCCCGTTTTGTGTAATCATGATTATTACCGAGTGAAAACGAGCGCCAAAAGGCAACTTCCTGCCGCCTTTCGTCCCACTCTCATTCTTATACCAGTTCAATAAACCGTGTTTCATCAGGAACATCAAAAAACTTTGGGTGATCCCACGTGATCATTTCATCTGTCAGCTGAATTTTAACCACTGATTTTGCATGATAGGGCTGATAATAATAGTTTCGACTTTCACAACAAACCGCCGCTCGGTAAACGGAATATGTGGGTTGATGCGCACTACTCTTCGGGACATTAACCGAATCAAGCAAGTGCCAACAATTATCAACCGCTTCAATTTCATTATTTGGCAAATCAATGCGTTCTTTCAAATAAGCAGCTCTAATAAACCTTGAACCAGGTGAATAAGAACCTGGCGGAATCGATTTTCCTGACACGTTACCAGTTGTTACCCGGGGTGTATTTAAAGGCACCCTATGATTGGCAAATGCTGGCGTAAAATCTAAATACTTATTGAGTCTGTCAATTTGACGTTCAAAATGATTACTATTGGTCAAGACACCAAGTGGATTTTCAATAATCTCAATTGGCGTTGTGATTGGTTCAACGACCACAATTCGGCCGGTTCGATCACACGCGGCAAAGTGCAACTCACTGTGACCATATTTAACCAGACTATGTTTGTCCGCCATTAATTCAATCTCTTCAATGTGATCGATAATTTCCTGCACGGATCGGTAATTAGACAATAGAAAGAAAGATAATTCAAATGGGGCTAGATGGATCCTTCCCTCTCCAGGTTCTTCAACCAGTTGACTGCCATTTGTAAAGGTAAGCTTTTGGACAGCCAAACCATGCTCGTTAACCCCATCCGACACATCAATTTCATGATCATGCTGACCGCCGGAACCCAGCAGCGCGTATTTGGTTGTATAAGTACGATTATCATAAATCGACTGCCACTTAAACTGACGTGGACAAAAAACGGGTCGAGCTCCCAATCGCGGCCAATCCATTGTTCGAGCCAAAACGTGTGCGCCATCAATCTGGCCAATTTGAAAAATACTAGTACACATAAGATCCCCCTTTTGTTAAATAAGCATGTCACTTCACTTAATGATTCAATGTTTCCTTATCTTACCCACTCCGAAAAACAATTTTTGAATCTCACTTCGGTCCATGGTAAGAGACTCTTTTGCCCCAATTTTTAATCGCAATGATCAAAAAATTCACAACACCCTAACTTTTTTTAAAAACTTTAGAAATTCGGTCATTAAAACCCGCAATAAATGATAAACTTTTACTATAAAGGCTTTTTTAATTTGCAATTATTTAAAATAATTTGCTTCTATACATATTAGGGGACTAGGGAAAATGAAAGAAACTATTACAAAATTACACAAAAACCGGATATTCACGCTGTTAGTATGGCTGATTGTCGTCTTTATTGCAATTATTTCCGCTCCAAATATTACTAATACACTGCAATCATATAGCCAACCAACATTTTCCACGAACTCCCAACCGGCTAAAGCTGATCAGCTACGTCAACAGTGGGGCTACGACTTAGGAAATACCTCAACAGTGACTGTCGTTTATCATAATCCGAATGGTAAACTGACAACGCAACAGCAGCAAAAGATTAGTAAAGCAATTGACAGTCTTAAAAAACAGCAGTCACTTTACAGCATCAAACGGATTGTTACACCAAGTACCAATGTTGCCGGCCAGGCGCAACTGCTATCTAAAGATGGCTCAACTCAGATGATTTCACTGGATATTGATGCTAAGACCAACACCTTGCGCGTTTTAGTGAATCAATTAGTTGGCCAAGTTAAGGTTAAAGGGCTTAAATCTTACGTCACAAGTCCCGAGATTGTCCGTGACGTTAATAATCAAAAAACAGCTCAAGTAACCCAATTAGTGTTAGTTACCCTTTTTATTGCCTCAGTATTGATTATCGGGATTTATTTCCGAGCTGTCTTAGCGCCGCTTATTTCTTTTATCAACCTGTTTATCGCCTTCGTAACTTCTTATAGTCTCTCAACGTTGCTTGCCCAACACTTTAAGTTGCCATTCTCCCAATACGTTCCCATTGAGATCGGCATTGCGACACTGGTCATGGGAACAATTTGGAATATTTATATTTATCGAAAATTACGTAATGTGATTGCCCTACAAAAAGAATCACGCTACGCCACTAAACAAACGATTGCCGATCTGCGATTTCCAATCATCGTGGTTGGCGGTGCCTTAACCATTATTTTTGCACTCTGTGGTTTTATTAATTTTGATCAAATTCAATCTCTATGGGCCTTGGCCATTACCTACCCTGTTCTGATACTGGTTACCCTGACTTTGAATCCGGTCTTCACGGCTGCTTTAGGTGAAAGTATTTTTTGGCCAACCAGTGCACCAACCAAGCCACTTGTTTCCCATTACTGGACGCGGGCAACTGATTTCTCATTATGGCAGCCGATCGCTAGTTTCTTAGTCGTTTTATATATTACTCTGCCATTTATCTATTTCTACCACAATAGTTTGAACTTTTCACCAATGACCAACTTAACGGAAACCAATCAAGCGACTAAAGGGGCTCGTGTTCTTCAAGCCCACTTTTCTCAAGGTAAAGCAACTCCGGTAACCATTTATTTAAAGAGTAATCAGCCACTTGATAACGAAAAATATCTGCAACACATTGATGCGTTAACCAATAAGCTGCAACATACCCAAGGGGTTAGCGCCGTTTATTCATTAACCCAACCTGGTGGCATGCCAATTGATAAGTACTACGTATCAAACCAACTGGCCGCTATTGGTGTTAGCACTAAACAAGCCACGGGCCAGTTATCTCAAGCTTCAAATGGTATCCAGACCAACTCAAAGTCGCTCAACTTAGCTGCTCTAAAACAACAAGTTAAAGATATGGCAAAATTAGTCCAGCGAAGTAATCAGATTATCCGGGATAGCAGCAACCTTGCTTCACAGGTTAACAGTGCCGCAGCTAACTCAAACATATCAGTCCAAAGAAATGCCTCAAGGCGGGTTCAAAGTTACCAACGTCAAATCAACGCACTGAACCAATCACTTCAATCCGTCTCATCCGGACTGGGACAATTGGCCTCAGAAGGAAATGTCATCCAAAACTACGGTCAAAACAGCTACAACAATTTACAAAGTTACAGTCAACAAATTAGTGCTGTTCAAAAGCAGCTAAAAAAGGTCAGCAACCAAGTCGATTCGTCAACCAACCAATTGAATGGCATTTACGATTACCTGAATGGGCTGCAAAAATCAGGCGCAGCTAACGTTTATTACATTACAAAAGCCCAATTATCCGATACCGATTTTCTGCAAACCATGTTAAATTACACCAGTAAGGACAAAAAGATTACGACAATCCAAGTTGTCCTTAAAAATGCACCTTCAAGTAAATCCAATCTTAAACAAATGACTAAGTTGCAAAATCAGGTTAGCTTACAACTAAGAGGCACACCCTTATCAAAGGCAAAAGTTGCTTTTACAGGTGAGCCCATGATTCAATCGATTAACCAGTCAAAGATGAACCATCATTTTGGAACCTTACTAATTCTTTTGATTGCTGGCGTTTTACTCACTGTTTTCGCTGTCAGCCGCTCAATTTTACAACCGTTGTATTGGACGGTTGCCTTCATTATGTCCGCCATTACCGGTTTTCAACTGACTTACTTAACGATGCATTTTGTTGCTGGTATTAAACAGTTTGACTGGCAAGTGCCATTGATTGCTGTGGCCATTTTAACGGCTGTGGCTGCTTGGCAGATTATCGCATTGGGGCTGTCATTTAGATACACGGAACTATCTTTGCTGGAATGGATCAGACCAACAATGGCTAGCTGGGGACAGATGATGCGCTACATTATGCTGGTTGTCGTTGCTCTCGCAGTTGCGTTAACCTTTGGTGCCTCTTATGCAATGATTGAAATTGCCCTCATTGTTATCTTTACCGGCTGTGTTTATTATCTTATTCTGCCGATGATCGTATCATCAATGGGCAAATTGGCAATCACGCTTCCCAACAAAAAGAATCTATTAAAGAATAAATAGTGTACAGTCGCTGAAAGGCAATATAACTGTCGCAATAACCTTAGAATCAAGATCAAAAAGGCGGCCGGTTTCCTCAGAATTTGGAAACCGACCGCCTTTTTTTGATTCACTTTTTCACTCAATAGGATCCAGGATCACACGCAGTTAAGTTTGATTGTCTGATTCAACTTAACCGAAACTGCATTTAACATTCAGTTCTCTCTGGGATACCAGCACTTGAATTTGAACATTTTTTCTCAATTTAGTTGTTAATTTGCGACTATTTTCAAAGTTTCAAACTTGATTTTAGCCAAAATTCATAAGATTTTGTAAAGGCATTGTAACTTTACAAGTCAAAAATCGGTAGTTTTTCCATCAAAATCCGTTATTTTGCTTTTATTTCAATTTAAAATGTCTCAAATATATCAATTATTCTTTATTTGTACGCACAAATAAAAGCCTTGAGGCTAACGTTTACAAGCCGCCATTTCAAACGATTGCGTACAATGTTTCATGCCATAATTTGCTTTTAACTGCATTGCAAATTGTTTGTCACAGTCCTGCAATATACAATTGTTAAGATTATCTTTGTAAATTTGATAGGGAGTTGTTGAAAAGCATGAAATTACATAATAAAGTTCTTTTGACATTAGTTGCATTTTTCTCATTATTGACTGGCGGATTTGTGAATGCTCAAGCATCCAAAGCAGATGCTGATCCTGATTATTCTGCTGTGTATAACGTCGCTAAGCAAAACCTTGGCAAACCATATGTTTGGGGTGCTACTGGTCCTTCATCATTTGATTGTTCTGGCTTTACAAGCTACGTTTACAAAAAAGGTGCTTCAATTTCAATTCCACGAACTGCCCAAGCACAATACAATGCAGCTAAGAAGGTTTCATATAGTAACCTTCAAAAGGGCGATTTAGTATTCTTTGGTTCAAACGCTTCTGCCATTTCACATGTTGGCTTTTATGTTGGTAATGGTAAAATGATCGATGCTCAAAATCGTGGCGTCATTACTGAAAATGTCAAGGCCCCATGGTGGCATTACGTTGGCGGTGCTCACGTTACCGATTTTGATCAAGATTGATTAACACATAATTTACAATCAACAACTCAATTTAACTATCACAAAAATGGCTGAGACAAAAGTAATTTTGTCTCAGCCATTTTTGTATCATCACGACTATGACAAAGTGAAATCGTGAGATAAAGGTAGCTACCGATAAGCAGCTCGTTGCAACCAACAGTCGTTTTCTCTTACAATATAACCATGCCTAATTTAGATAGAATCGAGTGATATTGTGACAAACCAAAATGATCTTTCAAATGAATCGGCAGATATCGGTGATTACTTAAAATTGATTGCTTGTACGGCAGTCATGCTCCAAACCATTCTTAGCCTGTGTCTGCAGACTAATCCGACAATAAAAACCCAGATGCGGATCGGGATCACCTACAACCTGGTTAAATTTACGGCACCAGCCTTCATCTTCGGCATTCTTTACACAACTACCCGGACCACAATTAACAGTGACATTACATATGCTCATTATCTTCGAAAGCAATGGCACGCTTCCTTTGTTCCGACAATCTGGTGGACAAGTATTTACCTGCTCGTTATGCCCTGGCTGCAACAGGTCAATCACTATCACCATTTGGCAGAATTTTGCTGGCAATTTATAAATGGTAACGCCGCGCCTCATTTATGGTACAACACAATGATGCTGCAATTTATCGTGCTGATGCCGGTATTTTGGGAAATTGGTCATTTTAGCGTTAAAAGCTCGCGTCGTGGGATCACAATGGCTGCTTTAACAACCGTCATTGCTGTCAGCTGGCTGTTGTTCTATGATCAGCAAGTTTTTCACGGCCCACACATGCATGATTGGTATTTACTGGACCGGTTCTTTTTAAGCTTTATTATTTTCGGCGTTTTTGGCACCCTGGCTTGGCAATTTCGCTGTTGGTTTAACTATTGGCTCAAACGTTGGTGGCCACTATTGATCCTGGCACTTTTAATCAGTTTTTACTGGACCAACCAAGAACTATTTTCATTTCAATTTCCCGTTAAGCTGACCAACGCACCCTACTACAAGCCATCCATGTTGATTTATGACTTGTCAGCTATCTTATTAATTGCCGCGATTGCCAGGTACCAAATCGACCGTCACCATTACATGACTAACCTGGTTCATTTATTTGCCAACTTCGCTTATAAAGCATTCCTATCGAACGTCTTTTGGGATCAGCTTCTTTGGCTGTCATTTGGAAAGTCCTTAACCATTCAACATCCCTTGCTTGGTATCTTAGCCGTTTACGTGGGAACTTGGTGCTTATCATTCGCGTCAGCATTCACTATTCATTGGGGATGGCATCGATTACAAGTTGCAATTATTTCAATATTCAAATCGGTTAGCTAACCGATACCTTCATCAAGCTGGTTACTCTTTACCCATCCCGCTTTTTCAGCAATATATAGGAACGTTGCAATCTTTTTTGAATGATCTTTCACCGCTGTTTTCCGGAGCACGTGATAAGTTTCGCCGACATTTAACGTCGTCTTAGGGGTGTAACTTACCATCTCACCATCGTCGTGGAGGGTTGCACGATAAACTTTGGGGTTGGCCTGATTAGGGTGATAAGTCTTTTCGTTTTTAAATGTCTGACTATGGTTGGTTAGATGATACGTTTTTGAACTCGCGTTAACAGTCGTGTCATGTCTAACTTCGCCTGCTGCAATAGAAGAGACTAACGTGGCGGTTATGAAAATGGCAACTAATGATTTCTTCATATTTTTTAAAGGCCTCCTTGCGAATATCAGAAAAATAATGATATCTGTAGATTACAAGACACGTGGAAATGTTTCAAGGCCCCTCGAAAACCTTCTCAAAATCATCACAACTCTTTCGCAAAATTGTCACTTTTAGACGCTGTAATACAGGAAAAGCCCGTTTACCCAATCATTTAAGATGAGGCAAACGGACTTATAGATAACTTATCTAATCACTTTTTCCATATTAACATGCTTGATGCCAACTTCAATGAACGGTTTTCCAAACACTTTAAACCCCAGCGTTTCATAAAATCCAACAGCCGTTTGCTGGGCACCCAAGTAAAATCGCTTTGTCCCCTTAAACTGAGGATCGGCCAATAAATATTGCAGCAATTGTTTTGCATAACCCTGATGGCGGGCAGCTTTCTCCGTTGCAACCCGTTGGATATGAACGCCGGCCGCCGTGGCGGTTGTTCGAGCCGTTGCAACTGGTCGACCATTTTCATACGCAACAAAAAATGTGGCACCGTCATCACTACCATCAAATTCCAGGCTTTCAGCAATTCCCTGTTCTTCGACAAAAACGTGGCGGCGAATTGTTCGTGCATCATGATAAATTGTATTAAGCTGAGTTGATTTTTTAAATTCCAAGAGTATTTTACCTACTTTGTTTAATATCTAAATGAATCTGGGCGAAACGTATAAAAACATGACTAATGCGAGGACAGGAACTGTCTGGAATTTTTATCTGGCCGAAACGTGTGAAAGCAAGCAGATCCCGGCCATATATGCCCTTTAACCGAACATTTCAAAACCAGGAATAGTCATGGCCTTTTTACCTAGCCGAAACGTGTGAAAGAGCCGCAGCTCCCGGCCATATAAGCCCTTCCAACCAATATTCCAAAACCGGGAATATTCATGAGCTTTTTACCTAGCCGAAACGTGTGAAAGCAAGCAGATCCCGGCCATATATGCCCTTTAACCGAACATTCCAAAACCAGGAATATTCGGTTAAAGGGCATATATTCTGGGATCTAACCGCTTGCTTTCACACTCTGCTACTTTCCAAACGCCGTCACTCTCACCCTGTCACCATCAATTTCCAACTTTGTAATCGAACCATTCGCCGGACGCTTTGTAATGTCAAATTGCCCCTCACCATATCGTTCGACAACACTCAACAACGTATTACCATGACTAATCAGCAAAACATTGTCGCCATCCTTAATCTTGTCATTACGCTTAATTAAATCAAATCCTTGATCCAACCGCTGCCAATATTCCTCATTATTTTCCGCTTGGTGAAACGGATCCGCTTCCTTTAAATAATCCTTAGCTTTACCAATCGAATATTTCTCAACAATATCCTTAAAGGTTGGCAAACCATGAGGAGCCCCCGCCAAATACCAAGCCTGGTCCATATCATTTCCCTCATAGTAACCGTAGAATTCTTCGCGAAAATATGGCGCAACAATCGGCTCTTTGACATCCGAAACAACGTTCTTATCCAAAATCATTTGAGCAGTTTGCTCCGCACGCGTCGTATCGCTACAATAAGCAGCAGCGAACCTTGTATTTTTTAACTTTTCACCAGTGTCAACAGCATTTTGAACACCCTTCTTCGTTAACGGCGAATTACTCCATCCCTGAAGCTTATTGTAGATGTTGAAATAAGTCTGTCCATGTCGAACCATGTACAATGTAAATTTACTCATAACGCCACATCCTTTGCTTTTAATAGTTTTAGTATACCAAATCCATCGTATTCCAAATGTAAAAGTTGGATTATTCGCAAGTGTCTTTTAAGATTCGCACAAAATCCCTTAACTTTAGATTATTCTTCAAATTTATCTGATATGATAATAAAAGTGTGCAAAGACTAACTGATCAAATCAAATGCCCACATTTCCAAACCACACCGAATTAACCGATATGATTGATTTATCGATTAGTCTAAACCATTCTAAACAGTCATACTACAAGGAGTCGTCGTTTTGAAATACGTTAACTCAATTCTTGAAAAATGCAGTACCCGTCGGGGATTCTTGGTTTTACTCGTAATTTGTTTCTGGGTAAAAACGATGGTCGCCTATTTTGTTGACTTTCGGCTGGGAATCACCAACCCATTTCAATTCTTTATCGTCCTTATTAATCCCCTGGCAACCACTTGTCTACTACTTGGAATCGCCCTTTACTTTAAAAGCAGCCGGATCTTTTACCCGGTTGCGCTCCTGATCGCTATTGCAAATACTGTTTTACTTTATTTAAACGTCATTTACTTTCGGGAGTTTACTGATTTTATGACGGTCAGCACAATGACCGGGTATTCCAAAGTCAACCAGGGACTTAGTGGCAGTTCCCTGGCGCTAACCAATATTCATGATATCGTTTATTGGATTGATTTAGTCGTTATTATCGGCCTATTGGTTACCCGCAAAATTAAAATTGATCGTCGACCGTTAAACCGGCGAATCGGCTTGGCAGTCACCTCATTTTCACTCTTGTTTTTCGCGGTTAATCTATCATTAGGTGAAATGGATCGGCCACAATTGCTTACCCGGACTTTTGACCGGACCTATATTGTCAAATACTTGGGTCTGGACGCCTTTACGGTTTACGATGGGATTAAGTCCCAGCATAACAACGACATGCGGGCAACTGCTACCAAATCCGAGTTAAACGACGTCCTCAAATTCACCCATAAACATTACGCAAAACCTAATAAAAAATACTATGGCATTGCTAAAGGTAAGAACGTCATTATTCTTCATTTGGAAAGTTTCCAGCAATTTTTAATCGGTCAAAAAATTAATGGCCGTGAAGTCACCCCATTCCTAAACAAGCTTTACCGCAGTCACTCAACCTACGCGTTTAAGAACTTTTTCCACCAAGTTGGTCAAGGTAAAACATCCGATGCTGAAAACATGTTGGAAACCAGTACGTACGGCTTGCCACAAGGCTCTCTATTTGCCCAGCTTGGCAGTGACAATACCTTTCAGGCCGCTCCGGCAATTCTTAAACAACGGCGCAATTATACCAGTGCTGTTTTTCATGGTAACATCGCCAGCTTCTGGAACCGAAACAACGTTTATAAAAATATGGGTTATCAGTACTTCTTTGATGCCAGTTACTATGACACCTCGGGAGATCGCTCGTTGGGTTATGGTTTGAAGGACAAACTATTATTCAGAGATTCGGTTAAATACCTTCAGGCCCTTCAACAGCCATTTTACGCAAAATATATTACCGTCACGAACCATTTTCCCTATGATCTTGATAAGGAAGATACTAATTTCAAGACAACCGACACTCAAGATAAGGTCGTCGATAATTACTTCCTAACCGCTCACTATCTTGATCAAGCTGTCCATGAATTCTACAATTATCTCCGAAAAACCGGTTTATTAAAGAATTCAATGATTATTTTGTATGGCGACCATTATGGCATTTCTGATTCTGAAAATAAGAACTTGGCTAAAGCCCTGAATCGTGATCCAGACACCTGGGATGATTACGATAATGCCCAGCTTCAACGGGTACCATTTATGATTAACCTTCCCGGCCGCAAAGACGGTTACGTTTCAAAGAAATACGCTGGCGAAATCGATGTTTTACCAACGATCATGCATCTGTTAGGATTAAGTACAAAACGGTATGTTCAATTTGGAACCGATATTTTCTCTAAGCAACATGATCAAGTTGTTGCCTTTAGAAACCAGGATTGGGTCAGCCCAAGTTTCACATCAGTCAGCGGTGATATTTATTCCAATCGGACCGGTCAATTAATGAAACTTACTAAGCGACAGCAAGCCCAGGTCAAAAAAGATAAGGATCGGGTCACTGAAGAACTATCGCTATCCGATTCACTCAACGAAAAAAACCTGCTGCGCTTTTACCACCCCAAAGGATTTGAAAGTGTTGATCCTCGTAAATATAATTACGCCGATGAATACGAAAAAGAAAAACGAATCATTGCCAAAAAGGGTAAAAAGTCAACCAGTTTGTATTCTAAAGAGGGCAACACCGAAAAAGATTACAAGACTGACGCGCCTGAAATTCATCATAAGTCAACTGATTCCAACCGAATCAAGATTACCAATCCAGATGCCAATAACGACAGTAAACGTTAAACGGGGATGACAATATGGATCGATTCGATCAAGACATCCAAAAATTAATAATTTTGTTTTATAACTTGCTGGTTGTCACGTTGGCACTTGCTTCATTTGCCTTGGCAATTTTTGATCTGGTTGGCACAATTACCATTCACAGTGGCCTTTTCAGATGGACTTTTATGTTAATTTGGGGATTCTTTCTGATCGATTATCTGGTCAGATTTATGTCTGCTAAATCCAAGAAAGATTTTCTAATTTCCAACTTATTTGACTTAATTGCATTGATTCCTTCCCACCCCATTTTCATCTTCTTCCGGATTGCAAGAATTGTCGCAATTATCCGGTATTACAATCTGCTTTGGAAACTTGGCTGGTCAGGAAAGCTAACCCAGTCCCTTCATCGTTTTTTGTATGACACCGGCTTTATTTACTTACTATCAATTAGTCTGGTGATTCTCATCTTCAGTTCACTGTTATTCGCCTCATTCGAACATGACTCACTTGAAAATTCACTTTGGTGGGCCATTACCACCGCGACAACTGTTGGTTACGGTGATGTCACCCCCAAGACAGATGGTGGTAAGATTGTCGCTGCTGTTTTGATGCTCGGCGGTATCGGTTTTCTAGGTTTGTTAACTTCTACAATTACTGACTTCTTCACTAAGGAAGACAGCCAGGACGAGCAAAAAGAAACCTTACGACATTTATCAAAACAAGTCTCACAACTTTCCAAACAGGTTAGTCAATTACAAAAGAGTTTGGGGCCTGAACAAACCCGACAAAGGGAATCGGGAAGGAAACACAAGCAACATAAAGTTTCAAAATAGTAAAGTGAGGAAAAAATGCTTAGCTTCCAGATTGTAAGGGTTGATTTTTCCTCACGTTTTCACTCGGTAATAATTGTGATACCACAAAAAGGGACTGAGACAAATTGTTTTTGTCCAGCCCCGCTTTTAGTTGGCTCGCTTATTTGGACCGCATGTTTGGGCCATATAAGGCACCGGTCTCAATTTTTTCAACTGCAAATCGCTGATTCTATATGGCTGAAACGTGCAAAAGAGCCGCAGCTTTCGGCCATATAAGGCACTTAGGCGATATCCCCAGACCAGGGATATCGCCTAAGTGCCTTATATTCTGGAAGCTAACCGCGGCTTTTTGCACTCTGCATTGATGTACTATGTACCGGCCCACGTCTGTCCGGATAAATGTGCTTCATAATGGCATTTACCGCAATTGGTGCCTCCCCAAACGCTGTTGCAATTAAGGGCTGCTTTCCTTCATACTTTGAAACATCCCCAATTGCATACACATTGTCCAGATCCGTTAAGCCACTCGCCGTGACATTAATCGTTCCCCGACTTGTTTCCGGATGATTCGTCCACTTATTCAAAGCATCATCCTGAGCGATAAACCCATAGTTGACCACGATTTTATCGACAACTAAATCCTTCATGTCATCAGTCTTCATCTTCTTAACTTCAACCTTTACTTGACCGTTATCCAGTTGGGTCAACCCATTAATAAGATACGGCGTGACCGGTTCAATCGCCGACTGAATTAATTTATCAACGCTACTCTCCATTGCCCGGAATTTATCACGCCGATGCAGCAAATAAACCTTTTTAGCAACTGACTTCAATAGGAGTGCTTCATCAATGGCCGCATCACCCCCACCAGCAACTAAAACTGTTTTATCCTTAAATTGGGCCAGGTTCTTCACACTGTAAAAAAGACTTTTCCCCTCAAAATCATCACTATTCTTAACCGCTAATTTACGAGGATTAAACGCCCCAACACCAGTAGCAATGATAATTCCTTTAGTTGTGGTTGTCCCTTTGTTGGTCGTCACTTGGTAACCATTTTCGTCTTTAGCCACATCAATTACCGTTTGGTTTAATTTAACAGTCGTCTTAGCGTCTTGAAGCTGCTTCTCCAATTGATCGACTAATTGTCTCGCTTTGATCTGTGGATAGCCACCAACGTCTAAAATCGTCTTTTCCGGATATAATGCAGCTACCTGACCACCCAATTCCGACAAACTTTCGATAATCTGAGTCTTCGCGTTTCTTAATCCAGCGTAGAACCCGGCAAACATCCCTGCGGGTCCGCCACCAATAATCGTAATATCATAATTTGAATCTGTCTCAGCCATGAAAGAGCCTCCTAACGTTTCTTAATTTCTTTTTTCTTTTTGCGATGAATAATAATTTGTTGCCCCTGAAGTGTCTTGACTTCACGCAAGCCGGCATCAATCATGATAAAAATCAGAAACCAGCCGATCACGACATCAATCGCTTCTTGAAGCAGTGAGACTTCCAAACCAGTATTGGGAATATCCCAATCCCAAAATGTGTGAAGTGCAATCACAATTAAAAAGAACACATAAAATTTAGGCCTGGTGAAAAAGTCTTTAAGCACAAACGGCTTCTTCCGGGTTTTACCGAGAATGATCGCACCACCCATAATTGCTGCCCAAATTGTGTGCGTCCCAATTGCCTGAAAGCTCCTGGTGAAAATTGTTGCCAACCCATATTCACTAACATAACCCGAACTTTCAAACACTGAAAAGCCGGCCCCAATTGCCGCCCCAATTAAGACGCCATTAAAGATGTAATTGAGTTTATACGAATTAATAAAAATAATTATCACAACACATTTTGCTAATTCCTCAACCACCCCGACAATCAGTGCCGACTCAATGCTGACCGAGGTTCGAATTGGCAGCATCATGTAAAATGTCATTGTCACCAACAGCGACAAAATCCCACCCATCAAGAAGGTTGTCAGCATCTGTAACACCGAAATATTTTGATAAACATTAATTTCAAAAAACATCATCAGTAGCGAAAACGGGACTGCCAATGAACCAATAAAAATTAGTCCGGGAATCGCCTTATTACTTTTGAAAATATACAACAATAGCATGAGCATTGCAAAACTCATTGCCAGGACCAGAAAAATCCGCGAAAAAAACCATGGTTTAACCGGCCGACTGGATACTTTTTTTAAACTCGGTGTGGTTGTCCGGGTTCCCACAATAAATAACCGATCTGCCTGATCTTTTGTGTGTCGCTGAAACACTTCGGAAAACATTCGCGATAGATGAATTTCAACCGGGTTATCAGCATCCGTTTCGCCCAATCGTTTGGCAATATTATCATCTAAATTGTCATAATTTCGACGGACACCGGTCCAAACCAGTGAGAAAAAGTTTCTGCCCAATCTCCTTGTTCTATTTTTCATTTAAATTACTCCTAAGTCTTGATACTCTAAGGTTAACTTACAAAATTGCCGGTTTCAAGTTAGATTTGGAATTGAGTTTCACGTCAATTTCGGTTATGATTAGGTAAAGGGTTTTCATTATTGATATAACAACATTAACGGAGGTAATTTTTAATGGCTCAGAAAAAAATGATTCTTGATCTTGATACCGGGATTGATGACGCAATGGCAATTGCTTATGCGGTTGCTGATCCAGACGTTGACCTAATTGGCATCATTGGTTCTTATGGCAATGTTTACGTAGAAGATGGTGTTCAAAACTCACTTAAGATTTTGGAACTGTTGGGTGTCACTGACGTACCAGTCTATCAAGGACTTTCTCATTCATCTGAAACAGACCACTTTGATCGGATGCCGATCAGTGCTCAAATTCACGGCGATAATGGAATTGGTGAAGTTCAACTTCCTGATCCAAAACGTCAACCCGAAACTGGAGATGGGATTGATTTCTTCATCGATGCCGTTAAAAAGTACGGTAAAGACCTCATTCTTGTGCCAACCGGCCCATTGACCAATTTAGATGCAGCCATCAAAAAGGCTCCGGAAATCGCTAAAGAGATCGGCAATGTGACGATTATGGGTGGTGCCGTTACCGTTCCCGGAAATGTTACCAACGTTGCTGAAGCTAATATTCAGCAGGATGCTTCAGCTGCTGACAATGTTTTCCGAAAAGTACCGCTCACTCAAGTTGGATTGGATGTTACCCTGCGAACCTTATTAACTAAAAAAGAGACCCAGCAGTGGCGTGATCTTCACACTAAGTCCGGGGATGCGTTTGCTGACATTGTGGACTATTATATCAAAGCTTACGAAGTCACAAGTCCAGACCTTCATGGTTGCGCACTGCATGATCCATTTGCCGTTGGCGTTGCCATTAATCCTGATTTTGTCCAAACAATTGGTCTAAATATGTATGTGACAACTGATAAAACCTATTATGGCCGGACAACCGGCGACCCGGCTCGTTTGTCAGATCCTAACACAAACGTGAAGGTTGCTGTTAATGCTGATGTTGATGCTTACCTAAATGCCTTTATGGAACATCTAACTGGCCTGTTTAAGAAGAATTAATTATTAGATTACTAATAATATTTAACTGATAAAAGATGGGACTGGGACAAAAGTAATTTTGTCCCAGTCCCTATTTGTATAATCACGATTATTACCGAGTCGAAACGTGAGACAAAAGGCGGTTAACTCCGGCTCGTTCATTTAACCAAAAAAATGTTTGATATACTTTGCAACGCCATCTTCATCATTGCCAACTGTAATGGCATTGCTAACCGCCTTAACTTCATCCTTACCATTTTCCATCGCAACACCAACTTCAGCTTTTTCAATCATCCCTAAGTCATTTTCGGCGTCTCCAAACGCCATCAGATTATTAAACCGCCAACCAAAATGTTGTAAGAGTGCTTTTAATCCAACGACCTTATCCATCTTAGGCGCTAAGAACTCCATAATCTGTGGCTGGGAACGAACAATATGATATTGGCTCCGTAGAGTAGAGTTGATGCCACTTTGAAACTGATCCAGCAGTTCCGGATGATCGCAAACGATGGCTTTTGAATACAAATCATTTGAATTCAACTGGTCAAAAGCAGTTGGCACAAAATTAATGTTGCCCTTGAACTGTTGTTTATACATTGAAGGCTTTAAATCAGTCATTGAATAAACTTGCTCAAAATCCAAAATATCTAATGGTGCATTTTCAGACTTGGCGAAATCATGCAACGGTGAAAATGCCCGTTTGGAAACACCACTCTTAGCCAGTTCAGCCTTGTCATTATTATGAACAACCAACGCACCATTAAATGTAATGGTATAGTCGGTTGCCTCTGTTAATCCAAGTTGCTCGATAAAATGCCAAATTGCGTTAATTGGCCGACCCGTACACAAAACAACTTTGACGCCATTCTTATGAAGATCCTTCAACGTTTTTTCGTTTGTTGTTGAAATTGTCTTGTCACTAGTTAATAAGGTACCATCTAAATCTAACGCCACCATTTTAATCATATCTTAAAATCTCCCCTAATTAAAAATATGTCGGAACAAGTATCAAAAACTGATCATCGGGCTCATTTCAAACCGCAATCCCCAATAGTCAGAAACAAAAAGCGCAGTTAGCTCCTTTTCTTACTCTGACACTTCTGATAAATATCTTCATTGTAGGAAAGTTAAAGAGATAATACAATAGGCGTTTCGTATTGATAACAAATTCATAAACAAATTATTTGTGATGGGTACATTTGTTCTGGTTAAATAACAATGATCATTACAATTAAATGGGTAACTGTTAATAATTAGCAATCCCCCATTAATCAGTGAAAGTGAAATTTTCTCCCTAATGCGCTACACTAACTTTGAATGCAACAAATCGAAAGGGCTGGTTAATATGCAGCTGGAAAAGAAAATTGAATGGGGTGCATGGCTGATTTTGTTCTTCCCAACAATTGGCGGAGCGTCTGCAATAACGCTTATCGATAGCACGGGCATATCAGGTTCGTTAATTGTCTTACTAGGTATTTTTGTATCAAGCAGGTTTAAGTTTGACCATAAAATGAATGCCAAATGTTACCAACTTTTAACTCGAAAAAAGGACCATCAACGGTCTACTAAATAAATGTTACTAGTCAACTGACCGAATTAGGTGTTAAAAAAATCTCCGGATAAAGTGAATCCGGTATAAAGGGTTCAGCTTATTAAAAAAACGGTCTGATTTTTTATCCATTAAGGAATTTCAAACCTTACTTGCCGTTTGTATTTCAAAGAATTTCACAAGCAAAAAAGAGACCGAAGCAATAAATGTCTTCGGTCTCAAAATTTGTACGTATAACTGTTTAATTATCTAAATTGATTAACTAATTTGTGATTCAAGCTCTCGAAGTTCAGCTTCACGGACACTTCTTGGAAGGAATCGACGGATTTCTTCTTCATTAAAACCAACCTCTAGTCGATGATCATCAAAAATAATTGGTCGCTTAATCAAGTCAGGATACTTAACTACCAAATCAATCAGTTGAGATACTGACAAATTGTCAATATCAAGGTTCAACTTCTTATAAACGTTAGATCTGGTAGAAATGATGTCTTCACTGCCATTTTCGGTTAAACGCAAAATTTGTTTTACTTCATCGGCATTAAGAGGATTGGAATTAATATTTCTTTCCTTAAAATCAATGTGATGGCTCTTCAACCATGCACGTGCTTTCCTACTTGATGCGCTACTTTGTGCTACATATAAGTTCAGCATTACAATCCCCCCTAGTTCATACAAGAAGTAAAACTAAAACAACATCCTTCAACAACAATATTAACATACAGCTAAGATTTGTCAATACGGTTACTTACTTTTTATAATTAAGTTTGTGAAATTAATTGTACTACTTTTTTAAGTGAATACAACCTATAATATGGATATTGTTGGAATTTTTTTTACAGTCCAAACACATATTTAATACTGGGGGATTATTTTTGTGGAAATTTTTTATTCTGTCGCACTATTAATCGTTGCGGCAATTATTTCAAACATTATCTACACTGGATTTCCAAAGATACCACTGACTTTTTACCAAATTGGATGTGGCCTCTTATTATCGCTATTTCCAGTTTTTCAAAATTATTCGCTGTATCCGGAAATCTTCATGGTCGGGATCATTGCACCACTCATGTTTAACGACGGTCGTAATACAAGTTCAGCTCAATTTGGCCGCTCCCTTAGGCATATTTTTTCAATGGCAATTTTTTTAGCGATTATTACAGCAGTATTAATCGGCGGCCTCACCCACGCTTTGATGCCACTAATTCCATTAACATTATGTTTCGCGCTGGCTGCCATTGTTACACCAACCGACTCGATGGCTTTTAAATCTATCACCGAACCAGTTGAACTCCCAAAAAATATTTCCGAAATTTTGGAAAGTGAATCTCTATTTAATGATGCATCCGGCATTGTTATTTTTAACTTAGCCCTTGGCTCATTTGTTACTGGCGACTTTTCATTTACAAAAGGACTCACAAGTTTTATTATCAGCTTTTTTGGTGGCTTGCTGGTTGGACTGATTGCCGGACTTTGCTTCGTCCGACTTCAAACGTTTTTAATTGAACGATCAATGGATACTTCCAGTGTGATCGTGCCATTTAGTTTGATGACCCCATTCGCCATCTATCTAATTTCTGAAACACTTGGCTGCTCCGGAATTTTGGCAGTCGTCGCAGCCGGCATTATCTACGGCATTAATCAGAGTCGCCTGAAATTAACATCAACCAACGTCCGTTTGGTCACCAGTGCCACTTGGAATATTGTGACCAGTCTTTTAAACGGGATTGTGTTTGTTTTACTTGGTGTCACGCTGCCAAGCGTTATTGTGCATATTATTCCTTACTCAAATCAATTAATTGTTGAGCTGTTTTTAATCGGAATCGCAATTTATTTGGCAATGGCAATCATTCGATTCCTCTGGGTAAAATGCAATTTTGTTAAGACTGGTAATCATTCCGCAACGAATCAGGAAGCTTTTTTAACTGCGATTGGCGGTGTTCATGGTACGATTACGCTTTCGATGGCACTGTCCCTACCATTAACATTGTATCGGCAGGGGTTTCCATTTAGAAGTGAACTCATTTTTGTTGCCACAATTGTCATTTTGCTAAGTCTCATAATTCCTTCACTAATGTTGCCACACTTACTACCTCGAAAAAACAAAGGGGATCAGAGTACCTTTAATCATCACAGAACCGAAATGGTCAATTATAGTATCGCTAAAGTAAAGGATAGGCAAAGTATTCCATTAGTTGATCGAAATTATGTCATTGACATGTTGACCAGCCAAAAGAGCGGTCAATCTGCTAGTCGTCAGCAAATTAAAACGATATTATCCCAAACGCGAGAAGTCGAAGTCCAAACTGTCTTAGATCTACTTTCAAATGGTCAAATTCCTCAGCAAATTGCCAACGTGATTTCACGGCGGCTAGTAACAACACCAAGTAATGCAGGTGGCTTTTTTAAACGACTAAAATATTTTTGGCTCATTCACCTTCCCAACCGTAAACGACGTCTTGCTACCAAAAAGAGACAATCATTTATGGCTCGGTTTAGTCCTGAACAAAATCGAAAAATTATTCAGAAGCGGGATCAATTCCGTAAAATCATTGAAGACAATACCTATCAACGAGTAAACGACTACTTGGACAAGATTGAAACGCCAAACAATAGTGCAGCTGTCGCATTTGTTAAAAACGGGTACAATTTTCGCCATATGAGAATCGACGATTCAGATGCTTCAAACGATCGTCAAAATCAGCTTCTGATCGAGGCATTTCAGTACGAGTATTCATATGTAGCAGATGCACTGAGAAACAAAACAATTTCAAGGGAAGTCTCCGATCAATTGAACCAGAGTATCTCAACCGATCAGATGGTGTATGTAACAAATGGGTAGAGAGTGCGAAAAGCTGCGGCTCTTTCGCACGTTTCGGCTCGGTTGCCCCAAACACCATCAATATTCCTGATTTGGGAATATTGGTTTGCAGGGCTTATATGGCCGGTGGCTGCGGCTCTTTTGCACGTTTGGACTCGGTTGCCCCAAACACCATCAATATTCCTGATTTGGGAATATTGGTTTGCAGGGCTTATATGGCCGGAAGCTGCGGCTCTTTTGCACGTTTCGGCTCGGTTGCCCCAAACATCATCAATATTCCTGTTTTTGGAATATTGGTTTGCAGGGCTTATATGGCCGGAAGCTGCGGCTCTTTCACACGTTTTGGCATGGTAATAAATTCCACCCATCCTTACCTCAAAATTTAAAAATCACATCCTATTGTATTAACGATTTATGATCGATTCCCCATACATTTACATTTTGAGCAGAATTGACTATACTTGACGATATAATTGTTTTCTGTAGGTGAAAAAAATGAAAATAACACTACTAGCGACCAGTGACACACATGGTTTTATTGAACCCACAAACTATGTCGATTGCGGTTCTGATAAACCGTTTGGCATAGAAAAAGCGAGCAGCACCATTAAAAATTATATAAAAAAGCATCCCGATGAAAAAGTAATCGTCATTGATAATGGCGACTTTCTCGAGGGGTCACCAATGGCTTATTTTGTGGCCAAGCTTGCTAATGATGAAGACCGGCAAGCGTTTATCAATGCCTACAATGAGGTTGGCTACTCTGTTGGTTCAATCGGTAATCATGAGTTCGACTACGGTCTGGACTACCTGACCCTTATGATGGAACACTCCGATCGTCAATTCATTTGTGCCAATATTATTGATCATAATAACAACCCCTTTTTAGCTGATCCTTACACAATCATCGAAATTGGCGGCGTTAAAGTTGGCTTCTTTGGTTTAACAACCACCAGTACTAAGAAATGGAAGAACGTTAACGATTTAAACGATTTCAATCTGGAGTCTGAACTAGACGCGTGCAATCGATACATTCCTGAGCTTCGAAAGAAAGTCGACATCTTAGTTGTCGTTTATCATGGTGGCTTTGAGCGGGATCATACCGGTAACTGGAATGATATTAATCCAGGCGAAAATCGAGGCTATGATATTTTAAAGAACATCAAGGGAATTGATGCCTTAATCTCTGGTCATCAACACCGAAAAATCGCCAGCCGACTCTTTAATGTACCGATTATTCAACCCGGTTCACGCGGTGAATTTGTTGGTAAAATTTCTTTTGAAACATCCAATCAGGACAAATCAATTAAACGTAATACTTCTGAATTAATCAGCGTTAGCAACAGCGAACCCGATCAGGAAATTGCCAAAACAATCAGGCCACTCGCAGATCACTTACAGGATTGGCTTGACCGCCCACTTTCAACCATTAAGGGCAATTTAACTTTTGATGATCCGTTTAAGGCTCGAATTGAAGAAAGTGCCTTCATTGAATTTATTCAAAAGATTCAAATGGATAAGATGGGAACCGATATTTCGGCAACCGCCTTGTACAATAATGAGGCTCACGGGTTTGAAAGTCCAATTACCATGCGCAACATTATTACCAATTATGTTTATCCCAACACGCTGGCCGTTTCAAAAATTTCGGGAGCTGATTTAAAGGCTGCTTTAGAAGTCACTGCTAAATATTTTGACGTCAAGCATGGTCAAGTAATCGTTAATGAACAATTCATGTTTCCCAAAGAACGTTTTTATAATTATGATATGTATGAAGGAATCGATTACACCTTAGATATTTCTAAGCCAGTCGGTCAACGAGTCACCCGATTAAAATATCACGACAAAGATATTAGGGATGATCAAACCCTATATATTACATTAAATAGGTATCGAGCCAGTGGTGGCGGGCACTATCCCATGTATACCCCAGATAAGATTGTCCGCTCAAGTGACATGACAATCAGTCAAGTCATCATGGCGTATTTACAAAAACATCCAGTTATCGAAGCAACAAATAATCATAATTTCAACATTATTCCGAAGTAACTATTTTGCTATTTATAATCGAATATCAAAAATCTTATTGCCTACACAAAGTGGTCAATAATGGCTCTTTGTCAACTGAGGTTGATATCAGCTTATATAGCAAATCCGAAAGGATTT
>NZ_AZEY01000078.1 GCF_001434255.1 Lentilactobacillus diolivorans DSM 14421
GCGCTGACTAAGCAGCTAGTTACTTTGGCTAATAACTCCCTGCCTGAATTTGCCGTCATCACTTCTATGCCCGGCATCGGCGCACAAAGTGCGGCCGAACTCATTGGCGAGCTTGGAGATATTCGTCGCTTTGATAATGCCAATCAACTCAACGCCTTTGTCGGGATTGACATTAATCGTTACCAATCCGGTAAATATCTTCGACAGGACCATATTAATAAGCGGGGTGATCCCCGAGCCCGCATGCTGATGTATCTCATTGT
>NZ_AZEY01000079.1:0-11561 GCF_001434255.1 Lentilactobacillus diolivorans DSM 14421
CATGCAATCTTTATCTTCGCAATTGGAATGGAGATTGTCGGTGGTATTGCCATTGCAATGATTAAACGGGTTAGATAACTGAGCTTGATTAGTTCTATGGACTTATTGCTGATGATCGAATTGTGACGAAAGAAGGAATAATGAATGGCTGCAGATAAATCTGATTGGAAGGACTCCCTTCAATCAAAAGAAAAGTTTGCGAATTTTATTACTGGATATTTTCAACAGCATCATGAACTGACGGGAAATTATGAAACGCCTAGTTATTATGAATATTATACCGTAACGCTTGATAGCAAAGAGGGACTGGTGGTTACCTTAAAAACCGGGTTAAATCAATCGTCTGATGTCAACTCACCGTTACCATTTAAAGATGTTGAACACCTTTCAATTGAAGAGTTTCGGCAATTAATTTTGAACAAGAAATTTGAAGACCAGAGTGAAACTCTGACGGATGTGTTTTCAAAGATGCTATCAAAAGAACCAAGTGCACATATTAAGCGGGATAAGAAATAAATAGCAATACAAACGGGACTGGGACAAAAGTAATTTTGTCCCAGTCCCGTTTTGTGTAATCACGATTATTACCGAGTAAAAACGTGCGCCAAAAGGCAACTTCCTGCCGCGTAACCGCCTTTCGTCCCACTCTCTTTTCCTACGATTAATGAGTATCATTGTCTGATAGAAGTCGGTTAGCTTCGTTTTGACTGATTGAAATAACCGTTCCATGCCTTGCCCGACTTGGCATTTGATACTTATCGGAAGGTACTTTGGTAAATTGACCACTTGATAAGTCTGATGTTTCTAATGGATAGTAACCGCCTTGGGCATAGTTATCAACTAATAGAATCCATTTATTTTTATCGGTTAATTGATAACAAGTAGGACCCTCGACACCTTGGTTGCTAACCAGACTTGGAGAATTAATAGCCTTGGATTGGCCATTTAACGAATCAAGTTGATCTTCGACAATAAATTTCTTGGTTTCGTTCTTTGTAAAGCGAAAGTAGCGCTCATCATTTTTGATGATCGTAGTATCAATGGCACTGTATGGGCGATCGATATAGACTTTGGGTGTACTAAAATAACGAAAATCAGTAGTGTTGGCGTAATAGATACGTTGCTTTTCATAATGATCAGCAGCGGTTTTGGATGCCCAGTAAACTAAGAATGTGTGATTGACCGGGTCATAGATTGCTTCAGGTGCCCAAACACAGCCAAAATCATCAGGTGCCACTTTAACAAGTTGGGGAGCGCGCCAATCAATTAAGTTTGTGGATGACCAGATTAATAACGATGTGCTACCAGCTTGTTGAGCCCCAAGCCAATCGTTATTCCCATGTACTTTGAGGTCAGTTGCTAAAATATAGTATTTTTTATTTTGCGGATCAGCAATGATAAATGGATCTCGAATACCAGTTGTCCCCAGGCTGGATTGAAGAATTGGTCGATTGTGATTGAGGTCTTGCCAATTCAAGCCATCTTGACTGACAGCCATATAGATGTTTTCACCATCATCGTATTTCTCGCCTGCAAAGTAAACAAACAAATAGCAAGAAGTTGTTAATGAATCCTTAGTCATTATTTGCATCTCCTTAATTAGTCTGATAAATGATTGATTTACGCTTAATTTAAAACTAAAAAGTAAAACCGTTGATCAATTTATTGATTTTAGTAAATTAAATAAAACTATAATACCAATTATAGTGTGATATCTTGATGATATCAACTGATATCGTAGAGGAGTAAGTTGGAAAAAATCGTGCTTTGAATAGAATTTCCCAAAATATATTTTACTAAAACTATTGATTATTTTATGTGATATAGTAAAATTAGAGTTAAGAAAAGAAAGCGTTTACGTAATTGAAAAGTAATTAGAAAATACGTGTTAAAGGAGGATTCATCTATAATGGAAAAAGGTCTACTATACCCAATCATTAACCAATATCGTTCTGACCAGAAACTAGATGGTTTGTGGAACTTCAAATTTGATCCGGCTGCCGAGGGGGAATCTCAAGGTTGGCAGAAGGGATTCAACAATGGGATCAAAATGCCGGTTCCTGCCAGTTTTAATGATTTCTTTACAGATAAAGATGCTCGTGAATATACCGGTGATTTTTGGTATTCTAAAGAATTCTTTGTTCCTAAATACTATGAAGGCCAGGAAATTCAAATTCGTTTTGGTGCTGCAACCCATCGTGCAGTTGTGTACGTTAACGGTCAAGAAATTCGCAGCCATGAAGGCGGGTTCTTACCGTTTACAGCCGAAGTGACCAATACTGTGAAGTTTGGTGAAAAGAATATTGTTTCGGTGAAGATTAATAATGAGCTTCACCGGGATGCACTCCCTGCCGGTGATACGGCAACGTTAAAAAATGGTAAAAAGATGGCTAAACCATTCTTTGATTTTTATAATTACTCTGGTTTAAATCGGAGTGTTCATCTGTTGGCTGTGCCTAAGAATGGGATTTATGATTATTCAACGACTTATGAAATAAGTGATCATGAAGCAATCGTTCATTATTCAGTGAATGCTGATACCGATGGTGATTTTAAGGTCAGCTTGACTGATGAAAACGGCAACGTCGTGGCAACCAGTACTGGTAAGGATGGCGATTTGACCGTAAAGAATCCTACCCTGTGGAATGTTCGGGATGCTTATCTTTATACCATCAGATTCGAGCTCATTGACAACGGGAAACCGGTTGATGAATATGGGGATCAGATTGGTTTGCGAACTATTGAAATTAAAGGTCACCAAATTTTGGTTAACCATAAGTCAGTTTATTTGCGGGGCTTTGGTCGTCACGAAGACAGTATATATGCCGGTCGTGGCTTTGACATGAATGTGGAGCGTCGCGATGTTAATTTGATGAAGTGGATTGGTGCAAATTCATTTAGAAGTTCTCATTACCCATATGACGAACAAGTTTATAAGTTTGCGGATCGTGAAGGCATTCTGGTTATCGATGAAGTGCCGGCTGTTGGATTTAAAATGGCAGCGGCTAGTTTCTTGGGTGGTTTAGATCAGTCATTCTTCGATGGTGATTGGATTCATGACTTATATAAGAAGCATATCGATCAGGTTACTGATTTAATTAAACGAGATAAAAATCATCCTAGCGTGTTGGCATGGAGTTTACTCAATGAGCCTGATACATCGAAGAAGTCTGCTGTACCATATTTCGAAAAATTGTTTAAGGACAGTGCCAATCTCGATCCCGAGAAGCGACCAAGGACATTTACCTTAAATGAAGATGACACGATTGACGTATCAAAGTGCTTAAGGTTCCCAGATTTTTATCTCCTAAACCGCTACCCAGGCTGGTATCATAAATGGGGATATGAGATTTCAGATGGTGAGGCCGGTTTACGAGCTGAACTTGACGAATGGAAAAAATCGGATATTGATAAGCCGATTGTTTTCTCGGAATACGGTGCTGATACTGAACCCGGTCTGCATAAGTTACCTTCAATTATGTGGAGTGAGGAGTATCAAATTGAGTTATTGGAAATGTTTGATCGGGTCTTTGATTCGTATGATTTCATCCGGGGCGAACAACCTTGGAATTTGGCGGACTTTCAAACTGTTGAAGGAAACATGCGGGTAAACGGTAATAAAAAGGGAATCTTTACCCGTGACCGTCAACCAAAAGCAGCGGCATTTTATTTACGTAAGCGTTGGAATAAGCTGCCACTTGATTGGAAAGCTGATAAGTAATCACTATTAATAGAGGGGATTTCACAATGAACGAAACAAATTTCGTGATTGATGGTAACCAACTCGATACTAATGCCCTTAACGCAAATACGTTTAAGGGCTTTGGTTATCTTAGCTGTAATAATTCATCAAGACTATTGTTAGATTATAAATGGGAACACCAAGATAGTTATCATCAAATTTTGCAAATTCTGTTTGGTGGGAAACATCCACTAATGAGAATGTTAAAAGTTGAAATGGGTGATGATGCAAACACGTCATCAGGAACTGAGCCTGCCACAATGCGGAGTGCTGACGATCAGGCCAACGTAAGGCGTGGTGCTGGGTTTCAATTAATTGCCGACGCAAAGGCGATTCAACCTGAGTTAAAAACTTGTGTCCTGCGTTGGGGTGAACCGGGCTTCTTGCGAAAAAGATGGTTTAATGTTAAAACGACTGATCCGAATAACCAAGTTGATGACCAAGCTTATGAGCCAATGTATCAATGGTATAAAAAAACGATCATTGCTGCTTATCAAGAATATGGTTATTTGATTGATTACGTTGATCCGGATCGAAATGAAACAAAGCATCCCATGACAAAATGGATTAAATGGTTCGCAAACCGGATTGCAAATGACCAATCGGAGTTTCCGTCTGGATTTCCGATTGATGCTTATCAGCGGATTAAGCTGATTGCGGCAGACGAAAATTATGAAACTGATTTTGGCGACAGTATGATCGCTGATAAGGATCTCCGGATTAAAGTGCCAGCGGTAGGTTTCCATTACAATACCAATGATGGTCGCCATAAGCCATTCACTAAATTAGCCGATTATTTTAATCACGAAGTTTGGTATAGTGAGGGGATTTCCCCAATGACTTTTGGCAAATACCGGGTTAAGGCCAGCAATGGTGATGGCATTGGCGGTGTCCAGAGTGGGTTGGACGTTGCTAATCGGCTAATTAAAAGTTACGTTGAATCGCGGCGGAGCTTATACATTTTTCAACCGGCAGTTTCAGCTTATTATCCAGGAGTTAATTACAGTCATAAGGAATTAATTGCTGCCAGCAGACCATGGTCGGGGTACTTTGCGGTTGATAATATTGGTTTACAGTGTATGAAACATTTCAGTGACTTTGCCAAAGCAGGTTGGGATGATGAGAATGCTTGGCGGTATTTAACCAGTGCTTGTGATAGTGGTGTTGGTGGAACCGAAAATTTGGATCATCGGACAGCAGCCCCCAGCTATATGACATTAATGGCTCCTGATAAATCGAATTATTCAGTTATCATGGTAAATGATAGTGGCGAGCCAAGGACATACCGCATTCAAATTAAGAATGTTGGTCGACAGTTAAACCAAAAATTGACTGTTTGGCAGAGTGTTGGGCCCAAGGATGCAGCAGATCCATATGATAGTCAAATAAAACAGATTCGCGAAACCATTACTCCGATTGATGGCCGAGCTAAAATCACCGTCAATCCGCACTCGATTGTCACAGCAACTACCCTTGAGTTAACCCATGACGATGAAGTTGTTTACCATCGTTTACAGAGTACTCACGATGATTACACGTTAGGGATTAATAATGATCAGGGCATTCTTTATGAAGATGACTTTCAATATCAAGATTATCCAAAGAATTATTTGAAATCACGTGGTGGCACCCCAAGGTATACGGCTGATCAAGGCGGTGCATTTGAGGTTGTTAACCGTAACGGTAAGAATGTTATGGGTCAGCAAATCACTGAAAAGCAGCGGGCGCTTGATTGGGAATACTCATTTGCCCCCAATTTAACGTTTGGTGATGATAAGTGGACGGACTATGTCGTTGATGTTTCGATGAAGTTTGATGATCAAACGTTGCAGAATTCACCTACTGGAAACTATTTCGGAATTGGGTTGAATGAAATGACGGATGTTAAGGGGCGGCTTGAAAGTGCGCCATATGTATTCAAGCTTTTTACCAATGGTTCTTGTCAGTTGATTAAAGATGATCGGATTGTTGAGTTGGGATACGTTGACAGCTTGGATGTTAGTCAGAATCATCATGTCAGCTTTTTGGATGATGGTAATCAGCTTAAGGCAAGTGTTGACGGGAAAATAGTCTTTAACTATGTGGATACCGATAACCCACACTTTAGTGGTCGAGTGAAGTTGGGTAGTGGTTATTATCATACACAAATCAACCAAATTTCTGTTCGAAAAATTCATCAAAATGGGCCACTTATTTCACGCCGGTTCGATAATTTAGATGATGGGGTGGTTTATACTGGAAACTGGGAACATGTTTGCGGATTAGGAAATACGAAATGGAATCGAACATTATCCTATGGTCAACCGGCAGTGGATAACTCAACGGCAGTCGCTTTTGACTTTACTGGCACTGGTTTTTCATTAATTGGAACTCAGGAAAGTGTGAGCCACCTACAAGTGGTGGTTGATGGCACTATCCTCCATTGGAACTACCAGCCACAAAAGGGCGGTGAACGGTCAGAGAACACAATCATCACCGGACTTAGCGTTGGCAAACACCACGTTCAAGTCACGGTTATTGCCGGTAAATACACGTTGGATGCGATTGACACGATCGCTTGATTATTAGTTTGTCGGCATAAAGGTGGACCGTTAATCCAAAAAATAAAAATTTATCATTTAAGAAAATGCGTCAATCCAGCAACCAAAAATTGGTTTGGATTAACGCATTTTTCTTTGGTTATCTAAATCATGTCAGGTGAGGTGTTTCCCAGGCCGTTCTTTGTTTTGCCTTTAAGAATATTAGATCACATCATTTACGTTTTGAGCTTTGGGTAGTATTCTATTCCATATGGATTATAATTAATGGTTGTATAAGAAAAAGTGGAGGTGTTTCTTATGTCGGTTTCTAAGTCAGTTGTGCCAAGCAGTTCTTTTGGCCTGATAGTTGTGGTTGGGCTTATCTTATTATTAATTCCATTTATTACTTATTGGGTGTACAAAAAACGCTCCAAGCTTAAGGTGACCTCGTTACCCGTTTGGACTGGGGTAGCGGTCTTTATTGTTGCCAGTCTTATTTTGGAACCCATTTTGCACGCAATTGTTCTGCATCCCGCAGCAAATGGATCAATTGCATTAGCTAATGATCATCCCTATATTTATGCGCTATACGGTGCTTTTGCAGCTGGTATTTTTGAAGAAACCGGCCGTTATATTGGTTTCCGGTATCTGAAAAAAAGAGTTTCCGGTTTTCAAACGGCAATTGCCTATGGGATTGGTCATGGTGGAACCGAAATGATTATGCTAGGTGCGATGGGAATGTTGAACATGTTTATGATGGGTGCTGCCGTTAACGCACATAACACGGCCATCTTATCAAAATTGCCGAGTGCAACGATCCGTTCAATCGTTGACAATGCCGGGACGACCGTTGCAAATTCGCTCGTTGAACGAGTGGGTGCCTTCATTATTCAAATTGGATTATCGATTGTGGTTTGGGCAGCTGTTAATTATGTCGGTAAAAAATGGTTATATTCGCTAGCAATCGTTTTTCATGCCATCATCGATATGCCGTCCGGTATGTTTCAGGCTGGATTAATAAACAGTGAAGGTATTATTATCGGTTTGTTAGTTGTATGCATTGTTTTATTAGCCCTGTTTGATTATTTTGTCATCATCAAAAAGATGGTGCCAACCCGCTAGTATTTACGAATTTTAGGCGGCACGTAATTTGCCATAAATTGATGAATTTCATCTAATGAATCAGAAAAGAGCAATTTATTCCGATCGGCTTTTGATAAAAAGCCATTGATGGTCATCTGATCGAACATTGTTGCCAATGGGTCGTAATAATGATTGACATTATAGAAGGCACATGGATTATTATTATCTCCAATTAATGACCAAGAAAACGCCTGGGCCATTTCTTCCAGAGTCCCCGGACCGCCCGGCAGTGCAATACAGCCGTCTGATAATGACATCATTTCTTCTTTCCGGGCAGACATGTTTTTAACAACGGTAAGATCTGAAAGCCTGGCCAGTTCAACCAATTCGGCGCCCCGTTCAACCAGTTCTTTAGGCATGACACCATGAACTTTTCCACCCCTTGACAGCATCCGTTTGGAAATGACGCCCATTAGGCCAACACCACCGCCACCATAGACCAGTTCAACATTATGGCTGACCAACCAGTCGGCTAATTGAGTGGCGGCTCTTCTGTAGATAGGGTTATGCCCTGTTGATGCGCCACAATAGACAGCAATTTTTTTCATCTGAGAATACCTCTTTTTAACTTTTAGTTCTCATTATAGATGTCGGTCATCGCAAAAGAAATGCCAAGCTGCGTTTTCCTAATCGATATGATTGATTAACAACTTAAACTGAAGGCAATCTGAATTAATCCACTTAAAGGGTTGGTTAAAAAGGCCTTCTTTTTTGTGCTATTTTCATTAATCTTTGAATCGGATTATAATTAACCTAATACGAGAATTGCGGGGAGGCCATAATGAAAAGTTTTGTATTAGATCAGTCTGATGATTTATGGGATCATTTTGCCAAACAAATTAAAAGGGTATCCTGGAAGGGTGGTCAGTTTCTGGCAGCTCAAATGTTGGCACATCGTTTTACCGATTGGGAACGTGTCATTATCATGACGGATCAGGGCAAGTTGGTTGGCTTTTGCGCAGTCGTGAAAGAAGATATTGTTGAAGGAACGGGTCTGTCACCATTTGTTGGGTTTGTGTTTGTTAGTGAAGCATATCGGGGCCAACATCTCAGCCAAAAACTTGTTAAGATGGCTGAAGAACAGATTGTTCGAATTGGTTTTCATGAGGCGTATATTGTGACGCCACATGTTGGTCTTTACGAAAAGATTGGGTATCAGCAGATTGATACCGCTAATGATCAATTTGGTCGTAAAATGAGGATATTAGAGAAAAATTTGGAATAGATTTATTAATTTGATAGTAAGTTGAGGGAGAAAAGATGAGGCAAGAAACACCGCAGTCACGTACCGAAAAGGTTTGGCTGGCTGCACTTTTAATTTTTTTGGTTGGCGCAAATTTGCGGACGGCAATTACTGCTGTTCCGCCTATTTTATCTAACATTCAAAGTTCGTTTAGGATGCCGGAATGGTTTTTAGGCAGTTTGACAACCATTCCGCTGATTTGCTTTGCGTTACTATCACCAACAGTAACCTATTTAATTAAACGGTTTGGCATTTTAACGGTGACAGTGGCGGACTTACTGCTGCTCACAATTGGAAACTTTGTGCGGGTGTATTCGTTTCCGAGTTTATTAATTGGAACGATCTGTGTTGGTAGCGGAATTGCAATGTTAAATGTGCTGGCGCCAACTTTGGTTTCTTATTTGTTTCCAATGAAGATTGGTACTTACACTGGCATGTATGTCTTCGCAATTTCATTATCCAGCTCCATTTCGGCTGGGTTTAGTTCAGTTATCAGTCAATGGATTACATGGCAAAGAATGATGCAGCTTATCTCAATTATCCCAGTTATCGCAATTATTTTTGCATTATTGCTTCAGCGAGAAAGACCAGACCAACGGCGGTCAAAAACTGATGCTCAAAAAAAATTAACGACTGAAGTTTCGGCTTGGAAGCGGCCGTTGGCATGGGCGTTAGGTGGTTTCATGGGAATCCAATCATTATTATTCTATTCAATTTTAACTTGGCTGCCGCCAATTTTGATGGCGTCTGGTATCAAACAAAACACAGCCGGCTATTTGCTGGGATTACTTCAGCTGGTGGCTTTGCCAATTGCGTTTGTTGTGCCACGAATTATTTCCAGTCTAACCAAACAAGCGCCAATGATTTGGACAATTACTGGTCTGTTTATTGTTGGGTTGGCAAGTTTATTTGTCATTCATATCAGTTTTTGGTTTGCAATTTTGGCATGTGTCTCACTGGGATTTTCGACTAACATGGCGTTCAGTGTTGCTATGACGTTATTTTCACTCAAAACGCGAACGCCAGGAGAAACGGCATCCGTTTCGGGAATGGGGCAGTCATTTGGTTACATTTTGGCGGCAACGGGTCCAATGATTTGTGGTTGGCTGCATGGTCTAACTACCAATTGGGTGATTGTGCTGCTATTTCTGTTAGCTGCAACACTCGTTATGACATTTGTTGGATTATTGGTCGATAAAGAAGACTACGTGTTTGAATGAGCGACACATGAATGGCATTTTCAAACATTATCTTTAACGATATTGTGATACTGGATCGTTATTTTTGATGAAGCAGGAGAGTGATTAATATGAATCAGCGAATCAAAAAGTTTCAATCTACCATTAAGCAACTGGGCTTGGACGGTTTCATGATTACAAACCCGTTTAGCTTAAAATATTTTGTTCAATTTGATGGTTTAGCAGGCGATGGTTGTCTGGCAGTTACACCCGATTCTTTGACTTTAGTCACAGATGCCCGTTATCAAGAGGAACTTGAGGCCAGGTTGCCTAAATCAATTTCGCTAAAAATCACCCGCGATTATTATAAAATCGCAAAGGACGCCTTGGATGATCATCAGGCCAAAAAGATCGGCTTTGAAACTTCCATTAGTTTTCAGCTGTTTCAAACGTTAAGGAATTTATTTGGTGACCAGTTGGTTCCAGAAGATAATCTTGTTGAGAAGCAGCGTGAAGTCAAAGATCAGCAGGAGATTGCAGCACTACGAAAATCAACCGCACTTGCAAGCGAAGGGTTCAATCAACTAATTAAATTTATTGAAATTGGCCAGACCGAGCGTCAGGTTTCTAATTGGTTAAACAATTGGATGCTGGATCATGGTGCTGAGAAGTCAAGTTTTGATACCATCGTTGCCAGTGGATACCGGTCTGCGCTGCCTCATGGGGCGGCATCTAATAAGCAATTGGCACTTTCCGATATGGTAACGGTTGATTTTGGCTATTATGTTGATGGGTATACATCAGATATTACCCGAACGTTTGCATTAGGTGATCCAGGTGAGAAACTGCGGCGAGTCTATCAGGTAGTTCATGAAGCACAGAAACGGATGTTTGACGCTATTTATCCCGGTGCTAATGGTCAGCAGGTTGATGCAGCTGGGCGTGATTATATTACCAGTCAGGGGTTGGGTGATTACTATAATCACGGTAGTGGTCATGGGATTGGTCTTGATATTCATGAAGGTCCCAATTTTGGCCCCCGTTGGCAATCTAACATTTCGGTTGAAAATAATGTCATGACGGCTGAACCGGGTGTTTATTTGCCAGGGCTTGGCGGTGTTCGCATTGAGGATGATTTGTTGGTAACAAAGGATGGTAATCAGCGACTGACAACTGCGCCACGGAATTTAATTATTCTGGATAATTGATAATGATTAGAAGAAAGTTTTATTTTGTTCCGCGAAAAAGTGAAGCTTAACAAATTAGGTTCAAAAGGGGGTTGGGACAAAATTACTTTTGTTCCAGCCCCCTTTTGTGTAATCACGATTATTACCGAGCAAAAACGTGAGATAAAAGGCAACTTCCTGCCGTACAACCGAATTATCCAAATATTCTGGGCTTGAATATTGGGATAATTCGGTTGTACTCTGGAAGTTAACCGCCTTTTGTCTCACTCTGGATCTCCTACGATTAGTCAAGAGTTTAATTGAAGAATTAAATAGCCCACAATTAGTCATGAGAATTGGCAACGGGAATTGTGGCTTAGGTAAGTATAGTCAGCAATTAATGGATTTTTGCGTATGCTTAATAGACCTCACTAAAGTCCGGTTTAAAAAAAGATTAGTGCGGTATATACTCAAGTTATAAGATCTTTGGATCTTATGGGACTACGAGTCCGCAGTATGTGTAATCATACTTTTGGTTAGCTTGGACCATTGAGAACAGACAGTAGAGCG
>NZ_AZEY01000079.1:11624-50281 GCF_001434255.1 Lentilactobacillus diolivorans DSM 14421
GTCGGGCCGCTTTTTAGGTGATAGTAATAGTCCACAATATGATTATCAGCGGTGTGCTGAGCACGCAACATGTTTTTTACAATGAGATACATCAACCTGCGGGCTCGGGGATCACCACGCTTATTAATATGGTCCTGTCGAAGATATTTACCGGATTGGTAACGGTTAATGTCAATCCCGACAAAGGCATTAAGTTGATTAGCATTATCAAAGCGACGAATATCGCCAAGTTCACCAATGAGTTCGGCCGCACTTTGTGCGCCGATGCCGGGCATAGAAGTGATGACGGCAAATTCAGGTAGGCGGTTAGCTAAAGCAACTAGCTGCTTAGTCAACGCTTCTTTCTGCCGGATTAAATTAATTAAACTCCGGCAATAATAACGCACTGCCTGAACTTGAACGCTGTCTGGATCAACAGCCGGATAACTGTCTTTGGCTAGTACTTGAAGTTTTTCAGCATACTGTAAGCCTTTGACTTTAGATAGCTTCTTATCAGTACTGTGGATCAACCGATTCTTTAAAACCGTCCGGGAAAGCCCCCGTACCAAGCTGGGATGTGGAAACAAACTGACAACATTTAACGCGAGTTTCGAAACTCGACTAGTAAAGAGCTGTTCAAGCTCTGGGAAAGCTTGTTGGAGTTGCGCGTGAAGCTGGACATGTTTAACGTGGATATCAGTTTGAACGCGTTCACAAAAGCGGGCTAATTCGTGTATCTTCGCATAAACCTGTGTTCTGGGTTGCTTAAGACGGAAATGATTATTCAACGCCGCCCTAGCAATCCGGTGAGCATCTTGGGTATCGGTTTTTAATCTGCGCAGACTGTTAGTTTTCAGCTTTAGATCTAGCGGATTCAATAAACAATAAGGCAGTTGGTTATCAGCACAAAAACGTTCTACTGGGCGGGAATACACCCCAGTGGCTTCAAAATAAAGGATGGGGTGATTAGCTCGTTGCGTAACTTTAAGCAGTTTAGCAAACCCGGAACGGGTGTGTAAGACTTGAAATTCAGCTTGGCAAGCCTCGTGGGCATACCAAACCACGTAACTGTGACCCTCGGAGACATCTAAAGCGATCACATCAGACAATTTATCGCTTCCTAGCAATTCTTTTATTTTTGAAGTTATTCGCTCACCTAGACAACTAAACTCATTTCCTATACGCGGCCTCGCAGGTCCTCAATCTTAAACCAGTTTAAAGCTGTGGAGATGGCGACGACCCTTTTATATTACGGACTCGAAGTCCCTCAGAGTATGAACGGCCTTTAGCTTCATCTCCAGTGTAACGAAAAAGATCCAGTCAGGAGCTGATTTTTATCAGTTTCTAACTGGATCTAATCTTAGATTGTTTTTTCTTGCAAAAAAATGATTAATAAACTTATTTTATTAGAAGGGTTGACATTTAATTAAAGAATATCTATACTTCTAGTCAATCAATAAATTCTTGGCAAGGAGGTTGTCACAATGGAAAAGTTTAATTCAGATTGTTACATGTTCGTGGCAACTCTCACGAACCAAGATTTAGCCTTATTATTAAAGATGAAGGACCCGACGTTGATCTGGTAGTTTGTGATAACTACTCATTTCAGATCAAAAAAGTTGAGCCCTTATTTCATTTTTAATGATGAGGGCTTGATAAAACAAGATTTCAAACCTCATTCATTAAAGAATGAGGTTTTTTTATTGCATTGGGAGGCGATTGGGTTTGGAGAAATACTTAAGGCAAAGCGGTTAAGCCGTATTTGGGTTTAGCGGATCCATGATCGGAAATTGACGTGTACATATAAATTGAAAGTGGGTATTGGATATGAAAAAGAGTGCGATTAAAAAAGTGGTTAGTTTTGCTGCAATTGTGATGACAGCAGGAATTTTTGCGGGATGTAGTACTGCTAAAACGCAAACCAAGGGGAACACGCAAACTGGGAATACAGTTAAAATCGGGGTCAACATGGAGCTTTCAGGTGCAGCAGCAGGCTATGGGAACTCACAAAAGCAAGGTATTCAATTAGCTGCCCAGCAAATTAATAAAAATGGTGGAATTAATGTTAATGGTAAGAAGAAAAAGATCAAGCTGATCATTCGGGATAATAAAACTTCTACGACCACATCAGCTTCTGTTGCGGCTCAGCTGACTAACAACGATAAAGTTTCAGCCATTGTTGGCCCAGCAACTACAAATGCCGGAACTGCAGAAATTCCAAATATCACTAAAGCGGCCGTACCAAGTGTCAGTCCATCGGCGACTGATCCAAATTACACCAAGCAAAAGAATGGTAAAGTTCAACCGTATGTTTTCCGGGCTTGCTACCAAAATAATTTCCAAGGGGGAACTGCCGCTAAATTTATGACAAATAATTTGAAAGCAAAACGAGTTGCAGTATACGCCGATAATTCAAGTGATTATGGAACTGGTTTGGCAAAAGCCTTTAAGAAATCGTTCAAAGGAACCATTGTTGACAGTCAGTACTTCTCAGAAGGCGATAAGGATTTCAATGCTGTGTTGACATCATTTAAATCAAAGAAGATTGACGCAATCTATGTTCCTGGGTATTACACAGAGGTTGGATTGATTGTTAAGCAGGCGCGTCAAAATGGCATCAACGTCCCAATTGTTGGTAGTGATGGTATGGCTGATCCCAAATTGGCTCAGATTGCTGGCGATAAGAATGCTTCAAAGGTCTATTACACAACACCGTTCTCTGATGACGTTGCTAAAAGTAATCCAACAGCCGTTAAATTTATGAACGAATATAAGGCTAAATATCATGCTGATGCCCCAACATTTTCAGCTTTGGCCTATGATTCTGTTTACATGATTAAATCAGCAATTGAAAGTGAAAAATCGGCCGATTCAGTCAAAATTGCCCAAGGATTGGCTAAAATCAAGAATTTCGATGGGGTGACTGGCAAGATTACGATCAATAAAAATCATGATCCTGAGAAGCCGATTGCAATTGAACAACTGACAAATGGTAAGGTAAGCAATTCGTTCAATATCAAATAATATAATAAGCGTAAAATCTTTGAACAATCGTTTAAGAACGCACTTTGCCTCAGCTAAAGGGAGGATTTAAAATTGCAAACAGTTTTTCAACAAATTATTAATGGGCTTTCATTAGGAAGTATTTATGCTCTGCTGGCTCTGGGGTACACAATGGTTTACGGCATCATTAAGTTAATCAACTTTGCCCATGGTGATATTTATATGCTTGGCGCGTTCTGGGGATACTACGTGATAAATGTTTGGCATTTTAACTTTATTAGCGCGCTACTTTCAGCAATGCTTGTTGGTGCGGCTAGTGGTGTGATTATTGAGTATTTCGCTTATCGACCGTTGCGGCATTCGCCACGGATTACCGCATTAATTACTGCAATTGGCGTGTCATTCTTTTTGGAAAATGGGATGTCTTATCTGTTTAGTTCGAATACTCGGGATTTTCCACAAATTATCAAACAGGTTAATTACAATCTTGGCGGCGTTTTAATTTCAAACATTCAAATTTTGATATTAGTAACGGCTTGCATCTTGATGGTCTTATTGCAGCTCATCATTAAGAAGACAAAGATGGGACGCGCAATGCGGGCGGTTTCTGTTGATCCGGATGCAGCTGAACTTGTTGGCATTAATATTAATTGGACAATTTCATTTACGTTTGCACTGGGATCAGCTTTGGCCGGCGCCGCTGGAGTATTAATTGGATTGTATTACAACTCAATTGACCCATTAATGGGAATGACGCCTGGTATTAAAGCATTTGTTGCAGCGGTTCTTGGGGGCATTGGTTCGGTTCCCGGTGCTTCGGTTGGTGGCTTTTTGATTGGTATCTTGGAAACGTTTTTCCAATCGATTGGACTTTCTGCATACAAAGATGCCGTTGTTTACTTCGTTCTGATTGTTATTTTGCTAATCATGCCGGCAGGAATTTTTGGCAAAAATACCAAAGAAAAGGTTTAGGTGATCAATTTTGAAAACAAATTTTAAATACAATATTATTTGGTTCATCATTATGGTCGCTGGCTTTTATCTGATGAATACGTTAATCCTAGTTGGCGTTATTAACACGTTTATCGAAAACATGCTGGTCACAATTGGGATCAACATTATCTTAGCAACCGGTCTGAACCTGATTATTGGGTTTGCAGGACAGTTTTCACTTGGTCACGCTGGTTTTATGGCAATTGGTGCTTACGCAACGGCAATCATTACGCAAACTGCCACGACGCCTGTTGGCTTTTACCTTTCTGTTTTTGCAGGAATTGTTGTTTCAATTATTGCAGCCCTGATTGTTGGTATTCCAACACTAAGATTACGTGGTGATTATTTAGCAATCGCGACAATGGGTGCCGCTGAAATTATTCGGATTATCATTAATAACATGAAAATTACGGGTGGTGCCGCAGGAATTTTTAATATTCCGCAGTTAGCATCGTGGCCAACAGTTTACATTATGGTTTGTGTTACCACCATTATTATTGTGAACTTTATTCACAGTCGTGGTGGCCGTGCCGTGACCTCGGTTCGTGAGGATGAGATTGCGGCTGAGGCGATGGGGATTAATATTTTTAAGTGGAAGTTAGCGGCTTTTGTTCTCGGAGCTGCTACAGCTGCCGTTGCAGGATCGTTGCATGCGTCATTCTTGCAAACCATTTCCCCAAATGATTTCGGAATCATGGAATCAATTTCAATTCTAATCATCGTGGTTCTTGGTGGCGTTGGGAGTATTACCGGAACCTTTGTTGCCGCAATTGTCCTTGGTGTGTTGGATACCGTATTGCAAGACTTTGGGGCCTTAAGAATGGTGATTTACGCTGTGGCGCTGGTCTTGATTATGATCTTTAAACCATCAGGGATTTTAGGAACTTGGGAATTTTCAATCAAACGAATTTTTAATCGATTTAAAAGAAAGGAACGGGTGGAGCAATGACGAGTTTACTGCAAGTTGATAATTTGGTAAAAAACTTTGGTGGCTTAACGGCTGTTTCAAACGTTTCCATGCATTTAGATAATAATGAACTGGTCGCGTTAATTGGACCCAATGGTGCTGGGAAAACAACGCTATTTAACTTACTAACGGGGGTTATTCCTGTGTCTTCAGGCTCAATTGTTCTCAAAGGCGATGACGGCACCTTCGCTTTAAATGGTAAGCCGGCTTATCGAATTGCCAAACTGGGCCTCTCACGAACCTTTCAAAACATTCGGTTATTTAAGAATTTGTCGGTTCTTGACAATGTTCTAATTGCCATGACGAGTCGATCCAAAGAAGGATTTATTGCCAGCATTTTTAGATTACCAAGTTACTATAAAACGGAAAAACAATTAGTTGAAGAAGCGACTAAATTGTTGACTATTTTTGAACTGGAAGATGACATGGATGTGTTGGCAAAAAACCTACCTTACGGGACCCAGCGCCGATTGGAAATTGTTCGCGCACTAGCGACTAAACCGCAAATTTTATTTTTAGATGAACCGGCAGCTGGGATGAACCCTGAAGAAACGGCCAATTTGACACAGTTGATTCTGAAAGTTCAACATCGGTTTCACATCACAGTTTTGTTGATTGAACACGACATGTCATTAGTTATGAATTTGGCAGAACGAATCTACGTGTTGGATCATGGTTCGTTGTTGGCGGAAGGAACGCCGGATGAAATTAAAGCTAATCATAAAGTGATTAAGGCCTATCTGGGAGAAGGAGAGTGATGACGCGATGATGTTACAAGTTGAGAAATTAGTTGTTAACTATGGTGTCATTAATGCCGTCAAAGGGGTCAGCTTTAATATTAACCAGGGCGAAATCGTGTCACTGATTGGTGCTAATGGTGCTGGGAAGACAACGATATTAAAGACAATTTCGGGTTTGTTAAAGCCCAAGAGTGGTAAAATCGTTTATGAAAATCAAGAAATTCAGCGACAAAAAGCACCAAAAGTTGTCGCCGAAGGGATTTCCCAAGTTCCGGAAGGTCGGCACATTTTTCCGGGGCTATCAGTGATGGAGAACCTTCAGATGGGTGCTTTCTTGATTAAGGATCGTCAAAAGGTTAAACAAAGTTTTGATGAAGTTTTCGAACGGTTTCCGATTTTAAAACAACGAAAAAATCAGGATGCGGCAACATTGTCAGGTGGCGAGCAGCAAATGTTAGCGATGGGAAGAGCCTTAATGGCCAGGCCAAAACTAATATTATTGGATGAGCCCTCGATGGGATTGGCACCAATTTTCATTAACGAAATTTTTGATATTATCAAAGAAATTAACAATCATGGGACAACTGTTTTACTAATTGAACAAAATGCTAAAAAGGCCCTTTCAATTTCGGATCGAGGGTATGTTCTTTCGACTGGCAACGTTCAGTTAACGGGTAGTGGTGAAGAGCTGCTGGCCAATGAAGAAGTTCAAAAAGCATATTTGGGAGGTTAGCAGAAATGAGTGTAAGAGATTTTATGTCCACCAATGTGATCACCGTAACACCTGAAACTAAAATTAGCATTGCCGTTAACATTATGAAGGAAAATGATATTCATCGACTACCGGTAATTGACGACGGGCAATTGGTCGGTTTAGTCACTGAAGGGATTATTCAAGCGGCATCGCCTTCAAAGGCAACCAGCCTATCGATTTATGAGTATAATTATCTGCTTAACAAAATGACAGTTAAGGAAGTCATGACAACGATTGTCCGAACGATTGATGCTGATGATTTTTTGGAGGATGCGATTCATGAAATGCGGAAATATCAAATTGGTGTTTTACCGGTTATGAGTGACGGTGAGACGATTGGTATTATCACAAATAATGATATTTTGGATGCCTTTTTGGATGTGACGGACTATAACGAACCAGGAACTGTGGTTCAAGTCTTCATCCGTAAAGATCGCACCGGAGTTATTTACGAGATTGGTAAAATAATGGCTGAGAATGGATTAAACATTCAAACATTAATGGTCACGCACCAAGGGACCACAAAAGTCGTTGAAATTCATGTTGATAAAAAGGATGGCTTCTCTGTTGCCAGCAAATTGAGTGATGCTGGATTCGATGCCAAAGAATCTGAACGTTATAAACGGCCAATGTAAATTGAAAGAATATTTTTGGTGTACATTGACAAAGTGATTGAATGAGATTATAGTATCCTTAAAAGATAAATAAATGATAATAGCATTTGATGAGAAGAGTAGTTAAATTGACGGCCAGCAGAGATCCCGGATGATGAGAAAGGGAGTCCAAATGTTTAATGAAGATGAGCTCTGACAACAAACTATTTGGTTCACGCCAAATAATCGGTTGCAACCGTTACCTTGCACGGTATCAATAGGTACTGGTAAGTGGCTGTTATTATGACAGCAATAAGGGTGGTAACACGATGAATTCGCCCCTTAGTCGATGTTGAGTCGACTGAGGGGCGAATTTTTTTGAATTTATTTATTAATTGATATCTCGGGAGGAATTCTATGAAACGATCATTATTATTGAGTCTTGGTATCCTAACGGCAGGAACACTGTTATTGAGCGGCTGCGGTCAAAATAAGGCTGATAGCAATAAAAATAAAACATTCAAGACAACTGCACAAACGAATGTTATTACGGTTGATCCCAATCGGGCAACAGACATTGGCAGTAATTTAGCAATTAATCAGGTTCTCGAAGGGCTGTATAAACAGAACAATCAGGGCAAGATTGTTCCCTCGATTGCAACAAAAATTGTGAAACCCACCAGTCATGGTACGGTTTACACGTTTAATTTAAGAAAAAATGCTAAATGGAATGACGGCAGTCGCGTAACTGCCCAGGATTTTGCAGCTTCCTTTAGACGACAAGTTGATCCCAAGACTAAATCACAACGGGCGCAGCATTTGGCAGATTTTGCTGGCTACCAACAGGTTTCGACTGGTAAGGCCCCAACTAGTCAACTAGGAGTTAAGGTACTTGGAAAATATAAATTACAGATTCGTTTGAGTCATGCCGTCCCATATTATAATTATGTGATTGCAACGCAGCTATATCCAATCAATCGAAAAGATTTGGCGAAGTGGGGCAGTCAGTATGGCCAAAATTCTGCTCATGCTTCGTCAGACGGTGCCTATGAAATTAAAAATTGGAATTCATCATCCGATACTTGGAACCTTGTTAAAAATAAGGATTACTACAATGCTGGTAAGGTATCGATAAGAAAGATCAACTTCCAGGTTGTCAAAACACCGCAAACTAGTTTGCAGTTGTTTAAATCCGGCGATCTCGATGAAACTCAAATTTCCGGCAGTTTAGTTTCAGATGCCAAAAGGCAATTTAAGAAGGAAGTCGTGGTTAATAAATATGGGCAGGTCGCCTTTATTCCATGGAACAACTATCACAAAACAACCCGGAATCTTAATCTAAGGCGGGCAATTAGTTACTCACTTGATCGCCAGTCGCTGGCCAAAAACGTGCTTAAGGATGGTTCAATTGCAGCCCAATCGGTTGTGCCGGAAGGTGAAGTTAAGGATGCCGGCGGCAAGGACTTTAATGCGGGTGTGACGCCTAAATTGGCGTATAATCTGACTAAGGCACGCCATTACTTTGCGTTGGCCCAGCAGCAGCTTGGTAAAAAGAAAATTAGTTTTCAATTACTAACAGCAGACACCGACGCTTATAAGGCAGTTGCGGAGTATATTCAGGCCCAAGCTAAGAAGGTGTCACCTGATCTTAATGTGTCTGTTCGATCCATTCCGCTTGAACAGGAAATCTCTGATTTTACCAATCACAAGTTTGAAGCTGGCACACTTGGGTGGTCAACTGATTTTCCAGATCCCATTGATTATCTTAATTTGGCTGCCAAAGATGGGACAATTAACTTTACCGAATGGACTAACGCAAAGTATCAATCGTTAATTAATAAGATTAATGATACGGCTGATCAAAAGCCGGCGCAACGAGTTAAACTACAGCAACAAGCCGCTTCGTTATTGAACCAACTCCAGGGTGTAACGCCACTGTATCAGTATGCATCGGTTCATTTGCGAACAAATAAGGTAACTGGTCTGGACTATCCATTGATTGGTTATCAAAAGTACGAGTATGCAAAGTGGAAATAAGCTGTTTAACTTGATTGCGGGTTATTCGTGTGACAGGTTGGTGTAAATGAAACAAGAAGTTTTTGATAACGGGTGATATAAAAGGAGACTTTATCTTTATGACAGTAAAAGTTGGTGTGGCAAGTAATCATTTGATTCATCCAATTCCCCGGTTTGACGTTAATTTTGTTGATTATATTCAACGGGACTATATTGACGGACTTCGGCAGGCTGACGCTTTACCACTTGTCCTACCGTTAGGTGATCCTAAAGACGCCAAAGCCTATATTGAGCAGGTTGATGCTTTAGTCCTATCTGGCGGCCAAGGTGTTACACCTGTGTTGTATGGGGATGAACCCATTAAAGAAGTTGCTGAGACAGATATCTATCGTGATCAGTTTGAAATTGCGTTGGTTAAAGCCGCTGTCAAAGCTCACAAACCGGTACTAGGAATTTGCCGTGGCGAGCAAATTATTAACGTTGCCTTGGGTGGCACGCTTTTTCAAGATATCTATAAACAAATGGGCGCTGCTGGAAAGCATAATCAGTTTCCAACTTCTTGGGAAATTCCAACGCAACATGTGACGACTACCGACGGTTCTTGGCTGAATCAAATTCTTGGTGAACGCTTTTTGGTTAATACCTTTCACCACCAGGCCATTCATCAATTGGGTGAGAATTTAAAGTCAGTTGCCGAAAGTGATGATCATGTTGTGGAGGCGATTGAGTCCCAGGACGGCAACATCATTGGGGTCCAATTTCATCCCGAAATGATGTTTAAAACCCATCCTGAGTTTGCAAAAGTTTTCGATTATTTTGTGGATCGGGTTCGGGCGGGAAGTTAACCGCTTTTTGTATCAAGTTTCCATTTGGTAATGACCATGATTACAACACAAAACAAGGCCGGGACAAATTCATTTTGTCCCGGCCTTGTTTTGCTGTACCTAATATAAAACCCGCTTAAGTTGTCGGTTTTTTGTACAAATAATTCAGAGACCTGTCACCTATGAAATAGGGATGTTACTACTATGAACAGCAGCCCATGATTGAACAAAGACGGTACCAAGAATCAAGATAGCACCTGTTGTTTCAAAGAGTCCAAAGTGAGTACCTAAAAATGTAATTGACAGGAATGTTGCTGATAATGGTTCAAAGGAACCCAGTACACTGGCAGTTGTTGGTTGAATAAAAGTTAAGCTTTGTAGGAAGAACAAGTAAGCGAACATTGTGCCAAAAATCACCACAAAAGAGACGCCGCCATACGTTGACCATTTGAAAGGTGGCATATGATCCCAGATCCTATAAAATAGGCTGAAGGCCACCCCGCCAATCAGCATTGACCAGCCGACAATTGGAATCGACCCATAAGTTCGCAATAAGGTTCGTGGTAACATCGTGTAAAGGGATGCGCTAACAGCCGTCCCGAGACCCCAGAGAAAGCCTCCCATTGGAATGGTTAATGTTGTTAAACTACCATGGGTAACAAGTAGAATTGTTCCGGTGAGTGCCATTAAGAGAGAAAGAACATCAACTCTGCGGGGTAAGTGTTTGGTACTTAATGCTAGATAAATAATAATTAATGCTGGTGATAGGAATTGTAAAATGGTTGCCGTGGCAGCGTTTCCCTCCTCGATTGCCTTAAAATATGTATATTGGGAAGCGGCCATCCCGATAAAACTGAAGAAAATAAGGTAGACTGCATCGTGAAAATGATGCCAGACGGCCAAATTTTGTTTGCGATCGGTGACCAGCCCAAAGAAAACTAATAAAATTCCTGAGATAAGCATTCGGACTGATACCAACCAATTTGAACTGATATTAACATCGGCGAACAAAAATTGGGCGGTTGTCCCAGAGATGCCCCATAGTAATGGCCCAAGGATGGCCAGACTAATTCCTTTAATTTTGGGGTTTTGCATGATGGTTCCTCCATATAAACAACGGTTTTAAGAAACAATTTTTAAGATATCATTAACAAGCGTCACGGGGACTGGCTGATTGAAGTCAATATTCAGCCGTTTTTGACCCGTTACATAACCCAACTGTTTAGCATGTTCAATGACATCATCAGTCAAGTCAGCAGAGATGGCTAAGCTTACGTGTGATTGATAGGCAGCAATGCTAATCTTTTTGTGATCAAAGATGTAAAACGGCTGCATGTAACTGATCTTTTCTTGGGCATCGGGAAAGGTATGCCGGATTATTTCTCTTAACTTGGTTAGAAGGGGTTGCGCATTTGGTGAAGCAGTTGAAATGTAGTCGTCAGTATCCGTAACTTTTTGTTTTTTTGGCAAATTAGATTCCTCCAATAATATCATTGAAATTATTATAGCGCTTTTCTTTTTATGACAAATGCAAAAAGAGTCGGGATAGGTCAGAAATGTCTTTTTTTAAAATAAATACTCCTGATATTCCGATTGTTTTGGAAAATCAGGAGCATTTATTTATCTGATTCAGTTCTTATATTTTGTTTGGATATTGGTCATAGCAATAAAAAAGCCAAAGTAAACTTATCCTCTGATCACGATAGTTATTGCAAGGTTTGTAGGATTTGGATAACACTATCTTGATAACCCGATCCAAATTGCGATAAATGAAACATCAAATAATATAGTTGGTAAAATGGGATGCGCTGTTCATAGCCCTTACTCAGTGGATATTCATCTTGATAACCTTTGTAAAAATCTTGATTAAACCCGCCAAAAACGTGAGTGATTCCCAAATCGAATTCGCGATCACCGTAGAAGACAGCGGGATCGATTAAAACCGGGTTACCAGTTAAGTCAAACATAAAGTTACCTGACCATAAGTCACCATGAAGTAGGGATGGCGATGCTTGGTGAGTGGTCATTAATTTCTTGAATCGTTTGATTGATCTTGCATACATATTTTCCATGTCGTGAGTCCATAAGTCCCGATTCTCAATAATTTTCTTTAAGTCGTTAAGCCGTTGATCAATAAAAAAAGATTTCCAATCCGGCCGCCATTGATTATTGGCTGTGTAAGTTCCCATTGTAAAATCTTCTTCAAAACCAAATTGACGATTAGGACTTTTTCGTTTGTGGAGTTGAGCCAGCTGCTTTCCCAGCTTATATTGATCGCCTGATCTTTGGTGGTCGACATAGGATAATAACAGGTAGGCGTCATTTTCAAATTCTCCCCAATCAAGCACTTTGGGAACGGAAACTGTTTCTGATAATAACCGCAAACCAGTGACCTCATGCTTGAAAAATTCCTTAGTGTTGTTAGATTGGATGAGTAAAAAGTATTTTGTTTGATCAGCTTAAGAGCGCGTAGGCATCGTTAATGTCTCCACCACCGACGGATTGATAATCAATAACTTTATTAATTGGTAATTGAGTAAATAAAGTTGGATTCATTGATAGTCACTTCTTTCGTCACAAGGATAATCGTTCGCTTTCATTCTAACATTAAATGGCTTAAAGACAGAGGAGTAACCATTAAACTGATGATCGTTGATTTACGGCTTATAATGATATTGCGGGACAAGTGATAAAGCCTTTGAAAAACAGCTCAAAGTGCGTTAGAGTTACGTTAACATTTTTTAAGATTATAGGGGGGATTACATATGCTATTTGATGAGATTGGGCAAATTATTTTTAATAACGAAATTGTTGCCAACGCAAGTGATTTTAATATGGGGATTGAAGTTGAAACAATTCGAATTGATTCAGCTGGTCGGTTAACGAATGAGCCATATCCCAAAGCGCTTGGAAATCAACGAAAAAATCATTTTATTAAGACGGATGTTTATCAAATTCAAAGTGAAGTCATCACGCCCACAGCACGAAAGTCATTAGATGCCATGCACTATTTGATGGCGTTAAATGATACGTTGCGAAATGCTTTGGAACCAAATGAATTATTGTGGCCGCTAAGTATGCCACCAATCTTACCAAAGGATAAAAAGAGTATTCCCATTGCCAATGTCGAGCCGAAACAAAAAGCCTATTATGAAAAATGGATTGAGACCCGTAGCGATACTCAAGGAATTCCGGTTGGCGTGCATTTGAATGTCAGCATTAATGATGATGTCTTAAAAACAGTTTGGGAGTCGGAGAAGGATAAATTCGGATCGTATGCCGACTTTGTTAATTATATTTATATTAAAATCTCCCAAGGATTTGTTTATTATCGGTGGTTGATTACGTATTTATTTGGTAATAGTCCAATTGCTGAAAAGAACTTTTTTGAGTCGGATCAAGATCAGCCACAACGGCCCGTTCGAAGTATTCGTTCTTCTAACTATGGGTTGACCTCGGATGTCAAAAAAGATTATCGATCAGTTAAGGATTATGTCAATAACTTGGAAACTAATATTAAAGAAGGCCATTTGTTTAGCGAGGCTGAATATCATGCTAGTGTCCGAATTAAATCTGTCCATGGTGATTTGACCAACATGGTTAAAAACGGGGCTGACTATATTGAATTGCGAATGCTGGACCTTGACCCAACGACTGCGCTAGGTGTGCGAACTTCCGCAATTCGCTTTTTCCGGATTCTATTAAGTTATTTCATGATGACACCAATGATGACAACACCTGATAAAATTAATTTGAAGTTAGCTCAAGGAATTGCGATGAATGAAGTAGTTTCATTGGAAAGTCCAACTCAGCAAACGATTTATCATCACGAAGCGCAAACGTTTCTTGATCAATTGCAAATGTTTGGCGCTACGATCCAGTGGGGACCAGAGTATCAAGAAATATTGGATACCATGCAAGACCGGTTGGATAATCCTAGATTAACACCGGCGGCAACGCTTTGTGATCATGAAGTGGATGGGTCTTTGATGTCGTATGGACTGGCAGTGGCAAATCGTTATCAGAATCGGGCTCATGAAAATCCTAATCCGTTTACGGGATTTGAGGAGAAACCTGATATGAATGCGGATGAGCTGCGACAACGGTTATTTGGTGTTATGGGGAAACCTGAAAATTACAAAGGACAGTGATTCGCGATGGCAGCAGCTGATAAGGGGTTGAATAAGCAACTAATTGCGGACTTGGTGAATGCCAAAGTTGGCCTTGAAGTGGAGACTCATCGAATTAATCATGATGGGCAAATAAGCCAGTTTGATTATCCGCATGATTTATTGGATCAAAAGCGGCACCACTTTATTAAAAATGATTTTTTACAAACTCAGTCTGAACTAATTACGCCACCCACGTTGTCGACTCAAAAGGGATTGCAATACCTGGGCGTCTACCATCAAGCCCTTCGTGGTGCGCTTGCGAGTGGCGAGCTTCTTTGGCCGTATAGCATGCCACCACATATGAAGGCTGATCATTCGGATATCAAAATTGCTGAGGTAGATTCTGATAGTTATGTTTATCGCCAAAAAGTTGCTAAGATCAGAGATATTCAGCGAACATCTGAAACTGGCGTTCACGTCAACATTGGGTTAACCGGGGATGTGATTAACACCTTGCAATCATTGAATCCCAGCGATTCGATTGATAATGTTTATTTGCAAGCCGCAGTTGGTTTTATGCAGTATCACTGGTTGCTGACCTATCTTTTTGGGGCGACACCGTATGCCTTTAAAAACTATTTTTCCGAAAAGACCCATGAACCTGATCATCCAGTTCGTTCGATACGAAATTCGAATCTGGGATATGGTAATGGCTTTCTTTCGAGTTATCAAAGTGTCGCAGAATATGTCAAACAGATCCATGTGGCTGTTAATAAGCATCAAATTATTGCGGAGCGTGAGTATTACGGGACAGTTCGGTTAAAACAGAGCGATAAGGTTTCTGACTTGCTTTCCAAGGGAATTGCTTACATCGAGTTGCGAATATACGATTTGGATCCATTTGAACCGACTTTTGTTTCAGCTGATGCGATTGATCTGATTCGCTTAATGTTTGCCTACTTCATATCCCGAAATTCTTTTAATCTTAGGGTTGCTGATCAGGAAATTGCGGTTGCGGTTAAGAAAAATAACCAGGTTGCTTTGGAAAGTCCATTAGCGGTTACGCGCTATCAAACGGAAGCGATCACATTTATTGCGAGACTCAGCAAGTTTTGTCAGCATATTACGCTACCTTTCAACGCCGAACAGCTTTGCCTTAAAATGATTGAGCGAATTGAGAATCCATTAGTAACGCCAAGTGCGCGACTGGTTGAATGGGCAAAATCTGATCGAGGGGATTTATTTAACTTACTTTTGAAACTTGCCAAAGGATACCAAAATGATTTAGTTAATCGGCCGGTTATTGGGTTTGAATCGCGAACCAGGGAATCGCAAACTGAAATTTTAAATCAATTGCAGCAAGGGAAAAGTATTCTGATCAAATGAAACCATTTTGGATAATCTGCTTAAATGTTTAAAGCCCTCGTCACCATCATGCTTTTGGAGGGCAACAATCGAGTTGACACCAAGAAGAGATGGACAAAATAATGTTTTTCCAACCTACTGTTTTGGTTGAGAGATTATCATAGTTAGAGGATTGATTCAGGTGGGTTCAGAATTACTTTAAAATCCGAGTAATTTTTAATAAAATAAGCGGTCAAGACTAACATTCCTAATTTGGGAATATCAAGCTTGGCCGCTTATATTTTTTGAAAGTTAACAAACGATAATACATGGCTATTTGTTCTTCTATCGCGTTTTTTCAGCTACCTTTTGGCTTCTTTCAACAAAGTCCTTAAACAATTTTTTTGAATCTTCAAAATGTTTATAAATATTTTCCGGATGCCACTGAACTGCCAAAATCTGGTCATTATTGATGGATTCAACACTTTCAATAACTTGATCGTCTGCTCGAGCTGTTACTTTGAGGTATGGTGCGACATCTTTAACGGCTTGATGATGGCGTGAGTTAACGTAAGGCCGTTCACCAATTAATTGGTTTAGTCGGCTGGTTGGATCAACGGTAATGTGATGTGAAGGCATATTACCAGGTGCTTCCTGTGAATGTTTCAATGTCGCGTGAAGATCCTGCGAGAGATCTTGATATAACGTGCCGCCTAGTCCAACGTTAATTAACTGCATCCCGCGGCAAATGCCGAAAATAGCTTTCCCGGCTGTAACGGATTGTTTTAACAGCTCAATTTCAAATAGGTCGCGTTTTAAGTAGGTCATTCCCAATTTCTGAAATGGTTCTTCGCCATAGAAGGTGGGATCAACATCCGCCCCACCTAAGAAACAAACTCCGTCAAATAAGGTCATATAATCACGAACATCTTCGGGATTGACACTAGGAAAAATGACGGGGACCCCACCTGATTTAACGATTGCTTCAATGGCTGGTCGAGGAGCAAACGCAGCGTTTCGTTCATTAATAACGTTGGTAGCTTCGGCCAGTGTATCAGCAGGTAATGCGATTCTTGGGCGCATAAAATCCCTCCCTGGATAAATTAATAATCTGAAAAACTTCTAATAAATCTACGCCCACTAGTGTACCTCAAACTAATTAAAAAAGGCAAAATTTGACTTATTTAAAAAAGAATGTTAGTTACTCTTGGTCTTTGTCGTTATCGGGTTCCCAACTTCCCTTGAATAATTGATGTTTTAACTGACTTGGTGATAGCTTTTGGTTATTTTCAAACCCCTTAAATGGTCGAATACTTTGTAAGGCTGATTGTTGATAACGCATGGCTCTACGTAGCGCGTATTCGGTTAGTGAACCGTTCTTTAAGTGGGTGATTAGTTTAGCGCTTGGAGTCGTTAAGGGGTTTTCCACGCGGTCCATTAAATCTTCGAGCTCTTCTTGATATTCGGGACCAAGTTGAATTCGATCAGCGTACATTTCTAATCGTTGTAAAAACGCGCGGGCACTGGCTTGATAAGCTGAGATGTCATTAGGATGCTCTGTGGAGATTTCTTCGTTCATGTCATCAGCGCGAGCGACGACTTTGTTAACCTCTTCTGGTTTTAATGCGGGCGACATGATAAAGTAACTTGCCATTAGTCTAAAGAAGCGTAACGTATTAGTCCGAATTCCAACTGAGCTGCTGGGATCGAGGTCGAGCATTCGGAGTTCCAAATATTCAACACCTGTCTTAGGCAATTGCTTTAAATTTGTATTTCCTTTAAATCGAACGGCACCGTGAAATTCATAGTCGGATATAAGTTTGCCTTCAGAGACGCCTTGTTCGATTCGATCAACGTATCTCTGAACGGTTGTATAGTCACCATGAAATTTATTTCCAAACCCATGGGAACTTTGGCGGATACTTCGAATTGGCGCTTTAGGTCCTTCACCAGGTTTGAAATAGTTTTCTTCGGCAATTGGGCTGGCGCCGAAGAGGTAGGTAATGACCCAGCGATAACGTAAAAATCCTTGGGCAATTTTAGCATAGAGATAGTTTTGCAGTTCGACTTTTGATTGGAAACGGTCATGCATGTTATCGTAAACCAAATTAAAGACGTGAGGGTCAATACTTAAATTGATGTGAGCACCGCAGGGGGTTCCTTCAGAAAATCCGTGACGTTTTAGCCATTCTTTTAAATAGGCTTCTTTTTTAGGCCCCATTTTAGCTAACGGAATTTTACTGGTGTCTTTTGGCAGCCGGGGTGGCATTGATAATGGCCACAACAATTCACCAGGTGATAAAGCAGTTCGAAGCGCGTTGTTGATACTGAACAGGTAATGCATGGCGTCCAAAGCATGGGCAGCAGGTGGCGTAACGACCTCAGACATTGTTTCCAAAAAGTCGTTAGTGATCCATGGGTTGATCCGTTCATCACCAGCGGCCGCGGGATAGGGTTCTTGACTTAATTGTCCGGTTTCATCAACCCGTTGCATTTCGATTTCGAGTCCCATGGTAAAATCGGAGGTCTTCGCAACGGCTTCGTTATCAAAGATTAATTGGCCAATTTCACTAAACATAGCAGCACCTCCATATAAACAAGAATATTAAAATTTAATGATAATTGATGAGAAAAGTGTAACACGAGTGTGTCAGCTATACAATGGCAGAGTGCGCCAGCAGACGGTTAGCTCCCAGAATATAAGCTTCCCCATCGAATATTCCGGTTTTGAATATTTGATGGGGAAGCTTATATGGCCGGGAGCTGTCTGCTGGCGCACGTTTTGGCACGGATGCTAAAAGAGTATAAGAATATTCCGGTTTTGAATATTTGATGGGGAAGCTTATATGGCCGGGAGCTGTCTGCTGAGGCATAACTTTAATCTGGAAATTCGATTTGCGTATTAAAAAGAGACTGGGATAATAGTCAATTGTCCCAGCCTCTAATCGTGTAAACACGAATGCTACCAAGTGGAAACGTGCGTTAAAAGGCAACTTCCTGCCGCATAGCCGAATTATCCAAATATTCAAGACCATAACATTCGGACGATCCAATTACGCTCTGGAAGTTAACCGCCTTTCGTCCCACTCTGTGGAGATGGCGACGACCCTTTTATATTACGGACTCGAAGTTCCTCAGAGTATGGACGGCCTTTAGCTTCATCTCCAGTGTAACGAAAAAGATCCAGTCAGAAGCTCATTTTTATCAGTTTCTAACTGGATCTAATCTTAGATTGTTTATTTTTACAGATTTAGTCTGATCAAATAATTACAGTAGTGGCTTTTGCCAGAAATGTTTAAAGAAACTGCCGTTTTTTTCTGGCTTAGGAATAATGCCTTCTGTTTGTTTTTTCTGCTCATTTTTTTCTTTCGTTGCTGTTCCGGTTGCGCCATTTGCTTCGGCCGCTTGCACTTTATCAAAATAATCCGGGTCTAAATAATTGTGACTTTCGTTGTCTAAATCAGCCGAATCGATACTTCTCTCACCAGACGTAGTCAAATTGCCGGAGTTGGGTGCTGAAATTAAAGCCATTTGTTTTTGAAGTACCCCAATTTTTTTCTCGGCCTCAGAAGTTCGTTTTTCAGCGACCAATTGAAGTCGCTGTGATTGGTCGAGTAGTTTCGTAAGGTTCTCGATTTGGTCTTGTTGGCTCTTGATGCGGTCGTTTAAGGACTCAGCAAATTCATTTGCGATTGAAGACTGCGAACCTGTGGCTGATTGGTTACTGGTTGTCGCGCCAGTCTGCCTGATCGCGTTTTCAATTGCCGTTTTTGCAGTGACATCAAAATACAGAGCCTGTCCCTTTTTATATGCTTCTTTAAGGTTTAATCGAGAGATTGTTCGATAGACTCGCATTTTATTAACCCCGAGTTCATCGGCGATCTGTTTCATTGTCCACCCTTGTTGTTCATTTTTATCCAACGGAATCACCACCATTATGCGTTATGTTATGTATCGATACACTTCATCATTCTTATTATACATTAAATGACAGATTTACAATACCAAATGTAATGGTTTTAATTGAAAGCCAAAGCATAAGTTACCTTTTATTTTACGTTTTTGCTTGATAATAATCGTAATTACACAAAACGGGGTGGGGATAAAACCACTTTTGTCCCTGTCATTATCAAAATCCCAAATTCTCTTTTATTGATTCGGTTCAAATCCCTATAAAACAGACGAATATGTGCTATTATTATTTCTGTCTAATTAAATTCTAATGTTTAGAGGTGGAATTATGAGCATCTTTATCAAGCTGGGATGGTATTTCAAGCAAGAGTGGAAAATCTACCTGGTTGGACTTTGTGGTTTGCTATTAACCGCGTTATTGGCAATCATCCCGCCACGCATTATTGGAGTTTTAGTTGATGCAATTCATAATGGAAAGTTATCAGCTAAATACTTGCTAATCATGCTGGTGGTATTAACAGTCGTTGCCTTTGGTCAATATGGTGCCAGGTATATGTGGCGAACAGCTATTTGGGGAGAGGCAGCCAAACTTGAAAAGGTTTTGAGAAACCGCCTGTTTTGGCATTATACCCAAATGGATCATGAGTTTTTTCAACATTATCGAACCGGTGATTTAATGGCCCATGCGACCAATGATTTATCTGCCATTCAACGGGTTGCCGGTGGTGGTATTTTGCAGTTTGCCGACTCAATGATTACTGGTGGGACAACTTTAATTGCTATGGTCAGTTTAATTGACTGGCGATTGACGATAATCGCTGTCTTACCGATTCCTTTGCTTGCCGTGATGGCACGTTATCTGGGATCAAAAATCCACATTGCTTTCCGTGATTCACAGGCTGCTTTTTCTCGATTAAACAATAAGGCGGAGGAAAGTATTACCGGAATAAAAGTGATTAAAGGGCTTGGTCAACAGCAGGAAGATATTAAGGACTTTGATGACCAGGTTGCAACAACAATTAATATCAATCGTCGTGTTAACACATTGGATTCATTATTTGATCCGATGACCACGATGATCATTTCCCTGTCATATGTCATTACAATTGTATATGGTGGTTACTTGGTTACTTCAAATCAGATTACCATCGGTTCGCTGGTCTCGTTTGTATCGTATTTGGCAATGATGATCTGGCCAATGTTCGCGGTTGGAATGTTATTTAATACTTTGGAACGTGGTAATGCCAGTTATGACCGAGTAATGGATTTATTAAACCAACAAAGTCACGTTATCGATGATCCCCATGGAGTCGATCAGAAGCCAAAGGGAGAAGTTGATTATGATATTGAGCAATTTTCATATCCAGATGATAAACGATCTGCTTTGAAAGATATTCATTTTGAGGTTCCAGCCGGGAAAACAATTGGGTTAGTAGGTCGAGTTGGTTCTGGTAAGAGCACAATTCTGCGGTTGATCTTACGTCAGTTTGATAATTATCAAGGCACAATCAAATTCGGTGGAATTGATATTAAACATTATAAAATGGACGACTTGATTCCAGCAATTGGATACGTTCCCCAAGATACGTTTTTGTTTTCTGACACGATTCGGGAAAATATTCGGTTTGCCCAACCTGATTCAAGCCAAGAAAAGGTTGAAGAAGCCGCTCAAAAAAGTGACTTATTTAATCAAATTAAAGACTTACCCGATGGATACGAAACGGAAGTCGGCGAGGAAGGGATTTCATTATCAGGTGGTCAACGACAACGATTATCAATTGCCAGGGCACTCTTGATTAATCCAGAGTTATTAATTCTTGATGATGCTTTATCGGCTGTTGATGCTGAAACGGAAACTCAGATTCTTGAAAACTTACGGGCTGAGCGCCAAGACAAAACGACGATCATTTCGGCGCATCGTTTAAGCTCGGTTATGAACGCTGATGAAATCCTGGTTATTAATGATGGGAAAATTACCGAACGTGGGACCCATGATGAACTAATGCAGCGTGGTGGCTGGTACAAAGAAATGTTTGAACGTCAAGAACTGGAAACCAAAGTTAAAGGGGGAAACAGCTGATGGCTGATCAAAGTTCAAAGCATCAATCCGCTTGGGCTAAAAGCATCCCTATTAAACAACAGCTTCATATTATTAAGCGACTGTTTCTGTACGCAGCACCTTATAAATGGTATTTTTATGGCTCACTGATTTTAGCCGTTGCGGTTGCCATTATTAATATTCTGTTACCCAGAATTATTCAAACGTATATGGATAGTCATCTGATAGTGGGGCATACCAACTTTGCAATGATGTGGTTTTTTGCGGGACTTTATCTGTTCGGAATGATTGTAAAAGCATTAATGCAATTTGCCCAATCATACACCTATGAAATGGGTGCCGAGTACATGCTCGAAAACACCAGACGGAAACTATTCACAAAACTTCACACGTTAGGTATGCGGTATTTTGACCAAACTCCGAGTGGTTCGATCCTTTCGCGATTAACAAACGATACAATGGCGTTTGCAAACTTCTGGGCATTGTTTAATAGTCTGGTTGTAACAATTTCCGCAATGATTTCTTCATTTATTGCGATGTATTTTGCGGATGCAGCAATCGCGCTATGGTTACTTGTTTTTATGCCGTTTTTGGCAGTCACCGTGTGGTATTATCAGCGATACAGTACCCGAGTTTATCGGCGAATGCGTGAGCGATTGAGTTTATTAAATGCCAAACTGGCCGAGGGAATTACTGGGATTAGTGTGATTCAGCAATTCCGCCAAGAGAAGCGAATTAATCATGAATTTAACGATACCAATGATCAATATTACAACACGCGGCGAGCAATGATTCGAATTAATTCGCTACTGTTAAACCCAATGATTAATTTGTTCTATGCACTAGGAAGTGTATTGGTTTTAGGGATGTTTGGAATTCGTGGTCTCCATGGGTACGTTGCAGCCGGAATTATTTATGCATTTACAACTTATCTTTCCAACTTTTACAATCCAATGTCTGAAATGATGGATCGTTTAAGTGATTTTCAGGATGGTGTTGTTGCCGGTTCGCGAGTGTTTAAAATAATGGATGATCAAACACTTGAACCACAGCAGCATCCGGTTGCTGATGCAAAAATCACTCACGGTAAGATTGAATTCAAGCATGTCTCGTTTTCGTATGATGGCGAGAATGAAGTGCTTCATGATATTTCATTTGTGGCTGAGCCGGGACAAACGGTGGCATTGGTTGGCGAAACCGGTAGTGGGAAAACGTCAATGATCAATATTTTGATGCGTTTTTATGAGTTTGGTCATGGTGAAATTCTTATTGATGATCGTGATATTCGTGATTATACAATTGAAGAATTACGAAATAAAATGGGCTTGGTTTTGCAGGAACCATTCATGTTTTATGGGACAATTGCTTCAAACATAAGAATGTTTAATGAGATGATTACTGATCAAGAGGTTCACGACGCGGCTCATTTCGTACAAGCCGATAAATTTATTGAAAACTTGCCAAAACAGTATGATGCGCGGGTGATCGAACGGGGAGCCAGCTATTCAAGCGGTCAGCGACAGTTAATTTCGTTTGCCCGTACTTTGGTTACCGATCCCAAGATTTTAATCTTGGATGAGGCAACTGCAAACATTGACACGGAAACTGAACAGATGATTCAGCAGGGGTTAACTAAACTACAAGAGGGTCGAACAACCATTGCAATTGCTCATCGACTATCAACCATTCAAAACGCTGACCTAATTTTAGTTCTTGAAAATGGTCGAATTGTGGAACGAGGTAATAATGATCAATTGTTGAAAAAACGTGGTTATTATTATGATATGATCCAATTGCAAAATTCAGCTCATTTAGATTAACGCTTGAATGAGGCGACTGTTAAATTGTCTTTTAAAATAAATTGAATCAAAAAACGCACACTTCGGAAACCGAATCCGAAGTGCGCGTTTTTTGATTCACATATGGCAATTGATTATTGAATCTCGATATTGCTGCCACCGTCTTCACTTTCGGCAACCTTTGGGCAAGTGATACTCAAAACACCGTCAGTAATTTCAGCAGTGATGTGGTCACGGTCGATACCAGGTAATTCATAGCTGCGTGACATAATCCCGTGGCTTCGTTCACTGGCAATGACTCGACCTTTTTCATCTTTCTTTTCGGTTGATTGATCTTGGCTGATATTAATTGCCAAATCGCCGTTCTTGTAAGCAAGATGAATGTTCTTCTTATCAATTCCAGGAACATCAACTTTCAAGATATAGTTCTTGTCGGTTTCGTGGATATCGGTCTTCAAATTGTTTTGACCCATATAATCATTATCCCAGTCCGTTGGATTGAACATTCGGCGAGTCATACCATCAAAGAAAGGATCCAATGCAAAACGATTCATTAATTCATTAGCCATAATAACAATCTCCTTTGTAGTTTGAATTAACAAGCGTCAAAGGCGGTGAAACGGGATGCTAAAACCGTTCCCCCAAACTTTTAATTCTTTAATTAATTGTTGAAATGAAATATTTTTGATCTAAAGTTTTAATCAAAATCATTGAATTTCAATGTGACCATCTTTATCTTCAGTTTCAGTTACTTTAGGTAGGGTGACACTCAAAACACCATCACTAACTTGAGCTGAAATATTATCTTTGTCAACACTTGGTAGTTCATAGCTGCGTGACATTACACCATGGCTACGTTCACTTGCAATAACACGTCCCTGTTCATCTTTTTGTTCGGTGGCGTGTTGCTGGCTAATATTTAAAGATAAGACACCATTTTGATAGGTCAAGTGAATGTTCTTTTTATCAACGCCTGGGACATCGATTTTTAATGAATAATCTTTATCGCTTTCTTTGATATCTGTCTTTAAGTTGCCAAAGTCAGCGTAATCATTATCAGAATCACTTGGACTGAAAAGACGACGAGCCATTCGATCAAAAATAGGATCAAATCCGAAACGATTCATTAATTCATTAGCCATAATACCAATCTCCTTATTATCAATTTTTAAAAGCGTCAATCAGTGGTGAAACGGAGACGATCATTTTTCCGTTCCCCCGTTACCTTTCACTATCTATAATAATCACTTTGAATCAGAATGCCAGAATTTAGCACTCTACAACTCAGAGTGCTAAAAACGGGCCTGAGCCGCGATCTAACACGCACTTTAGTTTGGAAATGTGCCTGATTAATCAAAAATTAGTGGACAAAAGTGGACTGGATTTCATCAAATAAAAAGATTGTTTGGATATTTTACGTCATTGAAAGTGATCTTCATTTCCGGTGAAACGAAAAGGAACCGGTTAGGCATGATTCGCCTTTAACTGGCTCCTTTGTTAGGTGTTTATTAAGATAAAAGAATCATCCGAAAATTTTTACAATTTGTTTGACGGTCTTATTAACCTGGGTATTAACGGTTGAAGTGACTTTGGCTTGAAGATCGGAATCTGTGGTCGGGTCTTGGACGTTTTTACCTGCTGCCTTTGCTTTTTTATATTGTTCCTGCAGATTCTTTTCCATTTGGGCTTTATATTGCTTTGAAAGAGTTGGACGAGCAAACTTATTTGCAAGCGATTTTGCCGGTGACTTCTTGGTTAATGTAAAAGTATATGTTTTCCCGGAGTTACTTGGAATATATCCGTGTTGGTACTTTGTTAGTTTAACTCGATACTTCGTTGCGCTTAATTTGAGTAACTTGAAATGAGCATTCTTTTTGCTGAGTTTACTATTATTTATCATTTTATAGGAAGCGTTAAACGTTCGCTTATTCTTACTGAGGGTATTGTTTACAGGTTGGCCAATTTTAAATTGTGGCGTTTTAAAATCACCAAAAACTAAAATGGTTCGAACGCCACTACTGGTACGCATATTTTTCCAGTGAAAGGCAACACCCAACTTTGAATTTGAAAAATAGCCACTTGGGCCGCTGATATCTTTGCTTGAAAAAGTTGATGCTGCATGCGTGTTTGAAAGTGTACCAGTCGCAGTAAATGCCAATCCTACTGAAAGTGTGGCAAGAACTAATGATTTGGTAATAAGCGATGTTGTTAGTTTCATTAATTTTTATCTTCTTTCCAATTTGTGTTTTAAAATTTATTTATCACTCTGATCAAAATAACTACTATAACATTACTATACAACACAACCGAATAAATGGTGAAGATCATTTAATCAATGATCTTCAATCTAAAAACATTTTTGTCATCACCATAGAAATTTCGACTGGTAAATGGTATTCTATAAGTTAGTTATAGTGTAACGGTAGTGACTTTGTAGATGTTACAAGTTAAGGAAGGGAACTTTTTGATGACTCATTTGAGCAAACAACTTAATAAGTTTATTTTGGCGATGGTGGCGATTATTTTATTTGTCCCATTATTTGCTAATTCTTCTGTCCACGGTTTGTTTGGTCAGGACTCTGAGGCGGCTAGTGCCTCTCAAAAAAAGGCACCAAAGAGTAGCACCAAGGTTAACAAAGCTGTTAAAGCTCAGGTTGTCTATGCAAAACATGTGCCAATTCTTAAAGTAACAATTAAGCCTACCGAAAAAAATCAATTTAAGAAAAATGATCAGTTAAAGTTTCAATTTGATAAAAAGAATGTTGACTTAAAGAACATGAAAGCAAGTGTTGAAAAACACCTGCCGTTTAAGTATGCCGATAAAAAGCATACTCAGTTGGTCTTAACCTTTAAAAATGATGTTAAGTCAGGTACATATAAACAGGCATATGCCATTTCCACTAAGAAAGTTAAACAGACGACAAAGGTTAAAGGGACATTTGACGGTCAAAAGATTAAGATTAAAAATAATCAGATTAAGTCGATAAAATCTATTAAAACCGAGACTAATAAAGATAAAAACAGTCAATCAAGCAAAGACAACGATACAACCAATCAGTCAGATAATCGTAATAAGGCTTCACAAAATAGCAGTACAGAAAATTCAGATAATGATACTAGTCAGACTCCAGTACGCCAAAATCCGCAACAGGCTCCAACTCAGCGCTATGCTGCAGGAAACAATAATGCTCAATCGCAAGTTACCCAAGCTCAGGCAACGATGTTCTCCAGATCATATTACGGTGCGGTTAATCATCAAGAGCAGACCCGTAAGACAACATTAGGAACTACTAATAATAGAGTTGGTACTCCGTATTCAACCAGTGGATCAGTATCCGTCCCAGCAGGCGTAAATCGCTAAACGACTGTCAGAAAGGTTACGACGACAAGTCAACCTGTATATGGTCGCAGGGGAACTCCAAATACCGGCAAGTCAACAGTATCTCCTCAACGAGTCAACAATAATGGTGGTCGTACTATTAAGGCTTCGGGTCAGTCTAAACAGACCAATACAACAAAGTTAAATAAACCGGCAAGCAAGAATGATCAGACAACGAACAAAGTTAAACCGACAACCAAGATAAATAAGACCACTAAGCAGACTGGTAATAGTAAGCAAACTGGTAGTTCTTCAAAGACTAATAATTCGACTAAATCGACTGGCAAGAAGGGAAACAATGCTTCAAAACCTGGTAATACAACCAAACCAGTCAAGCCTGTGGACAATACCAACAATACTAATTCAACGGATAAATCTGATACTGACAGTAACAACGACACAACTACTAATGTAAATGATAACAATAATCAAAACAATATCACCACAACACAACCAACGGAGACGACTACGGATAACGCAGCGGCCACTGGTACGGCTAACAGTAATGACGCTGGCAGTTCAACAGTGAACGCGGCTACTGGGACAAACGTTGGATCAGGATCTGATGATAGCACTGGGACAGCTTCCAGTGAGACCGTGACATTTACTACGAACACTGACCAAGCAAACAATCAAGAGTCAGATGGTGGAACAGTTACTTCAAGTAATGCCTCAACGGGTGCAGTAGCAACTTCAGCAAACAGTACTAGTACTTCAGTAGCAGCATAAAAGGGTCCACAAAGTTTAAATATTCAAATAGAAATAATTTAAAAAAGACAAAACGCATATCATAATTAATAGCAGTTTAATTAAGGCTTATTTTAGTGTGAGCTAATCGTAGAGGGGTGTTGACGGTCTGTAAGAAGTAGTGCCTCTTAGCTTGAATTTAAGGCGAACGTTAAGAATAACTAGAAATTGGCCATTGGTACTTTTTACTATTCAAAGATATACAGACTCACTTTAAATAAATCATTTGAAGCTGAGGTTTATTTGGTTTACCATCAAGCTAAAATTTAGTTAGTGGTTTTGAACTTAGTATTAATGGTTACTGGTTATAAAGTAAGTTATTGCCAGTGTTAGATGCAAAATGGTTCAAAGCAAAGTGACTATGTTTGGTAATTAAAGTTGATGAGAGCTTAATTGTAATTCGAAAGGCAAATGTCTAGTTGGGCTTAGCTGGTCAGTAAGGGGTCTGCAATAAGATTAACTGGCAGACAAAGAGTTAAAGTTTGGGTAACTTGGTGTATTTTGACAAAGGGCTTTTTGATGAGGATTGCGTCAGATATATGTGAGAATTTGGAACAAATCGCACGTATAAGGTTTGGCTTATACACCGAGTTGGAAGCATGCAAACAAATTTATCCAGCTATTGATATGAAAATATTTTACAAAAGGCACAGCTACTCTTTATAACCGGAAACCGAAAACTAGTTTGGTTTCCGATTCGTTTTAAGCTGTGAACAGAATTTCACCTTAGTCGTTTGTTCCGGGCGGAGTTAACTTTCGGCAATACTGTTTATTTTCAGCACGATAATTAACTTGAGGTTGACATTATCTAGAAATAATGGTTAATATAAATGCAATTTATTGAATAATTCAATAAAAAAAGCCCGATTGCCGGGCTTCAATTGATAATGGGGATAACTAGAAAACTATCCTTAAATCATTGCTAAGGTTTTCGGTTTCCGAAGAGGGTTAGATATCATGATTAAGAAGACAATAATCAGCTTTTTAGTAGTCACGTTGCTATTGGTCATTCCGGCTCATGCGGATATGCATAAAGTAAAACATGTTGAAAATGGTTCTTGGTCAGCTAGTTTTGTCGTGAAGTCATCTAAGAATACAATTAAGTCGGTTAAAGATATTCACTATCACGCGACACTCGGCAAAATTATCTCTTATAAGGTTTCCCACCCTAATAAGGCTACAGTTGTTTTAAAGCTAAAGCGCCAAATTGGCCTTGTTACCTATCGTGTTGGGCTAAAGGCACATGTTGATAACAATAAATTATCTGTTTCACCGGTCTGATTTTGTGATAATCGTGGCTGTCGGATGAAAGACGGTATCTTTTAAAATGATGAACGAACTATACCCGCTCGTTAACATGACTGCAACGCTCACACAAATAATTGTTTTGTGGAGGAGATTGCTTTTTTTATTTAAAGCTAAGATGATGAAGGGCAGGATAATTCCAAGAAACGGAATCATTGTACTCATAAACGATACAATAATAATTGCAGCAAGAAGGATTAACGAACGGTCGAACTGACCCAATTTCTTTCTAGAATGGTCAATCTGCGACTGATCTTCTATTTGATCTTTCTTTTGAATTGGACTCTCCCTGGTTGAACCACCACATTCAAGAAGTTCGGAAACGGGAACATGGTATAGCTTTCCAAGTGAGGCTAGGGTGTCAATATCAGGATAACCATGATCGTTTTCCCAGCGGCTGACTGTCTGTCTCGTTAAATATAATTGTTTTGACACTTGGCTTTGGGATAAGCCGGCATTTAAACGCGCTTCTCGTAATTGTTGTCCTAATTTCATAACCTAACCTCCTTGGAAAGTAATTATTGGTGGACATGCGTAGATTGTTATATCTAGCATTACTGTACATCATGTACTTTTCAGTTTGATACCAGATAAGTTGCAATGACGTTACAGATCCAAAAACCATGTTCGATATAAAAAGCCGCGAAACAAGGGACAACCTCGTTTCGCGACATTAAGTCATACAGGTATCTTAAGATTTGTTTCATCTAAATTGGTACGTAGATGTTTAAGCTTGTAGTAGCATCCCCAAAGAATAGTGAATAATCATTGTGATAATACCGACAATAACGTTTCGAATAATAGCTGTTTTGACTAACCCATTCCCCAACCGAGCACTGAGATAACCAGTCAATGCAACGGACAGGCAGACGGCTAAGATTGTTGCCGGCCACTGGTAGGCAACTGGCGTTAGTGTCATGGCAGCTAGTGGGAAAATACCACCAGCTGAGGCAGAAAATAAGGATGAGAATGCCGCATCCCATGGATTCATATAGTGACCCAGTTGAAGGTCATATTTAATATTGACAATGGTTTCCAACGCTTTTTTACTCATTAAATCTTTGGCAATCTTTTGAGCAGTCCCTTTAGTAACACCCTGATCAACATAATAATCGGCAACAACGTTTAGTTGCTTTTGATAATCTGTTTTCAAAAGTTTTTCTTCTCTGGTAACAACAGATTTTTCAGTATCTTTTTGTGTACTAACAGAAGCATATTCTCCGGATGCCATTGAAAACGCGCAGGCTAGCAGATCAGACAGTCCGGCAATAAAGATGGTAAATTGATTTGTTGTGGCAACGGCGACACTGAACAGTACCCCGACAACGGTTAGAATACCATCATTTGAACCCAATACCCCGGCACGAAGCGTATTTAGCTTTTCGTCCATAGTCTGTGAACTCTTCTTCTTTTTGGAACGAATATTTAGCATTCAGGATTCCCCCAATCTCTTTTAAGTAATTAACTACCAATTAACGTTCCAATTGTGTAAGTAACAATCATAGTTAAAACGCCTGATACAACGTTTCTGAAAACACCATGAGCGGGACTGGCATTTCCAAGCCGAGCAGCGGTATAACCGGTAATTGCCAAAGCAATGACGACAGCTAAAAAGGTTGCAAAAATTCTGATTGAACTTGGAAACATTGTGATAGCAACTAGTGGTAGAATTGAGCCAGTTGGAAATGAAATCATAGAGGCAATTGCCGCTGAAAGTGGATTGGTGTATTGACCAACGTTAAACCCATATTTTTGACGAACGGTTGTCTTAATTGGATCCTGGGTCATCATTTCTTTAGTTGCCTGTTCGGCCAAATCCGGCGAAATGCCGTCGGTCACTAATTTATTCTTGACGGTGTTATATTCGTGATCATAGGAATTAGCTAAAGCTTTCTTTTGAATGCTAATTGCGTTTCGTTGTGAATCCCTTTGGGTATTGACTGAAACGAATTCACCCATGGCCATGGAAACTGTACCAGCAAGCATTCCGGAAATTCCAGAAATAAAGATTGCGAAATTATTTGATGTCGCACCTGCAACACCGATAACAATTCCGGCAACGGATAAAATGCCATCGTTCGCTCCCATAACTGAGGCTCGCATAACATTAATTTGTTGGGAAAGCGATTTCTTCTTTGCCATTTCAGTACCAACCTTTCTAGTTTATAATCATTATTATCTAGCAAAGATTATTGTATACCAATGTTTGCTGAATGTAAATGACAAATGCCTATATTTTCACCATTTCAATAGTGACACAATCAGCTCTATAAATAAATACGTAATTTAGAATCAATATTAATTTTTTACTTTTTAATAAAAGTGACTTAAAAATTCAATTATTACTTTGGAGGTTATTATGTTGCACAATGAGATTTTAGACCTATTAAGTCATCACCGAAGTATTCGCCACTTTCGCAATCAGCAGCTTACCAGAGAACAGGTAGATACCTTGATTCAGGCAGCTCAGCATGCTTCAACAAGCACTTTTTCCCAACAATATTCAATAATTAGTCTTACTCAACCTGATGCAAAAAAGGAGCTGGCTGAAATTACGGGTCACCATTGGTTACAGAACAGTGGTCATTATTTTGTTGTTGTGGCTGATCAGTACCGTAATCTCCAAATTGCTCAGGCCAACGATGTCGACCCATATATTTTACGGACAGCTGATAAGTTTTTTGCCGGTGTTTTTGATGCCACAATTGCAACAGAAAATATTATGGTTGCAGCTGAGAGCATGGGATTAGGCGGCACAATTATGGGGAGTATTTTAAACGATACCAGCCGATTGATTAAACTGTTGAAGCTACCTGAATTAACTTTTCCGGTTCTTGGAATTGCATTGGGATATCCAGCGAGTCAACCAGAGTTAAAGCCACGATTACCGATGTCTGAAATTCATTTTGACGATACCTATCAATTATCGTCAAATTTTAAAGCAGATCTTTCCAGATATGATCAATTGGTTTCTAATTATTATCAAGAGCGCGGTCAAAACAATCGAATAGAAACATTTAGTCATCATATTATTTCAGAACTGGGAAGGAATCGGGAACAACGAGCAGATTTAATTAAAAATATTAGAGAACAAGGTTTTATTCTTAAATGAAGCTGATACTTTTGCACATCAAATGGTTGACATTTTCTTTTAGAAACCTTACATTAGGTAGTAATTGATTGACAGTTTTGAAGAGCTTCAATGTTGACGAGAAGAGTAGACTAATGATTTATAAATAGCGACCACTGGTGGTGCGAGAGTGGATGAATCTAGTTGAAAGTGCGCTCCGAGTTGAAAGAGACGATTAGGATCGTCAGTAATTTTCATATAGTTCTAATGAGGTACTCATTTAGCTTTGAGTATGAAAAAGGGTGGAACCACGATAAAACGTCCCTGTTAATTTGGCTGCGGCCACATTAGCAGGGACGTTTTATTAAGTATCAGGTAACATCTGAATGTTAATTAACAATAAATTGATATTTTTAGAAATCATTAGTAGGGAGATGATGTTTAATGAGTAGTAGCTGGAACATTATCCAACAAAGTTTGCCGATGTTTGAAAAGGGATTTGTCTTAACGCTTTGGCTTTCCTTTGTCGGGATAATTGGTTCCATTATTGTTGGGCTAATTTGTAGTCTTGTTCAGTATTTTAAAGTACCGGTGTTACATCAAATTGCTTCGATTTACATTGAAATTTCACGGAACACGCCACTTTTGATTCAGCTATTCTTTCTTTATTATGCGTTTCCAGTAATTGGCATTAAGTTTGGTGCTCAATTATGTGGCATTATTGGTCTGATCTTTTTAGGTGGGAGTTACATGGCAGAAGGATTTACAGGTGGCTTTAATGGTGTTACTAAAAGCCAAGTCGAATCTGGAAAGGCAATTGGTCTCAGTCGCTGGCAGCTTGCGAAGTACGTCGTTTTCCCACAAGGATTTTCATTGAGTGTTCCGGCAATGGCGGCAAATGTGATTTTTTTGATTAAGGAAACTTCAATTTTTACTGTGATTGCGATTCCGGAATTGACCAATACAGCATTGGACCTCATTGGCATGTATTATCGTTCCAATGAATATTTGTTTGTGCTGGTTGTTGGTTATGCTATTATTTTGATACCATTATCAATTATTTTAACGTTACTGGAAAAGAGGGTTCGTTATGGCTCATTCGGGAATTAGTGTGCTATTGGAAGGCACAAACTTTACGCGGCTGCTTGGCGGACTCTGGGTAACCGTTAAAATCGCGGCAATTGCCTTAATTGTCGGCATTGTCCTTGGCATTATTTTAGGAGTCCTGCGAACGTTTAAGAATCGGCCGTTGCGGCTGATTTTACGGCTATATCTGGAATTCTTTCGAATCGTGCCAACCGTCGTTCTGCTTTTTTTGTTCTATTATATATTGCCAAGGCAGATGAATTTTAATTTACCTGCAGACCAGTTGGCAACGCTGGTGTTTGCGTTATGGGTTGCTGCTGAAATGAGTGATATTGTTCGTGGGGCGTTAATTTCTGTTCCCAAGCATCAACGGGAGTCTGGAATGGCAATTGGCCTTAATCGTTATCAACTTTATCGATATGTATTGATCCCACAAGCAATCAGTTTGGAAATTCCAGCAACAATCAATTTAGCAACCCGGGTCATTAAAACGACTTCATTGCTAATGCTGATTTCAGTTATGGACGTGATTAATATTGGTCAGCAAATTATTGAAGCTAATAATCATAGCCACCCAACCGGTGTGTTTTGGGTTTATGGATTGATCTTTTTATTCTATTTTCTAATTGATTATCCACTGTCATGGTGGGCAAAACGGTTGGAGAAAAAGAGATTGGAGCGAGCAAATGGCTGACAAAGTTTTAGAAGTTGAACATTTGGAAAAGTATTATCAAAAGAAGCATGTTTTATTTGATATTAATCTTTCAATTCAACAGGGCGAGGTCGTCACTTTACTTGGTCCGTCGGGATCAGGGAAAAGCACGCTGATCCGTTGCTTGAACGGGTTGGAAGAATATCAAAAAGGGACGATTATATTTGAAGGCAAAAAAATCGTTCCAACTGAAAAAAATTGGCAACAAATTCGTCAGAAAATTGGGATGGTTTTTCAAAGCTATGATTTGTTTCCGAACTTAACGGTAATTGATAATATCCTATTGGGACCGATAAAGGTTCAGAAGCAAGACAAAAGCGCTGCGCGTGTGGAAGCAAAGAAACTTTTGAAAAGTGTTGATCTTGAGGATTACGCAGATGTTTATCCGCGTGAACTTTCTGGTGGTCAAAAACAACGAGTTGCGATCGTACGAGCCTTGGCACTTCATCCTGACTTTATGTTATTTGATGAGGTCACGGCCTCGTTAGACCCTGAGATGGTTCGTGGGATTTTAAACATTATTAAAGGTCTGGCTAATATGGATAACATGACAATGATTGTTGTGACTCATGAAATGAATTTTGCTCAGGAGATTGCAGATCGCGTTGTCTTTCTTGAAAATGGCCATATTTTAGAGCAAACCCCAGCGAAACAATTTTTTAGCAAACCGAAAACTGATCGCGCACAGGCATTTTTAGACAGTATGGATTTTTAAATAGGGAAAACATTAGACTTGTCAATGATGGCATTACTGAGCAAAGAAACTTGAGGAGGAATCATCATGAAGAAACACTGGTTATCAAAATTAATTGCGGTTGTGAGCGTCTTAGCGACATTATTGTTGGTATTAGCGGGCTGTGGGAACAGCAAAAAATCGGATTCGGGGAGTAATAATCCTAGTTCTGTTCAGCAACTTAAGAAAAAAGGAACCATCCGAATTGCAGTTTTTGGGGACTTACCACCTTATGGTTGGGTAAATAAAGATGGTAAACGAGTGGGTTACGATGTCACACTCGCGCATCAAGTTGCTAAGGATTTAGGAGTTAAGGTTAAGTTTGTTCAAGTTAATGCCAACAATCGGGTTGATGCCTTGAACTCTAATAAAGTCGATTTAGTATTGGCTAATTTCACCGTTACACCAGAAAGAAAACAAGTTATCGATTTTGCCAAACCATATATGAAAGTTTCCGTTGGTGTCGTTTCACCTAAGAGTAAGCCAGTGACTAAGGTAAGCCAGCTTAAAGGCAAAAATGTGATTGTTACTAAGGGGACAACTGCTGAGAATTACTTTACTACCAGCCAGAAGAATGTTAATTTGTTAAAATTTGATTCTAAGACGCAGCAATTCAATGCTTTGAAGAATGGTCGAGGAGCTGCTTTGGCAGATGATAACTCATACTTATACGCATGGTCAAAGGATAATCCTAAGTATACAGTTGGTATTAAGAGTATTGGTCCTAAGTCATATATTGCACCAGCTGTAAAGAAGGGGAATAAGTCCTTATTGAACTGGACAAATAAGGAAATTACCAAATTAACTAAAAAGGGTTTCTTTGTGACTGATTACAATAAACAATTGAAACCATATTTTGGTAAGGAAGTTAAGCCATCGGATATTGTATTACCAACGAAGTGATTGGATCGACAATTAAAGCTTGAAGGATTGGAACGGGCGTTATGTTGTTCCAATTCTTTTTTTCTTGATAAAATTTCTAAAAGATCACGATAAACATAAGTCCGTTTGTAACATTTGGTTTAAAATTAAAAATTGATTAGATTAAAATTAGTGTTGACGAATCATTTCTAATATGTTTTAATTAACTCAACATTTCAGGAAAGGAAATTAGCCCATGACAAATCAAATTCAACAACTCAATGCCTATTATTACGGCTATGCATGGTTTAAGTAGCGCCCGTTCAGATGCGGGCGCACAACGCGTTCGCGTCTAACCTGGGCAAAGTCGTAACTTTGTTGTTGCCAGCTAGACGCTAGAGTCTAGCTGGATGATAAGTCTTAATTTCTTTTACGCGAGTAGAGAATAAGCCAGCTGGAGTCTAAATCCGGCTGGCTTTTATTGTATCTACATACAGGAGTGTGATTAGGATGACCAATTCATTAACTAAATCAAATAAACGACGACTTTCAATCAGCTTGTATCTCAACTATCTTGTTCATGGAATCGGACTCATTATTTTGACCCAAAATATGCAGGCTTTAGGAAAATTTTGGAATGTACCCATTGCAACGGTTTCCTACGTTATTTCAGGTGTTGGAATTGGTAGATTATTAGCCTATTTCTTGTTTGGCTATTTATCTGATAAATTTGGCAGGCGACGACTGGTTTACATTGGAATCTTTAGCTATATGGCTTTTTTTATCGGGATTCCATTTACGCAAAGCATTTCGGTTGCCTACCTATTTGCGATTTTAGCGGGAGTGGCAAACTCAGCACTTGATTCAGGAACCTATCCAACTTTTGTCGAAATGGGCGGTAACTCCAGCGCGTCAAACGTGTTTATTAAAGCCTTTGCGTCTTTGGGAGAATTTATTTTGCCGTTGTTAATTGCAACGTTGGAAGCCCGAGCATTGTGGTATGGCTGGTCATTTATGCTGGCAGTCCTATTATTAATCGTTAACCTATTCTTACTTCAAGGAATTAAATTTCCAGCTAAGAATCAAGACCTGATCAGCTCGGCTGATGATCGGGGACAGGCAACAAAGGGGAGACGACTATTAGCAACGATTTCACTTGCGGTCTATGGTTACACGACGATGGCATTGATGATTTTGTTTACCCAATGGATTACGTTATTTGCAAAACAAGAACTTGGGTATAGTTCGTTGATGGCCCATGCGTTGTTATCGTTGTACAGCATCGGTTCGATCAGCGGTGTTTTAGTGATCTTTGTGCTATTAAAAGTTCGAATTGCAGAAACCCGAATCTTAGTGATTATGAATGTTCTATCCCTGATTGCGGTTTTGACAATTAGCAATTCATCAGTATTGTGGGTATCATCGGTTGCAGCATTTGTTTTCGGATTTTCCGCTGCGGGTGGTGTTTTACAAGTGGCACTGAATTTACTGCTTAAGATGTTTCCACGGCATAAAGGTGTTATTACTGGAACATATTTTACGTTTGGCAGCATTGCCACCTTTACGGTTCCGATTGTTACGGGATGGTTATCTAAAATTGACCTTCACGCGGTCATGAACTTTGATGTGTTAATTGGATTGGCTGGAACCGGCTTGGTTATCATAACGGCTGCAGCACTTGGATCTGGGAAAGTGATGAGCGCAATCACATCCGCCCTGCATATTGGTGTTTCAACGACTGACGGGAAGTAAAATGTCGTATAAACGGGAACCAATCGAAAACCGGTTAGGAGAGTCAGCAAGCATGCAAAGTCAAACTGGGCAACAGGAAGTAAAAGTGAAAGGAATTGTTTTTAAATCGGGCAGCACAAAGATTGCCGTTCCAATCACTGGTGACACAACCGAAAAGATTATTCAAGAGGCTCATGCGGCGGTAGCCGTTAAGCCGGATGTGATCGAATGGCGAATTGATTTTTATCGGGATGTTTTTAATCCGAGTGATTATTTAGCAACGGTTAATGCGCTTCGAAAAATATTAGGAAAAATTGTTTTATTAACAACGTTTAGGACAAGTAGTGAGGGCGGCCATAGGAGCAGGAAGGACGACCAAAAGTATTTTTCCTTAATTAGTCGGATTTTGAGAGGCCGGCTAACTGACGTAGTTGATATTGAACTTAACAGAGATCAATATCAAGTCGCTCATCTGGTTCAGCTTGCGCATGATCAGAGAATTGCAGTAATTATGAGTAATCATGAGTTCGAGCAAACGCCGCCTGAGGTTGAAATAAGATCACGACTGGAAAAAATGAAGCGTGCTGGAGCTGACATTGCAAAAATCGCGGTGATGCCTCAGACGCCTGCTGATGTTTTAACATTACTTAATGCGACTTACAAGGCTCATCAGCGGTTGAAACTGCCGCTGATCACAATGGCGATGGGTGACTTGGGAAAAGTGACCAGAATTTCAGGATCAATTTTTGGGTCAGTATTGTCGTTTGCCGCGGTCGGGAACGCTTCAGCCCCTGGGCAGTTATCGGTTAGCGAATCGCGTGCGGATTTAGAATCGCTTAAGTTCTAGTCAGTTAAAATATTTAATGCCGGATCATAAGTTTGCAAATTCGGACAGAAAGAAGAATGAATTAATGAAAGACAGAATTGATGGGCATACGATATTAATTGGGTTAATGGCATATCCAATTCGCCATTCAATGTCACCAACGATGCATAATAGTGCATTTGCCAAATTAGGGTTAAACAATGCCTATTTAGCTTTTGAAATTGATAATAAAAAATTACCGGGTGCCATCAATGCAATTAGGACGCTTGGAATGCGAGGATCAAATATTTCGATGCCTAACAAGCAAAAGGTGATCCCACTGTTGGACAAATTGGATCCCGTTGCTGAGTTGATTGGCGCAGTTAATACGGTTGTTAATGATGACGGTGTGTTGACCGGATACACGACTGATGGGACAGGTTTTATGAAATCCTTGGCCGATGAGGGGGTGGATATTGGCGGTCAGAAGATGACCCTTGCCGGTGCTGGTGGTGCGGGAACGGCTATTGGCATTCAAGCGGCATTGGATGGTGTTAAAGATATCTCTGTTTTTAATATTCATGACCAAACATGGGAAAATGCAGAGCGAATGGTGAAGATAATTAATGATAAAACTAACTGTCAAGCAAAATTGTTTGATTTGGCAGAAAAGAAGACATTTAAGGCTGAAATTGCCGGTTCAATGATTTATTGTGATGCAACAGGAGTTGGTATGAAGCCGCTGGCCGATAAGACGTTGGTTAGCGATCCAAGTTGGTTTCGGCCGGAGATGATTGTGTTTGATACGGTATATGCGCCAAGAACAACGAAATTAATGAGAGTTGCTCAACAAGCTGGCGTTAAACACGTTCTAAATGGTTTAGGGATGATGTTGGAGCAGGGGGCAGAGGCATTTAAGCTCTGGACCGGTAAGGATATGCCGATTGATTATATTCGGGAATTGTTGTTTAAAGAATAAACATGCGGTAAAAAGTGATTAACTTCCGGAGTATCGGCAGGTTAATCTATTTATATAGAAACAGAGGCTGGGACAATAGTTATTTATCCCAGCCTCTGTTCGTGTAAACACGATTGTTACCGAGCAAAAACGCGGGACAAAAGGCAACTTCCGG
>NZ_AZEY01000079.1:50291-182308 GCF_001434255.1 Lentilactobacillus diolivorans DSM 14421
ATGTAACCGAATTATCTAAATATTCAAGTTCAGAATATTCGGATAATTCAATTACACTCTGGAAGTTAAACGCCTTTTGTCCCGCTCTGTTTTAATCTGGAAGTTCGTGCTTAATTGTTTACCAGGTGATTTTAGTTAGCATCTAAAAGCCTCTAAAATCATTTCTGCCAAAATATTGGAAACCGGAAAGTAGTGGTTTCTGGTTTAATGTTGGCAGGGAGACAAATGTGTAACCACGTTTTTTCAACGTTCGAATAATTGTTGGAACAGCGGCAATGGAGGTTGGGTGGATATCATGCATCAAAATAATAGAACCATTCCGAGTTGTGGATAATACATGGCTTTCGGTTTTCTTGGCATTCAAATATGACCAATCACGTGAATCAACAGACCACTGGATAATCGGACGATCGAATAAGTTGGCAACTCTCGAATTAATTGCGCCATATGGTGGCCGAATATAAGCGGGGATAGTGCCTGTTGCCTTATAAACTGCTGCATCCGTTAACGCAATTTGGCGTTGTGCTTTCGCAGTTGTTAAGGTTGTTAGTTGTGGGTGATTCCATGAATGGTTACCGATTTGGTTTCCATATTTAAGAACATCACGACTAATGCTTGGATATTTGATAACACTGCTGCCAACTTCAAAAAATGTCGCATGAACATTGTAGCGCTTAAGAATCTTAAGCAATTTTGGCGTTAATGTTGGGTCAGGTCCGTCGTCGAAAGTAAGTGAAACAACTTTTCGATTAGTTGTTTTCGGTTTAACATAGTCATATTTTTTAGGCATATAACGGTTTAAGATAATGCCGGTTAACTTGCTTAGTGGAATGGCTACATCTTTAACGTTATATGCGTTTTTTGTCAGATGAATGGTTAAATACGCTTGACTTAAAGTGAAGTTTTTGGCTGTTAATCGTTTAGGTAAGGGTAAATTGATTAACTGTTGAACTTGTTTACCCGTAAGCTTGTTAGATTCGGCGAGTTGACTGCGGGTTAATTGACGGATTGTCCCAAGGCGGTGCAAATTATGATTTGTGATATCCCCATAGGTTAGCCGTTTAGCCGCTTTCTTGGTTGCTTTAGTGACAGTAGGTGTTGATGAATCAGCTGCTGAGACTTGATAATTAGTGCGAGTGGAAAAAGCTAAGAATGATAAAATCGCTATTCCTGCGATGATGAAAGATTTCTTTCGATTCATTTTGATGCCCCCAATACAAAAGTTTATGGTTAAGATGTCATTTACATTTTCACATTCTCACATAAACGTGTCAATGAAATGACAATTGATCAAATTATTCTGCTGAACTTAAGTAAATCATGAGAGCTCGTTAAATCACGGCTTCTAAGATCCTAATTTTTAATTTGAGAGGCTGTTTGAATAAATTATAATAAAGTTGGTGTTGACAAATGGCTATATTCGATTTAATGTACTTAACATTAGATATTGATGAGATTGTACTGAGAGAAATCGAAGAGTCAACATTAAGAGGTTTCAAGAGAGTGTTGCTATCTGCGAAGACACAACGTCTTAATGTCGAAAGTCGATTTTGAGTACAGTAATTCGTAAAGAGTTACTAGGGTGCGCCCATTATAGCGCCAACGTTATACCGAGTCGACCGGTCGTACGTGAGAGATGGAATTTTAGATTTCATAACTAAGGTGGTACCGCGCAAAAGCGTCCTTTTGGAAGTTTATCTTCTGATTGGGCGCTTTTTGTATTTCCTGGCCAGAAAAGCCCAAATCAATTCAAAAATAAAAGGGAGGAATTGCGATGTTTAAGGAGAACCGATTGGCAGTTATTATTACGTTTGTTACTGGGGTTATGGCTGTCTTATTATTAAGTGGTTTTACATCAACTGCTGTTAATGGTGGCGCCGGTATTAGTAAGACCTTAAAGATAACAATTCCGGGTGAGCCAATGACGGTCGATCCAACTAAGTCCATTGAAACTAATGGCGGTGCGGTTATTGATCAAATTAGTGAGGGAATTTATCGGCGAAATGCAAATAATAAAATTGCTGCCGGTGTTGTAGAGCGACTGGTTAGACCAACTGATAACGGGACTAAATATACATTTACGATTCGTCAAAATGCAAAGTGGCAGACTGGTCAGCCAATTACTTCCCGGGACTTCGTGAATGCCATTGAACGACAAGCAAATCCGAAAACCAAGTCACAACAAACCACTTCAATTTCATACCTAAAGAATTTTCAAGCTGTAAATAGTGGTAAAGTGTCACCAAATAAACTGGGAATCCACGCGATTAATAAGCGAACATTTTATATTAAGCTAACCAAACCAGTACCGTTTATGAACTATGAGTTCACTAATTTTTATCCACTTAATACAGAAGCTGTAAAAAAATATGGTGGTCAATATGGTTCAACCGGTGATAAAACGGTTGCCAATGGCGCCTATGTTTTGAAAGGATGGAACGGCACCAATGATTCTTGGCATTACGAAAAAAATCAACATTACTGGGATGCCAAAAATGTTAAAATCCCTCAAATTGATGTTGCTGTTATTAAAGACGATAACACTGCTCAAAACATGTTTACTTCAGGTCAGATTGATCTAACGACTTTAACTGGTCAATATGTGAAGGCTAATCAGAACAATAAAAATTTGGTTGTAACTGAAACCGGACGAAATAATTATATTTACTTTAATAATAAAAAGAAAGCAACAGCAAATGAAAACTTACGACATGCGATTAGTTTGGTTATTGATCGTCAGTCGCTGGCTAAAAACGTTTTGCAGGATGGGTCAATAGGAGCAACCAACATTGTTCCTAAGAACTATGCCAAAGATCCTAGCAACGGAAAAGACTTTACTTCTGAAGTTGGTAACCAGGCGCCGACGAATTCTACAAAAGCAAAAAGCTATTGGAAAAAAGCCCAAAAGGAAATTGGATCAAAAAAAGTGTCACTTGATTTTCTTGTTGACGACACAGATACAGAAAAGAAACTTGCTGAATATGTCCAAGGGGCTGTCTCAAAAAATTTAAAGGGCTTATCAATTAATATTGTTTCGGTACCGCACGCGACTCACGTTACTCGTGATTTTCAAACTGAATTTGATATTTGCACAGTCGGATGGGGACCGGATTATCCAGATGCTCAAAACTTCTTGGATGGCCTGCGCCATCGTAATGCGATCAATTTTTCACACTTTAGTGATCGGAAATATGATCGCTTGATGAATAAAGTCGATAACACTACCAAGTATGATGCCAAGCAACGGTGGAATTTTGAAAAACAAGCAGATAAACGGCTTATGAAAATTGCTGCAGTTGCCCCAACGTATCAAGCCTCACAGGCTCATTTAATTAATAGTAAACTAGGCGGTTTGAAATGGGATGCAATGTCAGGACAATCTGGTAAGCTGCAGTACGCTTACTGGAAATAATCTTCGGGAAATTCAATCGAGTTAATACTCATTGGCGGCAAAGCGACTTAACAAATTTTAAAATGATTTGCAAATATCTTTAAGGAGGTGGTTGCGGTGGCATATCAGTTAGCGGGTACAGATGATGCTCCGTCACAGTTAGTCAGTAGGCAAAGGGTTTATATTGAAAGGAAGATATATTATGACAAAAATCAATTATACGAATGTCGCAATTTACAACCATGAGGAACAAAGCTTTATCAATAACCAACACATAGTGGTAGATACTGATTCTGGTAAAATTGTTGAAGTTGGGAGCGGAAACTCAACGGGCAAAGTTTGCGATCAGGTTGTCGATATGAAAAATGAGTATGTCATGCCGGGAATCATGAATGCCCATACTCATATTACAAGTATTCCAACATACTGGTGGAATGATGGCAAGGAACAGCGCCATTCAGATTCACGTGAATTTAATACAATGTTTGCGATTCAAAATATGGCTGATGCAATCAATCACGGTATTACGTATATTCGTAATGTGGGGGCAGCGTTTGATATTGATATTGAAATTAAAAAGATGCAGCAACATGGCTGGATTAAGGGTCCTAAAGTAATGACCTCTGGTAAGGCATTTTCGATTACTGGTGGTCATGGATCTGCTGGCGGTTACGAAGTTGATGGTGTCGATGAGGTTCGTAAAGGCGTTCGCCAAGCAATGAAAAATGGTGTCGATAATATTAAAATGATGGTAACAGGCGGCGTTCTTAAAAACGGTGAGACACCGGATGATATTCAGTTCACCTCTGAGGAAGTTAGAGCAGCTGTCACGGAAGCTCATCATAAAGGAAAGACAATTGCTGCCCATGCACAAGGAAACGCTGGCGTTAAAGAAGCCGTTGAGGCAGGCTTTGACACAATTGAACATGCTTTTGATATTGATGATCAAACAATTACTATGATGAGAGCACACCATACTGTGATCGTTCCCACGATGAATGCGATGTACGCGATTTATAAGTATGGAAAAAATACGGTTCCGGATTGGGCGCGTGAAAAAGTTATTATTAATATTGAAAAACATTTTGCAAGTATTACAAAAGCCGTTCAGTCAGGCATTCCAATTGCAATGGGAACAGATGCCGGGACGCCTTATAATGGTTTCCGAAATGAGAGTGCATATGAGATGCAATTATACGTGGAAAAAGCTGGAATGACTCCGGCTCAGGCAATTGATTCAGCAACGATCAATTGTGCTCGTGCCATGCATATTGACGATGAATATGGCCAAATTGTGGCAGGAAACTATGCTGATTTCATCGCGATGACTGAGAATCCAATCGATGATATTTCAGTGATTCAACACGATAAGGATGTTTTCCAAAACGGGATTCGGGTTCATGCCCAAATAGTTAATCAAGAATCGAGCAACCCACAAAAGGTCAGTTCCGTGGGGTAATCTGCTTGTTCTTATTTATAGTAGAGGATGACATTAATCTATACTCGGATCACGTTATACGCCATTCAATTAGCTGATTGGTTTATTAAAATGAAATGAGTAACAGATTAGGGTTGACGGATAATTCCTAATGTGTTTTAATAATAACAACATTATGAGAGGGATTGATAAATATGACGAAGCTTACTCAACTTACAAATACTTATTATTTTGGCTATGCCTACTTTAGGTAGTGTCCGCAGCGATGCGGACGCACATTACGCGTTCGCGTCCAAGTGGAGCAAAGTCAAAGCTTTGTTGTTGCCCGCTAGACGCAATAGTCTGGCTGGGTCAATTACCAATTCTTTACGAGTTTAGTAAACCAGCTGGATTAAACATCTAGCTGGCTTTTTTTATACCAAATTAGTTAAGCCGTTTAAATGATAAGAATCCTTAACTAAATGGTCAATACTAGGAGGAATCGATTTATGAATAATAATCAGCGGAGTTCAGTTTGTGACCATAATGAAGAAATTCAATCAGCTCGTGAGCAAATTAACCAACTCGATCAGTCAATTGTTGAACTACTGGTTAAACGTTTTGAAACGTCTGCGCGAATTAGTCGAATTAAGCGAATGAGAAATTTACCGGTGCTGGATAGTGACCGGGAAGCACAGGTTCTTAAGCGAGTTGCCTCGTCAGATCCTGATCCGGACACGAGGGCGTATATTCAAGATGTTTATCGGGCAGTGATGGAAAATTCTCGGAAGTATCAACATCAACTAATGAATCATCATCAAAGTAAAAAATAATAGACTGAGCAGATTAAAGGAGAATAACGATGAATTACTTAACAGCAGGTGAATCCCATGGGCCACAACTAACAGGAATTATTGAAGGCATTCCTTCTGGCCTCCATTTGGATATTGATCACATTAATGAACAGTTAAAAAAGCGTCAAGGTGGTTACGGGCGAGGCAATCGACAAAAGATTGAACATGATCAGGTAACGGTGGTTGGTGGTGTTCGTCACGGAATCACGCTAGGCTCACCGATTGCCCTTGTGGTAAATAATCGGGATCATGCCCACTGGAATGAGATTATGAACCCGGTTAGCCCGGAGACTCCTGAAAATACGTTACGCAAGGTTGAAAGACCCAGACCGGGTCATGCGGATTTAGTTGGTGGTATGAAATACCGTCACGAGGATTTACGAAACGTTTTAGAAAGATCATCGGCAAGAGAAACTGCAATTCGAGTAGCGGTCGGTGCAGTTTGCAAGCAATTGTTAGCGCAATTGGGTATCGAAATTGTTGGTTATGTTTCTCAAATTGGTCAAATTGCTACTGAAGATCAACCTGAACTGGATGTTGACAGGATTGAATCTGAAATTGAACAAAATGATTTGCGGGTTGTTGATCAATCGAAGGTTACGGAGATCCATAACCTAATTGATCAAGTTAAACGGGATGGCGATACGCTCGGTGGCATCATTCGGGTGGTTGCAACCAATGTGCCAGCTGGGCTGGGTAGTTACATTAGTTGGGATACGAAGCTGGACGGTAAATTAGCAGCTGCTGTCATGGGGGTTAATGCTATGAAAGGTGTTGAAATTGGTGATGGATTTAAAGCCGCTACTAGTCTGGGCAGCCAGGTTATGGATGAAATTGACTGGGACAAACAAGCCGGCTTTACGCGAAACACTGACCATCTAGGTGGTTTTGAAGGCGGAATGACTAATGGCATGCCAATTATCATTAAAGCTGCAATGAAACCAATTCCCACGTTATATAAGCCACTTCAAAGTGTTGATATTCAAACTAAAGAGGTTAAAAAAGCCAGCGTTGAACGCTCAGACACAACTGCCATTGTTCCGGCTTCGATTGTGATTGAAAGTGTTGTGGCAATTGAGTTGGCAAAAGCAATCACTGATAAATTTGATGGTGATAATCTTCAGCGACTTCAGGAGCAACTGGCGGATTATCGAGAGGAATTAAAAAATTTTTAGGAGGTCGGCCAATGAAAAAATTACAAATTAAACCGGAAACTGGTTTGCATGGGACATTATCAATTCCAGGCGACAAGAGTATTTCTCATCGAGGCATCATGTTTGGGGCAATCAGTCAAGGAACAACGGTTCTCCACCACTTTTTAACGGCGGAAGATTGTTTATCAACGTTACAAGCTTTTCGAAGCCTTGGCGTTCCCATTGAGCGAAACGGTGAAACGGTGACCATTCAAGGCGTGGGACTTAATGGTTTAGAAAAGCCGACAGAAGCCTTGAATATGGGGAACTCCGGAACAACAACCCGATTAATAATGGGTTTATTGGCCGGTCAACAATTTACAACCCAGTTGACGGGAGATGCATCGTTATCTAAACGACCGATGAGACGTGTAAGTGATCCTTTAGCATCGATGGGCGCCAAAGTTCAGGTAACTGATGGTCATTTACCTGCGACAATTATTGGTCAACACTTGCATGCAACTGACTATCATTTAAAGGTTGCGAGTGCTCAAGTAAAGAGTGCTCTGATTTTGGCAGCCATTCAGGCAGACAAGTCTTCGATCTTGGTTGAAAAGTTACCAACTAGAAACCACACCGAAATTATGTTAAATGCGTTTGGGGCTGATATTGAGACCGCAATAGATGATGTGACAATTACGATTCATCCCAGACCGGAATTACATGGAATTGAAATGACAGTTCCCGGAGATATGTCATCGGCAGCATTTTTTCTAGCGGCAGCAAGTTTAGTTCCGGATTCTCAAGTAAAGTTGTTAAATGTTGGGATGAACGAAACCCGAACAGGCTTATTGTCAATTTTGAAACGGATGGGTGGCAATGTTAAATTGTCTAATCAGCATATTGATTGTGAACCAACGGCCGATTTAACCGTTACTTCGGCTGAGTTAAAAGCTGTTGAAGTTGGCGCCGATGAAATTCCAGATGTCATTGATGAATTACCATTGGTGGCACTTTTAGCAGCTAAAGCGAATGGAATCAGCAAGATTACTGGAGCCGGTGAGTTACGCGTTAAGGAGACTGATCGGATTGCCGCAATTGTGACGGAATTTAGCAAGCTGGGCATTGCAATTACTGAGTTGCCTGATGGTTTCATTATTGATGGCACCAAGCCTTGGCAAGTTAAGGATCCTCATCTAAGTAGCCATGGGGATCATCGCATTGGCATGGTGATGGCGATTGCTGCGTTGTTGATTTCACAGCCTTTGACACTCGATGGTGCTGACAGTATTAATATTTCCTACCCAGAATTCTTTGATGATTTAAATAGGATGGTGCCACAAGCAAAAGAGGTGGATTAGTATGACAACCGTTTTAATCAGTGGTTTGGGATTAATTGGAAGTTCGATTGCCAGAGTGATTCATCGGCAAAATCCTGCTAATGAAATGATTGGTGTTGATCCCGATGATGATTCATCCCAGTTTATGTTGCAACAGCACATTATTAATCGAATTGATACATTTAATCATGCGGCCCAGAAAGCTGATGTGATTATTCTGGCTGGACCGGTTTCCGTTATTATTAGTCAAATTGAAGAGTTGGCTAATATCAAATTAAAGCCTAATGTGTTGATCACTGATACTGGTAGTACTAAGGCCAGTGTAATGAAAGCGGCACAGTCATTGATTAAAAAGGGAGTTGGCTTTCTAGGTGGCCATCCCATGGCGGGGTCACATTTAACGGGTAGCCGGTCGGGAAGCCTGAGATTATTAACCCAGTCAACTTATTTTTTAGTGAATGGTTCGCAAACCCAGCGACAACTTGATCAGTTTAAAGCCTTAATGAAGCCAGCGAAAATTAATTGGACATTAATCGGCGCTAAAGATCACGATCAATTAGTTAGCGAACTAAGTCATGTTCCCCATGTTGTAGCAACAACATTAGTGAACGCAGCTGCGGCACAATTGCAGGATAACCCAACTGGCCTTTCTGCGGCGGCTGGTGGGTTTAAAGATACTACTCGGATTGCCGCTGCCGATCCAACTATGTGGACGGCAATCATGTTAAACAACGCTGATGCAATCGATGAGGGGATTGAGGCTTTTAAAACTCAGTTAACGAAACTGCAGACAGCAATTCATAATCAAGACGAACAGACAATTCTAAGGACGTTTCAGCAGGCACAGGCGATTCGAGAGTCGCTTGATAAGTAAGGAGAATGCTTATGAAAGCTATACTTGTAGGATTTATGGGAAGCGGAAAAACGACGGTTGGCAATTTGTTAGCGCAGCGGTTGGGAATGCCATATCATGATCTGGATGATATTATTATTCAACGAGCGGGTAAGTCGATTCAGCAAATCTTTGATGATAACGGTGAAGCTGCCTTTCGACAGTTAGAGCATGAAGCTTTAGTAGATTCAATGGCAGACAATGGTATTTTAGGGACGGGTGGTGGCACCCCAATTCAGTTAACGAACTTTGAAATTTTACGTCAAAGTCAGATCCCGGTGGTCCTGTTGGATGTGCTGCCACAAACCATTATGGATCGACTAAAAGATGATACACAACGACCGCTAGCTCGCGAACTTGGATTAACTGGTTTGGTTGATTTAAAGGGACAACGGGATGATAAGTATGAGGCTGTGAGCGATTTTCGGATTGCCACTGATCGGTTAACACCACTTGAAGTCGTTGATGAAATTACCAAAAAAACTATTTGTGAACCAGCAGAATGTGATCTAAGGAGATGAGAAAATGATTGATGGACATACCAAATTATTTGGCTTCTTGGCACACCCTGCTGCTCACAGCTTATCGCCATTGATTCATAACACTAGTTTTAAGGTTACCGGCATTAACGGGACCTATTTGGCGTTTGATGTCACTTCAGACGGCCTTGAGAATACCATCACGGCGTTACGGTCCATGCATATTGGTGGGGTAAACTTATCGATGCCGTTAAAAACAGAGGTTATCCCATTATTAGATGAAATGACGCCACGTGCTAAGCGATTGCAAGCTGTTAATACGATTGTCAATCAAAACGGTAAGCTGATTGGTGACACAACGGATGGGCAAGGGTTTGTGGATGCATTAGCCCAGCAGGGGATCAGTGTTGCGGGGAAACAACTAACAGTACTTGGTGCTGGTGGTGCCGGCAGATCGATTATAGCGGCACTAATTGACGCGGGAGCAAGACAAATTAACGTGTTTAAGCGGCAAAATGAGACTTTTGAAAAACGCAAACAGCAGCCTGAATCTTGGTCAGATGTAGTTTCCGTTATCCCTTATGAGAATTTGGAAAAGATGGCAGCATCAATTGAGGCTAGTCAAATTATTGTTAATACGACGAATGTGGGGATGAGTCATGATCATGCATTACCAATTTTACAAACGATGATTGATTTATTGAATTCTCAGCAGATCGTGGTTGATGTCATCTATTTTCCATTGACAACGCCCTTTCTTGAGGCGGCAAAGAAACAGGGCTGCCAGACTTTTAACGGCGTTGGCATGTTGGTTCATCAAGCGGCCGGGTCGTTCTTAGAGTGGACGGGTAAGCAAATGCCGGTTAAAGAAGTTATTGCGGCTGTTAGACAAGAAGTCATGCGTCGTCAGGACGTTGTGAAATCTGTTGTATAATGAGCAGTTCCGAACCGTAAGCATGAACTTAATCATTTAAGATTGGCAGACATGGTCGGATTATCATGGATTCAAGTCTTGGATTAAGTAAATGTGGTATAGTAAATGAGAACTGAATATGATTTGATAACATTAGGGGAGCCATGTGGCTGAGACGTGAATTTCACGGACCCTTGAACCTGATCTGGTTAACGCCAGCGTAGGAAAAATGTATCAGCTAAAAGTGCCCTCCCTTTGTTATCAAAACAAGTGGAGGGCTTTTGAGTATGAAAAAATCGGTTACATATAAGATGATTTTAACAGCAATTTTAGCTGCGATTGGTGTTGTCGGCGGTAGTTTATTTGAATTTCCAGTACTGGGTGCACGAGTCGCCCCGATGCAACATTTGATTAATTTGATTTCGGGGGTTCTGGTTGGCCCTTGGTGGGCAGTCACTCAAGCATTTATTACATCGTTAATTCGCAATGTTCTGGGAACCGGAACGGTTTTGGCGTTTCCAGGTAGTATGATTGGGGCGTTTTGCGTGGGCTGGCTGTTTCAAAAAACGCAAAGTCTCATTGTGGCAGCCATGGGTGAATTAATTGGGACCGGTGTAATTGGCGCAATTGTAGCTTATCCATTGGCAGCCTGGTTAATGGGCACTACCGGCGCCGTTTTTCTGTTCATCCCAAGTTTCTTCCTGAGTGCGCTGGTTGGTGTCATTGTTGGTTATCTCATTTTGAAGAGTATTTGGAACCGAGTGATTGTCCCACAGCAAAAGAAGCTGGGAATGAAAAAGTAGTTAGGATGGTTTAACTGAACCAAGTGCCCCACAGGAACTCTGATAGACCAATAATTATCTTGGTATCAATTAACAGTGTGGCAGAGGAGTTAACTTTCAATGTAATCGGGTTGGCATAGTGGGATAATTCGAATACGCGGCACGAAGTTGCCTTTCGTCTCATGTTTCCGGTCGAGAATAATCGTGATTACGCAAAAAGAGACTGGGAAAAATAATTATTGCCCGTCTCCAATTGACGTGGTTTTCGTTTCGGTTTCTGATCTTATTGTGGTAAAAATGTCTCACGGTATTTAAAGCTACCGGGAATAATCGTTCGGACTGACCAATTTCGCTTTGTTTTTGCAAACATCTCGGCCTGTAACAGTGCCGTATAACCAAGCTCACTTTTTGGTAACCAGATACTTGTTAGCGAAGGCGTGAGGTAAGAAGTAAATTCCAAATCATCGAAACTGATTAAAGCAATGTCTTTGCCGGCAATCAGATGGTTTTGACTCATTGCTTTCATTGCACCGATTGCTAGTGGGTCTGAAGCAACCAAAATGGCACGGAGTTTGTTGCCGTATTCAGTAATTAATTCCGTCGTGGCTTGCATGGCATCTTTGGTGGTCCAATCGATTTCTTTGAACGCAGTTTGACGGTGATGGGTTTGGACCCAGTTTTCGTAGGCCATTGTCCGGACATCGGCAATTCCTTTGCTCAAACTACCATCTAAACTCATTTCTTTTCGATTGCCACCAATGAAAGCAATTAGTTCGTCATCGTTGGCTACTGTACTTAACTGGTTTAATGCAGTTGTTGTTAGCTCAGCGAGATTACTATCGACTGCATCAACAAGGTTATGATAGTGGGTGCCGGCATCTACTAAAATAATGTGTTGATTATACTTTTTTAATGATTTGACAGCTGATTCACTGACAGTGCCGGTGATAATAATGGCATCGTAATTTGCTAAATCCTGAGGGTGCAATCCAGCCTGCATTCGAATAATCTTTGAAATATTAATTTCCTCAGTCCGAGCTGCTTCATAAATACCATGTCTGACAAATCGCCAATATTCGTCCCTGGTTTCTTCTTCCAGGGTAAGAGTCGTAATTACGGCAAAATTTAGCGTGTCTTTTGACTGCTTTGCTCGATCAGAGTAGTGATAGCCGAGCTGATCAGCAATTTGTTTAACTCTATTTCGAGTTTCGTTGGCGACAAATTCACGTTTATCCGGATTTAATGCTCTTGAGACTGTTCCAGGTGATACGTTGGCTAATTTTGAAATTTCTTTGATCGTTGCCAAGGTGGCGTTTCCTCCAATAAAATTAGATGATCGGTTGTTAAATAGATATCTGAGTTGAATATTTAATAAAAAGGTGTTTATGTGTTTAAATCATGCTTTTGCATTCTCAATAACCTTTAGACTAGCATATTTTGAAGGGAAGCGACAAATTAATTCACAATCTCAGGACTGTTTAAGTGCAAAGTCATTAAAAGTCTTCTAAAATTAAATTGAATGTTTAGTGAAAATTTTAGTGTTTTTAATAAAATTATTGACATTTTCGCTGTAAACGTTTACATTCATGGTAGCAATTATTTTATCTATTTTTTTATAACCGTTAGGAGGGTTATATATGGCAGAAAAGTCGCATAAGTTGGTTTCAAGGCTATCGTACTCATTCGGTGCCTTTGGCCATGATATGTTTTACGCTACGTTATCAACGTACTTTATTATGTTTGTTACCTCACATCTGTTTAGTAAAGATAGTGGTGGTCAAAGTGCGAAGATGATTGCTTATATTGGTGTCATGATTATGGTGCTTCGGTTTGTTGAGTTAGCGATTGATCCCTTTATCGGAAATACAATCGATAACACCAACACAAAATGGGGGCATTTTAAACCTTGGATTATTGCAGGTGGAACTGTTGGGTCAATTACGTTGACCATTCTATTCACCGATATGGGTGGTTTAAATGTTTCCAGTCCATGGTTATACTTGGTTATTTTCATGCTGCTATATATCACAATGGATATTTTCTATTCATTTAAGGACGTTGGTTTCTGGTCAATGATTCCTGCAATTTCGTTTTCATCAAAAGAACGTGAAAAAACCGCTGCCTATGCCCGGGTTGGTTCTAACATTGGTGCCAACATTGTTGGGGTTATCGTTATGCCACTGGTTGTTTTCTTCTCCGTTAATACAAATAACGGCCAAGGTGATAACCGTGGATGGTTAGGATTTGCAGCAGTTATTGCTTTAATCTCTTGGGTATCGGCAATTATTGTTGGTATGGGAACTAAAGAAGTTGATTCTGATTTACGGAAAAATGTTGAAAAAACGACCTTTAAAGATGTTTTAAAAGTTTTGGCTCGGAATGATCAGTTAATGTGGCTTTCGTTAATGTATGCGCTTTATACTGCCGGCATGCAATTAACTAATGCGTTGGAGCTTTATTACTTCACGTATATTCTTGGTAAGCCAGGCGAATTTAGTATTTTAGCTGGAATTAATACAGTCATTGGTGTTATTACTGTGCTGCTTTTCCCACCAATGGCACAAAAGTTCAGTCGTCGAAAAGTCTTCTTCGCTGCAATTGCAATTATGATCGTTGCGCTATTCGTCTTCCTAATTGCTGGGCAATCATTGCCACTTGTTCTTTTGGCAGCGGCTTTGTTCTATATTCCGCAACCACTTGTTTTCTTGGTTGTTTTGATGATTTTAAGTGACTCGGTTGAATATGGACAGTTGAAGTTTGGTCATCGTGATGAATCGCTAACACTTTCGGTTCGACCGCTACTTGATAAATTTGGTGGTGCACTTTCAAATGGTGTCGTTATTGTCACGGCTGCCTGGGCTGGGATGACGTCTGGAAAAACTGCCAGTGATATTTCAACAAGTGGTCAGTTTATCTTTAAGGGCATGATGTTCGGTGTTCCAGCCATCCTTATCTTATTGGGGACATTTGTGTTCTATAAGAAAGTGACATTGGATGAAAAAGAACACGCACGGATTGTTAATGAGTTGGAAAAAACATGGCATAAGCGTCTTGATACAGAAGGTAAAGAATCTATGCAGGACATTGAGAAAGAAGTTGCTCAAGCAACAACAACTTTCCAATCACCAATTACCGGAACAATGGAGAATTTGGCAGATGTTTCTGATGAAAACTTTGCTTCTGGAAAAATGGGGAAAGGGTTTGCGATTAAGCCAACAGACGGCAAAGTCTTTGCACCGTTTGATGGGACCATTGAAGCAACCTTCCCAACTCGCCATGCAATTGGAATCAAGTCTGATGAAGGTATCTTAACACTCATTCATATTGGAATTGGTACCGTTAAAATGGATGGGACCGGGTTTGTTCAGTATGTTGAGCAAGGACAACACGTTAAACAAGGTGAAGAATTAATTGAATTCTGGCAGCCTGCCATTAAAAAAGCTAACTTAGATGATACTGTAATGGTGGTTGTTCCTAATTACAAAGACATCCAAGATTTCAATTATTTGAAAGACTCTGGTGACGTAACGCATGGGGATCAAATCTTGGATCTATCTAAGCCAACAAAACGGCCATTAGGAAACGAAAGTGATTCTAAAAAATAAGGCATTTAGAAACTAGAAAAGGATGGATAAAATGGCGATTCATATTAACGAACAGGATCAGTTATTTCACTTACAAACGGATCATACGAGTTATGTTTTTCAAGTGATGGAAAATGGCGAACTGGGTCAATTATATTATGGCAAGCGAATGCATGTCCGCTCGGCATATTCAAATTTAGCAACCCGTGAACAACATGATGCCACACCTGCTTGGAAACTTGATAAGCCTGATTTTCAACCAGAGTTACTAAAGCAGGAATATGCCAGCTTTGGTAAAGGTGATTTCCGTTACCCGGCTTTTCAAGTTGAACAGGAAAATGGGAGTCGGGTCACTGAATTTGTTTATGAGGGTTATCAACTAACCGACGGTAAGAAGCGATTGGATGATTTACCATCAACTTTTGATGACAATAATGATGATTCTCAGACGCTAACGATTCAATTAAGAGACCGGCTGCTTGATTTAAAATTAGAGCTAAATTACACCATTTTTCCACATCAAGATGTCATCGTTAGAAGTGCGACCTTTATTAATTCAGGATCAGAAGAAACGGTTCTTAATCGAGCATTAAGTGCGGAATTGGATCTTCCAGATCCAGATTACGATTTAATCCAATTCTCAGGGACTTGGGCAAGGGAACGTCATTTGATTCGCACACCACTACGCTCAGGTGTTCAGAGTATCAGCAGCTTGCGTGCCGCTTCCAGTGCGCAACAAAATCCCTTCTTTATGATTGCCCGGCCACAAACGACCGATGAGCATGGTGGGGTGTTTGGATTTAATCTGGTCTATTCCGGGAACTTTTTAGATCAGGTTGAAGTTGATCAATTTAATACCAGCCGCATTTTGGTTGGAATTAACCCAAGTGAATTTGCCTGGAAATTGGCACCTGGTGATACCTTCCAGACACCAGAAGCAATTATTAGTTATACAGACGAAGGTATGAATCAATTGAGCCAGCAGATGAGTGCCTGCTATATGAAGCATCTAGTCAGTCCCCGTTTTGCGACGCAAGAACGACCAATTCTGATTAATAATTGGGAAGCCACTTACTTTGATTTTGATGAAGATAAAATATTTAAAATTGCGAAAAAAGCTAAGACCCTTGGAATTGAAATGTTTGTTCTTGACGATGGTTGGTTTGGCCATCGGGATGATGACACAACCTCATTGGGAGATTGGTTCATTGACAAAAAGAAATTGCCGAGTGGCTTAGGAAACCTCGTCGAAAAAATTCACAAACTTGGACTTAAATTTGGTTTGTGGTTTGAACCGGAAATGATCTCGATGGATAGTGAGTTATATCAGAATCATCCAGACTGGTTAATTAAAGCACCTGGTCGACAGGTCACGCCTGGTAGAAATCAGTTCGTTCTTGACATGACACGATCCGACGTCATTGATTATCTTGTTGACGTGATGAGTCGAATTATTAAAGAGAGTCGACTTGACTACATTAAATGGGATATGAACCGCAACATCACCGAGATGTTTGGGAATCAATTGGCGCCAGATCAGCAATTGGAGTTTGCTCACCGTTACATTCTAGGTGTCTATCAGTTATATGCCAGATTGACCAAAGCCTATCCAGATGTTTTATTTGAATCTTGTGCGTCCGGTGGTGGTCGGTTTGACCTTGGCATGATGTATTATGCGCCTCAGGCTTGGACCAGTGACGATACGGATGCTGTGGAAAGAATGAAGATTCAGTTTGGCACGTCCTATGGTTATCCCCAATCAATGATGGGGGCTCATGTGTCAGCAGTTCCTAATGATCAAACTGGTCGGATTACACCGTTACAAACCCGGGCAGATGTCGCTTATTTCGGCGACCTTGGCTATGAATTAGATGTCACCAAAATGTCTGCAGAAGAGCAGGCGCAGGTTCAACAACAAACGACATTTTATAAACAACATCGGCGTCTTTTCCAATTCGGAAAATTTTATCGGATTGAAAGTCCGTTTGAAAATGATGGTAATGTTATTAGTTGGGAAGTCGTGAGCGAGGATAAATCGCACGCAATTGGTTGTCGTTATCAGATTTTAAATCAGCCTAATCCGTCATACTTACGTTTGTACTTTAAAGGGCTGGATCCTGATCGAAAGTATACGATCAATGGTGGTTCGGAAGTATTTTATGGAGACGAATTGATGAATGCGGGATTATTCATTAACCGGTTACTTGGCCGAACAATGGGGGTTGATTCATCAGCCGACTTCAGTTCGCGATTGTTTTTGATCGATGCTGTTGAATAACGAAATTTTTTGTTAGATTAATCGTGAGTAAAATAAGTTATCTATTTCCATAATCGGGTATCTTAAGTCGTCATGATTCTTGACTAAAGAAACAGAGCTGAGACAAACATAAATTTGTCTTAGCTCTGTTTTTGTAGTTTATGACTGTTACTTGTTCGTAACGTGTGGCAGCCAGCAGCCCCCGGTCATATAAGCACCATCATCAGATACTCCAAAATCAGGAGTATCTGATGGTGGTGCTTATATTCTGGGGGCTGCTGGCTGCCACACTCTTTGTTAATTACACCAATAGTTGTAATATAGAAAGGTACCCTAATTTGAGGAAAGAAGAGAATACTTTGTCAAAACGCGATATCGTGATCGTTACTTTTGCCTTGCTGTTATCCAACGCAATGAGTGGGATCGACAATACGATCATTAATACTGCATTACCAGCAATTATTTCAGATTTACATGGGATTGAATTTATGGGGTGGATTGTTGCCGTCTTTCTTTTGGGAACAGCGGTTAGCACACCATTATGGAGTAAACTTGGGGAACATATTGGTAATAAACGAAGTTACCAACTCGCAGCAATGTTCTTTGTCATTGGTTCGTTGTTGGAAGGGATGTCATCAAATATTGTTTTCTTGATTATTTCAAGAACCATCGCCGGAATCGGAAATGGTGGCGTGGTTTCTCTGCCGTACATCATTTATGCAAGGATGTATGCGAATCCACGAAAACGGATGCAGGTGTTGGGATTTGTATCAGCTAGTTATAGTATGGCAACCATCATTGGGCCAATTGTGGGTGGGTACATCGTTGATACCTTTAGTTGGCATTGGGTATTTTATTTGAATGTTCCAATTGGTTTGGTTTCAGCAATTTTAGTTCAGATTTATTATCGGGTGGAAAAAGAAACTCGCAAAACCAGCGCTGTTGATTATCTTGGAGCCACGTTAATGACCCTTGGCTTGATCAGTCTACTTTCCGCAATTGAAATGATTGGAAATACCAAATTAATATTTATAGCTGCTGGGTTTGTGGTTTCAGCGATTCTATTAGGGCTGATGTTTCGTCACGAAGAACGGGTTGAGGATCCCATCATTCCAAGCCGGTTATTTAGAAATCGACCATTGATGATAGATTTTGCGCTATTTACATTAATTTGGGGTGCTTTTATCGGGTTTCTAATTTATAGTCCGATGTGGGCCCAGGGATTGCTGGGAACTTCTGCTTTAATTGGTGGTGCAACCCAGATTCCAAGCTCAATTACTGATTTTATTGGTTCTGGTTCAGTGGCACCCTTACGGAAATACTTTACACCTCAAAAAGTTGTCGCATTGGGAATTATTACGTTAACGATTTCCTTTGTATTGTTGGTTGTGATGGGGGTGAAAACTCCTTATTGGGTCTTGTTGCTTGCCGCAGCATTCGAAGGGTTTGGCAATGGTGCCTGTTTCAACGAGTTACAAGTAAAAGTCCAACAGGATGCAGAAATGAAAGATGTACCAATTGCCACGTCCTTTAGTTTTTTGATCCGCATGCTGAGTCAAACCTTCACGGCATCAATATTTGGGATTATCATGAATCATGCACTCAAGAATGGCGTAATTCAGTCTGGTGGCCGAATTACCATGCAAATGATGAATAAGCTGAGCGATGCGTCAAATATCGGGTCGTTACCTAAGCGATTAATTCCCCAAATGCGGATCATTCTACATAATGGGTTGCATAATATTATGATTTTAGCGTTAATTTTAATGTTAGTTGCCTTGGGAATAAACATCTGGGCTCAGCAGTTGGAAAAGCAAAAAATGTTAAGGTCCCAGCATGCTTCCGAAATTAAGGGGACCAATTAACAGATTAGTGATTCTTGAATAAATCGATGTGAAAACAGTCATAAAAAAGATTCCAGTCCATGAACTCGCTCAGTTTTGAGAGGTCATGGACTGGAATCTTTTTTATTGAGATAAAGTGGCAATGATCAGGCAAAATAGATTTGATAATTTTTCTTATCGGCTGGCGATTTTAATCTATAGGCCTAATCGTCTTATTTGCTTTGCTGAAGTGATTGATCCTTAAACGTTGATAATGAGACGTTTGCGGTTGCCAATCCGGTTTGACTGGCTGCCTCTGCTTTAAAGCTGACTTTATCACCTTCAGAAATGAATTGATAGATTGGCTTAAAGTTCTTGGCACTGGTGTCAAGCTTATAAACTTGATTGTTGTTCTTCATGATAAACAGTAGTTTGTTATCGCTGGTTCGAACAATTCGATAAATTGTGCCGGAAATTGTTTTACCGGTTGGCTGAGTAGGCGCAACGCCGGTTTTAGCTTCTAATCGTTGTTCGAAGATAGCGAGCGTACTCTGCGCATCGTCACCGATTGCATACGTACCACTTTGGTTATTTCCATCGGCTAACAGATAGACAAATTTCATAAATGAATTGTTGTCTCGATCCAACATCGAAACAACCCAGCTTGGTTCACCGTTAATCCGGTAAAGTAGCGGTAACGTTCCTTTGTAGTTTTGAGGGTTGATATCTTGTTGTGCATATGAAATTGCCCGTTCAGGTGTCATAACATTGCCATGTTCACGGTAATAGTGAAGGGTGTTGGTTCGCGCGTCAACGAAAGTATATCCTAAGATTGAGCTCTGATGCTCGTTCACACTGGTCATACCAGTAAAGTAGTAAACGCGTCCTTTGTAGGCATAAGGTGTTAAATGATCACCGCCCTCGGTTCCGGCAGTTGTTGGCTTCATAACGCCACTGTGACCACCAAAGCTGGTTGCGTTCCAGAAACCCTTTCGGTAACGGCCAAACAAGTTAACTTCTTGAGATACAAATTCGGGTGCAACTGCAATGTCCACAAACTTAGGAACATTATTTGGTGAGTAAACGTTGACTTTTCCTGTAATTGTATTTAAGACGGCAACTTTGTAATCACGATAATTATAATTACGGTTGATGTAGGAGATCGGCTTGGCTAATGTTCTGACATAATAAGGGGTTCCGTTGTCGTCAATTTCCAATTGTGAAGTTGAACCAACCATTGAATAACCTAGACTATGGGCACTGATTCGTCGATCAGCATCACGATTAAAGTAGGCACTTGGTGTATAACGCATTGGTTTGCTGACGAATTTTGGATCCGCGTTCTTATCTGTCGCGTTGGTTCTGAAGTATCCAGGAACCTTTTGATAATGGATGTAACGCCAGAAACCACCGGAAAATTCAACGGGTGCAACATAAACCATCTTTTTGCGATACATTTGAACCCGCATATGATTTAGATCGTAGACGTTTGAGTTTTTAAAGCTGTTCAGCGAGTTGTTCATATCCGTTGAAACAGTTTGTGGGGCGTTGACAACGGGCGTTTCAGCACTGTTCTTGATAACGGGCATTGGTGCATTTTTAGTGTCATCGTTCATGTCCGTCTTAATGGACTCAACGGCCGGCCGTGGGTTCATCTTGGTTACTAAACTAGAAACGCTTCCTAGAATAACGAAAACGACAATGGCTAAAATGAAAACCAAGGCAAGTTTTCCTAACCAGCCAAAGGCACCCGTTAATCGTTGAATACCTTGGCTGATAATGCCATCACCGGCTTCGGTTTGTGATGACCGTGCCGGGGTTGCGCTTGTTGAGTAAACGAACCGTTTTAAAACGGCAACTAAAATTAATCCGCCAATAAACCACATTAACCAACCATCAATTAGTGATGGATAAGCTAAATCCGGCAGATTGAAGTAAGTATTGATGTAACTGATGATAAATAGAACGACAATTGCCCCTGTCGCAAGTAGTCGTCCTCTGCGATCAGCGATAATTAAGAACCAGATATACGGGATGAGTAGACCTGATAGCTTAACCAGCGTGATCAACGCAAAATAACTAAGCATAAGATGTTCTCCCTTCAAATAAATACCAACGATTGATATATCAAGACCATTATACCGTAGCCATTAGCTAATACCTAAATAAACAGGTGCTAAATTGGATTTTTCTAAACTATTTATATTAGTTGAAAGATAAACAAGTGGAATATAGATGCGTATGCTTAACGATGTTCTTGCTAATACGCTGTGTGTTACGTATTTCACTAAAGAAGTGTTGAAAAAAAGCCAAATTAAAAATTGGTAACCCTGAGGATGGATAATTAATGAATTTTTATTTCATAACAAAAGTAAAGAATGGGCTCAGGTTAACAGGGTGTTAAACAATGTATCAACGTGAAATAAACGAGGATAAGTGGTGATTGATAATCTATTGCCAGTGGATCATTTATGATAGATTGCTCAACTACGTGAAACACTTTTATATATATTAGTTTCTCAACCGGTATCAGGTAAAATATGATGCTATAAAATGAGAAATAAAGAGTGCATATCTAATTAAGTGGCATTAATATCATTCTTCTTGCAAAATTATTAGTTGACATGATTGTCACTATTGATGGTATTTATTTAAAAAGAAAAAAATATTTTTTGAAATATGGTACTAGTGACCTTATCTATATTTTATTAGGGTTTTAACATGATGTTATAATATTGGTATATGTTAAAAGTGAAGTTTTTACTAAAATTCTTTAAAAACGATATTGACATGTCAATGTTAAGGTGGTTAGATTATATCAATTTCATTTTTATCATTATTTTCTCATATTATTATAAAATAAAGAATTGAGGTTTTGCCAATGGATACGGCTGTTGATAAGCCAACTGAAAAGTTGACTGTTAAAGATTATGTATACTTAGTTTCTGCCGGTGTTTCTAATGCCGTCTTAGTTATGTTGGGGATTGGATTATTAACACAAGCCATTGCAAACTTTATTAACTGGCCGCAACTTCATCAAGTTGGTTCAATTGCTCAATGGTTGTTGGCACCAGCGTTTGGAGCTGCTGTTGCATCACAATTAAAGACAAATACTTTGGTATTATTCAGTTCCATGATTTCTGCAACCGTCGGTGCCAATGCGGTCTATTTCATTTCATCAGGCGTTCACGCTGCCACTGCGACTGGTAACCAGATGGCTCAAGCTGCTCAGTCGGGTGTCTTTACCACTGGCCAACCAATTAGTGCCGTTGCAGCTGGGTTAGTTGCCGCACTGGTTGGGAAATACTTAACCGGTAAAACACCGCTTGATATGATGTTAGTACCACTTGCTGCCACTTTAGTTGGTTCAATTGCCGGGTTGGGACTTGCAAGTGTCACGACACCGGCCCTTAACTGGCTGAGTGCCTTCATCGCACAATCAATGCAAATTAACCCATTGCTCGGATCGATGTGTGTGTCGCTTGCTTGGTCAATCTTTTTGATGACCCCTGCCTCATCAGCTGCATTAGCAGTGGCCGTTATGCTGGATCCACTGGCTTCTGGAGCAGCACTAATTGGAACCACAGCTCAATTTGTTGGTTTCACGATCATTTCATGGAAACAAAATGAATTAGGAGCTAATATTGCTCAGGGAATTATTACGCCTAAGGTTCAATTCCCCAATCTGTTAGCCAATCCTCGGCTGGCTTTACCATCTATGACCGCTGCGGTTGTTGCCGCACCGATTGCAACATTGTTCTTTGGTTTTAAAGTGCCATATACATTAGGTGGTTTAGGTCTCAACTCATTAATCGCTCCAATCACTTTAGCATCGACCAGCACCAATATGCTGATTGCATACTTAGTAATGGGAATCGTTATTCCTGGTATTATTTCAGTTGTTATCTATCGAGTTTTGCTCGGTCTTCACTGGGTTAAGGATCAACAACTACATCTTGAAATCGTTTAACGAATCAAACAAATAAACTAAAAAACAATAACAATAAAGAACGGGCTGTGACAAGTATAAAACTTGGTGCAGCCCGTTCTTCTTTATACTGATTAGTGAAAGCAGTTCTACTCTGAATAACTAAGATTAGGACAGGGGAATCAGATGACTTGCTGGTTACTCGAGTTCACGAACTTGGTCAATTAGACCTAATAGTTTGTCAGAGGCTGCTCGGTAATCTTCAATTTTATCACCGTACTTTTCATTAACCCCCTCTAGTCCGCCTGCCACAAATGCATATTCATAGTTATAAACGTCATCGTAAGCAGCTGTGAACTTAGCGAGGAGGTCATGGTGGTTACCATCGAGTTGTAAGGCCATTTGAACAACGCGAAAATCAGTGTAGCCCATTTCAAATTGGATGGCCCAAGCTCGAATGAAATCGTGTTGAGCTTCAATATGAGCAAAATGATGTTGTGTATTCCAGGTTAAGCGATCTAATGCTTTAACGATATCTAACATAATAATTCCTCCCGATAATTTTTAGTGTAGGCCAACTTCATTAGTTCCCCGTTAAAATTGGACTATTTACACTTACATTCAACTCCATTTGGTAATGAATCACAATTATAATGACTTTCTTTTCATTGTTGAGCATTAATTTGAGTTTGATTTGCTTATTTTTATGATGATTTGTTAGCTATTTAAGTATCAATCGACTTATTGATGGCAAAAACGATGACAAATCAGGCGATTCTTTTGGAAAAAGGAGTGCCAAAACTTTGCGTTGTGTTTCACAACGCGGCGTCATATAATCATTGCCATAAGATGTTATCAAATTCACAAGAGAGTTAATGGAGGATTATCAGTATGTCAAACAAAGTTGCGTTAGTGACCGGTGCCGGTCAAGGAATTGGTGAAGGAATTGCTCGTCAACTCGCAAAGGATGGCTTTGCTGTTGCATTATCCGGTCGTCATTTGGATAAGGTTCAACGAGTAGCAGATGATATTAATAAAGATGGCGGTGATGCCTTCGCAATTAAGTCGGATGTTCAATATCGAGACCAGGTTTTTGATTCTGTTAAGCAAACGGCAGATCATTTCGGCCATTTGGATGTGTTTGTTAATAACGCTGGAGTTGCCCACGTTGCTCAGATTTGCAATACAAAGGAAGAAGATCTTGACCGTTTACTAGATATTAACGTAAAAGGAACTTTCTTCGGTATTCAAGCTGCTGCGCAACAATTCAAGAAGCAAAAGACGCCTGGCAAGATTATCAATGCTTCATCGATTGCCGGACATGAAGGATTTGAATTACTTGGCGCGTATTCAGCAACCAAGTTTGCGATTCGCGGATTAACCCAGGCAGCTGCTAAAGAACTTGCTCGCGATCAAATTACCGTTAATGCTTATTGCCCAGGAATTGTGTTAACACCGATGTGGGATCAAATCGATGAAGAAATGGGTCAAGTAAACCATGTTGCTAAAGGCGAATCATTGAAGCAATATCTATCGGGCATTGCGCTGGGACGCGGTGAAGAACCTCAAGATGTTGCTAATCTGGTGTCATTTTTGGCAAGTGACAAATCAAGTTATATTACCGGCCAAGCAATTATGGTTGATGGTGGTATTAAATACGTTTAATTTAATGATGAAATGTTAATAATAAAAACGTCTTCGAGAATTTTTTTCTCGAAGACGTTTTTATTTAGGAAATTTATTAAGTTGATTCGGATATGTGAACCATTATGACAATTATTTGATTAATTGTGGTTGAAAGATTCCTAATACGGTATCTTGGGCGGTGAAGACTGGGACTTGGTGACTTAAGGCTTTCGCCACGAGCTGCTTTTCGTCGTCGGTTTCGTCTGATGATGAAAGGGCGAATGCCAACTTGTCAGGCCATGGCATATCCTTCTTATAAGGAACAACGTTAAAGCCACTGCTCTGGAGCTTATCCTTCAAATCATCGTCATTGGCATCAAATTGCGAAATTAAGACGGTTCCACTGATTGTATCGGTATTGATGTGGTAACTGTCAAATAGGGCGTTATGCAAAGCCTCATGAAGCGTATCGCCATCGCCAATATCTTCGCCGGTTGATTTCATTTCAGGGCTTAATGCAGTTGGGGCACCTGGTAATTTGGCGAATGAGAAGACTGGTGCTTTTACGTAAACTTTGGTTGGTTCGGGATATAGGCCGGGTTTTAAGCCAATTTCAGTCAATGATTTACCAAGGATAAGTTGAGTCGCAAGTTGAGCCAGGTGCATCTTGGTAATCTTGCTCATGAATGGAACTGTTCGGGAAGCCCGGGGATTAACTTCGATGACGTACACAGTATTATTAGCAACAATGAATTGAATATTCATCATCCCAACAGCATGGACCTTTTTACCAATTTTGGTGGCAATTGCCACAATCCGATCTTTTTGACTGTCAGTTAATGTCTGTGGCGGATACATTGCGATTGAATCCCCTGAATGAATACCGGCACCTTCGAGATGTTCCATAATGCCCGGAACAAAAACTTCTTGGCCGTCACTAAGAATATCAACTTCACATTCAGTTCCTGGGATATATTGGTCGATTAAGATTGGTTGGCCAGCACTTGCTTTTAATGCTGGAATCAGATATTCATCTAATTCGTTATCGTTATGGACGATTGCCATTCCTTTACCACCGAGGACAAAACTTGGCCGAACAAGAACTGGGAAGCCAAGTTTGTTAGCAATCTTATGGGCTTCTTGCGCGTTCATTGCAGTGTCACCCTTAGGATGATCAATTTCTTGATCAATTAAGAGATCTTCGAAATCATGACGGTTTTCAGTTTGCTCGATGCCGTGCATGGACGTCCCAAGAATTGCGACACCGCGTTCAGTTAATTTTTCAGTCAGGTTGATGGCTGTTTGACCACCAAATTCAACAATGACACCAATTGGATTTTCCAAGTTGATAACGTTCATGACGCTATCGATATCCAGTGGTTCGAAATAAAGTTTATCGGAAATCGAGAAGTCGGTTGAAACCGTTTCAGGATTATTATTGATGATGATGGCGTTGTAGCCAGCTGCTTGAATCGCTTTAACACAGTGAACAGTAGCGTAATCAAATTCAACCCCTTGGCCGATTCTGATTGGACCGGCACCGATAACAACAATACTATTTCCGAGTGGTTTGCTTTCATTCTCGTTACCAATCGTGCTATAGAAGTAAGGCGTTGTACTTTCGAATTCAGCGGCACAAGTATCAACCATTTTATATACTAAATGCTGATCTTCCATGTTATCGAATTTCTCTAGATCATGGTCGGAAATTGGATGAACAGTTTTGATCATGGTGTTGTTGAAGCCCATTTTACGAGCCTTCAAAATGAGATCTGCATTAACAATGCCACTCATCAGTTTCTGTTGCATATGCATGATGTTTTCCAATTTGGATAAGAAGTAAAGATCAATTTTAGTTGATTGATGAATTTGTTGAATGGTTGCTCCTTTACCGAGTGCAGCAAAGAGTTCAAAAATTCGGTAATCAGTTGGTGTCTTAATCTTCTCCAGTAAATCGCCCATTGACATGTTTTTTGTATAGGCTGGAATTAAGTTGTTTTGAGCCTGTTTATCAAGTTCAAGTGATTGAACCGCTTTTAATAAGGCTTCCTCAATTGTGCCGCCAATTGCCATCACTTCACCGGTGGCTTTCATTTGAGTTCCCAGTTTGCGATCTGCGTTCGTGAACTTATCAAACGCGAAACGTGGGATTTTGGCAACCACATAATCCAGAGCAGGTTCAAACATCGCGAAGGTAGTTTGAGTAATTGGGTTGATAATTTCATCCAGGTTTAAACCGACTGCGATTTTTGCAGCAATTTTTGCAATTGGATAACCAGTCGCTTTAGAAGCCAATGCTGATGACCGACTAACCCGTGGATTAACTTCGATCACGTCGTACTTTTCGCTGTTGGGATCTTGAGCAAGCTGAACATTACAGCCACCCTCGATTTTAAGGGCATCTACGATTGTAAGTGATGCGTCCCGTAACCGTTGGTATTCTTTGTCCGTTAAGGTCTGAGTCGGGGTGAACACAATTGAATCACCGGTGTGGACACCAACTGGATCAAAGTTTTCCATACCAGCAACAATAATTGAATTGCCATGGTGATCACGCATGACTTCAAATTCAATTTCTTTAAAGCCGGCGATACTCTTTTCAACCAAACATTCGGTTGAAGGAGACATTGTTAGTCCCCGACTAAGGACAGCTTTCATTTCATCGTCATCATGCGCGATACCGCCACCAGTCCCCCCAAGGGTATAAGCTGGCCGAATGATAACCGGATAGTCAATTTGATGGGCAAATTGGAGGCCGGTTTCCAAGTCGTAAACCGTTTTTGATTCCGGAATTGGTTGATGAAGCTCTTCCATTAAATCTTTAAATTGTTCGCGATCTTCGGCTTGATTGATCGTTTTTAGGTTTGTCCCTAATAGTTCAATATGCAGTTTGTCGAGGATGCCATCTTTACTTAATTCAACAGCCAGGTTTAACCCTGTTTGGCCACCCAAAGTAGGTAGAATTGCGTCTGGATGTTCCTTTTCAAGGATTTTCTTTAAACTAGGAACAGTTAATGGATCCATATAAACGCGATCCGCAATTTCATCGTCAGTCATGATTGTGGCTGGATTAGAATTGACAAGGATGACTTCATAACCTTCTTCACGTAAACTAAGACAAGCCTGACTACCGGAATAGTCGAACTCTGCGGCCTGACCAATGACAATTGGTCCAGAACCGATAATCAAAATCTTCTTAATATCTTTTCGTTTTGGCATTAGTGAACCCCTCCGTTAACGTGCATTAAATCAATAAAGTCGTCGAATAATTTTGTGGCATCATGTGGCCCTGGCGCAGCCTCGGGATGGTATTGAACCGAGAAGATTGGGCGGCCAGGATAACGCAGCCCCTCACAGGTTTTGTCGTTAACTTCAACCGCAGTCACTTCCAATGGAGTTGGTTTTACAGAATCAATGTCAACCGCATAACCGTGGTTTTGAGATGTAATGAAAACGTCTTGGGTCATTAAATTTTTAACAGGATGATTAATACCACGGTGACCAAATGTCATTTTGTAAGTCTTAGCACCGTTTGCAAGTGCAAGTAGCTGATGTCCTAAGCAAATGCCCATCAATGGATAGTTGTCTTGCAATTTTTGAATGGTAGGTAGAAATGCTGAGTAGTCTTGCGGATCACCGGGTCCGTTGGATAAAAGAATACCAGTTGGATGTAGGTTTTCGATATCTTCAAACGTTGAATCAGGTGTAACAACTGTAACATCTACCCCTGGGCGTTGTAGTGATTTTACGATGTTATCTTTAACACCAAAATCAACAACCACAACGTGTTCAACATCTTTGTCGTCTGTAACAGAAAGAGTTGCTGACTTAACAAATGAAGGTTTGCTTTGCGCCTCAACCGAAGTTTGATTAATTGGTTGATTAGTTAAGCTTGCCTTCATCGTTCCGTACTGACGAATAATCTTCGTTAACTGTCGTGTATCGATACCACTGATGCCTGGTACTTTGGCTTGTTTTAAAAACGCATCAAGTGACATGACGCTTTGATAATGAAAAACTTGATCGGTCATCTCGCGAACAACAACCGCTGCTGCTTTAACTGAATCCGACTGGTTGGTTCCGAGTGAAATCCCGTAATTACCAATTAACGGATACGTAAACGTGATAATCTGGTTTTCGTAGGATGGATCAGTCAAGGTTTCCTGATAGCCGGTCATACTGGTAGTGAAAACTAATTCACCATCAATTTCGGCAGCTAAGTCCCCACAGGCTTCACCAACGAAGACGTCTCCATTCTCCAAAGTTAAATACTTTTTCATTTCCGAACCTCCTAATAATTTCCTAACATCGACATGATATTAGCAGTTAACGCTTTTGATAAATTAAGATAGAAGTATTTTCAGCAAATGTCAAGTCGTTTTATACAAAAAAAGACGATATATGGATTTTTATGTACAATAAATTTCAAAAATGAATATTTATTAAAACAAGAAATGTCCTTCCAAGTACGTCTTGTATACATAGTTAAGGCATCTAATTCTGACACTGCAAAAATTTGGATAAATAATCATTTCCAAAATTATTTTTTAAAAGAGGCTTGTTTTTTTGAGGAAAAAGGCATATGATTCAAATAACAAAAAAAGAACCTTTAAGATTAACCCCGTGAGGTTAAGAAGGAATCGTTGAACCTGGGATATTCTCAGGAATAACTACAACCTCTTTACCCAACGGCGGTAAAGAGGTTTTTTCATGCAGATATTGATTTGATTGACGATTTAATTGTTCCCGTGAGAGCAAAACGTCCCCTAAACACTGTGGCAAAAGACCACTTAATCAAGGAGCGCTTTGCGAACATGGCAAAGCGCTTTTATTTATATTTAGGAGGAATTGACAATGATGCAGATCACTAAACCAGCAAGCTTTGAAAACGTAGTAAGTATGGAAGACCTTTCAGTTGAGGATGTTTTATCATTTGTCCATGACGCCACCGAGTTTAAAGCTGGCAAACAAATTGAATTAAAGCGACCAGTCTATGCCGCAAACCTTTTCTTTGAGAATAGCACCCGAACCCATACTAGTTTTGAAATGGCTGAACGTAAATTAGGATTACAAGTTGTTAACTTTGACCCAGCCTGCAGCTCGGTTAATAAAGGTGAAACAATGGGGGATACAATCAAAACCCTTCAAGCAATCGGGGTTGATGTGATGGCCATTCGTCATAAGAAGAACGAGTATTATAAAGATTTGGTCTCAGATCCTAATATTCATGTTGGAATTGCCAATGCTGGTGATGGATCAGGTCAACATCCATCACAATCATTACTTGATTTGATGACAATTTACGAAGAGTTTGGTCATTTTGAAGGATTAAAAATTGCGATCGTTGGTGATTTAACTCATTCCCGGGTCGCTCATTCAAACATGGAAGCTCTGACCATGCTGGGTGCCCACGTTTACTTTGGTGGGCCAAAAAAGTGGTATACCGATGAGTTTGCCAACTACGGCGAATGGTTACCAATGGATGAATTAGTATCGCAAATGGATGTTATGATGCTGCTTCGGGTTCAACATGAACGGATCGATGCAAATGAAAATGGGGCCTTCTCAGCAGCAGATTATCACGAAAAGTATGGTTTGACGCTTAAACGTGAAGCAATGATGCCTGATCAATCAATTATTATGCATCCGGCTCCGGTTAACCGCGGAGTTGAGATTGCGGATGAATTGGTTGAATGTGACAAATCACGGATCTTCCGTCAAATGGAAAATGGTGTTTTTGTCCGCATGGCAATTATGACCAGTATGCTGCGTAACCGTGATCTTGTGAAAGCAGAATATTAATACCAGACGAGGAAAATTTACCCGATGAAACGTGTAATTGTGAATGGCCGCCTGTTGGAAAATGGAAAATTAGTGAGTCGAGATATCTTAATTGATGATGGCACAGTAATTGCGATTGAGCCTAAAGTTAACACTGAAGATGCTGATGATGTGGTTGACGCAAAGGGGAATTTTGTTAGTCCGGGATTGATTGACGTTCACGTTCATTATCGACAACCAGGGCAAGAAGAAAAAGAAACAATCAAGACGGGCAGTTTGGCAGCGGCTCATGGTGGCTTTACAACTGTTTGTGCAATGCCCAATGTCACCCCGGCACCGGATAGCCCCCATAATATGGAAAGTTTAATTAAATTAAACCGAGAAAATGGAGTTGTTCATATTAAACAATATGCCACGATTACAACGAATCGTGGTGGTGATCAATTAGTTGATTTTCCTGCTTTAAAGAGCGCCGGTGCCTTTGCATTTAGTAATGACGGTAACGGTATCCAAAAAAGTAGTACGATGTATGAAGCAATGAATCAGGCTGCTGACTTGGACATGGCGATTGTTGAACACGTTCAAGATGATGACCTTACATATCATGGCGTGCTTAATGACGGGGCTGCTAAGCGACTTAACATGAAGGCAATGCCATGGGTTAGTGAAACTGCTCAAGCTGCTCGGGATGTTATCTTAGCAGAAGCAACGGGTGTTCACTATCACGTTTGCCACGTTTCATCCAAGCATACGGTTAATGTGATCCGAGCTGCTAAAAAAGCCGGCATTCACGTGACTGCTGAGGTAACGCCTCATCATTTATTATTGTCAGATGAAGATATCAAGGAAGACAATTCTTACTATAAAATGAACCCACCTTTACGTGGGAAAGATGACCAACAGGCTTTAATCGAAGGATTGCTTGATGGGACGATTGATATGATTGCAACTGATCATGCACCGCATACAAAGGAAGAAAAAAATCAATCAATTCGGACGGCACCGTTTGGGATTACTGGTAGTGAAACGGCCTTTAGTATGCTCTATACCAAGTTCGTCAAAACTGGGCGTTTTACTTTGGATCAGTTAATCAATTGGATGGTTCGCAAACCTGCTGCTGTCTTTAATATGTCGAATGCTGGTTCTCTTGAGACGGGGCAACCCGCTGACATCGCAATTTTTGATATTGATGAGCAAAATATGATCCAAGAAAGTGATTATTTGTCTAAGGGAAAGAACTCTCCATTCACTGGCGAAACAGTCTATGGGGATACGGTTATGACACTTGTGAGTGGAAAGATTGTGTATCAAAGAAAATAGAGTGGCACAACAAGCGGTTAGCCTCCAGAATATAAGTAACTTCAGCCGATATCCCTGGTTTTTAGGGATATCGGCTGAAGTTATTTATATGGCAGGAGGCTGCTTGTTGTGCCACGTTTTAGCATGGTAGAAAGGAACGCCTATCCTGTTTTTAGGGATATCGGCTGAAGTTATTTATATGGCGGAAGGCTGCTTGTTGCGCCACGTTTTACATGGTAGAAAAGAAAATTTGCATTCTCAGTTTTGTGGAATATGAGCCAGGGTGATTTATATGGCCGAGGACTGGTACATATCCTGACGAAGTAGTTTTAAGCTTGGGTCTATATAACTAAACCTTCTTTGAAAAAGTTGCTGATCAGTGTAAAATACCATTAATAGTTTTAGAAGGGATAGATTGTCGTTGAGAATTAAAGTGAAACATTTTGTTTTCGTCGTAATTTTGTTGGTTGCTGTTTCACTAACAAGTCCAGTTCAAGCCAAATCAATAAAAAAAGAAGTTCAGGGCAACACAACTACAACAATTGTTACCAGTAATATCATTCATACATCCAATGTTGGCAAACGGGTCTTTTTAACCCGGATACCCGTTAAACTTCATGCTATTACAAACGAGGAACCTGATCCACAAAAAATTGTAGCAGTACCTAAAAATACACCATTAATTGTGCAAAAAAAGTTGGCGGAAGATAAAGGCTATTTGGTTTCGATGCCACATTCGAAGGCAAAACTGGTGATTAGTCACCCGGCAAAATTAATTTATTCGACTAAGACAGCCAAACTTAATTCTAAGGAAATGAAAGCACTTCGATTATCCGCTGATAGGTGGGCTAAAAAGCTAACTAATCGGGAAATTAAGGCAATTCGTTACTATACAAACAATGGTTATGGAAAGATTAATGACACACTTCGTAATCCTCATAAAAGGGCTACTAGTAAAGTAAAAACAAGTATTAAACAAATTAATCGGGCGATCGACCAATATCAACTTAAACAACCATTAACTGTTTTTCGAGGGACAACTCCGCTCGGGTTAACCAAATCACTTGGTAGTCAGTCTGTAAAAGTCGGCGGTCAGTATCATGACCCCGCTTATTCATCAACGACGTTGAGTCAGATGATTGCACTGGGATTCTCAAGATCAAAACAACATGTCGTCCTAAAGATTAATTTGCCTAAGGGCCGCTATGGTGCTTATATTGATCCAATTTCAACTAATGTCGGCGAGAGGGAATATTTGTTACATCATGGTACAAAATTGATCGTAACCAAAATTCAAAAAGTCCATTTAACGGTCCACACGGTAACAACCGTTGAACAGAAGGGGAAAAAGCCGGTTAAGAAAGCAACCAATGCGCCAATCAATTATCGATTAGTAACGCTTAGCCTGATGAAATAGTGCTTACTGTGGTGGATCTTATATCAGTAATAATTATTTGAAAAACGAGTGACTGGGCTGGGACAAAAGCAATTTTGTCCCAGTCCTGTTTTTTGTGTAATCAAGATTGTTACCAAGCGAAAACGTGAGATAAAGGGCAACTTTCAGAGCGTAGCCGCCTTTCGTGCCACTCTTTTGTTTTTTGAATAATTAAAGGATTAGGTTAAGGATAGTGTAAACAAGAGATTGTTTGTTAGCGCTTGTTTTCAGTTTGCGATTTTTGGTTCATGTTTAATGGTGACTGTTTATCTGAAAGTTTGCTAAGTGCTTTTTCATAGTCGGAAACCTTAATGATTGTCGATGTGGTAAATTGATGGTTTCTAAACTTCTTTAGTATCTTATAACTTTGAAAACCGCTCATCGCAATAATAGCCAAACAAGTTAACACAACTAACTTATAGGCGCAGTGCGACTTGTTGCATTTGAACAAGATAATTAGTGGTAGTAAACAGCCAATTAGTGGTATGACGGCACTAACGTAAGCAACGAGAACTAGGATTACCAGCAAATTAATATCTTCTGATTGACCTTGAATCCGGTGCTGGGTGAACTCTACCACCCGTTGCTTTCGAGTGATATGATCTTTGACCAGCTGATTCTTTAGTTCTGGATCATCCATCAAGAAATCCTCCATCGATCGTTTATAAGTAACACAAAGCAGAACTAAGTTATCAATATCTGGATACCCTCTATTATTTTCCCAACGACTGATTGCTTGACGTGAAATTTTCAACTTTCGGGCAACATATTCTTGTGAAAAGCTGTTTTCAATTCGAGCGTCCCTTAATTTTTCTCCTAATGCCATTACTAATCACACGCCTTTATTAGTGAGTTGGTTGATAGATGTATCACAACTAAATTCTCATATTAATTGGCTCATCGCAAGGTGTTTGAAGATAACATGCTATGGTTGCGACAGAAAAGTTGCAACTATTACAACAATAAATACTGATATCACTGAGTTTTATCGAAAACACTAGAAATCAAATGTCTAATTTTGACTATTCTCATTATTTTTTAATTTCAAAAAAATGTCATCATTTACAGAGATGTTACAAATTAACCAATTAGCAATTTTTTTAGAATGTAACCCAATGTAAAACAATCGTTGCTTTTTTGCCAACGAATTTATTGGTACATTAACCCTATGGCTTTGAAATCGATAAATGTGGGAGGGCAATCATGATGAAAAAGCGAGATACACAAGTTAGCCATGGTTTAGAGATCAAAGGGCAGTTGGCGACAATTAAATTTGGTGTTGTGACTGCACTGGCTACATTATTAATTGCGTTTCTAATAATTGGTGGCATTAGTGTGTATCAGGGACAGTTGGTAATGAGTTATCAGTTTCTAATTGGCATGACGGCAGTTGGCTTTTTCGAAGGCGAATATTTTAAAACATCCTGTATTTGGTGGCTGGTTATTGGTTCGTTGCTGTGTGGCATTAGCAGCTTATTTCTATAACGGCTAATATTTTGTTGGAGTGGTGGGTGAAACTAATGAAGAAGCTGAAGAAAAGGCCGAGGATGTTCTTTTGGTTAATGATTGTCTTGTTGACCATCTGGGAAGTCTTACTTATCGGTTATTTATTGTGGATTGATCGAGAAGAATTGATGTACCGCAAACTACAAATATTTGTGGTTTTCACTACAAGTGTTGTATTTGGCTGGTTAATTGTAAAAAGCTGGCGATCTGATCGATAACCATGAAAAAACTATTTTCAATTGAAGCTCGTTGATGATTCTCCTGGTTAGGCAAAAGCCACTATTTTTTTGAGGCGCAAACTATTCTACCAGACCTGAAAGGAAGCTTAAAAGCAAATGAAATCAAATAACAATCAAGATATCACCCAATATCCAAAGTGGTTTCAACGGTTCATGAAAATCAATAATAGTTGGACATTACTTACCGTTGCCATCATTTCTGGAGCGATCGGCTATGTTTTTAACAATGCCTATTTCTATATTATTGCGTTTATTGCCGGAATGGTTGATTTTGTTACGGGAGTTGCAATACTGGTTGAAATGCCAGTCCACATTTTCAGAAACCGCAATCGGAAACATAGGTAAATAAATTGGGTCTAATAATTAGACGCGTGGATTACAAGTGTTTGTAATAAAAAACGAGACTGGGACAACTCTTTAATTCCCGTCTCGTATATGGTTAACTTGTCATTTTAATGCCGACGATGCTTACCAGAAGCAATATCACGAATAGCCAAGTTACTAGTGATAATTTATCACCAAATAATATAATCCCGGCAATCACTGTTCCCACAGCCCCAATGCCAGTCCAAACCGGGTACGCGATCCCAATTGGCAAAGTTTTCGTTGCATGGGCCAGCAACAGGAAACTAATGATCATGCCCACAATTGTGACAATGGTAGCGCTGGGTTGTGTGAATCCATGACTGAATTTCATGGCGATGGCCCAAACAACCTCAAATAATCCTGCAATAATTAAATATATCCAATTCATAAAAAAATCCTCCTAGTACGCAAAAAGAGTACCCCCAACAATCCCTTCTAAGACCTAACGGAATTGTCAAAAGTACTCAAAGTTTCTACCCGGTGGCAGTTGTATTAATTTCAATTTATCATAGCACATTTGGGAGAGAAAACAAATTAGTGTGAACTGATTGGGGTAGGCTTGACTGTCCATAAGCACCATTAAGATTGATTTTTTAATTTTCGATTAATTGATTTAACTTCGTTTTTGGCAATTAGCATGTTAATTGAAAATACAATAGCGTAAACGACTAAAAATGTTCCTGTAAATCCGATAATTTGACCGATATTTAGTGGAAACCAGCCGCTTAGGATTGCCAAGGGAAGAAACCCAAAGTATGAGATTGTTAAATGAACAATTGTCATTTTGGCAATACTCCAATCAGTTCGTGTGAAGACTAAGGCACCTACAGAGAAAACAATCCCAATTAGTGACCAAATGAACACAGAAATACAGGTTGCACTTAATGTTCCGCTAAATTGTGCTGTCCATGCCGGTGAAGAAGGGTAGTAATTCTTTGCACCGTTTAAGTATGAAAATACTAATGATAGAATTAATCCAATAAATGTGCCAAGAATGATGCCAATTAGTGCTTGAATGCTAATTCGTTTCATTGCAATCGCTCCTTTACTTTTTTGAGATACCTTCTAGAAGAGCTGGTTTGATAACCATTCTTAAAATATATTATGATAATGCCGGTCTTGTTAATTTGAAATTCTTTAACAAAGTTGAGATTAATGATTTCAGTGTTGGAAATCCTGATAAAAGCTTCTGGCAATGTTTCTTCCAACTCGTATAGTCGTTTACTAACTAATAGTTCTTTTTGATCTTGTGTCAGCGTGTAAACCTTCTTTTTAGCTGTGTAAAATGTAATGCAGGTTCCAAGTGAGATCATGTAGTGTCGCCGGTTATGGTTTGCAATAATGGTTTCTTCGTCTTGTCCCCGAATGAAATCAATAATTTTGTTAATCAGCGTTGTTCGTTTGTTTATTCCAAGTAGAAGGGTGTTGTCATCTAGTGTGTGAATAATTTTAACTTCAATCTTCATGTGGTCGGGCCTCCTCTCTTCACTTTCATTTTATGGGTTTTTATTAATAAAGGATATGTCTAAGAGATAAGTGGTCGTTATTTGTGATAAGTGGTTAAAATAATTTCCTTTCATAGGTGATGGTTGGCACAAAAAAGATGACCTCTAGCAATTATTCTTTGCTTCAGTCACCTTTTTATCAAATGTTGGATAAAATAAAAATTATTTTTTCAAAACTCGCACACGGAATACTGCATCGATTTTGCTTAATCGGGCGATCAACGCATTGTCTTCCTCATTTTTCAAATTCTCTAAGTCAATAATGGTATAAGCCACGTTTTCACGAGCAGCGTTACTCATTCCCTCAATGTTGATTCCGGCATTTGCAAGGGCAGTCGCAATTTGACCCACCATATTAGGGATGTTTTTATGAATTAAAGTTACACGATAGGGTGTTTGAAACGGTACTTGAAGATTGGGTAAATTGACTGAGTTCGTAATATTCCCAGTTTCTAAATAGGTCATAATTGTCCGAGCACCCTGAGTCGCACCATTGACCTCAGCTTCTTGAGTAGAACCCCCAATGTGTGGTGTGACAATAACGTCATCACGATTGAGGAGGATGTTATCGCCAAAGTCAGTCATATAGGTTTGCACACGATGGGCGTCTAAAGCTTTGATGACGGCTTGGTTGTCAACAATGCCGCCACGCGAGTAATTAAATAGCCGAACGCCATCCTTCATAATCGCAAGTTGTTCTTTGCCAATTAGACCGGTTGTTTCCTCGTTCTTAGGGACATGAACAGTAACGTAATCGGCGTTGCTGATAGCTTCAGCCAAAGTTCGCGCTCTGGTAATTGTTGTTGAGATATGCCAGGCAGCATCAGCTGATAGATAGGGATCGTAACCAATAACATTCATGCCAAGTGCACTAGCTGCATTGGCGACAAGCGAACCAACGTGACCAACGCCAATGACTGCTAAGGTTCGGCCCGTTAGCTCGGTGCCCTTAAATTTGGTCTTATCATGTTCTGTTCGTAACGAAATATCTGCCCCGCTATTTTGAGCAGCATAAGCAGCCGCCGCAAATAGATTTCGTGACGACGCAACCAAGAGTGAAACGATTAATTCTTTAACAGCGTTGGCATTACTCCCAGGGGTGTTGAAAACGGCTGTTCCATTTTCAGTTGCCCGGTCTAATGGAATATTGTTGAAGCCAGCGCCAGCCCGTGCAATGACTTTCAAAGTTTTCGGTAAGGTTTCCTTGTGTAAATTTACGGAACGAATCAGATAGGCATCAGCATCATCTGTTTGGTTAATTTGATACTGATCAGTAAATTGATCTAATCCGGCTTGAGCGATTGCGTTATATGTTTTTACTTGATACATCTTATTTCCCCCTCTAATGTTGTCTTTCAAAATTGTGCAAGAAATCGACCAGTGCTTGAACACCTGCTAATGGCATTGCATTATATAAACTGGCTCGCAGACCACCAACACTACGATGTCCCTTTAAGTTCATTAAGCCGGCATCGGTTGTTGCTTGGATGACTTGTTTATCCAGATCGGCATCACCAGTTGTGAACGGGATGTTTGTAAGCGAACGGTCAGTTTTCTTAATGTGATTGCTAAACAATTTGGAGTCGTCTAAGAAATCATATAGTAATGCTGATTTTTGACGATTGATTCTTTCAATTTCGGCGATACCGCCTTGCTGTTTTAACCACTTGAGGACTAATCCTGATGCGTAAATTGCGAAGACAGGTGGCGTATTGAACATCGAGTTCTTTTTAACAAATAAGTTGTAATTAAGAATGCTGGGGATGTGTTCAACTGGTTTAACCAGATCATCCCGGATAATGGCAATTGTGACACCGGCTGGGCCGACATTTTTTTGAACACCCGCAAAAATAAGGCCAAAATCAGTAACCTTGTATTCCTCAGCTAAAAAGTTTGAGGATAGATCACCGACCAACGTGACATTCCCATGTTCTGGAAGTTGATGGTAAGCTGTTCCTTCAATGGTATTATTCGTTGTAATGTGCAGGTAATCGTAATCCTTGTTGGAAATGGGATTAGGCATCTGCGGCAATTCTTGATAATGGTCATCTTTAGTTGAAGCCAAAACATCAACTTGAACGCCTAAGTTGGCTGCTTCGTCGCCAGCCCGGGTTGCCCAATGACCACTGTCTAGGAGTGCAATCCGTTTGTGATTGGTGGCAAGATTTAGAGGAGCAGCTGCAAACTGACCGGTACCGCCACCTTGGAAGAAGAGAATATGGTAATTATCAGGAATATGCATAAGGTCTCTCAGATCTTGTTCAGCAGTGTTGATGATATTATCGAAAAGTGAAGACCGATGTGAGATCTCCAGAATGCCCATTCCCGTGCCATCAAGCGATGGTAGTTCTTCTTGGATCTGTTTGATGACCGGATCAGGAAGGGTTGCCGGACCAGCTGCAAAATTATAAACTGTCATAAATAAAAACTCCCTTATCAAAAATTAAAAGCTCTCACGGATTTAATAATCACCATGAGAGCTTGTTCGCTACGTTATTAGCGGTCTCACAGTGATGAAAAGTTCATCCATGTCAGGCCTTTTGTTTAATAATTCACACCAAAAGATGGCCTACACAGATGTCACCGTAGACCAGGAGGAAGATGTAGTTGTTAGCTTGATTAAATTAACGTTCATCATTCTGACCTCCATTTCTTATAACTAAAATCTAACAGAACTCTCAGAGAAAAGCAACCAGAATTATTGAATATTATTTTTTGTCAGGTGAAATATGTAGCCAAATTAGGTCAAAGAGTGCATAATAATTCCTAACACATTCATTTTAAGATGAACAATGGAGGAACGTTAATGACCGATTTTTACTTTATTCGACATGGCAAGACGCCAGCAAATGCAGACGGAATCAAGCAGGGAACTATTAATACCACTGAAACTTATCTTTCGGAAACCGGCAGGAAGCAAGCGCAAACGCTACACGAACACTTTGATATTTCATTTGCCGATCGAATCATTTCAAGCCCACTGCAGCGGACTAAAGAGACGACGAAGATTCTTAATCAAACCGCAAACTTACCGGTAACTTATGATAAACGATTGTTGGAAATCTCCTACGGAAAATGGGATGGTCAGAAAAATAAAGACTTGGAAGCTGTTTATCCAGATGTATTTGATCATGTTTTACATGATGTTTTACCGACATACGCACCATTAGCTAATGGTGAAACATTTGAGGATGTTATCTCGCGAGCAGGTCAGTTTATGGTTGATACTGCTCAGCAATATCCCCAAGACAGGATTATTGTTGTGACTCATGGTTTTACAGTCAAAGCGGCAGTATTAACTGCATTGGGAGATCCAGATAAAAAGATGGCTGTAGAAGAGCCTGATAATACCAGCGTTACTAAAATTACAAAGGATATTAATTCGGGAACCTACTACTTAAGATATTTCAATCGAATGGTTAATTCGGAATTTTAATTTGACAAATAATTCACCATCCGTTATAGTTTGACTCAGTAAATAACGAAGGAGGAAGCCACCAATGCAATTATCAGCTGCTCAACTTATGTGTTGCTCAATGTGTCAAGTTCAGGTTAGCACTGATCGTGGCTTCTTTGGTAAAACCATCATTTAGTTGGGCATTTAAATGGACTCGGGTGAGTTTAGCAAACTAATGATGACCCAAAAGTGTCGCAGTTTCAGTGTTAACACTGAAGCTGCGGCACTTTTTCTTTGTTTAAATTTTTGAATAAGGTGGCGGTGGATTTGGATTCTTGTTGTCCGATGCAAAGTGAAGTGAAAAAATTAAGCAATTATTCTGGAGGAATTTAAAATGCGAAAGTTTAGATCGATTCTATTAGTGGCCGTTCTTGGGTTAGTTGTAATTGGACTTGCGGCTTGCCAAAAATCACCGGCTAAAAAGTCGACTTCAAGTGACAAAGCTGTTTTGAATCTTAGCACCACCGCACCACTTGATACAATTGATATTTCTAAGGCGACTGGTTATGGTCAAACCGGAAATGTGTTTGAGAGCTTTTATCGATTAGGTAAGAATGGCAAACCAACGGCCGGTTTAGCAAAAAGCAGTCAGGTTTCCAAAGATGGTAAAACGTGGACATTCACGTTGCGTAACGCTAAGTGGAGCAACGGCGATAAAATTACTGCTCAAGATTTTGTTTATTCATGGCGACGAACAGTAACACCAAAGACTAAATCAACTTATGCATATTTATTCAGTGGGATTAAAAACGCCGATCAAATTGCAGCTGGGAAGGTTTCACCAAGCAAGATTGGAATTAAAGCCTTGAATAACAAGACTGTTCAAATTCAACTGGATAAACCAATCGCTTACTTTAAGGTTTTAATGGCTTACCCACTATTTGGACCCCAGAATCAAAAAGTGGTTGATAAATACGGTAAAAAGTATGGGACTCGTTCAAAATATATGGTTTACTCCGGCCCATTCAAAATCCAGAACTGGAATGGGACTGGTAATAAATGGCAGTTTGTTAAGAACAACCAGTATTGGGATAAGTCTGTTGTTAAGCTGAAGAAAATTAATTATACCGTGGTTGAAAGCCCAACCACCGGCTTAGAACTCTATCAGCAGGGCAAACTTGATTTAACACCACTTTCAAATACCCAAATTAAAAATTATAAAAACAATTCGCAATTTAAGCAATATCCATATTCAGTTGTCGGTTACTTGAAATATAATTTTAAGGATGCCAATCCAACGAAGCGGAAGATATTAAATAACCGTAACATCCGACTCGCAATGTCGTTATCGATTAATCGGAAACAGTTAACTCAGAAAGTTCTCGGTGATGGGTCAGCAACCCCAACTGGATTTGTTGCTTCTGATCTTGCTAAGAATCCTAAAACCGGTGAAGACTTTTCAAAAGAACAGGCGGTTCCTAATGCGGTCGATCACAATGAGAAGTTAGCACGGCAATATTGGAAAAGGGGATTAAAACAACTTGGGATTAAGAAAGTAAATCTAACAATTTTGGGTGCCAATGATGATCCAACAACCAGCCCAATTTCACAATATTTAAAAGCTCAATTTGCCAAGGTGTTGCCAGGATTTACGTTAAATATTAGAAATATTCCCTCTAAGGCCTCTAATGAACAAGAATTAAAGGGCGATTTTGATATTAGTTTGTCGGGATGGGGCGCTGACTTTAATGATCCAATTTCATTCCTACAGATTCCGTTGACGGGAACATCGTATAATAGCGGAAAATATAGTAATGCGAAATTTGATTCGTTGGTAAAGCGTGCTCAAAATCAAGATGCCAATAATCCAGAGAAACGCTGGGATGATTTGGTTCAAGCAAGTCGATTATTTAGTAAGGATCAGGGAATGACACCACTGTACCAACAAGTTACTTCGTATTTGCAGAAACCAGGCTTGAAGGGTGTCATTCATAATACTGCTGGTACGCAGTGGAATTACAAATACGCAACCGTTAAGTAACATCAACAAGATCGTTAAAAAGGTTAGTTGATAGGAAGTCAGCTCATTTAAATATCTGAATAGTGAAATCAAAGGAAGCCAGAGCGGGACAAAAGGCGGTTAACTTCCAGAGTGTAATTGGATTATCCGAATATTCTGAACTTGAATATTTGGATAATTCGGTTACACTCTGGAAGTTGCCTTTTGTCCCGCGTTTTCGCTCGATAACAATCGTGTTTACATGAATAGAGGCTGGGATAAATGACTTTTGTCCCAGCCCATTTGTGTCATCATGATTATTACCGAGTGGAAATGTGAGGAAACTAAGCGTTTTTTACCTCACTCTTTATTTTGATTTCATTGGCTATAGAGAATGGCCACTAATTCTTTTTGCTGGAATAATAATCGGTGGCAACTGAATGCGCGGCTGATTGGCTTTTATCGCTTCTAATAACAAACTAGCGGCATTTTGCCCCATTTTAAGTGGATCTTGCTGGATTAAATCAATTCCATTGCCAACAAATTGGGCCCAATTCCAGTCATCAAAGCTGGTTAATCCAATATCGTCAGGAAAACTTAAATGTAGCATATTGATGGCCGACAATGTTTTGAATAGTAACGGCCCCATTAATGAGACTAAGGCGGTCTTTTGAGGCTTTTTAGTAACATGTTTGCGGATTTGGTTTGCGATCCATTCGTTTGTGTGATTGGTCACATTAACGTTAATGATAGGAATTGCGTTGTGATGGGCAACTTTTGTAAATCCGTCGATTCTTGGAATTTGAGCAGAGGTTTCTACCGTTGAGCTGCTAATCAGAATCATTTTTTGATAACCCAACTTAATTAGTTCTGTTGCCATGGCCTCACTTGCTTGACCATTATTAGTGGTTACTTTGCCAATAAATTTTGGTTGATCTTTAATATAACGATCCACGGTTACAAACGGGACGTTAGCGTCAAGAACAAACTGGTAATTTTGAAAATAATTCTGGCTTGGTTGAATAATCAAACCATCAATTTGTTGTTCCAGCAGGCGGTTAATTCCTTTGTGTTCTTCGTCTGAGGAGTTGTTTGCGTTTAATAGGAGCACGCTGTAATTAAGTGGTTGGAGAATTTCATAAATGCCGCTAAATAACAACGAGGAAAAGACATTAGAAATATCCCCAACGATAACACCAATCATTTTTGATTCATGCGTTCGCATTCGCCGAGCAGAAGCAGACGGTCGATAATTAAGCTGCTTAATAACAGTTTCAATTTTTTCCTTTGTGACATCACTCATCTTGCCGTAATTCTGATTAATAAATCGTGAAACGGTTGTAACGGACACACCCGCAGCTTTTGCGACGTCTGATATGGTTATATTTTTCATTTGGAAACCTCTTATTATTAGATAAGCTAATTTTAGGGCAAAACGTGACCTAATACAATTAGCTGATAAACCTCAATGAAGGTGTCTCAGATTGAATATGTTGACAAGGTTAAAGAGAGGGGGTATATTTTTGGTGTATCGATACACCATTTTTAGTAAGCGATTTCATCTAAGGAGAATGAGCTATGAAAGCGATTGTTATTTCTGGTAAAGGAAAGATTGATTTAACGAATGTTACTGATCTTGTTAAGCAAGCCAACCAAGTAATTTTTAGTCCGAAATTTGTTGGTATTTGCGGTTCTGATCTTCACTATCTAGCAGATGGGTCGGTTGGCCAATCGGTGATTCGAGAGCCCTTAATTCCGGGGCATGAAGTCAGTGGGACATTGGATGAATCGGTTGTCATTGATGGTAAGACAATTCCCCAGGGAACTAAAATTACGGTTCATCCAGCAACATTTGGTGATAAGCAGGATAGGATTGCTGCGTATCCAGAAATTTGGCCAAACGGTCGTTATTTAGGATCCGCGCAATACTTACCACATACTCAAGGCGGAATGGTTGAACAAATGGCTGTACGACCAGATCAAGTTCGAGTTGTTCCTGATAACGTTTCATTGGAGTCTGCTGCATTAGCTGAACCGTTATCAGTGGGTTTACATGCAATTCAACTAGCAGGTGGCGTAAAAGGTAAAAAAGTTTTGGTTTCAGGTGCGGGGCCGATTGGACTACTCGCCGCGGGTGGTGCTGTTACGCTTGGAGCAAATAGTGTCACCGTTTCGGATGTTTTGGATGAACCTTTAGCCCGGGCTAAAAAATTAGGCGTTCAAAGAAGAATTAATGTTGCCAAGGAATCATTACCAACTAATGAGTTTGATTTGATTCTTGAATGTTCTGGTGCGGCACCGGCTATCAGTGCATCATTTAAGGCGGCGGCTTTAGGTGCGACAATTATGCAAGTGGGAATGATGATTGATCAGAGTATCCCTTTAAATATTTCATCAATTAATGGCAAAGAATTAACCTATCGAGGAAGTTTCAGGTTCAAAAATGAAATTGATCAGGCATTGCAGATTCTTAGTAAAAATCCGGTAATCAGCACCGTTATCACACAAATATTTAAGGCTGGCAACTATCGGAAAGCCTTTGAGGTTGCCAAGGACGCAAAGCAATCCGCTAAAGTACTCATTGAAATGTAACGGAGGGATTTATAATGGCAAAATTTGATCGTAATAGTTTTTCGCTAAAAGGCAAAGTGGCATTAGTTACCGGCGGCGCTCGTGGATTAGGAAAATATTATTCAATTGCGTTGTCGATGTATGGTGCGAATGTGTTCGTTGTCAGCCGAAAACAGGATGGTTGGGCTGAGTTGAAACAAATCGTTGAGAAGAATGGTCAACAAATTGACTTTCTGAGCCAAGATATTACTGTATCAGGAGCAGCAGAAAAAGTTATTCAAGCGGTTATTGAGCGATTTGGTAAGTTGGATATCTTGGTAAATAACGCCGGGATGCAGCTCCGAAATGATGTCTTGGATTTCAAAGATGACGATTGGCTGAAAGTAATTGATTTAAATTTAAACGCCAGTTATTTTTTGGCACATGCTGCCGCAAAGGTAATGGCTGAACAAAAGTCTGGTAAGATTATCAATATTGGCTCCATGCAATCATATCGGGCTGGCAAACGCATTTTTCCATATGCAGCAAGTAAGCACGGTATTTTGGGCTTGACGAGAGCATATGCTGATGCTTTAGCGCCTTATCATATTCAAGTTAACGGGTTAGCTCCCGGATACATTACGACTGATATGACCAAAGCACTTCAAACCGATCCGGTTAGAGGGCCAGAAATTAAGGCGCACATTCCATCAGGTGAATGGGGCGTTCCCGAAGAATTGATGGGACCCATGGTGTTCCTGGCAAGTTCGGCCTCAGACTATGTGACTGGTGTGATGTTGCCTGTGGATGGCGGTTATTTATTAAGGTAGTTTGTTTTTATTATTCAAATAAATAAATGGCGATTTATTTTCTCAAAATGCAACAAATCAGAGTGCACCAAAAGTTGTCTTTGGGCGCACATTTCCACTCGGTAATAATCGTGATTACACAAAACGGCAGGATGGGGCAATAGTCTTTTTTCACAGTCTCTGTTAGTGTCAACACGATTGTTACTAAGCAAAAACGCGGGACAAGAGGCAACTTCCGGCCGTGTAACCGAATTATCCAAATATTCAAATTTAGGATATCTCACTGAACTTGTTACTTAGTTAAAAAACGTGGACCGGCAAACGGACCCCGGTCATAGAAGCCCCCTAACTTAACATTCCAAAATTGGGAATATCAAGTTAGGGGGGCTTCTATTCTGGGGCCTAATCACTTGCTGGTCCGCTCTGTTTATTTAGTGGGTGGTAGATAGGTTAAACATCAGGAAAAAATGATTCAAAGTTAGGCAAAAAATGAATAGATCCAGTAAATCAGAAACCCAAGGCATAGTCCTAATGAACCACTAATTAGGATTTTAACAGAGCAAACAAATGTTTTAACTTTAATTTGTTCGTGAGTAAATAATTTCATCTGTTTAATGATAAACGGTAAAGGCAACAGAATTGAAATTAGCGTGATTGGATAAACGTTGATGTAAATTGCCAAGAAGACTAATAAAATTGCTAGAATATTGGCGATGTTCCATAAGAGAACGGAATGCTTTACACCAAGATAGTGAACAATGGTGTGCCGATGATTTTTCTCATCTTCTTGAGCATCACAGATGTTATTAGCAAACATAATATTACCAATCCAAACGAACTCAGGCGAAGCGGCTAAAAAAATATGCCATAATAAATGTGGGGTCCAAGTGAAGATTTGATACGAGTTGATATAAACCGAAATAACGACAATCATGACACCCATTGTGAAGCCGGAAGCCAGTTCACCGAAAGGCGTGTTGGATATCGGCAATGGACCGGCGGCGTATAATAAACCAATTAGAAAGCAAAAAAGTCCCATCCATAATAGTGGCAAGCCAACTTCGTAGGTAAGGTAAATGCCAATTAGTGCTGAGGGGATAAACATTAATGACATGATTGTTCGAAGCAGGTTTAACGAGATATGCTTGCGGCCGATAACGTTTGTCCCTTTTTTAAAATCTTCCTGATCAGAGTGTTGATAGTCGTTATAATTATCCCAAATATCAACGAACATATTGAACAGGAACATCGCTATAAAGAATAAAATGGCATAAATCGGATTGGTTGAATTTAGGAAATACCAGCTGAAAAAAAGCCCAACAATAAACGGAAAGACGCTGGCAGATTTGGCCTTAAATTCAACTAATTCTAAGAAAGTTGATAAACTCATGTAAAGCCTCCATAATTATCATATATATGTGAAGCTGAATGATTCTAAAAATTGGCAGTTCAGCTCACAGTTTGTTGCTAAATAAATTATACCAAAGGAGTTGGCTTATGGGCCTGACAAATCGTACCCCGGAACAAAAAGTCGCATCCATGTTTGATAAAATTGCGCCTAACTATGATGCCATGAATTCGTTGATTAGTCTTGGTGGACATCGTCACTGGCGCAAAATTACGATGAAAGAATTAAACATTCAGCGGGGAAGTTTCGCAATTGATGTGTGTTGTGGAACCGGAGATTGGACGATTGCATTGGCGAAAGCTGTTGGTCCGGCTGGACAGGTTGTTGGCTTGGACTTTAGTGACGAAATGTTAAAAATTGCTCAAAAGAAAGTTTATCAACAAGGCTTGCAGGATCGAATCACTTTGGTGAAGGGGGATGCCATGCAGCTACCTTATCATGATGGGATATTTAACGTTGCGACAATCGGGTTTGGATTACGGAACGTTCCAGATGCCAATCAGGTTCTTCATGAAATGGCGCGGGTGGTTATCCCTGGAGGAACCGTTGCCTGCCTTGAAACATCACAACCGACCAATCCAGTCATTAAGCTGGGTTGGCGGGCTTATTTTAGCCTGGTACCGTTAATGGCAAAAATTGTCGTTAATAAATATCATGAATATGATTATTTACAGCGAACAACCGATGAATTTGTTTCGGCAAAAGAATTAGTTAAGATGTTCCAAAAAGCTGGATTAATAAATGTTTCCTATCAGACGTTTACGTTTGGTGCTGCTGCTCTGCATTTGGGAAAACGGCTAAGACCATAGGAGAATGGCGATTATTCAGATTTTGTCTTGCTTCACAAGATTAAAACGGTTATCATATACGTAACTTATTCTTAGGAGTTTTTAATTATGGAAAATAATTGTCGAACTCAGTTGAATAGTTGTCGTTATTACTTTTGGTTTTTCCAGATCTGATCTGTGATAAGCCAAGAGGTTTTCGTAATGGAAATTAAAAGGCCGCGCAGATCAGCAATTGACTGTGCGGGATTAAACCAATGGTGGGTCCTTTCAGTCAATCAATGACTGGGAGGACCCTATTTTTGAGAGGAGATTTACCAAGTATGAGTAAATTATCAGAAAGAATGAATAAGCGGGTCGCAGCATTGTCACCGTCATCAATTTTGACGTTTAATCAAAAGATCTCAACAATTCCAGACATTGTGAAGTTAACGTTGGGGGAACCGGATTTTAACACGCCTGAACATGTTAAGCAGGCGGCAATTACGAGCATTGAAAATAATGAAAGTCATTATACCAATTCACGGGGAACAATTGGTCTCCGAAAAGCGGCGACTGGTTTTTTAAAGCAAAAATATGGATTGAATTATGATCCGGAAACCCAAATTTTGATTACTGCTGGAGCAACTGGAGCTATTTATTCAGCACTAACAGCGATGCTTAATCCTGGTGATACCGTCATTATTCCAACTCCGATTTTTCCACTATACATCCCGATTGCGATGCTGGGTGGTGCCAAACCAATCTTTGTTGATACTTCGGATAACGGATTCATCCTATCTCCCGAAAAATTGCAGGCAGCGATTGAAGAAAATAAGGATACCGTCAAGGCAGTTATTTTAAACTTCCCAACTAATCCAACCGGTGTAACATATCATAAGGACGATTTGCAAAAATTAGCTGATGTTATTTCGCAGTATGATATTTTCTGCATCAGTGATGAAATATACAGTGAATTGACCTATGATGGTACGCATGTATCGATGGGATCCATCCTGCCAGAGCAGACATTAGTGATGAACGGTGTTTCCAAATCTCATGCGATGACTGGCTGGCGGATTGGCATGATCTGCGGACCAGCTGATGTTATCACTGAAATTGGTAAGGTAAGTGAATTCACAATTACGTCATGCACGGCGAATGCGCAAGCTGCTGCACAAGAAGCTTTCACTAATGGATTAAATGATGCTGCCCCAATGAGAGCTGAATACTTGAAGCGGCGCGATTTATTGACTGCCGGTCTGAAAAAAGCAGGCTTTACTTGTCCCAATCCCAATGGTGCCTTCTACATTTTCGCCAAGATTCCGGCAGAATTGAATCAAAACAGTGTTGAATTTTGTTACGAATTAGCTGAAAAAGCTAAAGTTGCTGTTATTCCCGGTGCTTCATTTGGTCCTGGTGGTGAAGGATACGTTCGGATTAGTTATGCGGCCAGTGAAGCAGATCTTAAAAAAGCTGTTGAAAGGATTCAAAAGTTTGTTGGTGAAAAGGCAAGCGTTTAATTTGGAAACCAGTTTGCGCTTGGTAGAGTGGCTACGGCTAACAAACCAACACAATAAATCTTGAATAAAAACATTTAAAAATCGAGGCAATTAATTCTCATGAAAATTTTAATGTACACGGTACGACCAGATGAACAGGGACCAATCAGTGATTGGAATAAGCAACATACTGAATATCAAATCGATACGAATTCCTTGCCATTGAACGCGAAAACTGTTGATCTTGCCAAGGGGTATGACGGAATTGCGATTTTACAACATGCATCAGTTGATGAGCCGATTGTTTATAAAACACTCAAAGAGTTTGGCATCAAACAAATTTCCCTTAGAAGTACCGGCTATGAGATTATCGACTTAAAGGAAGCAGCCCAAAATGGATTAGCCGTTACCAACGTACCGGGCTATTCTCCTCGATCAGTAAGTGAATTGGTGCTTGCTCATGTTATGTGGTTACTCCGGCATCTTGGCGAGGTTCGCGAACGTGAACAACATGGTGATTTTACGTGGACCAATACAGAAGCTAAGGAAATTCACACATTAACTGTTGGAATTATTGGCGCAGGTAAAATTGGGAGTGCGGTTGCGCGGATTTTTAGAGCCTTGGGTGCAACCGTCATTGCAGCGGATCCAATTCATCGACCAGATTTGAATGATACGTTAACTTACGTGAATCATGAAACGGTTTATAAAACAGCAGATATTGTCACCATGCATACCCCGTTAACTGAAGAAACACATCATATGATTAACGCTCAGGTCTTTAAAGAAATGAAGTCATCGGCTATCTTTATCAATGCTTCCAGAGGACCTGTTGTGAATACCAGTGATCTTGTGAAAGCTCTGGAAGATAAAGAAATTGCGGCTGCGGCAATTGACACATTTGAAGGTGAAACGTCAATCGTTAACCATGATTTAACAGGTAAACCACTGCATAACGAAAATCTCGAGAAACTTTTGGCAATGCCGAATGTTAATGTGAGTCCACATATTGGTTTTTACACAGAAGTCGCTGTTCAAAATATGGTTGAGATTACTTTGAATGATGTTGATGCGATTCTTCATGGTAAGAAAAGCCCACATCAAGTTAGTAGCAATGCTTAAACAGAAAATTAAAGAATCGTAAATATGAGGCGATTGGGACAAATAAATGTAGTCCTGATTGCCTCATTTTATAAAATCGAAAACCACAAACCCTCAATTATCATCAATTATTGATTAATTTAGCGAATGTAACCCTACGTAAAATGATCGTTTCTTGTTGTGAGCTTGAATTTGCGCTAGTTTGAAAGTAATTCAAATGCAAAAGAAGGTAAATTCTAATGAAAGTGACTAAATCTGTTTTGTTGGCAGTCGCAACGATGGGGGTTGGTGTTGTTTGTTTGACATCAAGTAATACCCATGCTGCAACCAAAGTTAACCCAATCCCCCGGGTTCTCCAAGGTTCTTGGGTCGGAACATATCAGCATCGGCCATTTATGTACAAGTTAACCAAGTACAAAGTGCAATCAGGTTTAACGGTTAATGGTCACTGGAAATCCAAACCAATGACATTCTATGTAAAAACAGCTCAATCCACTGTTAGTCATAGCAAGTATTCGCTATTTACAGTCTCCAAGCAGACAAATAAGCGTGGTTACTGGAAGCTAAGACTTCTAAACTCCAGAGATAATTTGTATTTCAAGCCCGTTAAACATAATGGTAAGGCAGCACTATATAAATATCATATTGATAAGGAATATAGTACACCAAAACTGGATAATGGCTATTTTTATAGAAAATAGTTGAGTCCTTGTGAGTTCCCTCCTTAAGATACAGTTCAGCACATTTCGATTTGATTAAATACCCCGATTAAAAACAAAGCCATGTATACAAAGAGGCTGGGACAAAAGTAATTTTGTCCCAGTCCCTATTTGTGTAATCACGATTATTACCAAGTGGAAATGTGAGATAAAAGGCAACTTCCAGAGTACAACCGAATTATCCCATTATTCTACCCGGAGCATATTCGGATAATCCAGTTATAACTCTGGAAGTTAACTGCCTTTTGTCTCACTCTATTTAAAGTTTGGATGATCAATTTATTGGTTAGAATCAATTAATATCAAAATTACAGTTGGCCTAATGTATCAGCACCAATGGTTGGGAACAGCGGGACAAGTCGTTCTAATTCGGCTGGACCAAATTTGAACTCAATGGCGGGAAGTAAGGTGTTAATGGCATCTTCGGCCTGATCACTCATTTCGGTCGCGCCAACTAAATGATGGTTTTTATCATAAACCAGTGCGTTATCACCCAGGCCTTCTTTGGTGACCTGTCGATACCAGTCGTCTGGTAAATGGTTGGTTTTAACTTCATATTGTCCGTTTTGCTGTGCGTCTTCAATTGAAACACCTGCTTTTGCGATTCGAGGTGATGTGAAAACCACGGATGGGATGACAGGGTAGTTAATTGGATCGGCACTATCGCCTGCAAATTGATGCATTAAGTAGGTTGATTCAAAAATAGCCGTTGGGGTTAACTTGGGCTGGTCTTTATCAAGCACGTCACCTGAAGCATAAATATTATCAATACTGGTTTGGAGATGATCATTTACCTCAATCCCACGGGCATTGTAGTTAATGCCAATTTCATCCAAACCAATTCCTTGAGTATTTGGAATCCTACCGGTTGCATCTAAAATCCAATCCGTTGTGATTGTTTGATTGTCATTGTATTCAATATTGTAATGACGATCAGTTTGACCAAATTTGGTAACTTTAGCATTGTTAATGAATACAACGCCGCGTTTTTCCAAATCAGCGACAACTTGTTTGACAAATGGTTGATAGAATTTTCGCAAAACATGATCGCCATGCGTCAATACGGTAACGTTGGATCCAGCCGCATTTGCGATTGTCGCAAACTCCAAGCTAATATAGCCGGCACCGATAATCGTGATATTTTTAGGTAATGTGGTTAGGTTCATGAAGTCTTCACTGTCATGAGCTAAGTCAGTTCCCGGAATATCTAATCGGTGTGGGTGTTGACCAGTTGAGATAACAATCTTTTCGGCGGTCTTTGAATCATTACCAACCGTTACGGTGTGACGATCTTTAAGAACACCATGACCTGATATGAGATCAATGTTAACTGATTTCATTAGACCGCCAATCATGTTGGGTAACCCATCGATCACAGCGTGTTTATGCTGCTCATTGGCTTTCCAGTCAATTGACAAATTTCCATTTACAACGCCGTTTAAGTTTTCGGCGAGCCGGGTAAGTGCAACCGGTGCATCTAGCGTGATTTTGGCGTTGCAGCCTCGATTGGGACACGTACCGCCGATCAGTCCAGATTCAATAACGCCAACTTTGACGCCGCGTGCAGCCAATGGAATTGCGCCATCAAAGGTACCATGGCCACTACCAATGTATAAGACATCATAATCGTATTCTGTGTTTGCCATAAAGTTTATCCCTCCATTAGAATGTGTCTGAGACGTTTACTGCCTTAAGACTACTCTTCTCACGGTAGTCCACGCAAAGAATTTGGCTGACTTTTTCATTCCGATTACGAAACATGTAGCTTAATGGGTTGAGTCTGCGTATACTTTACTAAAAGATAAAATAGGAAGTGGTTTGAATGCGAAGAACAGATCGGGAAGTAACTGATATCGATGAAATTAAGTCAATTTTGCGAGAGTGCCATATTATCAATAGTGGTTTTCGAACTGGTGACTATCCCTATGTTGTCCCCACAAATTATGGGTATGAGTTTAATGATGAACAGTTAGTGTTATATATTCATGGTGCACCCGTTGGCTATAAGCGGAAACTAATTGCGGCAGATTCACGAATGGGGTTTGCAATTCATGACGCAGGAAAATTAATGATGCCCAAAGATCCTTCCAAGAATACGCCCAGTATGGCCTATCAAAGCGTGATGGGGTATGGGGATGCCGAATTAATTGACGATCTTGATGCTAAGAAACACGCGCTGGTTCAGATTCTAAAGCACGAGATAGGTGATCAGTGGGAGACAGTCAAGATTACTGATAAGGCGCTTCAGTATGTCGGTGTTATTAAAATTAACGTGAAGAAAATGACGGCGAAGGCTCATTCAGCTAATGATGCCGGGTTTGTTTCATGAAAATCAACTTGTTGTGAGTATTAAAGAGATTTATCATGGTGTTAGCGGTTACAGATACAGTAAGTGCTTCAAGGAGGCCTTGTTATGTTCTTTATTGATACATCACGTAATGGAAAACCGGTTTATGATCCAATTGTGAATCAGTCATTAGACAATTATTTAGTTAATGATTTAAAGTTGCCTGGTCACGGCTTGATCGTGTATGTCAATCAGCCGGCAGTGATTGTCGGGGTAAACCAAAATGCATATGCTGAAGTTAATATGCCCTATTTAAAGAAAAAAGGGATTAAGCTAGTGCGGCGAACATCCGGTGGTGGTGCCGTTTATCATGATTATGGCAACATTATTTTTGAGAATATTGTGATTAATGATGACACTCATTTTGGCGACTTTCATTATTTTGCGCAGCCAATCATTGACGCCTTACATGACATGGGTGCCACGGATGCACAAGTGCGTGGTCGAAATGATATGGTCATTGGCAAGAGTAAATTTTCTGGCATGACAATGTTCAAAGTTGGCAAGTCATACGCCGCTGGTGGGACACTAATGTTTGATTTGGATATGGATGTTGCAACCAAGGTGTTGACACCAGAAAAGGACAAGCTGGCATCCAAAGGTGTTAAATCAGTTGAAAGCCGAGTAACAAACGTTAAACCATATCTCAAACCTGAATTTCAAAAGCTGGACATTGAGGGCTTTAAGAAACAACTGTTGTTACGGTTATTTAAAGCTGATTCGCTTGATGATATTGAAACGTATCACTTAAACGACCATGATTGGTCGATTATTGATGATCGACTTAAAGGCAAGTACGATACGGATGAGTGGAATTATGGCAAAAATCCGGGCTTTGATTATTATGTCTCTAAACATTACGATATTGGAACCGTTAGTTTTAATTTTTCACTAATCGATAATAAAATCTCCGACATTAAAATTTATGGCGATTTCATTACTGGCGGTGACATCACGGTTATTGAAAAAGCTTTAAGAGGTGCAGAGCTCAACCGAAATTCATTAGTTCAAACGCTGAGCGGAATCGATATTAAAAATAATTTGGGTGATATTTCACCGGAAACATTAGCTGATTTATTGCTCGAGAAAACAATCATTAATAAGTAGCCTTTGGCGATTGGATCATGTCGAAGCATGATGGCGTAATTGCTTTCTTCATATCTGATTGCTAGTTAAGAGGATCCAAATTAACAGTAGAAAGAAAAAGGTTTATGGTGACTTCCGTAAGCCTTTTTCTTTGACTTCGAGTTTAAAAAATTTAATACTTAATGATCAATGCAACGCTACGACTGCAAAGCGAAGTCAAGATAGTTGAAGGATGTTAAAGAGACGTATATACTGACTATCGTTAGGTACCTAAATAATTAGTTATTGAATTCTAAAAACAGGCATATTCGCAAAGGGAGGGGACTGCGATGCAACAAACACAGGAGGATCGTAAATCGAAAACAACCAACGCTGATGAAACCCAAAGCAAAGTGACGATGACGGGGATGTTCAAGTTCGTGTTCGGAACCGTGCTGAAACGACCTTGGGTGCTAGTCTTAAATGTCGTTGTTCTGACAGTTTTGTCGTTAATGGACTTTTTACTACCGCAATTTAATCAATACATCATTGATCATGTGATCCCAAATAAAAGTGTTTCCCAGTTGGTGGTGGTTGTTGGTTTATTGCTTCTGACGGTTACGATTTCTGGCGTTTTTACCTATTTATCGACTTATTGGATGGGGATTATGAGTCAAGGGGCGATTACAAATTTGCGAAATCAATTGTATCGCTATCTCATTCGATTAGATACCCACTTCTTTGAATCAAGTAAAACAGGCGATCTAATGGTTCGATTAACTTCTGATATTAATAACCTGCAAAACCTGATTTCGCCCAATATGTTGTCACTAATTGGCAGCTTATTTACTTTTGTTGGTGTCCTGTTCTTTGTTTATTTTGTAAACTGGGAAATGGCATTGGCTGTTAGTTTGACGTTTCCATTTATTTTCCTGGTAGTTCGCATTTTTAGAACCCGAATTCGGAATTCCTACCGAAAAGCGCGTCAATCTCAGGCACTGATGACCAATCAGCTGCAAAATACACTCACGGAGATTCAATTGATTAAGAGCTACACGACTGAAGATTTGGAAACCAACCGTTTTAGTAAGTTAGCGAACATGAACAAAGATAATATTATCGAAGCAACTCGAAATCAAGCGATCTTTTCACCGTTAATTAATTTCATTGAGTATTTGGGAACTGCGATTGTGTTGCTTTTAGGAACCCTATTTGTTTTTAAAAAGCAGTTAACCTTAGGAGAATTAGTTGCTTACTTAAGCTATGTTGGGATTCTTCAGAGCCCAATAAGTTCGTTTTCGAGATTGTTAAACCAGTTCCAACAATCACTGGTTTCTTATGGACGAATTATGGACATTATGGCGTTAAAACCACAAATTGTTGATACGCCTTCCGCAGTGAATTTCCCTAAAATTAAAGATGGGGTTCAGTTTGATCACGTTACGTTTACTTACGACGTTGACAGCCCAGAAGCATCTCAAAAGCCAGCAATTCGCGATGTGAGTTTCCGGATTCCGTTTGGAGAACAAACTGCGTTAGTTGGCCATTCGGGAGCTGGTAAGTCAACACTGACGGAATTGCTGGACCGATTATATGATATTGACAGTGGTAAAATTACATTTGACGGCGTTTCAATTAAAGATATTAAGTTAAGATCACTTCGACAAAATATTGCGATTGTTTCCCAAGACATTTTCATTATTGATGGGACGATTGGTGATAATATTAAATACGGGACTCCCGGCGCAACTCAGGACCAGCTGTGGGAAGTTGCCAAGTTAGCTGATATCGATATATTTATTAAAGGATTACCCGATCAAATGAAAACCCAGGTTGGTGAACGTGGGATCAAGCTTTCAGGTGGTCAAAAGCAGCGGATTGCAATCGCCAGAGCCCTCCTAAAAGATGCCCAAATCGTTGTTCTAGATGAGGCGACGGCATCATTAGACAACGAATCTGAAAAGACCATTCAGCATGCACTGGAAAACTTAATGGAACAACGGACATCGTTGGTAATTGCTCACCGACTGTCGACCATTCATAATGCTAATCAAATTCTGGTAGTTGATGATGGTAAGATCGTTGAACAGGGAACTCATACCAGTTTGATGGCACAAGATGGCTACTATAAGCAATTATATGAAGCCCAATTTGAATAACCTACAAAAATTAGATAGCTGATTAAAGCTGTTTATCGTTTAGTGATGACAGTTTAGCCATTAATAAAACCGATTATGGGTAAGTTTTATTAATGGCTTTTTTGATATGGGGGCAAGGAAACACGTTCTTTTAAGGACGTGTTTCCTTGCCCCCCTTCTTGGCGTCCAACAGATGCTTATCCTGATTAATTGTCAAAAAACACCCCCTTTCTAAATTTGTGCGCATGGTGACACTTTGGATATGATACAATGGTTGGTATGAAAAATACAAACAGATTAACGTATGGTCGAACGTCGGTGTACAATCTGAATTACCATCTCATATGGGGAACTAAGTACCGCAATCAGGTTTTAGCTGGACACGTTGAGGAGGTTTTCAAACGCTTGGTTGCCGAAATTGCCGCTGAATACGGTTTTGAAATCACCCATCTGGAAATCGGTCAAGATGATCAGGTCGACCTACTAGTTAGCGCACCACCTAAATTATCAGTCACAAACATTGTCCGCTGGTTAAAGGGCACTACTGCTTTTCAGCTATTCCGTCAGTGCCCAGAGTTACAGACCAGTGATGGGCAACAAAAGAATCGTCACTTGTGGTCACCTGGTTACTATGTTGAAAGCATCGGGGCTGTCAATGAACCGGCAGTGGCTAAATATATTGACGATCAACGCCAGCACGAAAAATAACAAGAGGAGGTCTCGGATGACCACGGTGGTTAAAGGGGTTAAGCTGCGGTTATACCCAAACCAAAAACAAACCGGTCAGTTGTGGCAACTATTTGGCAACGATCGGTTTGTTTGGAATCAAATGTTAGCGATGGCTCAGAAACGCTATGAGAATAACCCGAAAAGTCAGTTTGCTAACGAATACGATATGAATTACCTGCTTAAACCGCTTAAGCAAGAGTACCCATTCCTAAAAGCGAGTGATGCTACCAGCTTATTGGTGGTTAATCATAACCTGGCGCTCGCTTTTAAGAACTTATTCCAACAACGGGGTGGTCATCCGCGGTTTAAGTCCCGGCATAATGCTAAGCAGGCTTATACTGGGCGCTCAACTTGCGTCGTGGAGGCGAAGCGGCGTTTAAGATTACCGAAAATTGGGAGTATTCGGACCAGCAAGACCAGCCAATTAAGAGACGCTAAAATTAAGCGTTACACGATCAGTCATGATGCCACGGGTCGCTACTATCTTTCTTTGCAGGTCGAAACTGAAGTTCATGACTTACCGAAGACTCACCAATCGGTTGGGTTGGATATGGGCGTTGCCAATTTGGCAATTGGCTCCAACGGTGTTAAGCACGGGACGTTCAATGCGCGATGGCTGGAAAAACAAGCGACGCTATGGCAATCCAAGTTTAGTCGGCGTCGGCATCAAGCCACCGTTACGATGCGCCAATGGAATCATAACCATAAATTATCCAAGCTGGTACTTAACGATTATCAAAATTGGCAACGGGCAAGAATGGTTAAAGCGCGTTATCAAGCTAAAATTGCCAACCAGCGCAAGGACTATCTCCATAAATTGACGACGGACTTAGTTAGCCAATACGATGTGATTGTGATTGAGGATTTGAAAACCAAAAATCTGATGCACAATCACCACCTCGCTAAGTCAATCGCTAACGCCAGCTGGTATCAATTCCGGACCATGCTTGAATATAAGTGTGCGTGGTACGGTAAGCAATTAGTGGTGGTGAGCGCCAAGAACACTTCTCGAATCTGTTCAGCGTGCGGGCATAATGACGGCGCTAAACCCTTAGCTATTCGGGAATGGACGTGTTCTGGATGCCGAACGCACCACGACCGCGATATTAATGCGGCAGTTAATATCCTTAATCGCGGATTAAAAGCTATCGGTTAGGAACTAGCCATGGTAAAAGAGCGGAGTTCTGTAAGTTAGGTTTTCGGCATACCGATATAATATCCTAAATACTACTTTGTGTTCCCAGAAGCTCGGTCATTCATGGGCGAGTAGTTCACGTTATACTTAATTGAGAACCAGAGCTGAGATGATGGCAAGTAAATAAAAATAAGCCGGACTTCATATTGATATTAACATGAAGACTTCTCATTAATAAGAATGATCAACTGGTTCACAAACACGAATTATTTGTTGTCTAAAAATGAAAGAGGGATTTTAATGGCATTCATTAGTGTTCGTAACGAAACGAAACGTTATGAAATGGGAACTAATACAATTGTGGCCAACCACGATATTAGTTTTGACATTGATCAAGGGGAGCTGGTTGTCATTCTTGGCGCGTCAGGAGCTGGGAAATCAACGGTGTTAAATATTCTTGGCGGAATGGACAAACCAAGTGAAGGAAAAATCTTGATTGATGGTCAAGATATTGCTCAGTTTAACGACCGTCAGTTAACTGAATATCGACGGTCAACGGTCGGTTTTGTGTTTCAATTCTATAACCTAATTCCCAATCTAACCGCCAAGGAAAACGTTGAACTTGCCAGTCAAGTTGCACCAAATGCAAAAGACGTGGTGAAAACGTTAAGCCAAGTTGGGCTGGCTGGCCGCATTGATAATTTTCCGGCCCAACTGTCTGGTGGTGAGCAGCAACGGGTCGCGATTGCGCGGGCGTTAGCCAAAAACCCTAAAGTGCTGTTATGTGATGAGCCAACTGGCGCTTTGGATTACGAAACTGGTAAGCAGATTTTGAAGCTGCTGCAGGATACTGCGCGTCAATCTGGGATGACGGTTATCATTGTGACACACAATTCAATGATTGCGCCAATGGCAGACAAAGTGATTCATATTAAGGATGCCCAGGTTCAAGAGATTACGTTAAATGAGTCTCCAGAACCGGTTGAGCAGATTGAATGGTAGGTGACTAACTTGAATTCAACCTATTTAAAAGCCACTTTACGAGAAATTACATATTCATGGGGAAAGTTTATTTCGATTGTCCTGATTATTATGTTGGGGTCATTGCTTTACGTTGGTATTCGGGCTACGGGACCTAGTTTGGATAAGTCAGCGGATCACTACTTTGATCAGCACCAATTAAGTGATATGACGATGAGTTCAACATTGGGGCTCACGAAAAGGGATCTCCAAGTTGTTCAGAATGACCCAAACGTTCAGATAGCTGAACCAAGTCATATGGTAACCGTTAAAAAGTCGCAAAACGAGGTTGCCGTTGTTTATTCGTTTATGAAAAACGCTAAATTGAATCGACTGGAACTGGTATCCGGACACTTTCCAAAAACGCAAACTGAGATTGTGTTAGACACGAAGGCTAAGAAAGATGGTTACCGGATCGGCCAAGATTACCATTTGCCAAAGACGGCAGGATTAAAGGGTCGAGAGTATCGGATCGTCGGTTTTATTAATTCACCCTTGTTTGTGAGTTCAACGGATCGTGGGACAACTAATCTTGGTAGTGGTCAGGTTGACTATTTTGCGTATGTCTTAAACCAGGCTTTCAATCAAAAAGAAGCGGCTTTAATTGCTATCAAATTCAATGACACAAAGGGATTGGCAGCTGGCACCGGTCGCTATAACGATCGGGTGCAGCAGGATCAGGAACAACTCGAAAAAATGTTTCGTCGTCGACCAAAGCAACGTCGGAGTGAAGTGATTGCACCAGCGTTGGCTAAAATCAATTTGCAGTTAAGATCCTTACAAATTCAGGCCAAAGAATTAACCCAAGTCCCCCAAGATTATCGAACGCCGCGGGTAAAGTCGGCAATTAAGAAGATTCAGGTTAGCTCTGAAAAGTTGCGGGAAATGCGCAGTCAACTGATAAAAACGCCGGAAGCAACTTACATGTATAATGACAGAACGACCAACGTTGGGTATCAAGATTATTTTGATGAGTCAAAAAGTATTGCGGCAATCGCGGTTATCTTTCCCGGTTTCTTCTTATTCATTGCCGTTTTAATCACTTTTACGACAATTTCGCGAATGATTGAAAAGAATCGACGAGAAATTGGATTGATGCGGGCACTTGGTTATACGAAGGGTGTTATTTCTATGAAATACATCGTTTACTCGTTATTAGCCGGACTACTCGGGTCAGTCATTGGTGGGCTTGTTGGAACGCTGACATTACCGAAGTTTATTTTTGGGATGCTTAGTAATAATAATCTAACCCATTATGTAGGTGTTTTTCCGTGGATTTATCTAATTGAGGCAATCTTTGCCGGATTGATTGCTACCCTTGGGAGTTCAGCGGTTGTTCTGATTATTAATTTGCGTGAGAAGCCAACTGAGTTAATGCGTGAGCGGGCACCTAAAGCTGGTAAGCGAATTTTACTTGAACGAGTTAAACCATTATGGAATCGCCTTAATTTCAATCAAAAGGTAAGTTATCGAAACTTGTTCCGCTACAAGGGCCGAATGATTATGACAATTGTCGGCATTGCCGGTTGTACAGGACTAATGCTGGCGGGCTTTGGCATTCGGGATTCTGTGAATGACTTGATTCCTGATCAATTTACGCAAGTTCAACATTATCAAGGTATTGTGACATTAGCGGATCCTAGTATAGCCATCCATGATAAAAATATAACCGCTCAAAAAGCAGCAATGGTCAAATCAGTAACGGTTTCGCCAACAAAAGGGATCAAGCGAAACGCTACTGTTACGATGGTTGCACCCAAAACAACGAGACATCTGAATCAATATATTTCGCTTATTAACCCGGATAATTCCGAAACGGAAAGGTTGACCAACCACGGGGTTATTCTTACTGAAAAACTTGCTACTGATATGAATGCCCGGAAAGGAACCAAATTATCGGTAAAAATTGGTAACCGCGCTGTTAAAGTGTCAGTTTCAGGTATTGTGAAAAATTACGCTGGCCATTACCTCTACTTAACGCCTAAATATTATCAAAAAATAACGGGAACTAATTATCAGCCAACGTCACGATTAATTAAGGTCAAGCACACTAAGTCAGCGCAGCGACAAAAGTTGAGCAAGGACCTTTTAAAACAATCGGGTGTCTTGAATGTGACTTATTCGCGCTATTCCAGTAATTCAATGGGAACGGTGGGACTGAGTTCGGTAGTCTTGATTTTCATTGGGCTTTCGGCTGCTTTAGGGTTGGTGGTGCTCTATAACCTCACAAATGTCAATATTTCTGAGCGAATGCGGGAACTCTCGACCGTTAAGGTTCTGGGATTTTACGATCGCGAAGTGACGGCTTACGTTGCTCGGGAAAATGTAATTTTGACTCTTGCAGGAATTTTATTTGGTTGGGTAATCGGCATTGTCTTACATCATTTCATTATGATTAAGGCGCAAACCGGTGCAATCCTCTTTCCACTAACCATTCATTATCCAGGTTACATTTGGTCATCGTTGTTAACCATCCTGTTTAGCTTAATTGTTGGCGTGATTACCCACTATAAATTAAAAAATATCCGAATGCTTGATTCATTATCAAGTGAGTAGAACAGCAATTATAACGCCAGTTAGTATTTTTAGTAACTGATTTTAATAGTTGATGTACGGGAGACTGTGACAATTATCAATTTGTCTGGTCTTTTTTGATGTAATCACGATGAGTATTAAATTGAACCATGTGACAAAAAATTTCCAACACAACAGAAAAGAAACCGAATGTTTAAAATTCAAATGTGCGAGTGATTTAAGAAACAGGTTAAAATCAGTGGTAAAAAGTATCTTTCTGTCGGACATAACCTTTTCCCACTTGTTTTTACGCCTTAAAAAGCTAGAATTGAATCTGCAGTTTAATTTTAACGATTTAACAAGAATCGAATTGTTATCAAGGGAGGGGATTGCATGAGATGGGTTAAAACTCTCTTATGCTTTGTTTTGGCAATGACGCTGGGGGCGCCGGTTGCTCAAGCTAAATATCATGTTTATCATCAAAAATCGTCAGGGCTTATCTACCACCGACGACATATGCGCTATCTTAATAATCATAAGGTTCATTATGTTAGAGTGCCTAAACGTTACTATCATGTTCATCATGTCGGAATTGAACATAAGATTCAGTCGCAGCGCGGAAAGAAAGTGACATTCACAACGCGATATATTTTACCGTATCCCGGCAAAAATAGTCAGCATTGGGGGAATCCCCAATCAATTGCCATGGATGGCAAAAAATATATGTATATCGTATATTGCCCGACCAACCTGCGTAATAAAGGACGAATTGTTCGGTTCAATATCGCAAACCTTGATTCCATTGGTGTGCGACTTCACCCAAAGGAATTACGGGATGCCTACGTTAAAAGTCACGGAAAATTTTCGTATATTCAAAAGCAAATTCATAAATGTATTAAAGCTGGGCCAATCTTTACTACGGGACATGGCCAGTCATTGGCATACAATTGGAAAAATCATGGTTTATACATGTGGCGTGATAAAGAACGGGCTCCGCGGATTCCGGTTAGCAATTGGGGATATATCCAACACATTAATTCGAAAAGTTTGCGACCTGACTTCGCTATTCGATTTCGACTTAGCAGCCACGGTTTAACCGTTCCTGGTGGCCATGATTTAACATTTGATAAAAAGGGAAACGCTTATTTTTGGTCGTTTCCAGGATGGTGCGCGTATGTTTTCAAAGGCAAAATTCATCACCGTTCCGTTAAATTCAAATTGACTTATCAGAAACTACGCCATTGGCCTGGTACGCGAATTCAAAGTATGGGGTATAACCCGATTCGCAAGCGGCTGTTATTGTTGTCAGATGCTTCAGTTGCCAGTTTCCCTGCTAAGAAGTTAAAGGGGCATGGTCATTTAACAAATGGATCCTTTGAATGGACCCAATTTGGTCCCAAACGTGAATTCGAGGGAATCGCGTATGATGGCACTGCTAAAGGCAATTTACTAGTCAATCATTGTCCTGAAGTGTTGCAGGCAAATCATGCTTATTAGGTTAGTCTTATTAACTGGGATTGTGTTTGCAGTAAATGTAATTGCTTTGATTTGTTTGAAAAAGGCGTCGTAGTTCTAAGAAAATGCAGTACAATAAAGTTATCTTGTGATGCATATCGGCATCAGTTGGAGGGAATTAGATATGAAATTTAACAAACTGTTGGTAGGGGTACTGGCTGGCTTGTCGTTGGGATTAATGACTGTTGCAACAGTTAATGCGGCTACATACGTTCAAAGGAGTAACGCGATTTATCAGTATTCCGGCTCAAGCTTACGCACGGTGAACAATCGGCAAGTTCACTTTGTCAAAGTAGGTTCGGATTACAACTGGTCAAATAATCCAACAGGGAAAGATTCGATTCATAGTGTAAGTGGCACTAAATGGACGCTGAAAACCAAATATTTATTGCCTAATAATCATGAGGCACTTGGTAAGACCGATTGGGATATGACAAATCCACAAGCAGCGACGTTTGCAGGTAATTATTTATTTGTTTTATACGCGCCACATCAAAATCATGGCCGGGGATTTGTGGTCCGTTTTGACATGCACAAGTTGAACAGTTCAAGTCTATCAGCAATTCAAGGTGCCTTGGCACCCAAGCGGATGGCTGGGATAAAAGTCGGACCAATGTTTGAAGTTGGTCATGGGCAATCTCTAGCCTATGATCGTAAACACCACTCAATTTGGACTTGGCGAGATCGTCCTGATATGAAGCCGACTGCTTGGTCAACTATCCAAAGAGTCAGTTCAACATCGTTAAAGCCGAATAAAGTCATTAAATTTCATATGAATAATCGTGGTGCCATGGTGCCGGCAGGTCATAATCTCACATTTGATAATTCAGGTCATGCATACTGGTGGGGTATCTCTGGTGGTAAAGTTAAAATTTATCGGGCAGTGATTGGAAATCGATCAGTTAAAGTCAGTTTGACTAAGCAACTCCTCAAAAAGAGCACTGGCACTCATGAGCAGTCAATGGGGTATAATCCACATAATGGTCGCCTATACCTGGTTTCCGATGATTCAATTCAAACATTACCAGCACGCAAGCTAGCGGGTCGGGGTAGTTTGAAGCGCAGAGATATTAAATATACACGATTCCATTCTGGTAGAGAATTTGAAAGTATCATCTTTGATCGAAGTGGCCATGGTATGCTGCTAACAAACCGTAATCCAGAATTACTTCGATCAACAACTGCTTACTAAAATTTATTTTTTAAACCGATTGTTTATTTAGGAAGAAGAGACTTGGAGGACAATAATTATTTTGCCCAGTCTCTTTTTTTATACTTCATTTTTGACACCGTGTCACTAATGAGGTATCATTTATTAAATGACAGGATGTCACTAGGAGGAAATGCGATGGTATCAACAACTTTTTTAAATTTAAAAACTGAAAAGCAAGCCAAAATTCGTAAAGCGCTTTTGGTGGAATTTAGTAATCAGCCATTGGCTAAGGCACAAGTTGCGCCGATTGTTAAAATGGCGGGAATTGCACGTGGGGCATTTTATAAGTATTTTGATGATTTGGCTGATTCTTACAGATATTTGTACGGCGTTGCAATGCATGACATTCACGCCGCTATTAATCAGAAAGTTAGTAACGATTCGTTTGATCCCCAATTTTATTTAAACCAAGTCGCTACTTTTGTTGATGGCGTGGTAAATAGCCGGTATCAAGAATTGATTAAGATGCATTTGGATAAAAATGAGTCGCTAATTGGTGAAGATCGTTCTCAACCGGTTTCAGAATTAGACAGCCGTCAGTGGGCAGCGATGATATTAAGTCATCAGGTTATCAAAACAATTTTATTAAATCCCGAGCGGAAAGTTCAGACTATGAAACGATTGAAAGAAGTCCTTGAATTGCTGGATGGAGAGGAGATGGGCTAATGTATTTAGCGTTAAAAGAGATCTTTCATGAAAAATTACGATATAGTTTAATTATTGCAATGATCGTTCTGATTACGTATTTAATTTTTATTTTATCAGGACTCTCAACGGGGCTTGCTGGTGAGAATACGCAAGCAATTGATTCCTGGGGTGCTAAAAGCATGGTTTTGAATAAAGATGCCAACGTTAATTTGAACCAGTCGCTTATTACTGATCGTCAGGCAGAGGATGCCAATCTTACCAACCGTGAAGCGGTTATTGGGCAAGCACCGGTTGTCGCTAAGCACCAAGGTAGCCCTAAAGAATCATCTTCATTTGTTGGTATTAAAAATGACCAATTTATTGCTAAAAATTTGAAAATAGCTTCGGGTCATAAAGTTCATAATAATCGTCAAGTCGTGGTTGATGATCAATTCAAATCAGATGGGTATCGAATTGGAGATAAAATTCAATTGAATTCACTTTCTGACAAATATCAAATCGTTGGTTTTACAAAAGATGCAAAACTCAACGTAGCACCAGTGATTTACGGAACCTTATCTGCGTGGAAACAGCTGCGGGGAATGGAAAATACAAATGCCTTTGGAAGTGCGATTGCTTCCAAGAACGTAAACTACAACGCAAACAATTCGCAGTTAAAAAAATATTCAATTGCATATTTTATTTCAAAACTACCAGGTTATTCGGCACAAAATACCACTTTTGATTTTATGATTGGATTCTTAATGATTATTTCGTTAATCATCATTGCGGTTTTCCTCTATATCTTGACGGTTCAGGCATTACCGACCTATGCGGTTTTACGAGCACAGGGAATTCCGGCCGCTGCGTTGGTTAGAACGATTATGGGTCAATCACTTATCTTGATGGCTGCGGGAATTATTATTGGCGCTGCTCTGACACTTTTGACTTCCAGAATGATCCCAATTGGAGTGCCGATTGCCTTTAATGTTCCCATGTTGAGTATGATTTCGGTTGGACTTCTGTTTATGGGAGTTGTCGGTGCCGCAATTCCGGCTCGGAAGATTGCGACAGTTGATCCGGTTCAGGTGATTGGAGGTTAATCATGTCAGTAATTGAATTGAAAAATATTAATAAGTATTTTGGAACGGGAACTGCAAAAGTCCATGTTCTCCATGATATTAACTTTTCAGCTGCCAAAGGCGACTTAATTGTGGTTGTTGGTCCATCCGGCTCCGGAAAAAGCACATTTTTGACGATTGCGGGAGGATTGCAAACTCCCAGTTCTGGAGAAGTTATTGTTGAAGGAAAACCCGTTAGCGAATTAAATAAAAAGCAGCGGGACAAATTGCGGCTAAATCAAGTGGGGTTTGTTCTTCAATCGTATTCTCTCGTGCCTTATCTTAGGGTGAAAGAACAATTTGAATTTGTAAGAAAGATTAAGCCGAACGGAAACCTGGGTCATGAGGAACTTGAAAATCTTTTAAATGAGCTAGGTATAGAAAGTTTAGTTAATAAGTACCCAGGTCAGCTTTCCGGTGGTCAGACTCAACGAGTTGCAATTGCCAGAGCCTTATACGCTAATCCGGAAATTGTGCTTGCAGACGAGCCGACGGCTGCCTTGGATAGTGCGCGAGTAATCGAGGTCGGCAAAATGTTTAAAGAACTAGCAGAGAGACATAATAAGGCGGTTGTAATCGTCACCCATGATACAAGACTAATGGATTTTGCCGATCAAACATATGAGATTCTGGATGGTCGAATGAGCGTTCGAAAACCAACTCATATAACTAACAACCAGTTCGAATCTTGATGATTGAGTAGACTTAAATGTGGTTTATCGGTGAAAACCGTCTTGTTAGTTGGTAGTTGAATATGGCAATCCTTTTTAATTACAAAACGGGGGCTAAGGCAAAAATAATTTTGTCTAGCCCCCGTTTTGGGTAATCCAATTAAATGCTGGAATTTATCTGCCCTTGTCTTACACGGTTATTGTAATCCTGCCTAGTACCCAGTAGAAAGGGTTGTTTGCACTTTAAATGGTGTGAGATAAATGATGTGGCTCTCACTTCGCCTGCAGATAAGCCTGGTAAGTTTCTGAATCAAAGCAAACCATGGTGACATCCAATGGCATGTTAAAATTCTTAATAGCCTCAGTTGCAATTTTTGCGGCCTGATTAAGTGGGAAATCATAGATGCCGGTGCTGATTGAAGGGAATGCAACTGTTAGACAATGATTCTCAACTGCCCGTTTTAGACTGTTCACATAACAGTTACGTAACAGTTGGGCTTCATTGTGGTTTCCACCATGCCAAATTGGTCCAGGTGTATGAATGATAAATTTAGCTGGTAAATTAAAACCAGGCGTTACTTTTGCTTCTCCTGTCGGGCAGCCGTTTAGTTTTCGACATGCTTCATCTAATTGAGAACCGGCAGCCCGATGGATAGCGCCATCGACACCATCGCCGCCGGCTAATGCGGTATTAGCCGCGTTTACAATTGCGTCAACATGCACTTTAGTAATATCGCCTTTAATTATATTAAAATTTGCCATAATGATCTCCTTATCGTATAGATGTGATAGCAACTAATTAATCAGCATTACTTGTTTGACTTTCACGATCTAAAAGATCTCGATAGATTTGTTGATATTCTGAAATGTCACCCATTCCGAAGAAAAAGTCTGCCATTTTCCGTTGATTGTTAACGCCATAACGGCTTAAGTAGGTTAGTGGTAGTTTTTGCTTGTCCATTTGTGCCAAGATGGCAAGCCCGTAATTACGTTTAGTCTTTGGTTGCTGCATCGTAAGTCCCCCTCTGAACTTCTTTTGAAAAAGTGCTTATGTTTTATATTATACGAACATCAGTTTGTGTAGTAAAGCTTAAATTTTAATACTTTTTATTATTCGGGATTTATTGCGGATTATGAAGTAGTGTCAGGCTAAGTTAGAAGCAATTTAGATTTGTAACATGGACAAACAGCTCGCAACCAACAGTCCTGATTTGACTTGTCGGCTGCGAGCTGTTTAGGCTTTATTTCTGACTTTTTTATTGGTCAACTCTGGCTTTTAATGCCCATAGAATTGTAATAGTGTCGACAACTTCCTGGAAGAGCGCGCCAATAATTGCCGGGATAACGCCAAAGCTGGCAATTAACATTAAGATCGTACAGATCGCAATTCCAATTAAGACTGATTGTTTCGCCACGTTCATCGTATCGTTAGAGATTTTGACTGCTTTACTAACCAACCCCAAGTTATCTTTTAGCACAACGGCATCTGCCGACTCACTGGCTGCGGTAGCACCATGAGCACCCATTGCGATCCCAACGTCGGCCATGGCCAATGACGGCGCATCATTGACACCATCACCAACCATGACGACGGGTCGAAATTGGTTTTCAATTTTTTCAATAACGGAGATCTTTTCTTCAGGTAAACGGTCGCCGTAAACTTTGTCAATACCGACTCGTTGCGCAATTTCATGAGCGATTGATTTTCGGTCGCCCGAAATCATCATAATTTGTTTGGCGCCTTGGTCATGTAATTGATCCATGACCTTTTTGGCTTCTGGTCGTAATTCGTCAGAAAACGAAACGTAACCAATATAGTGATCATTGACCGAAACGTAAACGGTTGTTTGATCAATTGCTTTGATCGGTTTTTTCGAAATAAAAGACGGTTTACCAACTTTAACTGTCTTGTTATCGATAGTTGCTGTAACACCTTGGGCAGTTGTTTCAACCACGTTGGTAGCCGTCGGGATGTTTTCGGGAATTGCCGCCACCAGGGAACGGGCTAAAATATGGCTGGATTGCTGTTCGGCACCAGCCGCCAAAGCAAGGACTTCTTTTTGGGTATAACCATTTGTTGCATAAACTTGATCAACAGTGAGATGACCCTTGGTAATGGTTCCGGTTTTATCGAAAGCAAACGTTTTTGCAGTGGCAAGTTTTTCGATAATTGTACCGCTCTTAACAATAATACCATTTCGGCTTGCTCGACTCATTCCTGAAACTAACGCGATTGGTGCCGCTAGAATCAGTGGGCAGGGAGATGCCACGACCAGCACTTCAGCAAACCGAATTGGATCTCCGGCGACATACCATGCCACACCTGCAATTGCATAGGCTAATAGAGTGAATGGCACGGCGTAACGGTCCGCCATTCGCACGAAGTGAGCAGGCGTACTTTCGGCTTGCTTGACTAAACGAATGATGTTTTGATATTGGCTGTCATCAGCTGTTTTATCAGCGATCATTTCAAACGAATTATCACCATTAATCGCACCGGACATAACTGTCTCACCGACGGCTTTGTCAATTGGCCTGGATTCACCGGTTAACGATGCTTCGTCAACGGTTGTGTTCCCACGTGTAAGCGTGCCGTCAACTGGGATGACTTCGCCTGGCTTAACAACCAGCCGATCACCAACACTAACTTGATCGATCTGGACTGCTTTGAGGTTATCACCTGTGATTAAATGGGCGGACTGAGGTGAATTTTCAAGTAGCGATTGGAGTTCTGAGTTGGCCTTGTTGGCAGCGTAATCTTCCAAAGCGTCCCCACCAGTTAACATCAGTAGAACAATTAAGCCGGCCCAGTACTCACCGACGGCGATGGTGGCAATAACAGCGGTAATTGCCAATAAATCGACACCAAATTTTCCGGATCGTAGTGTCTTAACCATATCAATAAACATGAGTAATGCGATAAACAAGCCAAGTGTGGAAATGACGATTTGGGAATAGAAAGGCAATCTTAAAACGAATTCAAGAATGAGTGCAATCCCACCAACGGCAAGGACACCAATTAAACGCATATAGTTTGACAGTTTACTCATTAGTAGTTCCTCCAGACGTAATTAACATTCTATCTAGATTATAACAATTCTAAACTAGCAATTATAGTTTTCGGCTTGTGATTAATAATTTAGTAAAATTTACGTTGCCTGAATAGACATCAGCGCGTATAATAATAAAAAATTTAAAGAGAAATTTTTTATTGATTTTATATGTAGTTGCTTTGCGTGGCACGCCCCGATTATTGCCATTAATGAATGCAAACATGAACAGATTTTCATTAATCGTGACTTTTAATGTGTTCTGAAACTTATTTGGGATCATTTATCGCGGTTCTTTGGCAAACGCATTCGGAGCGATAATTATTGATCAGTCTAACCAATTCCTTTTTTACCATGATTACTAGATTATATCATGGTCAATTCACTTAAAACTGCCGGCACCTGTGCTTGGCGGCTGCATGCAAAAAGTAAATTATCTGAGAAATAAAAAGGGATTCCCAAAATGCAGTCATTGCATCTTGGAAATCCTTTTTTATAAGGTTTTAAATTGAGCACCGACTGAATCTGGATAAATTAGTGGCTTAGCTTACTCAGTTTGTCGAAGCCTTCGTCACTTAATTTAACGTTAGCTGCCGCCACGTTATCTTCCAAATGTTTAATGGAACTGGTTCCTGGAATTGGCAAAATATTTGGTGAGCGTTTGAGTAACCATGCCAAAGCAATTTGAGCTTCGGAAACGTTGTATTTCTTAGCGATTGTACTAAGAGGACTGTCAGCACCGATTAATTTACCGGTGTTTAATGGGAACCATGGAACAAACGCCATGTGTTGTGCTTCGGCATAATCAACCACGTCATCGTCTTTATGATTAGCAACATTGTACAAGTTTTCAATTGCATCAATTTTGGCGTATTTTTGAGCTTCTTTTATTTGATCAACCGTTACTTGACTGAGCCCAATATGCTTGATTTTACCCTCGTCCTGCATCTTAACTAATTCACCAACCTGATCGGCGACAGAGTAGTTGGGATCGATCCGATGGAGAAATAGTAAATCTTCATGGTCAATGCCCAAAGTCATCATTGAAACTTCGACTTGTTGACGCAGGTAGCTGGATTCACCAAGCGGTGTCCAGACGTTTGGGCCTTGGCGAGTTTGACCAACCTTATCTGAAATGAAAATTTGGTTTCGGTTTGAAACTTGTTTCAAACCGGCAGCTAAGTAACGGTCAGCAAACCATGGGCCATAGGAATCAGCCGTATCAAAGAAATTAATGCCAAGTTCAGCCGCGTGTTTGGTCACACTGGCGGCTTGGTCAGGATCACTGTAAGGACCCCAAGTACCTTCTCCAGTTAATTGCATGGTGCCATATCCTAAGCGGTTAATTTCAAAATCGTTGTCAAATTTGTAAGTGCCGGCATTTGCTGCATTTAGTTCTGCCATTAATTGCCACTTCTTTCATTTAAAATTTGGTACGAGTCTATTTTCAACCGCTAAAGCAGTGCTGTCAAATGATGGGATGTCAAAATACGCTGGTCATTGAAGGGCGGCTAACGGGTAGCTGATAAAATGATTTCCTGATTTTCAATTATCAAAAAATTTTCAGTAATTTTTCAGTAATATGGTTAAATTTTTACGTATCTAACTATATTAGGGTGAACCTTCCCACTGAGAATTATTGTATACTAACGGTAACAAGTAAATGTTTTGTTATCGAATGGTTAGAAACCTCAAAGTCAAGAAGAAGAGAGAGGATTTTTATGGCAGCAAAATATTTCGGGGTGATTATGGTTAATGTCTCTGGGCTGGAGCTATTGATTGTAAATCTCAAGAATTTAAAGCCGTTGGAGCGGGTTCAAAAAGACATTAATTTAGGGGACGATGTCTACCAGGATAAGCCGGTTAAGTACGAATCCGTTGACCGGGTCTCGGAAGCTTTAACGGGATTTATTCAGATTTTAAGTGACTATGGCGTTACTGATTATAAGCTGTTTGGCAGTGAGGCACTATCACAAGCATTTAACGCCGATTTTATTGCGGATCAGTTGTTCCTGCATACAGGCTTAACTATCCGCTGGTTATCGATGAGTGAAGAAGCATTTTATCGAAATCAGGATATCCAGATCGACATGCGCAAGAAAAAGAAAATGAAACATGAAACAGTCTTCTTAGTAGGAATTACTTCAGGAAATACTTCTGTAACACAGTTTGATGATGGTAAGTTCATTTCCTCGACTAATTTTGCTTTGGGGCCAATTAAGATTGCCGAAGATCTGCAAAGTTTACGTGAAACAGCTCCAAATTCAATTGGCTTGTTAAATGACTATATTGATAGTAAGCTAAATGATTTTTATAGTGATAATCCGGCAAGTGGTATTGATAAAAAGCAACCAAGCAAGATCATTCTGCTGGGGACATTACCTCTTAAACGATTGGTTGATAACTATGAAAAAGATTCAGAAAATTCATTATCAATTGATGCATTTAATAGGTTGGTGGATGATTTAGTGGATGTTTCCGATCAATATTTAATTGAGCGGCTACAAGCTGATGAAGAATACGTACCATTAGTACTGCCGGAACTATTGCTGATTCGTCGAGTGATTAGGCTAACTCACGCGGATGAAATTGGATTCTCAGATTCGGGAATTGTTGACGGTTTGGTTAATAGTGAAGCAGTGGCCCATGGTTATTCCAAGCGTGACTTTACTCAGCAAACAATTATTATGGCAAATAATCTGGCCGACCATTATAATGTTGAACCAGTTCATCAAAGGTTGGTTACCAGATTTGCATTGCATCTGTTTGACCAATTAAAGCCATTACATCAACTGGGGAATCGCGAACGTCTGTTACTGCAAGTTGCTTCAATTCTGCACGATGTTGGTAATTATATTGGTATTCATGAACATTATTTACATTCGGAATATATTATCAGCCACTCTGATATTACTGGTCTTTCAGATACAGAAAGGCGCTTAGTAGCTGCAGTTGCGAGGTATCATAGTTCAACGACGCCAAGTGAAGATCTCAGTCACTTTCAGCATATTTCTGCTACTAATCGGCGATTAATTGCCAAATTAGCTGCCATTCTTAGGTTGGCAGATGCGTTGGATGATGATCGGCAGCAAAAGATCAAGCGAATTTCAGTTTCGATTAAAGAACCCAACATTATTATTTCTGTTTTTAGTAATGCTAATTTAGCGTATGAAAATTGGATATTTAATTCGAAAAGTCAATTCTTCCAAGAAGCATTTGGGTATCGCGCAATGTTAAAGCAGAGGAGTGTGAAAGAGAAATGAAGACAAAAGTTGACTATTACGACCCTAAGTTCTTTACCAATCGGGAACTTAGTTGGTTGGACTTTAATGATCGGGTTTTAGAGGAAGCCCGTGATAAAAGCAATCCGTTATTGGAACGGGTCAAGTTTTTAGGAATTACACAGAGTAACCTTGACGAATGGTACATGGTTCGGGTAGCATCGCTGGTTAAGCTGGTTGAAGTTAAATATCAGCAACCCGATGCATCTGGTTTGATTCCTATTGAACAATTAAAAGAGGTTAACCGTAAAGCTCATGATCAGATAAATAAACAGTATACGACATTGAACCGAATGATTTTACCGGCAATTAATCAGGTGGGCATCCATCTGCTCAACGTTGAGGATTTAACTGAGCGACAATATCAGTTTATCAGGGGCTATTTCCATGATGAATTATATCCGGTTCTAACGCCTATGGCCGACGATAGTTCACGGCCTTTTCCATTCATTAGTAATGATTCATTAAATTTATCACTTAGATTAACTGGTAAGGACAGTGACAAATCATTATATGCAACGTTGCAGGTACCAAGTATTTTTCCGAGAGTTGTTAAACTGCCGGGAGGTTCTAATGATTTTATCTTACTGGAAGAAATTATCAAACAATTTGCCAATCAGCTATTTGTTAATTACGATATTGAAGAAGTCTCAACGTTCCGGGCGACTCGCGATATGGACCTTGATGTGGCCGAAGAGGATACTTCTGACTTATTGAAAAAAGTTCAGCAGCAATTAAAACTGCGAGAACATGGTCACGTTATTCGACTGGAAGTTGACTCCAACATTAGTGGTAAGCTTCGAAAGCGTTTGGTTAAGGAACTTAAGATTGACGAGGATTCTGTTTATGAGGTAAATGGTCCGATTGATTTGACCTTCTTAAACAAGCTGGCGAGTGCGGTTGTCGGCCACGATGATTTAAAATACCCACCATTTAAAGCTTATCAAGCTAAGGAACTCAATTCGGATCATAATATTTTTGATGCCATCAAGAAGCATGATTGGTTGATGCAACATCCATACGATAAGTTCGATTCGGTCGTTGAATTTATTCGACAAGCTTCGATTGATAAAGAAGTCTTGGCGATTAAGATGACGTTATACCGAGTTTCCGGTGATTCGCCCATCATTAAGTATCTTGGTCGGGCGGCCCAAAATGGTAAACAAGTGACGGTTTTGGTGGAAGTCAAAGCTCGGTTTGATGAGGAAAATAATGTTCACTGGGCGAGAACCCTTGAGAAGATGGGGTGCCACGTCATCTATGGTTTAGTTGGCTTAAAGACTCACTCTAAGCTGTCGCTGGTTGTTCGGCGTGAACAGAATGGTATCCAACGGTACATTCACATGGGGACCGGTAATTACAACGATGTCACGGCTCACTTTTACACCGACTTGGGGTTACTAACATGTAATAATGATATCGGCATTGATGTTACTAATATTTTCAATATGTTATCAGGTTATTCTCAACCGCCGTTTTTCCACCAACTGCATATTTCACCACACGGTATTCGCGACTTTATTAATGACAAGTTAAACCATGCCATCAAGTACGCTAAAGAAGGTCGGCCCGTTTACGTTCGAATGAAGATGAATTCACTTTCAGATAAGGACATGATCGCCAAGATGTATGAAGCTTCGCACGCCGGCGTCAAAATTGATCTGATTGTTCGGGGAATTTGTTGTCTTAGAACCGGGATTCCAGGAATTAGTGATACTATTACGGTTCATTCAATCGTTGGTCGTTTCCTGGAGCACAGTCGGATTTATATGTTTGACTTTGATGGGGACCAACAAGTTTACTTATCATCCGCTGATTTAATGACTCGGAATTTGAACCGACGAGTTGAACAATTATTCCCGGTTCTTCAACCAGACCTTACCCAACGAGTTCTCGACATTTATCAGACAATGTGGGATGATAACGTCAAAACAAGAACCATGATTGACGACGGTACGTATAAACGAGTGGATCGTCGAGGCCATGCACCTCTCAATTCGCAGGAGTACTTTGCTGCTCAGGCAACTAAAATGGTGAATGCACAGCAAGCAGTCCCCCGCCAAAAGAATGATAAACAATTTGAGCCAATGATGAGCCCACAGAATCAACCAGATCCATTTGATGAGGAAGACCAAGATAGAGGGGAAAACCAGTGATGGAAAATTTTGCCGTAATCGATTTAGGTTCCAATTCAGTTAGAATGACAATTAGTAAGGTTGGTGGGGATGGCACCTATCAAACGATGACTCAAATGAAAGAATATGTGCGACTTTCTGAAAATATGGGAGTTGAGAAGATTCTTCAGCCAGATGCAATTGAACGGACGATTAAAGCTTTGAGGGAATTTAAAGAAGTTTATTCAAAGCTTGATAATCTGAAGATCAAAGCAGTTGCGACAGCAGCGGTTCGACAGGCAGCCAATCAGAAACAGTTCCTAAAAAAGGTGAAGAGTGAGATTGGAATTGATCTTAACGTTATTTCCGGATCACAGGAAGCCTATTATGATTACGTTGGGGTCAGCGAAACGCTGCCGGCAACGAATGGTGTCATTATCGATACTGGGGGTGCCAGTGCTGAAATCATTTTGGTTCAAAATGGCAAAGTCAGCAATCTGATTAGTATTCCGATTGGATCAGTAACGTTGTCCTCTAAATTTGATCTGTCTAATGAAGTATCGGCCGCTGAACTTTTTAAAGCAGTTATCTTTGTTAATAAAATTTATTCAAATGTTTGGTGGTTGCGCAATGGACTAAATTTGCCGATTATTGGTTTAGGTGGCAGTAATCGGACGTTAGCTAAGATTAATCGACGATTTAACAATTTATTGGACACGGATGATATCCACGGTTACCAACTTCGAAACAGTGATGTTAACGACACATTCCAGCGGATTATTAGTAAAAACTTAGAAGAACGAAAGGAAGTTCCCGGTATCAGCAAAGACCGGGCTGATATTATTGTTGGTGGCCTAATCCCAGTTATTCTGTTGATGAATTTCTTGGATTCTGATCGAATCACATTCTCTACCAGTGGTCTTCGTGAAGGAATCTTATTTGAACGGTTACATGAAATTATTAAAGAAAACGTGAAGGATATGTCCGAAGAAGAGTTGCTATAAGTAGGATCATCGTCTTTTACGCTATGAGTGGTTTCAATAATTGTTATCGTAATTTGGGTTGTAGTTAATAGTTAAACAGTAAAACAAAAATAACCTCTTTTTGATTGTCATCCTTTATAATGACTGTCAAAAGGGGGTTATTTTGATGGCACAAGAATTAGGTACCAATGACCTGGGAACATACAGTTATGTATCTCGAGTTTACAATGAGAATATGCGGCTGGCAGATTACCAGTTGCCAAAGAACGCTGAAAACGGGGAACAAGTATTTTTTGATACCGATGAAATTCACCTAACAATGCAAATTGACAATCAACGGGTCACAAAAATAACCATTGTGACGCCGGTTCCTCAGTCATCAACCTACATGCAGGTATTTGAAGGCTTTGAGTTTGGGCTAGATGCACTGGGAACGTGGATCAATACGTACCACCGCTCAACTTCCAGCCATGGGCACGCGGCGGATGTTGTGAATGGCATATTGGCGGATTACAATACAACAAAGGACAATGTTCTGACGGTGAGTCTAACAAGAGCCAAGTAAGCTGATTATGAGGTGTCGGGCGGCTCCTTTTCTGAATTCAAGTCAATTGGCAAAGAAAATATCCGGTATATACAGTCTGCTGATTTGGTTGCACGGCAGAAAGTTACGTTTCTCTCGTATTTTGGTTGCGATTAATGATGATTGTATAAAAAGAAGTGGGCAAGACAGATGTGTTTTCCAACTTTATTCACCTTAATTTAGTAAGGGTCGTGACTATAAAAAGCGAGATACAGGCAATTCATTTGCATGCATCTCGCTTTTTATTAGGTTCGGTTACCAGGCTGGTGGTTTTTAAATTTGGTTAGAATCGACTTGATGTGCTCTGGAAGATCAAAATAGTCAGCAATTGCCAATAAAAGTAAAAAGAAGACCCATCCATTCATATTCCAAAACAGGCTGAAAATATCTTTCATTAGACTTGTCAACCGCCTTTCAGTTAAAGCGAAGATCTGACACTTTTTAGTTTAATTTAATTCTTGATATTGTTGACTATGGTTGATGGGAAATTCCGTTGGAACGGACTTATTCATCAAGGCTTCAGTCATAGTGACCTTTGAAATGCTTTGATCATCATAAGGCTGCATATAGTAAGTTAAGTTGCTCATATCCATATAACCCCGATATTGTGTATAGTCTGATTGACCGTTTGCCTTTAGTTTAACGCCCTTGGGAATTTCAACCGAATTGAGAATGTGACTTAATGCATTGATAGCGTTTTTACTGGAGACCCCCTCTGTATATTGGCGCATAAAGACAGTCCGAATAAATCGAGAAACTGATGTGTAATCACCAGGCATCCCAAGTGCGCCGCTTCCAGGGCCAAATGATGAAATCTGATACCCGTTATAGTTGCGATCGGGGTGGGGAGTTGGTTGTAATTCCGTATAGTTACTAAGGTTTTGCAGATGCCACGTAAAATCGGGAGAATTAGTCATGACGCCAACTGGATCGGTCATATAATGAATGCCGTCCGCTTTAATTTCCAAAACGCGGCAGTCACCCGAACGGTCAGCGACAATCCAGTGTAATGGAACTGCTTGACCCAGTAATTTAATGGGCGAATTAACGACGTTCAGGTCACCTAATTGATTAGCGAGGTCCGCACAACTTTCAGCATTACCCAGAATCCAATTTAAGACTTCATGGGAAGCTAAATTAGTTTTATGAGATTGAGGTTGATCTGAGTATTGGGCTTCATCACTAAAGTAAAGGGCGGCACCACTCAGCCCCTTTTCATTTACGCCGTCAACTAAAATGTAACTTCCAATATTTTTACCAGCACCCACAAAAGCTAACTTGGTGTCATAGCCGGCATCGTGAGCGTCGCTGTTAAAGTGTTGATGACGCGGAATTACAACTGGTCGGCCGTCAAGGTTAAAGTCAAAATCCATAGTTCTGGCGAGAAAATAATCGCCCGTTGTAGATAAAAAATTGACGCTGGTACACATAACTAACTGCCCTCTTTCTTGAATTAGGTCAAGTTTACGATTTATTGAAACGAAAAACAATCAGTAAATTGAGGGATCAGAATATCATTAAATGATCATCTGTAAACTATAATCGACTGTTTTTCATTCCTTTTTCCAACTTGTCAATTGGTCTTTTAAAGATCCGTCTCAGTGGGGCAATTACTATAAATGTAATTGCCAAGCATATCAGCATCAGAATATCGTGACTGAATGTTGCCCAGTTTGGACCTGCAATTGCTTCTCGAAGCCCTTGAATTGCGTATGTGAAAGGTAAAAATGGTGCTAGGGCGGCCAATTGTGAAGGGATGGTCTCCAATGGATAAATCCCACCTGTTCCAAAAATTTGTAAAATCATCAATAGGACGCTAATCACCTTACCAATATTGCCGAACATAAAAACAAGCGTGTATATAACGATTGTGAATACCAATGTAATCAAATAAGCAAAGGCAATCATTGAAAGAAAGCTTCCTGGATGGATACCTAAAAGAACAATTTCACCAAACAGGGTTACGGTCGTCTGACCCAGTGTCATACATAAATAGAGTAATAATTTGCCACAGTAGCCTTGAACCATGTTAGGGGTTAAGCGTTTACCCTGATTAGTTCGATATTTCCATGCCATGATTGTTGTTAATAATAAAACACCAATCCACATTGAGAGAACCGTATAAAATGGTGTCACACCATAACCGAATTTTCCGAGTCGATACAGATTAGTTGTTTTTAGTGAGATTGGGGATGAAAGTAAGTTGGACACTTGAGGGCTTTCACCCAAAGCATTAACTAACCGAGTCAGATTCTTTTCATTAATAAAACCGGTTTTGTGATTTAATCCGTTTAGCTTATCTTGAATATTGTTCAGCCGGTTATTCATCGAATTAATTCGTGAAACTGAAAGCTGACTGACGGAATTGCCAGCATTAGCCAAGGCTTTAAGCTCTGGAATTAATGTCTTCATTGCCGATAAAACATTATTGTCATTTGCTAAACCCGTATTGAGTGTATTTTCCATGCTATCTAGGTTCTGACTGGTGGTCGCATCAAATTCAGCTGAAGCATTAGTGATAGTTGACTCGATACGGTTACCAATTTGGGATGAGCGATTAATTAGCTGGCGAATCAGCCGACTTGATTTGGAACTGTTGGCCAAGCTTTTTAGTTGGTCAATATTTTTTTGCTGAGCGTGAATGTCTCCTTTGATACTGGCTAATAATTTAATAAGCGTTGTTGAACGATTATTTGGCAGGAGATTATTGATAACATCCAGAACTTTTAGGCCATTATTAATTTGATTGATCATTGCATTGTTCAAATTTTGTACCTGATTAAGCTCGTCAGTGGCAATTGGGGACTCACCATTTGAATTGAGCGATTGGAGGTCTGAAAGTGCGGTTTGTAACCGGTCAGTTTGTGAATGTAACGAGTTTAACCCATTGGATAAATTGTTACGGGCGGAGTTTAAAGTTTGTCTTGTAGCGATACTTAATGATTTTCCATGATTCACGATTGCTTGAAGTTCATTGATTTGTTTGGCAACCTTTGGTAGATCGTTTTTAATTGTTTTTAAATAAATTTGCGTATCTTTGGAATCGCCATTAACCCTTTGGAGATACCTTTGGGTTCGATTGATTGTATGAATCGCGTCGAGTAGGGATGTCCGAATTTGCAAAATCTGTGGTTTGTGGGTATCGATTTTGTCACCCACGGCATTCATTTGCTTAAGTGCTTCTTTAGTACTGACTCTGGTAAAATTACTTTTGATTTCTTGGGCCAGTGTATCCTCAGCTTGGCCGGTGATTTTGGTTGCTGCCGCGTTTAATTTCTCATTTGACTTATAAATGATATTTGGTTTTTGAGGACTGCTTGTAACTAAGGTTGCCAACCGACTTGAAAAATCATCCGGAATTTCAATTAAAGAATAATATTTACCTTGATCCAAACCGTCATTCCTTGCCAATCGTTGATAAATATCCAGTGAATTCGATGATTCTTCTTCAATTCCTGAACAATTTGTGTGCCAACATTTACACTTTTACCGTTAATAGTGCTGCCTTCATCGTTATTAACAACAGCAATTGGCATCCGGCTGGTATTAACTTTGGAATAAGGATCCCAAGAAGCTTGAATGTTTAAAAGTGCATAAACGGCCGGAATAATACAGAAAGCAAGTAATGTAATTAAAACGGGACGGCTATGAAAGATATTATGTAAGTCCTGCCTTAGCAGTGTGAAAATAGTTTGCATGAAATTCCGTTCCTTTTCTAACAGGCATTTAATGGATTAGGTTAAGTAAACCCTGGGCCAGAGCAAAGGCACGATTGTTGAAGTGATGGATCACGACAATACCTGTATATAATTTATCTAATCCATTTTGGAAAATAGTGCTCATTGTTTGGCCATCTGATTTGATGATTGAGGTAATTTGACTCAGTTTGGTTAGATCAAGACTGTTATTAATTGACTGAGAGATGGTTTGAATCTCTTTTGATAAGGTGCTGATTGGATCGTGGGTCTTGATTTTCTTTAAGAGTGAGACAACCCGATTATGATTACTGGTGGTCATTGAATCGATGAGTGAGACTAAGTGATTAATCTGTTGGCGTTGCTGAGTGATATTAATGACACGAACCAAGTAACCGCGCCAGATCCAACCATGAATTTTTCCATTACCATTTTTAACGTAATAGTAAACAGCCCGATTACCGTTTGATCGCGTGATGTTGACTGACTTTGACGCATAAAAAGTTGTTAAGGGGTAATTATCGGCATTATGTAATTTGGTGATTAATTTTGGAGAACGATAAAGATAACCACTTACTGCCCGGTAGGAGGCGGTTGTAAGTTGATGAGTCCCTGACACATAAGTTGAATTTGCAAATGAGGTTGGTGTTACAACAAGCAAAGTAGCGGCACTGCAAATTACTGTCAAACTAGTAATCATAGCTTTAATAATGACTCTTTTCAATTTTGCTTAATCTCCTGTATAATTTCAGTTGTTAATGATTAATGAGCGCGTTACACTTATTATAAGACACATTTTGGAGAGCGTGAAGCCTTTTTTACTGCTCTAATGTGCTCAGGCTGAGGGGCCATGTGATTTTTAGAATAATGAATATGTTATTTGGGGCAGTGTGACAGAAGATAATTAGCTTTAGGGATCAAGTAATAATTCGAATGTTATTGATTGAACATTTAAATCATTTGCTTGAGAGGTTGCAAATGATCTTTTGTTGCACATTTTGACTTGGCAATAGTTATGAACAAAGAGCAATGGTGAGATAAAATGGCATTTGTGCCAATCACGACTACTTTTTCGAATAGCGGATTACTGAGTAATAATGGGATTCTAGTTTTAGTTTGTTTAACATTTGGAATCTCATTAATTTTAGAACTGTCCATTAAAAATCACATCGAGGTGTATCTATGACCATCCTTAGAAATATCATGAGCGTTTATCAACGTGATATTCACGCAATTTTTCACCATCGGGCGGCTCTAATTACTGTGGTGGCTTTATGCTTTTTGCCATGTTTGTACACGCTGGTTAATGTTAAAGCAATTTGGAATCCTTATACGACAAGTGAGGTTGATAATATTCCGGTTGCTATTGTGAATAAAGATCAAGGTGCAGCATTGCGAGGAAAATCTGTTAATTTTGGAAATACGATTGTTAGTAATTTAAAAAAGAATCATCAAATTGGTTGGCGGTTTATATCGGCGAATCAGGCCGCGCAAAATTTGCGGACTGGCAAATACTATGCAGAAATTGAGATTCCAAAGAACTTTTCTAAAAAGTTAAGCAGTATTGCATCAACCAATCCCCAGAAGGCTCAAATTATTTATACAGCGAACACGAAGAACAGTCCGATGGGAACAAAGATCACCGAAAATGCGGCCACGACATTGGTGAATGTTGTTAAGGAACGCTTTACATATGAAGTTAATAAAACAGTCTTTTCATACATCAATTTTGTCGGTAAACAAGCTGGGGATCATCAAAATCAGTTGCTGAATCTAAAAGATTTAATTATCAATCTTGGTGATACATTGGGGTTGGCAACCAGTTCTCTTGGCGAAATCACTGATACTTCCAATGGACTTGCAACAGTTTTTTCTGAGCTTAAACCAGTTATTTCGGCTTCTCAAAGCGTTGATATTGACGGTGTTGCTCGGAGTGGCAACAAAAAATTGCTTAAATTAACAAAAAGTTCCCTACAACAATCATTCAGCAACGGTGATGCCAATTTAAGAAATGTTCAAGTAACGGCCCTTCAACTAAGGGGACTGATTAGTGAACTGAATCATCTTACTAAGAATATGAATCATGATAAATTAAATGCCTTGGTCACTAAAATTGATATTCAAACTGATCTTTTAAGCAGTCAAATGAAGCCACTTATCACATTTTTAACTGCGGTTAATCAAAATATGAATTCTCAAAATGTTGCTGAATTAATTGGCTCGTTAAAAACAGTTAAGCAAACGCTGGTAACGGTAAAGCAGCAGGTAACTCATCTAAAAGATCAGTTAAATCAAGCTGATCGTATCAATACGAATTTAAAGCAGCAATTGTTAAGTAATGTGTACCACATAGCAGACAGCCTGAGTTTAACGTTAGCAAAGTATAATCACAAGACTAACAGTGACCTGACCGGCATTAGTAATAACCTGCTTTCCTATTCAGATCGATCCGCTAATATTTTGTCGGATGTTGAAAAGGTTCGACATTTAAACGCGCAATCGTTAAATACGGTTATTCAAGGTAATCAATTGATCGGCAGTTCCTCCAAAAAGTTGGAAAATCAATTGCTTCAGTACAAAAGTATGATATTAGCTGCCAGCAATCAGCTAAAATTAACCGATGATCATAATATTGCATCGGTCATTACGATTTTACAAAACAATCCTAAATTAATGGGGAGTTCATTGGCTAGTCCATTTAAGATGAAGAATGAGAATATTTATCAAATGGGCACCTTTGGGGCAGCTTTTTCACCAACTTATATCGCTTTATCAATTTGGGTGGGGTGTGCCATGTTGGTATCGGTCTTGCGCACAACTGCACCACGAGCTCGCCGCTATCGCTTACTAACAACTCGGCAGGAATACATCGGCAAACTACTAACGTTTCTCACCTTATCGTTGATTCAGACAGGAATTATTGTGCTGTCAACGGTCTTAATCCTGCACGTCCACGTTGTAAATTTGTTTTTGATGACGATTACTGGCGTTTTGTCATCACTCACGTTTTCAATGATTGTTTTTACGATGGTAGCTATCTTTGGCAATCTCGGCAAGGCACTGGCAGTGATGATGGTGGCACTGCAATTAGCAGGAAGTGGGGCAATGTACCCAGTCCAGCTGAATCCACTGGTCTTTAGAATTTTGCAGCCGATGTTTCCTTTTACCTATAGTGTGAGTGGTTTCCGGGAAGCGATTGCCGGTCCCAATATTGAAACGGTAGTCGTAGATTTCTTCATATTAACGTTTATGCTGATTTTTTCACTGTTAGTCGGCTTATTTTTGAAATCACCCTTAAAAAGAATGACGCAACGGCTACAAAATGATTTTGAGAGGACTGGGATTGGCAATTAACGTGACCGAAGTCGTTTATCTCTAGAAGTTTAAATGTTCTGACACAACTTTTTTCGTAAATAAAAAACGAAGCCGGGCAAAATTACTTTTGCATCAGCTTCGTTTTTTTTATTTTAACATGAAATAATTAACTTGAATAAACGGTAAATTGAATGTTCTGCTGAAAAACAACTTCTCTTCAACTAATCTTTTGCATTAACTCTCTTAGACTATCTTCACGGACTTTTCGTGGTAGGAAGCTACGAATATCTTCTTCACTAAAGCCGACTTGCAGTTGTTCGTCGTTAAAAATTAATGGTCGACGAATCAAATCAGGGTATTTAACCATCAAATTGATTAACTGAGTAACAGTTAAGTCCTCAACATTGACGTGTAATTTACGGAAAACATTCGAACGGGTAGAAATAATATCCTCAGTTCCATTTTCAGTTAAACGAAGGATTTGCTTAATTTCATCAGCAGTTAATGGGATTCTTGAAATATTTCGTTCTTTGAATTCGATCCCATTGTCGATTAACCATTTACGGGCCTTTCGACTTGAAGCGCTACTTGGTGCAACATATAAATTCAACATAGCAACTTTTCCCCCTTTATATCCACGTGACAATGATTGGTGAACTGGATAGGCTTTCACCTCATTTACTTACATATCCATATTACCATAAATATAACAAATGTCAAATACACAAGTGAATTGCTTGTGAAACTATAAACACTTATTTTATACGGATAAATTCAATTTGTTAGCAATCTATTTATCATTATTTAAAATGAATACAATGTACGCAGGGTGAACTTAATTTACTAAAAGAATGCGTTTTCACGGAAAACGGAAAGGGCATGCTAGTGATGTCAAGCAGTTTATAATTTTAGAACAAGAAATCGTCCCTTACCGATTAAAATCAAGTAAAGAACGACTAATGTTTAGGAAAATATTTTGATGATCACGAGACAATTAAGGTCATAAGCTAGAAAACGTAATCATTTTATTTAGGTTACATATTGGCCTAAAAAATAGGTTCACACACTTTTAATTTTCGCCAAAATAGTTTCTTGAGAAGGTATCAACAGCCTTGATCCCATTGAAGACATCATCAGCAGTTACATTAAAGCCCATGTTGTGAATGGTTTCGCCCTTTTGAGTAGTTAATTCGGCAACTTTGCGAAGGTCATCGTCGGTTGCGTTTTCCAGATGAAGGTCCTTTAAAGTTGTTGGCAAGCCAAAGTGATGTTCAAACGTTAAGAACTTGATCAAGCGCTCGTCACTGGCACCTTCCAAAACCAGGTTCAATAAGGTACCATAAGCAACCTTTTGGCCATGTGACATTTTATGAACGTCACCAGAGAGGGCGGTTAATCCGTTTTGGAAGCTGTGAGCCGCAGCTAAACCGGAACTTTCGGCACCAACACCACTGAGTAAAATGTTAGCCTCGACAATGTGGTCCAATGCAGGGGTTACGGTGTGATCACCGGCAGCTGCAACGGCCTGTTCAGCGTATCTGAACAATAATGATTCACATTTTTCGGCCAATGCCAACCCGGCTTGAGTTTGTTGGGTATTGAGTGGCAACAATGTTGTTTGCCGTGCTCGGCGAACGGTCTGAGCTTCAACGTTGGTTGATAATGCGTCAGCAATACCATCGACGAGGAATTTAACGGGTGCCCCCGCGATAACTGAAGTATCAACCAGAACCAAATCGGGATTCTTATCATAGAACATATATTTTAAGAAACTGCCATTTTCTGAGTAAATAACACTGAGCCGGGTACATGGTGAATCATTTGAAGCCAGCGTTGGTGTAATCACGATTGGAATTTTTAATTGTTCGCCAACTGCCTTGGTCGTATCGTTAGTCTTACCACCGCCCAATGAGATGATAAATTGGGCGTCGTTTTCAGCGGCAATTGCTTTGATCCGGTCGATTTCTTCCGGTGAACTTTCACCACCAAACTGAACGTGTTCAATTTTCAAACCATCATCTGTTAAGTAAGTGTAGAATCGTTTGCCGACTAATCCCCAAACGATATCGTCGGTTAGCAAAATGCCATGATCACCAAATGGTTTGATATATTTCGAAGCGGTCTTCAATAAATCTTTACCTTGAACATAAGTCGATGGGCTTGCAAATGCTGTTGTCATAATTAAATCCCCCTATAAGATTAAATCAAACATTCTTCCACTACTGCAAGTGAATTGTAATCGGTTCCAAAAGCATTTGCAATTATTTACACTTCTATTGGTTCTGTCTAATAAGTCAATGACAAATAAGGGATACGACAGACGGTTGCAGACAACATGACCGTCATATTTATTTGAGGTTGATTAATCATTAATGATTGGATAGGCTGGAGTTGATAACTAATTATGCTAAATAAACGTTGGAATAAGTCGCGTAATTGAAATGAGGGGGATGTCAAATGGGATTTTGGATCATGCTGATTTCGTTATTGTTTGCAATTTTCCTGGGGTATTACGCTTTTAGAAGTCGTGAGAATAACCGGGCAATGGCTATTATTTTAGGTATCATTGCATTACTATTTTTAATTTTCGCAGTGTATTTGGCATGACCGGTGGTAAGCCGTATGACTATCGGTTATTTCGTTGCAATGTTGAGGGCGCAAAAAAGAGGCTGGATAAAAGTAATTTTATCCAGTCCCTATTTGTGTAATCACGATTATTACCGAGTGGAAATGTGCGCCAAAGGGCAACTTCCAGCCGTGTCACCGAATTATCTCAATATTCAAACTCGGAATATCTTGTTGAACTTTTTATTTAGTTAAAACGTGGACCAGCAAGCAGCCCCCGGCCATATAAGCCTCCTAACTTAATATTCCAATATCAGGAATATCAAGTTAGGAGGCTTATATTCTGGGGGCTAACCGCTTGCTGGCCCACTCTGTTTTTTAAGAGCGGTGCTTTATAGTTGTCCGGGTTCTTGCATTAGCAGCATCAAATACTGATTTAGTCGCATTCCAGATTCGTTCGGCAATGTCGGCATGATTCATGGTATAAAGGTGAATTCCGTCAACGCCTTCAGAAACAAGATCGATAATTTGATCAACAGCGAACGCAATTCCGGCATCCCGCATTGCTTCCTTACTGTTCTGATAACGATCTAAAATAGCACTGAACTTTTTAGGTAGTGGAACCCCTGTAATTTGAGTAATTCGTTCAATTTGTTTCTTGTTGGTACAAGGCATGATGCCGGCTTCGATTGGGACGTGAATCCCGGCAATTTCAGCCTTTTCCTGGAAATCATAAAAAGCTTGATTATCGAAAAATAGTTGACTAATCAGGTGATCGGCGCCAGCATCGACTTTGGTTCTTAAATGGGCAATATCATCAACAAACCCAGTGGCCTCAGCGTGACAATTTGGGTAACAAGCACTGGCAATGCTAAAGTCTGGTCGATTTTGATGAACAAAGGCTACCAGATCATTGGCGTGATTAAAGTCACCAACTGGTTGTTTTCCGGGAATTTTATCACCGCGAAGGGCTAAAATGTTTTTAACATTAATTTCTGAGAGATTATCCAGTAGGTTTAAAACCTGTTCGCGGGTTTGGTACAATCCGGGGACGTGGGCGACTGCCGGGATGTTCAGCTGGTTTTGAATTAAATCAGCAATCTGAACGGTACCGGTATAGTGGTCAGATCCACCAGCCCCTAATGTAACCGAGATAAAATCCGGATTAATTGATTGGAGCTGTTGAAGGGTTGGTAAAATTGCTTCTTTGGGCGAGTCTTTCTTAGGCGGGAAGACTTCCAGGGAAAAGACAGTTTTATTTTTAAATAACGCTGTTAGGCTCATTTATCTCACTTCTAACTTTCTTCGTTGCATCAACAATATTTTGTAGACTCTTAAAGGATTCTTCTTCAGTTCGCGTCTTTAAGCCACAATCCGGATTAATCCAAATCTTGTCGATTGGTAGTTTATGAACGAGTTGTTTAATCAAGTCCTCGACTTCTTTTTCAGATGGAATTCGTGGTGAGTGAATATCGTAAACACCGGGGCCAACTTCAGTCTGGAAGTTTGCAGCAACAAGTTGATCAATTAAGGTAAAGTCGGCACGGGAAGCTTCAAATGAAATGACGTCGGCATCCAGTGCATCAATCGCCTTGATGATATCGCCAAATTCACTGTAGCACATATGAGTATGAATCTGGGTGCTTGCTTGAACCTTACTGTGGACTAACCGGAAGGCTGGAACTGCCCAGTCGAGGTATTCAGAATACCAGTTGGATTTACGCAACGGTAAGTTTTCTCGCAAAGCCGGTTCATCGATTTGGATAATTTTGATATCGTGTTTTTCAAGATCAAGGACTTCATCTTGAAGGGCTAAAGCAATCTGGGTGACTGATTCTTTAGGTGAAACATCCTCACGTGGGAATGACCAGTTAAAAATCGTAACCGGACCGGTCAGCATGCCTTTGATTAATTTATCAGTGTGGTTTTTCGCAAAGACAGAAGCTTTTACGGTGATTGGTGCGGTTCGTGAGATATCGCCCCAGATGATTGGTGGTTTAACCCCTCGGGTACCGTATGATTGAACCCAACCGTTTTGCGTAAAGACGAAACCGTCAAGCTTTTCACCGAAGTATTCAACCATGTCGTTTCGTTCATATTCACCGTGAACAAGGACATCCAAACCGATTTCCTCTTGCTTTCTGAGGATACGAACAATCTTATCTTCGTTAAATTTGTCGTACTGTTCACGGGTAATTTCACCCTTGCGAAGTTTTGAACGATTTTGACGAACATCTTTAGTTTGTGGGAATGAGCCAATTGTTGTTGTTGGTAAAACTGGTAAATTGAATTCTTTCTTCTGAATTTTTTCACGTTCGCTGCGTTCTGGCAAACGGGTATAATCAGCCTGACTTAAACTGGCAATTCGTTGATGAACAACTGGATTGACTGGATGTTTGACGCTTTGAAACAGGTTGTCGTTTTTCGTTAAAGCAATTTTACCATCCGCTTCATCATGATAAATATTATCGAGTTCTTTAATCTCATCCAGTTTTTGTAAGGCAAAAGCAAGATGCTGTTTCACATCGCCAGGCAGCTTTGTCTCGTCTTCTGCAGTGTATGGGACATGCAGAAGGGATGTAGAACTATTTAATACAATCGGGGCTTTGGTGTTGAGCTGGTTTAAAAAGTTAATGGTATTTTCATAATGATTACGCCAAATATTTTTGCCGTTTACAACTCCAGCGAATAGAATTTTATCATCCGGGAACCCATTTTGTTTTAACAGCTCATTGTTGTACTTGCCTTCAACGAAATCCAAACCGATGCCATCGAAGTTCTTTGAAGTGACATCATTATAAATATCACGAATGTCGCCAAAATAGTTTTGCAAAAGAATCTTCGTTGATCGTTTCTCGGCAAGAATGCCGTCATATAAGTCGTCAAAGAGTTGTTTTTCAACAGAGTCAACGTCGAAACTTAAAGCGGGTTCATCGATTTGAAGCCACTTAACGCCCTTTTGACTCAAGCGGTCAATAATTTGTTTGTAAGCTTCAACCAACGCCTCAACATAATCTCGGGGCTTGGTGTCTTCAATAAACCGACTTAGCTTCAAAAGGGTGTAAGGACCGATAACAACAGCCTTGGCATTGATCCCTTGTTCAAGGGCTTCGTTAATTTCATTAAACAATTTATTGCCAACTAATTTAACGTTAGTTTCTTTTGAAAATTCAGGAACAATGTAGTGATAGTTGGTGTTAAACCACTTTTTCATTGGGAGAGCCTTCACGGTTTCAGAACCATTTTGATAGCCCCGGGCTTGAGCAAAGTATTCGTCCAATTCGGATAAGTGAAGATCTTTATAACGGGAAGGGATAATGTTTAATAGGTTGGCAGTGTCCAAAACACCATCAAAGAATGAAAAGTCACCTACTGGAATTAGATCAATGCCGGCATCTTTTTGAGCCTGCCAGTGATTTTTTCTGATTTCGTAAGCTGTTTGTTGTAATTCTTCCTGGTTAATTTTATTTTTCCAATAATGTTCAGTGGCAAATTTTAATTCACGGTGATGGCCAATGCGTGGGAACCCAATAATTGTTGTTGTCATAGTTGTTAAATCCTCCTTGATTTAAGTGCGCAATTGTTAATGAGAATGTCTGATTTTCGCTAATCATTTGGGAAAGGTTAAAGAAAAAGACGCTGCAATCTTTGTCAGATTGTAGCGTCCATAAAAAGCAGTATTAATGGATCATTTCAGAAACTAGATAACGTGGCGTTCGAAAGGTTGATCAGAGATCCCTTGTGACAAGATTTCTTTACTCCACTCTTTAGCAGAGAACAATGAATGGTCACGGTAATTACCGCAACTATACTTGTCAGTCCCTTGAACGTCTTTCCATTCGATGTCGTTGGCAATTGCCTCGAGTGACCCCTTCAAAGCCTTTGCGACTTCAGTGGTGCTGTGTTCACCCCAAGTAATTAAATGAAAACCGGTTCGGCAGCCAAATGGTGAGCAATCGATAACCCCGTCAAGGCGATCTCTAAGTAATCCGGCTAAGAGATGTTCAATCGTATGCAACCCTGCAGTAGGAATGGCATTGGTGTTTGGTTGAACAAGTCGTAAGTCGTAATTAGAAATGACGTCGCCCTTTTTTCCAGTTTCTTCAGTGATGAGACGAACGTAAGGTGCCTTTACCTTTGTGTGATCTAATGTAAAACTTTCAACTTTTGCCATAAGATATCATATCTCCTTAAAATTTATTAATTACAGTTACTATCTTAACAGTCACTGCTGAATAATAAAATCCCTTAGAGCGGTTCAGCAAATAAAAAAGCATTCGTCCCCACACATCAGAAATAATCTGACGGAGGGGCGAATGCTTCGCTGTACCACCCTGAATTCGTATTACTCTCGCAAGCAATACCTCTGAAAGTGCCAATTATTCCAAATTCTCATAATTGATACCCTGTGAGTTAACGGTCACAGCCGACAACCAAGCGTTAACTTAATTGCACTATTCAGAGTTCATATTCGCTGATTGTTAAGATATCCTTTTTCACCAACCGGATTCTCTTTGAATCTTGTTAAATCAGTTACTCTTCTCTTCAGAGCTTTTCCCTAATCGGATTAGCATTAAAATTTGATGATAATAGTAGTCGACTTTTTAATATTTGTCAACTGTTATGTTGAAACCATCTATAGAGTCGATGGCATAAATGATCTTATTTGCTGGCATAACAGGAAATAGGCCGTTGAGAGTTTCAAAATAATTATCAATTTTTGGGATACTGGTCTGCTAACTTTAATAATTGGACAGCTGTGATAATTGGCAGTGCTTGGAAATAAGAATGAATAAGTGAATTTGTAGCAGCTTTGGTTTTAATTTGCTCAATTTGATTTGGAATTAGTTTACTGGTAGTTAAATGATTATTTTTGTGGTTGTTCATGATAGTTAAACTGATTCTTATTTCCGATTGTCGCATATTGAATATTCATACTGATTTCCCATCCCCTGTTATGGAATGCATAAACGGATGGCGGCGAATCATTAACAACAGTCTGTTGTGATAAATAAAAGCAAAACGATTATCAAATAAAATCAAAAATTAAATGGTGGAAATAATTCGATTATTCACGATCCTTTAGCGCTGGTAGGGGTTGAACACATGCTCATTTAAAAAACGAAAGCCTTTTCATAAAATGGAATAAGTGATACAATTCACATGTAGAAGGAATTATTAATTTATATATAGAAAGCGGGTTATTATTATGACAGATCGTTTAAAGGGTAAAGTTGCAATTGTTACCGGTGGTACTTTAGGAATTGGTTTAGGAATCGCACGTCGGTTCGTTGATGAAGGCGCTAAAGTGGTTATTACCGGTCGTCATGCCGATGTTGGTGAAAAATCTGCTAAAGAAATTGGTACGCCAGATCAAGTTCGTTTTGTTAAATGTGATGCAACACAGGAACAAAGTTGGGTTGATCTTTGGGATGAAACAGAGAAGCTATTTGGCCCAGTAACGACATTAGTCAATAATGCTGGGATGGCAATTGGTAAGAGTGTTGAAAACACAACGACTGAGGAATGGCGTAAATTACTGGCTGTAAACCTTGACGCTGTCTTCTTTGGAACCCGTTTAGGTATCCAGCGGATGAAGAATAAAGGGTTGGGCGCATCAATTATTAATATGTCATCAATTGAAGGCTTTGTTGGTGATCCTAACTTGGGTGCTTACAATGCTTCTAAAGGTGCCGTTCGGATTATGTCCAAATCAGCTGCTTTGGATTGTGCTCTGAAGGACTATGATGTTCGAGTAAACACTGTTCATCCAGGCTACATCAAGACACCATTGGTTCAAGACTTGGATGCTGAAAAAGAAATGTCGAAACGAACCAAGACACCAATGGGCCATATTGGTGAGCCAGATGATATTGCTTGGATGTGCGTTTACTTGGCATCTAATGAATCGAAGTTTGCAACCGGTGCAGAGTTTGTTGTTGATGGTGGCTACTTGGCTCAATAAATCAAAAATTTAACTGATTAAGCAATTAAGTGATTCTAAAAAGCGCCTTCTCGGGCGCTTTTTTTGTGACATATTTTTTAAATGGATGGTGGTTTTAATCAGGATATGAGGTGCCATCAAAAAGTTGTTCTTTATGTCACTGTTGGTAGAAATCGCAATCGGGTAAACAATGCTACCAGTTGTCCGATAACAAAATAATCATTCTTGAAATTCAACTCAAATTGCAATTTGGCGCCATCTCCCGTATAATGACAAGTAAATTTATGTCCTTTAAATAGTCCAGCGAGTCTGTTAAGGAAGCCATTAATGAACATTGTTCTGTTCCCAGTGATAGTCTGGGTAAATGTGCCCTTTACTCGCGTTGAGTGAAGGGCATTTTTTGCGAAAAATTTTGATGACTAAACAGTAAGGAGAAAAACGAATGGCGGATAAAAGTTTTGGCAGGGTTGAATCAATTCCAAAAGACCATCGACACCAATCATACTGGGATATGTTTGCGACTTGGGTTGGCGCCAATGCGAACAACGGGACTTGGTATGTTGGTGGGGTTATTGCGGCCTGTGGATTTGCGACAGCTTCAACGACCCTAATTATTGTTGGTGTGGTGACCTATATTTTATTGGCATTATCTGGATATATGGGTTATCAAACCGGCTTACCGGCAATGGCGTTAACCCGGGCCTCATTTGGATTGAAGGGGAGTTTCTTGCCATCCCTCATTAATGTTGTTCAATTCATTGGCTGGGCAGCCGTGAATACTTTCATTGCCGCAACGTCAATTAGTTACATTCTTCATGATGTTTTAGGGTGGCCGGTTTATGGCAAACCAGGTGGCCTTAAAGGGTTGATCTTAGGGATTATCGTGATGAGCATTCTTCATTTATTAAGTATCTCAATGGGTGAGCGGTCGGTTCAAATTATTGAACGGGTTGGGATTGTTTTAGTTTTTATTTTGGTTATTTGGGAATCGATCGTTGTTTTTCAGCATGTTTCGCTCTCAGAAATTATTTCCTGGCGGCCACCGGTTAATTTAAAAATGAGTCCGGGCCAGGCCGTTGATGTCTTGGCAGCCTTTAATTTAGCATGGGTGACAGCGACAAGTGATTTTACCCGCTTTGCTAAAAAGAAAACCAGCTCAACTTGGGCACCGTTTTTTGGCGCAAACTTGGGTTTGATTTGGTTTGCGATGATCGGAGTCATTTCAACGATTGCTACGGCGATTACGTTGAATCATTTTGATGCGAATAACTCGGATCCTTCAACGATTGCCAGTAAACTGGGCCTTGGTGTGTTAGCCATGCTGGTCATTATTATTACAAGTACAACGGCCAACGCGGTTAATCTCATGTCGGCCGGTTCTGCGTTGACTAACATGACCAAACGACTTTCTTTAACGGTGAGTATCGTATCGGTAACGGTTGTGGCGGTCTTCGTTACCTTTATTCCAATCTTTTATGCGACGTTCTTGGATGTTTTTACCGCTTTTTTGGACGGCATCGGAATGTTCTTGGGGCCGGAAATCGCAATTTTTCTTGTCGACTTTTATTTGGTTGCCAAACAGGACTATCGGATCGATCATTTTGCCTCACGGACAGGTAAGTATTGGTATACCGGTGGGATTAACTGGGTTGCGATCGGCTCTTGGTTGATTGCGGTCATCGCCTATGCATTGATTAAACGTGTTCCTGTATTAGCTGACAGCGTGGGAGCAACCTTTATTTCAATGCTGATTGCTGCTGTCATTTACGTCTTCGTTAGCAAGATGGTTTATCGGCATCGCGTTTAAATGTGACATGGTTATGCTATCATTGAAGATGGCTTTCAAACACGATATCGGATCAAAAAGAAAGCTGGTAACCCAAGCAGGTTGCTGGCTTTTATTTTGCAAAATTTAATGAAGAGGGGCTTTAAAAAATGAAACTAGCTAGATGGCAGGCTAATATCATGCTGCTGCTCACCGCCATGATTTGGGGAACAACCTATACATTTATTAAACAGGCTTATGAAGGACATATGACAGCGGGGATGATGAATGCCATTCGGGGGTTCATTTATGCCCTTTTAATATTCGTCTTTTTCCACCGAATCATTCGGCAAATGACCCGGGATGATTTCCGGATTGGATTGATCGCCGGAATTATTAATTTCCTTGGTTACCAAATTCAAACCATTGGTCTAAATTACACAACGCCCAGTAAGAGCGCATTTTTAACGGCAACGTACGTGGTCATGATCCCGTTTATTGTTTGGCTTTTCTTGCACCAACGACCGGCTGGTAAAAGTTATTTAGCCATTGCAATTTGTTTTGTTGGCACCTTGTTTTTAACAAACACAATTCAGACCGGATTTAATTTCAAGATTGGTGATACGTTGACATTGCTGAGCGCATTTGTCTTTGCTGCCCAAATTGTTTATTTTAGCAGTAAAGCAGCTGAATCTAATCCATTCACAGTTGCTTTTATGTTGGGAATTGTTCAAGGAGTTGCCAGTCTAATATGGTCACTTATCTTTGAACGGGGTGATTATTCAAGTATTAACTGGTCCGTTTCAATTTGGCCGGTCCTGATTTTAGCGGTATTTGCGTCATTTGGTGCTCAAACAATGCAGGTAGTCGGCCAAAAGTTCACGGATTCAACCTCTTCTGGCCTGATCTTGATGACAGAATCACTGTTTGGAAGTCTCTTTTCGGTTTTAATGGGATTTGATCCGCTAACAAGCAACCTGTTAATTGGTGGGGCTTTGATTGTGGTCGCTATTTTCATGATGGAATTTAGTTTGAAGAATATTGTGGCAATAAGAAAGCGCCGTCGATTTGGCAGATAGGAGATAGGTAAATGACAACGATTAATGACCAGACGCTCAGCTTGGATGACGTCGAACCCGAAAATAGTTATGTGAATTGCCATATGACGGTTTCTAATGAACTGATTCGGATTAATGATGTGGTATTTGACCATTGTCAATTTGACCAGACCAACTTTGATCGTGGTGATTGGGGGTATGTGACATTTAAAGGTGTTAACTTATTGAATACCACATTTCACGAAAGCTATTTTGCTCACTGCCAATTTATTAATTCGCAATTAATGGGTGCTGATTTTTCAATTGGAACCCGGATTAAGAATTCTCGAATTGAAGATTCCAACCTACAGTATGCAAATTTTAGTGAAACCAAAATTGAAAATAGTCGCTTTGTTAATTCAAATCTAAATGAAACCAGCTTTCAAGCTGTCACTGTCAAAAAAACGTTAGAATTTGACGGCAGCCAAATCAACGAAATTGATTTTCTTGATACGAAATTAAAGGGTGTTGATTTGTCGAAAGCTAAGTTTGAAACGTTAATCATTACGCCGGAAAACATTAAAGGGTTAAAGATTAATGTGTGGCAGGCCGGCCAACTAATGGCAATGTTGGGAGTTGTTGTCAGTTAATCATTAAGCATCATCAATGAAAACCCCCATATAAATCGGTAGTTGTGATGAAAATACCGATTATATGGGGGTTTTAATCAACTATTTAGACTGCTGATTGAAGGTGACATTGATAATTTTGGGAACTGCTTTATTAATGATTTTGGCAGGATTTCCCACTGCGGTTGCATTCGCCGGAACGTCTGACAACACGACCGCACCAGCGCCGATCCTGCTGGCCTCACCGACAGTAATGGTACCTAGAAGTTGGGCATTTGCACCAATAAAAGCACCACGTTTGATGTGGGGATGCCGGCGGCCGTTAACCGGTCGTCGAGCGCCAAGGGTCACGCCGTGTAAAATCGTGACGTCGTCTTCAATGACCGCTGTGGCACCAATAACGACGCCAATACCATGATCGATAAAGACTCGTTTGCCAATTTTGGCTTCCGGTGCAATTGCAATTCCGGTTCGCCGGGTACTGAATTGGCTGATCAAACTTGCCAAGGTGTAATGATGTCGGTCAGCTAAAAAGTGGGCAATTCGATACCAGAACAGGGCGTGGATACCAGGATATGTCAATAGAATTTCGATTAGACTATGGGCTGCCGGATCACGCTTCAGAATGGACCGTGCTGTTTGAAACATTATTTTTGCTCCCTTGCAGGTTCTGGAATCCACGTTCCAAATCGGTTAATAAATCTTTTTGATCTTCAACGCCAACTGAAAGGCGAATTAACTCGTCCTGAATGCCATTTTTTAAACGGATATCGCGAGGAATTGAGCCGTGGGTCATTAATGCTGGAATCTCAATGAGACTTTCAAGAGCCCCAAGGCTTTCCGCTAATGTGATGACCTGGAGTTCTTCGACGAAGGCTTTGGGATCGAGTCCTGGTTGTAATTCAAATGAGATCATAGCACCAAACCCATTCATTTGTTTTCTGGCAACGTCATAATCCGGATTCTCCGGATCACCTGGGAAGTAAATTTTACTGACCAGCGGTTGATTGGCTAAGTAGTGAAAGATGGCTTCGGCATTTGCTAAATGGGCTCGCATTCGTAGTGAGAGGGTCTTCATCCCTCGTTGAAGCAGCCAACTTTCTTGAGGGGCCAAGATACCACCGATGGCGTTTTGCAAATAGCCAACTTTTTCGGCTAATTCAGCATCTTTTGTTACGACTAAACCGGCGATGACATCGCTATGGCCTCCCAAGTACTTGGATGCACTGTGTAAAACAATGTCGACACCAAATTCAAGGGGCCGTTGGACATAGGGAGAAGCAAAGGTGTTATCAATGATACTGAGGATGTTGTGCGCTTTAGCAATGTCCGCAACCGCTTTGATATCTGTGACCCGCAGCAGTGGATTGGTTGGCGTCTCCAAATAAATAGCTTTGGTTGCTGGTGTAATGGCTGCTTCAACTGCATTGAGATCACGGGTATCAACAACTGTAAATGTCATGCCAAATCGTTTTAAGACGGCATCAATCAGACGGAAAGTACCACCATAGACGTCGTTGCCAACCACAAAATGATCGCCGGCAGAGAACAGGGAAAAAACGGTGTCGATAGCAGCTGATCCAGAAGCGAAGGCAAATCCGGCCACGCCGCCTTCAAGATCGGCAATTAATTTTTCAACAGCTTCACGGGTGGGGTTACCAGAACGTGAATATTCATACTTGTTTTGACCAATTTTTTGTTGGTGAAAGGTTGATGCCATGTAAATCGGGATTGAAGTGGCTCCGGTTACTTTGTCTTCACTAATGCCACCGTGTAATAATTTAGTATCAAATTCCATATCAGTTACCTCGCTATTTTTATTGTTGTATTTGAATTGAGAAGCAGGTGATTTTTGTGGTAAGTTGCTTGCTAACGGGAAACCATTTCTGTAGATTGTTCGTTCGGACTATAAATGTGCTCACTCATGTAACGCTCGCTACTATCGGGAAAAACTGTCACAATGGTACTGTTCTCAGGCAATTCTTTCGCGATCTTTAAGCTGGCTGCTAAAGCCGCACCACTGGAACTGCCGATAAATAGACCCTGGTTTTCAGCCATTTGACGAACTTGTTTGAAAGCATCGTCATCTGAAATCGTTAATGTTTGGTCAATTTCGACGTTTTTAAAAAATGGTGGTACAAATTCGACGCCAATGCCTTCTGTCCGATGTGAATGGGCGGGACCACCATTTAGGATTGATCCCTCTGGTTCAACAACAATTGTTTGCGTCTGTGAATGATGTTCCTTAAGATACTTTGCAATGCCGGCAAATGTGCCACCGCTACCGGCACCAGCAACAAAGGCATCGATTGGTCTGTCAAGATCTGCAAGCAACTCTGGTGCCAATGTGTGATAGTAGGTGGCTGGATTGGCGGGGTTCTCAAATTGCATTGGGACAAAACTGTTTGGCGTATTCGCTTCAACTTCACGAGCTTTTTTAATGGCGCCTTTAATTCCTTCGGCGGATGGTGTGTTGATTAATTGGGCACCGAGCGCCTTCATCAGGGTTTGTTTCTCGTAACTAAATTTCTCTGGAACGACTAAAATAGTTTTTAAATGATACTGCTGGGCTGCTAGCGCAACACCGATCCCGGTATTACCAGCGGTTGGTTCAATAATGGTCGTTTGATCATTAATTTTGCCGCGGTTAAAACCATCTTGGATTAAATACTGGCCAAGCCGATCTTTAATGCTACCGCCGGGATTAAACATCTCAAGCTTGGCATAAATATGGCTATGGTTGGGAACGTTAATTTGTAAGTCGATTAACGGTGTATCACCAATTAATTGTGAGACAGATTTGATTATCATGATTTTTTTCCTCTCTTTGGTCATTGCTAAATTTTAGATAGAAAAAGGGCGCGAAAATTCGTAATGAATTCTCGCGCCCTTGGTCAATTCAAGCCCTGAATGGGCATTGAATTTTTTAGGTCGTTATCCCTTAAAAAATGTCAATGCTAACAGGCCGAACATCGCCAAAAACGCGTTGTTCGACAACAGCTATTGATTGCATTAGACATAAAATAGGTCATAAACGACACCTCCGTAATTTGTTGTCCAAACTATACTCAACATTTTTTAATTTGTCAACGACTTTTTTCATAAACGGTTTTTAAAATCTGGACTTTTCCTATAACTCCTAGGGAAATTGCTATGAATAAAGACATTTATCCAAAAAAGAGTCATAGAAGTATTTGACATTTTTTCATGAAATATTCATAATAAAATTATATTAAATAAAGATGAGTAGCTGTTTTTCCTATTTCAGAGAAGCATTGGGTGGCTGAAAGATGCAATGGGGAATTTAGCGAATATGGTCTTTATGGATAATTAATAAAAATAATCATTAACTTCGCGAGCTGCGCGTTATCACACAATGAGTGGGTGCAAATGCATTCAGTAAGGTGGTACCACGGCAACGTCGTCCTTTATCAAACTGTAAATAGTTTGATAAGGGACTTTTTATTTACGAAAGGACGAGATAAGAAATGGCAACAGTTATTGACGAATTAACAATTCCAGATGGTCGGATTATTACCGACGCACAAGAGGTTCAAAAATTTAGTGGCGATAAATACACTGAAGCAATTGAGGCTGTCAATCAGCCGTTGGCAGTTGTTGAAGCTCAAAGCACTGCCGATGTTCAAGCAGCTGTCAGGTTTGCTAACGCGCATCGAATTCCAGTGACTGCGCGGGCTGCAGCAACTTCAATTGTGAATGGGTCAGCAGCTGAAAAAGATGGATTGATTATTGACTTGAATCAGCTGAATAAAATTTTGGAAATCAATATTCCTAATCAATATGCCGTGGTTCAAGCAGGCGTAATTAATTCTGATTTGGATAATGAAGCTCGAAAACAAGGGTATTTCTTTTCACCTGATCCTGGTTCAAAGCCAATTAGTTCAGTTGGCGGCAATATCGCGACTAACGCTGGTGGCATGAGTTCACTAAAGTACGGCACGACAAAACAGTCAGTAATTGGTTTGAAAGTTGTTTTGGCTGATGGCACGGTCGTTGAGACAGGTGGTAAAACATTCAAGAACAACGCGCCATATGATTTAACCGACTTGTTTGTCGGTTCAGAGGGAACGCTGGGGATTATTGTCGAAGCGACTGTTAAATTACTGCCAGTTCCATTTGGCAATCCCGTAACCGGCCTTGCAACGTTTGCCAACATGAAGCAGCTAAGTGTAGGGGTTCAGAATATTTCCGGAAGTGGTTTGTATCCTTCAATGATGGAGGCCCTTAATAAGACTTCGATTGAAGCATTGGATCGTTTGGAACATTCAGATCTTGGTCAGGGCGGAGCTGAATCGCTATTGATTTTCCAACTGGATGTTGCACCGGCCGGGGCTTTGGATGCGCTTAAAAAGATCTTAAAGAGTTCAGGGGCGTTAAGAGTTAATGTTACTGATGATCCTGATTATGCTAAGAAAATCATCAAAATTCGTCAAGACTACTATCAAGCCGAAGCAGCATACGGGCGATTAATTGTTGAAGACGTAGCTGTGCCACTCTCAAAATTACCTGATTTAGCAGAGTTCGTTGAAAATCTAAAGTTTTCATCCAACGTGACGGCGTTTTTGGGTGGTCATGCAGGTGATGGTAATTTTCACCCAAACTTTGCGGTGTCAAAGGAGTTGGACCAGACGCCTGATGATGTTAATGACGCGATTAATCAAATCTTTAAATATGTTCAATCAATTGGCGGGACAATTTCCGCGGAACATGGTATTGGCGATTTGAAAGAGAAGTGGGTATTACCACAGTTGGGTCAGAACTTGGTGGCTTTACAGAAGAAAGTTAAATTGACGTTTGATCCCAATAACGTGCTGAACCCCGATCGAAAATTATAAGATATGCTTAATTTTGATTAAAAAATTGTGACGAGTATTGGTCATTTTGAACTACTGGTTTATCATGTGACAAAATATAGGTGTAGGGCTAAACAGAGCGGAATAAAAGGCGCTTAACTACTGGAGTGTAGTCGGATTATCTGAATATTCTGAACGGAATAGTTGGATAATTCGGTTACACGGCCGGAAGTTGCCTTTTATCCCGCGTTTTTGCTTGGCAACAATCGTGTATACACTAACAGAGGCTGGGCAAAATGACTATTGTCCCAACCTTTCTTTTGGGCAATTGTGACAAGCTTAAACTATTCCAAATGTTAATATATTTTTATATATAGAAATTTGCTATAATGAGCACATAACGAGTATTCGAATTTGAAAAACTGGTCAAGTGCGAAGGAGCTCAGACAATGAATATTGAAAAGTTTGTTCAGCGAAGAAAAAAATTAGGATATTCTCAAAGCGAGCTTGCCAAGGGAATTTGTACTCAGGCAACGATTAGTAAATTTGAGAATAACGGCAAAATGATTTCAACCAAAATTTTAACACAACTATGTCAACGATTAGGCATATCCTTAAGTGATATCTTTCCAAGCGCTGCTGAGGGGGATGCACAAGTTCGTGAAGATTTGCGAAAAGCAGAATTCGATTTAATTACGACTGAATACGATGAAGCACAACAGATCTTACAGGCAATTTCAATTGATAAAATGGAAATTGATCATACAAAAATGGAATATTTATTTATCAAGGGCTATTTATTGGCTTTAAGTGACGCAAACATTGATGAAGCTATTTTTTGTTTTGACCAAATTTTGAATGGGTATGATGAAAGCCATAGTACCATTTATTCTCAATTGGCATATGTTGGTATGGGGATTTCTTATGAACATGCGGGAAACGTCGATAAAGCGGCCTTTTATTTTTCGAAAATGCCTGAACGATTAAAGAAGGCATCGTATGCTGATATTGACACGACGTGGAAGGTCTTGACGATGTTATTTTATACAGGCCATTTTTATGCTGCACAGCAGGATTTAGTGACCAGTGATGCGTTGCTAAGGGCTTTAATCGAGGTGAGTTCGAAGCAACACGTTACTTTTTATGTTGCACGGGCTCAGTATCAATTGGCCTTGAACTTGATTGCTCAAAAGACTGACTTTAAAATGATTCGTGAGGCATTAAACGATGCTTATGCTTTTGCTAAATTCAATCATAATACGAAGTTGATTGACAAGATTAACCAAATTTATTCCAAATATAGATTGGATACAAATAGGAAGCCACATAGTGAGTTTAAAAATAGAACGTAATGATTAAGTGGGAAGCAACTGTGGCTATCGGATATGGTGTATAGGCCACATTGCCAGTTGCGATTGGCAAAGATTGAACAAACGTCGAAAAATTAAAGCTTTGTAGGTACCTCACCTGGTTGAAAATGATTTTTTATCTGATGATATTCAGCAATTCCAACGGGAAATGAACGGTTGAGAAAAATATCATCCTATCCGGCTTTTTGGACCGCAAGCATTATAGATTGAAGCCATAGTCTAACAGGTGGTTTTATGACCATAGCAAAGAAAGCATCTCATTATTCCATAGCAAGGAATAATGAGATGCTTTCTTTGTATTTTGAGAGCTAACCCAGCCGTTTACCTCATCGTTTTACTTTGTTAAATACAATCGCCTAAGCTTCTGGATGTCCGTTTTGGTTAGTCTCATTTTTATCTTTAAATAATGTTTGATAGATCCATACTTTTGATCAATTGCCGTATAGGCCGCAGTCAGGTACGAACGGCGGGCGGTTCTGGATCTTTTGAGGTTCGCCAAAACATTTCTGTTATGAGTCACTTTTTTCATCGCAATGATTTCTTTATGGGTTGTCTTCTTTAATGCTTGATTTGATTGGAGATAGTTTTTCATGATAGTGGTTTTTCTAACACCCAAACTTGAGAGAATCAACATCGTTGCAATGCCGGTCCGATCTTTCCCGTAAGTACAGTGGTAAAGAACGGCACCGTGATTTTGCTGCAGCAGGCGTTTAAACATTGCCTGATAGGCCTTGATGCTGTGTTCATTGGTAACCATTTTCTGGTAAAAAAGCGTCATGTTATTGGGGTGTTTTAAAGCTAACTGGTTAGCATATTGTCGTTGAGTATGGACACCAAAGTTGGGGTCGGGCATGACACTAAGGCGGTGGTAAGTGACATGAGGAATTTTCTTATCCGGTTGCTGGTGTGCCTCGCCGGCTGATCTGAAATCAAGGTCAACGATTAGGTGATGCTGTTGAGTTAACCGCCACTTATCATGGCTGGAAAGGGCGCTAAGGGCATCGGATCGGATGAGTCGGTTCTGTTTGATATACCGATTATCTTTAGTTTGAATGCCACCGAGGTCAAAGGTATTGGCTGTTCCCGAAAGTTTAATCTCAGTACCGTTAATTTTAGAATTTGATTGATTGGCGCTGACTAGGCTGACAATCAGCAGGCTCGCGATTATTTCAGCAATGATGGTTAAGCCGATTTGGTTAATGCGTTTGGTTAAATTCAAATTGACTTCCCCCCACAAAAAAAATAGTCTGCCTAAATTATAACTTTTTTAGTAGAAAAGTGGCTTTTTTCTCGTAACTAATCTTTGAAGGGCGAAAATGTTAAAGAAATTTACTGATGTGTTCCAAATCAGCTGTGCGTTTGTTAGCAGATTCGTCCTCGGCGTTGAAATTATGCCAGTGAACATTTTTTAGGCCGATTTTTTTAAAAGTGCCGCGGTAAAGTGCTTTGAGAACCGGATTACCATACTTTACTTTGTAAAGAAAGGTTGGGGTTCCAGCAATCGTTAGAATTGTAATCTTAGGATTTTTGGGAAGAACAACCCTTGGATTTGAGGACTGCAAGCGGTTTTTACTGAGGACTTTGTCAATAAATCCTTTAGTCATGGCTGGCATTAATTCCCACCAGATTGGGAAAACAAAAATGATCTGGTCTGCTTGGAGAAGTTGATTAAAATAGTGATCAACTTGGGAATTGAGGGATCTTTTGGTTCGCCAATTATTCAAATCTTCGGCATGCATGACGGGATCAAACTTGTCTTGGTGGAGATCGATGATATCAACGTTAATATTTTTCTGATGGAGGTGATCAATGACCTTTTGTGCAACAGCCGCACTATAACTTCGAAAATGAGGTTGGTTGTGGCTGGCAGCAAGCGTATAAGGATGGTCAAAAATAAGGATAGTTTTCATAAGCAAGATTCTTCTTTCTTGTAAAATGGCTTTGCTCTTTTAATTTTATATTCCATGGAATATAATGAGTATAGCAGGCAACTAAAAATTGTCAATAAATATTCCGAGGAATGAATAAAATGAAGAAAAAAGTTTTAGTAGATGCAATTAAAGATGAATTAGAGACATTTCGCAGTCATGATGTTGACGAGCAGATTCTGGGAAGAATTAAAAATGCTGATTTGAAGTCTGAAATGATTACCGATAAGTTGAACATTAATGATTTACATATTTTACAGATCATTGGTACAGCAACGAATATTCGGATTTCTGATATTGCTAATCATGTTCCATTGACTCAGGGAGCAGTCTCAAAAATTATTAATAAACTCTCTGATGATTCATTGATTCTAAAGAAACATCGCCCAACGAATAAAAAGGATACGTATGTGGAATTAACAGATAATGGGTTAAAAATTAATGATATCCATAACCATTATCATCAAAAAATGGATCAGCAATTAATCGAATTCACAGATGAATTTTCAAAAGATGATTTAAAAGTGATTGACGAATTTTTGAAAAAAATCAATCTAATTCGAAATATTGACTAAAAATAAGAAAAAAGTTTAAAAAAATTCTGCTAATATAATAACCGCTTTCATTGTTGACGTATCACAAAACTTGTTTTTGCGTTTTCCAAGACTAAGTTTAGGGTTGCCTAAAATCATATTTACTTAGGAATAAATTATGGTAACATTGGATATGGATTTAAGAGGAGGTACTAGTGAAAAATGGTAAAAGATAAACGTCCAAAGAAACAACATTTGATTCATTATGCAAATGGTCCTTCTTTGGAAGAAATTAATGGGTCAATCACTGTCCCAAAAGGTAAGGGCTTTTGGAGAACATTATTTATGTATTCGGGGCCTGGTGCATTAGTTGCTGTGGGATACATGGATCCAGGAAATTGGTCAACATCAATCACCGGTGGTCAAAATTTTGAATACCTACTGATGTCGGTTATCTTAATGTCGAGTTTAATTGCAATGTTATTACAGTACATGGCGGCTAAACTGGGCATTGTGAGTCAAATGGATCTGGCACAAGCAATTCGAGCACGAACAAGTAAAACTTTAGGGATTGTTCTGTGGATTCTAACTGAGTTGGCCATCATGGCAACTGATATCGCGGAAGTTATTGGTGCCGCGATTGCACTATATTTGCTATTCCATATTCCATTGGTCTACGCTGTGTTTATCACCGTGTTTGATGTTTTGCTTTTGCTATTATTGACTAAAGTTGGTTTTAGAAAAATTGAAGCAATTGTTGTTTGTTTGATCTTAGTTATTTTATTTGTCTTCGTTTATGAAGTTGCTTTATCAGGGCCTGATTTTGGTGCGATCTTCAAGGGATTGATTCCAACTGGTCAAACCTTTTCAGGGACTGATCGTGTTAATGGTGATACACCATTAACCGGTGCTTTGGGAATTATTGGTGCGACTGTTATGCCTCATAACTTGTACCTGCACTCCGCTGTTTCACAAACTCGAAAAGTTGATCATAGTGATCAAGATGACGTTGCTCGTACAGTTCGGTTCTCAACTTGGGATTCAAACATCCAACTATCGTTTGCCTTTGTGGTTAACTCACTCTTATTGATTATGGGTGTTGCCGTATTTAAGACAGGTGCTGTTAAGGATCCCTCGTTCTTTGGTTTGTTCCAAGCTTTGTCAAATTCTTCCATGTTAAGTAACGGCGTTTTGATTGCCGTTGCTAAATCAGGGGTTCTTTCGGTATTGTTTGCCGTTGCTCTGTTAGCCTCAGGTCAAAATTCAACGATTACCGGTACCTTAACCGGACAAGTTATCATGGAAGGCTTCATTCACATGAAGATGCCATTATGGCTTCGTCGTTTGGTTACCCGATTGATTTCAGTTATTCCTGTTCTGATCTGTGTTGCAATGACAAGCAAACAATCACCAATTCAGCAACATGAGGCGTTAAATACGTTAATGAATAACTCGCAGGTCTTCTTAGCCTTCGCTTTACCATTCTCAATGTTGCCATTATTGATGATGACTGATAATGCTAAGGAAATGGGTGATCGATTCAAGAACACAATGTGGGTTAAAGTTCTTGGATGGGTTTCGGTTCTTGCTCTGACCTTCTTGAACATGAAAGGTCTTCCAGACAACATTACTAGTTTCTTTGGTGCCAATCCTTCTGCAAGTACGGTATCATTAGCTCATACGATTGCTTATGTTCTTATCGCTGCAATTGTTGCACTTCTTATTTGGACGATTTTTGATTTATATCAAAGCAGAAACAAAATGCCAAAGCGTTTTGAATCTACGGAAGAGCACTATGATGAAAGCAAAGAAGATTAGTGATTAAATTTGAAGTTCACAGGAGGGATATATCAAATGGACAATGATAATTCGCCACATACAAAATTTCATCGAATTTTAGTGGGTGTTGATGATTCACCTGATGCCCAGTTAGCATTTCGATATGCGATTTCTGAAGCGCGTTTGTCGGGCGCATCGCTTGTGATTTGTTCAATTCTTGAACATGAAGAAATGAATGTTTATCAAGCACTTAGTAAGGACTATGTCCATGGTGAACGTTCAGAATTAGCTGAACATATTAAACAGTACCGTGATTTGGCACTTCGAGCCGGCGTTAAAAAGGTAGATACGGTTATTGAGGAAGGTGATCCTGGCGAAGTTATCGTTAAGGAAATTATTCCAGCAGTTAAGGCGGATTTGCTGATTGTCGGTTCACTTTCAAAAAAGGGTGTTCGTAAGTACTTTGGGTCTCAGGCCGCATATATGGCTAAGTATTCACCAATTTCTGTAATGGTTGTTAGATAGGCTGAACATGTGAACCGTTGAATTATACCTAATTCAATGAGTTGAAACCGGAATACTCAATTAAGCCTTAATGCTTAATGCGCATGTTATGTTGGGCACTGGATGATAGTTAAAACACAGTTATGTGTCTTTAAAAAACAGGATCGGAAGTCTAACTTTCGGTCCTGTTTTTTAGGAATTTGTACAAAAATTTTTTCGAGGCTGATTGTTGCCAGATGTGGATTTTTTGAAGTCCTTACAAATCAGCAATATATCATACTATATAGAACTAGGGGATTTTAAAAATGGCCTTAACTGAAAAAAGTCGTAAGTGGTTTGTGACCACTTTGCTACTTGGAACATTTACAATGTCGATTAGTCAGTCGTCGCTATCGACGGCATACCCGACATTTATGAAATACTTTAATTTACCAGCTAGCACGGTTGCTTGGCTGACAACTGGATTTATGTTGATTATGTCAGTAGTTATGCCGTTATCACCGTGGTTGATGGATAACTTCCATTTTAAGCCACTATATATTAGCTTGTTGATTAATTTTGTTATTGGGACTTTGATCATTATTTTTGCACCGAATTTTCCGATTATGATGGTTGGTCGGTTAATGGAAGGATTTAGTGTCGGGGTACTATTTCCTTCTTATCAATCGATTATTTTGGAAATCACACCACAAAGTCAGCGTGGAACAGTTATGGGAACCGTTGGCTTGGTGATGGGTTCAGCATTGGCGGTGGGGCCGATTATTTCTGGGGTGTTACTGCAAGTCATGAATTGGCAAGCTATTTTTGGCTTCTTCTTGGTTGTTTTAACAGTTGTTTTTCTTTTGGCATTAAAAACTGTTGTGAGTCCATTGAAAATAAAATCAACAAAATTCGATTTTGTCTCAGTATTTATGTCATTGGGAATTATTGGTCTGCTGTACTTTATTAATGAAATTTCTCATATGACAGCAACAAGTTACGTCAATTGGGGAATTCTGGTTGTTTCACTAATTCTGCTTTATTTGTTTGTCCGTCGGCAACTACGAATGTCCCAACCATTACTTCATCTTGATATCTTATCAATTTTAAATTTCGATCTCGGGGTTGCATTAACATCACTTTCATATATGTCACTAATCACGGTCACGATTGTCATGCCGCTTTATTATCAACAAATTCTTGGCTTAACCCCCTTGTGGTCCGGCCTTGCATTAGTTCCGGCAGCAGCTTTATTATCATGGTTAAATCGGCGAAGTGGTCGATTAGCTGATCGAATTGGCTTTAAGCCAGTCATTATGGTTGGTTTTGGTTTATTCATTATTGGCTGGTTACTGCTGTTAATTTGTTCAGGGTTTAAGAATATCTGGATAGCGGTTGTTTGCTCCATGATTATTGAATCGGGAAATGCCTTTGCAATGATGCCGGCAACAACACTAGGGGCTAACTCACTTTCTAACGACCTGATTCCACATGGATCATCAATTATTGCTACTTTTCGGCAAGTGTTGGGATCAACAGCAATTGTTTTGGCTACCGTTGTTTTAGGAGATCGGAACTTTAACGGTGTTTTCTTGACCTTTTTGATTCTAGAGATCATTGCAATGGGACTGGTCTTTATGATTAAAGATACACAGAAGGCCCCAATTCATGCATGAATGATCATTGTGAAATGTAAACGATTTTCACAAAAATATGCGGTCAGTGTTGACTAGATTGATTATGATGAACATCACAAGCCGTATGATTGTATTCGTTTTCAGTGAATGATATTCTTTATTTGACGATAGGATATCGCCGAAGAACTTGTTCTTTTCATAACCATTATCTGGGGCCCCAGCAATGGTTAGTCATTAGAAATGTTTTGAAGATATCGATTCAGATAATAGAGGAGGCCATTTGGATGGCATATCGAACTGTTAACCCTTATAACAATAAAGTTGTTAAGGAATATCCGTATGCAACCGATGATCAATTAAAAGACACTATCGCAACTGCTCATGATCTGTATAAAAAGATGAAGAAGCAGGATATTGCCGAACGTGCCAAGATCCTTCATAACGTTGCTGCAAAGTTGAGAGAGCATTCAGATGAATTATCAAAAGCTTGTACTGTTGATATGGGGAAACTTTACCGTGAGTCTCAAGGAGAAGTTGAATTGGTTGCCATTATTGCCGATTGGTTTGCCGATCATGGTGCTGATATCCTTAAATCAGAAAAAGTTGATACCATCGCAACCGGTGATGCTGAAATTCAACATCATTCAACCGGTGTGATTATGATGGTTGAGCCATGGAATTTTCCATACTATCAGATTATGCGTGTTTTTGCACCTAACTTTATGGTTGGCAACCCGATGATTTTAAAGCATGCTGCTAATACACCAACATCTGCCCAAATGTTTGCCGATGTTGTTGCTGAAGCCGGTGCACCAAAAGGATCGCTTACCAATCTTTTCCTTTCTTACGATCAAGTAACTGAAGCAATCGAAGATCCCCGAATCCAAGGCGTTGCTTTAACTGGTTCCGAACGTGGTGGAACAGCTGTTGCAGAAGCCGCTGGTAAGAACTTAAAGAAGAACACTATGGAACTTGGTGGTATGGATCCGTTTGTTGTTTTGGGCGACGCGGATATGGACCAAGTTAATGATATTGCCTGGCGAGCACGGTTATATAATGATGGGCAGGTATGTACGTCATCAAAACGGTTTATTGTCATGGATAATGTTTATGACGAATTCGTTGATAACTTGAAGGCTAAGTTTGCTGCCGTAAAACCTGGCGATCCAATGGATCCTGCAACGACGTTGGCACCGATGAATACTGAGAAGGCTAAGAATAAGCTTCAAAGTCAACTTGATGATGCCATTGCTCATGGCGCAAAGGTTGTTTATGGCAATAAGCCAATTGATTTGCCTGGACAATTCTTCATGCCAACCATCCTTACTGACATTGATAAGGATAATCCGGCATATAAGACTGAGTTATTTGGCCCAATTGCCAGTGTTTATAAGGTTCATAGTGAACAAGAAGCAATTGATATTGCTAATGATTCACCTTATGGACTTGGTGGAATCGTCTTTGCTGGCGATCCCGATCATGGTGCCGAAGTTGCGTCACAAATTGAAACTGGAATGGTATTCGTTAATAACTTTATGGCCACCTTACCTGAATTGCCATTTGGTGGCATTAAACTGTCAGGTTACGGCCGTGAAATGAGCCACATCGGTGAAATGGCGTTTGTTAACGAACAATTAATCGTTAAGGCTGATAAACCAGATCTGGGTAACTTGGCTGGTGGATTAGTTGCAACTGACCCTGAAAAATAATCAATGATTGTCGCTCACCTTTAAAAAGTGAGTGACTAACGATTATTTAAGATTTAAAATAATTAATTACTAAACCAGAGTGGGGCCAGCAAGCGGTTAGCCCCAGAATATAAGCCCCCTAACTTGATGTTCCTGATTTTGGAAGATTAAGTTAGGGGGCTTATATGGCCGGGGCTGCTTGCTGGTCCACGTTTTAGCTAGGTAACAAGTTTCAGCGAGATATTCTGAACTTGAATATTTGAATAATTCGGTTGCACGGCCGGAAGTTGTCTTTTGTCCCGCGTTTACATTAACAGAGACTGAGCAAAATCACTTTTGTCTCAGCCACTTTTTTGACTGCAATATTATGATTTGAGAAGCAACATTACTTAATGTGTTCTTGATAGCTAAAGCAGAACCTTATTATCCTTAATGACAAATAATTTGGTATACTAAAGGACAATTAACCGATCAATTCAAGGAGAACAATTAATGCCATTAAAAATAAAAAAGACAAAGGGCTATCGAATTAAAATTACACTGCCGATGGATGGTGAGATGCCGGATGTGGTACGAACGGTGGATATCCCATCTGATATTACATTTAAGCAGCTGCATGATACGATTCAAACTGTAATGGGGTGGGATGATGCTCACTTGTACAAATTTTTAATTCGGCAGCAGAATATCACGATTCCTGAAGATTCCTTGTATGAAGAAATGAAAAATCAGTCTCCAATTAAAGGGATAAAGCAAGTTAAGGTACGGCGGTTATCCAACAAGATTGATAAGTATTTACAAAATTACCGAGGATTTGAATATATTTATGATCTTGGTGACAATTGGGAACATACGATTGAACTGATCAGGTTGCTCGATGACTATGCGGTTGGCTATCCCAAAGTCATTAGTGGCCAAGGAAATTTGCCGCCAGAGGACTCTGGTGGTGTCGGCGGTTGGCTGATGATGCTTGAATCGTTAAATGATCCAGACGATCCGGAGCATGAAGATATTGTTAAATGGTTGAATGAAATTGACTACCTACCGGATGGCGGAAAACTTAATAAAAAAGAATTGAACGACTACTTGAAAAAGTATTTCTGGCTTAAAAAGAAAGTATAAAAAACAGCGTGCATTTAACTGGCGGTTAGTTTCCAGGATATAAACAAGCCCAATCAGCATTCCCAAATTCAGGAATATTGGTTGGGCTTGTTTGTGTGGCAGGAACCACCCGTTCGGCCTTTGCCTATGCCAACTTATTAAATACGAAGAACGGTTTTCATCGTTATTTGTCGGGCATAACAACCTTTAAAAAGTCTGGGATTGTCTGAACAGTAATTGGCAATGCCATTGCTGGATCACCATCAATTCGGGTTTTAATATCCCGTGATGATAGGTTCTCAATTTTGACCTCCTTGGTTTTAAAATATTTAACTCCGCGGGCCTGTTTTAAATTTCCAGATAAAAAGAATGATCCGTAAGTTAATATTTTAGGAAGTGTAAACTTTTTTAACAAAAAAACATGTAGATAATCATCGTCGTACGCTGCTTGTGGATTGAACTCAACATAACCGCCAACTGAATTGGTGGTTGTGATGAGCAGAATTTGTGCCCGGAGTGTCTCGGTTTTACCGTTAGCGGTTATCTTGAGCTTGTACGATCGATTGGTAAATAATTCCTTGATTCCTTTAAATAAATAGACGATTCGACCAAACTTCTTCTTTTCGGTTTGCTTAACATTTCGAGAAATATCTGCTAATCGGCCTAAAGTTAAACTGCTGATAATCGGTTGACGGTCAATATGACCAAGATCAACGTTTTTGGGTGTCCCGGTTAGTAAGTTCTCAATTGCCTTATCGGTATTCAAAGGAATTTTTAGGGCCCTGGCAAAATTGTTAACGGTACCGCCGGGAATGATACCTAAAGGAATCGTTTTATTGGCTTTTAAGAACCCGGCACAAACGGTATTAATTGATCCGTCGCCACCGATTGTAACCAAGTAATCGTAGATATCAACTGCTTGAGCTGCCTGATTAATTGCATCTTGTTCAGAATTCGTTTTGCTAAGCGTGGCGATTTTACCGTGTTTTTCCAGATAGTTTTTCGCTCGCTTTGCAATCTCTTCATTATTAGAATTACCAGCGGTTCCGTTGAAGATAATGATAATCTTTTCCATCTTTGTCAACACCTCCTACCAATCATCTTGACTAAGTCAATTATAATATGATTTGTGTCAGGTGTCTTACTTGCGGATTATCGTTAATGAGCCGTTCATTACTGGCGAAGTGGCGTCTACGGTGTGGGGATCGGTAAAAATTTTGAGAAACTGCATAAAACTTTCGGCGGTGTTGGCTTCGGTTAGTTCCTTTAACGGAAACCAATAAATCTTTCCTTCGTTACTTTGAGTCAGTTGACCCGAAAAATGAGTAGTTCGATAGAGAAAGCCTATTCGCCGGTAACTGGGATCATCGTTGAACCACTCAACGGTACCGCAGGATTCAAGGTGACTGATTTTTAACCCGGTTTCTTCAAAGACCTCTCGAACCATGGCATCAGCCAAACTCTCATTTTTCTCAACATGGCCTCCAGGAAAGGTGTGGCCGAACTTCCAGGCAACGTCTGTTTTGTCTTCAACTAAGACTTCCTTCGTTTCTTCGTTATAAATCATACACATATTAACTAATTCAATGTGTTCTGATCGTGAATACGTCATCTTATCACCTCAATAAAAAATGCTTTTGAATTTAGTATACGCTACCTAAATTCAAAAGCATTGTTAGTTCTTAAAATGAAATCATTTATTCATGAGGTGCTTTAGGGTGTTGAAGTTGGGCCATCTGGCCTCTAAACTCCTTGGAGTAGAGATTCAGGTCAGAACGGTATTCATTTAAATCATCGCTCATTTGAACAGTATAGTCAGCTTCCTCACCGTGTTCACCTTGATCGAGGCCAAGCTCTTCTTCTTTACGATCAACTCGCATTGGCATTACCAAACTCATAACTTTAATAATGATTGCTGCTGCAATAGAAACGAAGATAATTGTTGCTAGAGTCGCAATAATTTGGACACCAAGTTGATGAAAGCCGCCACCGTAGAAGAGACCGTTATGGGCAACGATGGGATTAACTGCTTTGGTTGCAAACAAGCCAGTAAAGATACTACCGACGATTCCGCTGACACCGTGGCAGCCAAAGGCATCAAGGGCATCATCAACACCGATTCGATCCTTTAAATAGTTAACAAAGAAGTAGCTGGCGAATGTCGAAAACATGCCAATCCAGAATGAGCCTGCGATGGTTACAAATCCACAGGCTGGGGTAATCCCAACCAAGCCACAAAGTGTTCCGGTACAAACTCCCACTAACGTTGGCTTTCCTGAGATAACCATATCCAAGATCATCCAAGTTACCATGGCAGTCCCAGTTGACATGGTTGTTGTGATCGTTGCCTGCGCGGCAATGTTATCAACGCCTAATGCTGAACCGGCGTTAAAGCCATACCAACCGATCCAAAGAATCGTGGCCCCAAGTAAAACCCATGGCAAATTGTAGTGGGTATGAGGAATATCACCATAGTGGATTCGTTTGCCCAAGAAGGCTGACAAGACAAACGCAGTAATCCCGGCATTAATATGAACAACGGTTCCACCAGCAAAGTCTAAAGTTCCCAGACCGGCCAAAAGACCATTGGGACTCCAAACCAGATGAACCATTGGGTAGTAAATCAGGATTGACCAGAGAATTAAGAAGACTAATAAGAAGTTAAACTTAATTCGACCAACAACGGCGCCGACGAACAATGCCGGAGTAATAATAGCAAACATCATTTCAAAAATAGAGAAGATACCGGTTGGAATCTTTGTTGCTGTGAGGGCACCCAATTTGACGCCGTTCATAAAGAAATTAGATAGTGTTCCAATGACACCACCAATGTTACCTTCAAATGACAGGCTGTAACCAACCATTACCCAGAGGACGATTGCGACACCAGTCATAATAAAAACCGACAACATGGTGTTAACAACGTTTCGCTTTGACACTAGCCCACCATAGAAAAAGGCGAGGCCGGGTGTCATGAATAAGACCAAGATACTGGACAGAATCATAAATGAGGTGTTTGCAGTATTCATAACATTCGCTTCCTTCTTGCTTTAATGTCATAAATTCTAACATTGACAAGATTCTTCGTCTAGTCGATGTTAAGCTGATTCTTAGCGAATTTTAATACGGCTTTAAGATGAAACCGGTCACAAATGCCTAAAAACAACGCATCTAATATTCAAATGAATTATTAAAAATATTTTTACAAGTAACCGCCCCATGTTAGCAATTATCACAAATATGACAAAAACAGCTATCTATCATTCGAATAAATAGCTGTTTTTGTTATATTTAGTTCTGGCTAGTATTGGATTGGAATCTGATTAATCAACCGGCCGGATACGACGATCAGCAACCGATGATTATCAAGAAGCTAGTTCTGTTTGGCCGTTTAATAAATGAACCGTTTATGACTGATTAAGTTAATTTAGCGATTTTATATTAAGTTCTTTAATGCATCATCAACCGCCATGTCACCGTCGCTCATTTCAATGATTTTACCAATCGTGCTGTCATCTTGGACAATCGCGGCCAACACAGCGGCAACGTTGCTGATGCTGTTCTCGTTACTGCTATATGAGCCAAGGGTGACTTTGCCACTTCCAGGTTTTTCAGTTAGTGCGGTGGGTTGCAAAATTGTGTAATCAAAGTTAGTTGCTTTAATTAACCAGAGATCCGCAAAATGCTTGGCAATGAGGTAGTTAGCCAGTGGTGATGGATTCGGACCACTAAATGAATCTGGGGTTAGTGAGTCACGAGAGCTTAGCATGACAAAACGATCGATCCCCTTTTTAGCAGCTTCAATCATTACTTTAACAGCACCATTTAAATCGACTTGGAGTAAATCTTTACCACCTGATCCGGCGGTAAAAATCAGCGCGTCGGCATCCGGTAGTTCAGATAAGATTGTGTCCTTTGTATCGTGAAGGTCAATCTTGAATGCCTTCACGTTTGAAGCGTTTGGAACGTTTTCGGGTGTTCGGGCACCGGCAAATACTTCATTTTCCTTGTCACTTGCCAGTTTGGTAACGACTTGAGCGCCAACACGGCCGGTAGCGCCAATGACGATAATTTTCATTATAAATCCTCCTCGTATCACTTGTTGATTTCAGTATATCGGTTCTGCCCCGTTAAATGAAAGTAAATCAGCTTAAAAAATAACTTTATTTGAGAATCTTGATTTACATCAATTATTTATTATCAATTTCCAGATAAACTAAGGCTGTAATCAAAAGACGGGGGTAAACAAACATGAAAATGCAACGATTTATTAATCAACATATTAACCAAGTGACGTTATTGACTGCTATTCTAATCGGGATTGGATTATTAGGAAAGGTTTTTGCTTCGAACACAATTTATACATTGGCGTTTATTAGTGCGTCAATTATTTCGGCGGTTCCAATTATTCTGCGGGCGGCTTCAGCACTGCGATTTAAAACGATTAGCATTGAGCTGTTGGTTAGCATTGCCGTTATTGGCGCATTTATGATTGGCGAATACAATGAATCGGCAATTGTCACATTCCTTTTTCTTTTCGGAACATTTCTTGAAGACAAGACATTGGCCAAAACACGGCATTCGATTAAGGATTTAACTCAGATGGCGCCAACAACGGCATTGGTTATTAATGATGATGGTCAAGCCGAAGAGACAGATGTGGATTTTGTTGACGTTGGAGATACCGTTCTAGTAAAAACTGGTGCCCAAATTCCGGTCGACGGGAAAATTACTGAAGGGTCAGGCCATTTAAATGAGGCCAGTATCACTGGTGAATCTAAATTGGTAACCAAAAATGTTGGTGATCCCGTCTATTCTGGCACTTTTGTGGATAACGGGACGATTAAAGTTCAAGCTAATAAGGTTGGTGATGATACCACATTTGGCAAGATTGTCGAGTTGGTCGAAGATGCCCAGGATACAAAGTCACCGGCTGAAAAGTTTATTGACAAATTTGCAACTTATTATACACCGGCAGTTTTGATCATTGCCTTGGCTGTGGGACTGTTAACCACTGATTTTCGCTTGGCAATTACTGTGTTGGTGCTGGGATGCCCTGGTGCTTTGGTCATTGGCGCGCCTGTTTCAAACGTTGCCGGAATTGGTAATGGTGCCAAACACGGTGTTTTAATCAAGGGTGGCGAAGTGATGAATACTTTTTCAAACGTGGATACGGTGATGTTTGATAAAACCGGCACATTAACCGAAGAGAAGACAGCAGTGACTCAAGTCCAAAGTTATGGCGATCAGTCAGCTGATTTAGCCTATGCAGCGGCCGTTGAGAACCAATCCGATCATCCTTTGGCTAAAGCAATTGTCAATTTTGCAAGGGCGACAGGTGTTTCATTCGATAAGATGCAACCGGCATCAAGTGACGTCATCAAGGGGCGTGGCATTTCAGCAGTTGTTAATCAGCATCGTGTCTTAATTGGTAATCGTGAATTGATGAAGTCAAATCAAATTGAACTCAGCCAAACCCAACAGACTGATCTAAAAAGTATGCAGCAACACGGACGCTCTTCAGTCCTGATTGCCATTGATGGTCACGTTCAGTTGATCCTTGGTATTTCAGATGTTGTTCGGGCTGGTGTTCGTGAAAGCTTGCAACAGCTGAAAAAGTTAGGCATTAAAAAAACGGTGATGTTAACTGGTGATAACCAGCTAACGGCCCAAGCAGTTGCTGACCAGATTGGCATTGATGAGGTTCATGCCGAACTCTTACCAGAACAAAAGGTCACCTATGTGAAACAGGCGCAACAAGCAGGCCATAAAGTAGCCTTTGTGGGTGACGGGATTAATGACAGTCCGTCGTTGGTGACGGCCGATATCGGGATCGCAATGGGAAGTGGTACCGACGTAGCGGTTGAGACGTCTGATGTTGTGTTAATGTCATCAAGCTTTGACGAGTTGATTCATGCCTATGGCTTGTCTAAGAAGACGGTCAGCAACACTAAGGAAAATATTTTTATTGCCATTGCAACGGTGGTCATGCTGTTGATTGGCCTGGTTCTCGGGTTTGTTTACATGGCAAGCGGGATGTTTGTTCATGAGGCAAGTATCCTTGTCGTGATTTTTAATGCGATGCGACTAATTAATTATCGACAAAAGAAGTCAAAACTTGACGCAGATCAAGTAAAAGTTAATCAGTATGGCTTATCTTAGTAAATGAAAGTCAAGTCAACAAATGGAGGTATTTAAAATGAGTAAAGCAATTTTACAATTAGATGCATTATCATGCCCGGCATGTATGACCAAGATTCAAAGCGCATTGGAAAAACAAACTGGTGTAGCGACTGTCAAAGTCTTGTTTAACGCCGCTAAGGTAAAGGCGGACTTTGATGCCGAACAAATTTCAGCAGATCAATTAGCCAATACGGTGACTGATTTGGGTTATGAAGTTAAATCTGTGAAGACAAAATAAGAAAGAGTGAGGTGCCATTATGACAACTGAAACACCAGAAAAACGTTATCAAGCTGAGGTTAAGCAAGCGGATATCGATCATCATACGCCAACGGCAGGCGCGATGACAGGACACATTGTTGCCAACCTAGTCGTTTTAGCTGACAAGCTGCAACAAATGAAGTGGTATGTAAAGGGGATTAATGCCAACGAATTAAAAGGCAGCTTTAAGGGGTTGTTGAAGCAGGCGTATCAGCAACGGGATGCTTTGGGAACGGCGTTAATTGATGAAAATTTGATAACACCAACAATTCGAAAAGAATTTGCTGAATATGCCATGTTGACTGAAAATGGTCAAAACAAATATCAGTCTGCGGAATGGTTAATCAATGACTTGGTTCACGATTATAATACACAGAATCTATTTGTAACTCGGGCAATAAAATTGGCGAAAAAAGAGGATCGGCCAGTATTAACTCAGCATTTGACAACGCTATTGGGGAGCGACAATCATAATATCGCGATGCTGCAGGCACTCTTGGGGAAGACACCACGAGAGGGATTGGACGAAGATGAGGATTAAAATTTCCAATATAATTGAATGATTTTAGACACACTAAGAGCCGGAGATGGTTGATCTTTCCCTTGGCTCTTTTTGTGACTGTTTTGTTGCTTTGAATTATCTTAACGACGAATAAATTTGAAGTTTGATTAAGATTAGAGCTTTTTAGTCATATTGACAACTACAGAATGTAGTTTATAATACCAAACATGTAGATATTAAAACTATATGTTTGGGAGAAATTTATAATGACAACAAAAATTGCCTTGCTCGTTGATTCAGCCTCAGATGTACCAACTGAAATTACTGCTAATGAAAACATTGAAGTTGTGCCACTGATTGTGACAGCAAATGGTCAGGAGTATCTTGATCGAGAAACGATTCAACCAGAAGAAGTTTATCAAATGATCGCACATAATCAGATTCCTAAAACGGCTAGTCCAACCGTTGGAATTGTCAAAAAATCGATTGAAAAATTAACAAACCGTGGTTATCAGCAAATCATCGCCGTTACAATTTCGAGTGGTTTATCAATCACCAATCGAGTCTTTAAGCAAGCAGCCGAGGAGAGTGACGGTATTAAGATGACCGTGATTGATTCGAAAAATATTGGAATTGGTAGTGGTTTGGTTGCCGCCTACGCCGAGAAACTCATTAACAACCAAGTGGCTTATAATGAAATTGTGACCCGGGTTGAAGAATCCGTCATTAAAAGCCGGGTCTACTTCTACATCCCAACACTAAAGTATCTTAGAATTGGTGGTAGAATCGGTAAAGTAGCTGGTTTGATTGGCTCAGCGTTGAATATTAAACCGATTATCTCGTGCAATCCACAGGGGATCTATTATCCGATCGCTAAGACCCGTTCTGAAAAGAAAGCCATCGGAAAACTACTGGATTTAGCAGTGACTCATGCGCAGAAAAGTGATCATTTTCGGATGGGCGTTGCGCAGGGAAACGACGATTCGCTGATGAAACAAGTCACGGCCGAGCTTAAGAATCGGTTTCCTGAGCAGAAAATCTATACAGGCAATGTTTCACCAGCATTGGGTGTGCATACCGGTCCCGGCTTGATTGGCATTGCTGTTCAAATTGATTAATTGATAGGGGAGATTTTTAAAGTGACCAGTAACCAAAAATCAATTGCTAAGTTACCTTTATGGGATGAACTGCCCGGATTTAGCCTCCACCTTGATCAACTACTTGATATTACGAATTCCTATGTTGAACCGATCATTGGTGAAACCGTCACTAAGACGATGATTCACAACTATTTTAAGGGTCAGATCCTTGATTCGCCGGAAACGAAGGGCTATGAACGTAAGCAATTAGCAGGGGCAATCGTCGTTGATCTTTTGAAGAATGTTTTTACGTTGTCTGAAATTAAGCAGGGATTAAACTGGATTCTCGTGGATGCGTCACCCCAGGAGGGCTATGATAACTTCGCCCGAATGTTTAATGAACAGGCAGCTCAGAAGCGAATAGGTTCAACAAAAGTCACCAGTATTGATTTGAAGTCGGCGTCCAAGGCAACGGTGATGCAGTATCACGCAGTCCAAGCAATTTTATTTTGGCTTTCAACTCGCCAGATTTTGAAGGATAATCTTTAACCCGGCAATCAGAGTCATTAAATTTAATATTGATAAATAAAAAGTCTCAGTGACGTTGAATGCTTGATCTAGTGGTGCATTCAATGTTGCTGAGGCTTTTTTGGCTACCGAGTATGAACGTGGTCAAATAGACAGCTCTTGGCCATGTGACTAATCGGTTAATGCTTAATAATTGGGGGGGTACTATTAGGCTACCGAGCATAAACGTGGTCAAACAGGCAACTCCCGGCCACTATTAGGCAACCAAGTCGAAACGTGGTCAAATAGGCAACTCCCGGCCATATAAATAGACCACCCCACCATTCCAGAATAAGGAATAATGGGGTGGTCTATTTATATTCTGGGAGTTAAACGCCTATTGGACGCACTCTTATTTTTTACCACAAATACGCTACCGGGTTCTTAATGTACTTATCGTACACATCTTTTACAATTTGCATTTGTTCGGCCGTTAATGCCGGTAAATCCGCTGCCGTTGTATTTCTATCAATTTGGGTTGGATTACTTGCTCCTGGAATGACTGCCGAAACCGCATCGTACATTAAGATGAATCTTAATGCCGTTGCGGCCAGATTATCGGTTCCAAGTCGCTGCTTCAGCTCGTTTGCCGCCTTGACACCGGTTAAGTAATCAACGCCAGAGAAAGTCTCACCCTTGTCAAATAACTGGCCATTCCGGTTGGTTGTTCGATGATCTTCCGGGGCAAATCTTGTATCGGCGGTAAACTTTCCGGTCAGCAGCCCACTTGCTAAAGGCACTCTGGCTAAAACACCAATATTATTTTTCTTAGCTAAATCGAAGAACAGATCAGCCGGTCGCAATCTGAACATATTGAAAATAATTTCAACCGCAGAAATATCATATGACATTGCTTTAATGGCTTCTTCAACCCGCTCCACACTGACACCGTAGTTCTTGATTTTGCCCTCTTTTTTTAATTCATCGAGGGTAAAGAAGGTATCGGGCATGTAATAAACACTCATTGGGGGACAGTGGAGCAACACGAGATCCAGCGAATCAACCCCCATATTGGTTAGCGAGTCATCAACGTAACGGGTTAAATTATCTGGACTGAAATGGTCAGAGGTTAGTGGTTCTTCTTTACGACCGATTTTGGTGGTGAAATGAACGTCGGGATGGGTTTTGACAAACCGACCAACTGCCTGCTCACTTTTTCCGCCTTGATAGCCATCGGCAGTGTCAAAGAAATTAACGCCATGATCATAAGCAGCTTGCAAAGTGTCATCCGCGTCCTGTTGATTGAATGGCGTACCCCACTTGCCACCCAACTGCCAAGTCCCTAATGAAACTTCACTAATTGAAAAGCCGGTTTTACCAAGTGTTCGAAATTTCATATGATTGTTTCCTCCTAATGAATTGTTCTGGTGAACCGAATCACCTAAATTCTAACATACTAAATCAAAGCCAGTGTGGAAAGCTTGGCTTGTGATGAGCAATGCGAGTAAATATGGTAGTGTTTTACACTTCACATGTTATTTGAAACTGATCGGGATTACGAAAGGGCTGATGTTATCACGGCAAATCCTTGAAAATTTAAAGTTGCCACCATTTAGAAACAATGAATATGATTGGCAAGAAAGGGGTGACTGTTTAATCAGTCATCATGATCGGGATTGGTAAATATTATGACGATGTTTTTGAATAATTGTTCGTAAATTGGCTGAATTTACAAAATTAACGCCGTTATAACGAATTTTGTTGGTGGTCAGGAAGCAAAATTTAACGTTTTACCGAATTTTTACGACGTTTTTTCATTAATTACGCTAAAATTACTAGTAAAACACGAACGATGGTATTGACATTTTAATCATCGTTAAGTATTATTTAGACACAATATAAATTGAAAAGGTGAGTGGTTTAGATGGCAAACGTTGTCGGTGTTGCGATGGGATCAATTTCCGATTGGCCAACTATGAGGTTGACATGCGAGGTTCTTGAAAAGTTCGGCATCCCTTATGAGAAGCATGTTATTTCGGCCCACCGGATGCCTGATGAGTTGCAGGCATTTGGCCGTTCCGCAAGAAATAAGGGCTTAAAAGTCATCATTGCCGGTGCCGGGGGTGCTGCTCATTTGCCCGGAATGATCGCTGCCAATACAACGTTGCCTGTTATCGGTGTTCCAATCAAAACCCGAACATTAAATGGTGTTGATTCATTACTCTCAATTGTTCAAATGCCATATGGCGCGCCGGTCGCAACTGTCAGTATTGGGGACTCGGGTGCCAAAAATGCGGCCTTGTTAGCTGCTCAGATTCTGGCAACGAATGATCAATCCATTCAAAATAAATTAGCCGACTTTAAGCATGATCAAAGAGTGGAGGCCAAAAACAGTGAGCAACAATTTGATTAAGACGGTTTTACCACCTGCCACAATTGGCATTGTTGGCGGTGGTCAATTGGGTCAGATGATGGCGTTAATTGCCAAGTCAATGGGGTATCATGTTGGCATTTTGGATCCCACCCCACAGGCTCCGGCTGGGCAAGTTGCTGATTTCCAAATTGTTGCTGAATATGATGACGTTGACTCATTAATGAAATTAGCACAGAGAAGTGACGTGTTGACCTACGAATTCGAAAATGTTGATGAACAATCACTTTTAAAGGCCAAACAAGTCACTGAGTTACCCCAAGGCGTCAATCTTCTCCACATCACTGGTGAGCGGCTCAATGAAAAGAACTTTATTCGAAGTTGTGGTATCCCGGTGACTAATTTTGCCGCTGTTAATGATCGTGAATCGTTGGTTAAAGCGGTTGGTGAAGTTGGGTATCCCGCTATCCTAAAGACCGTTTCCGGTGGTTATGACGGTCACGGTCAAATGGATATTAACGGTCCGGCTGATATTGACCCAGCCGCTGAACTTTATACGAAAGCAGAATGTATTTTGGAAGCCCGTCAAAAATTTATCGCCGAAGCGTCTGTGATGGTTACCCGCGACGTTAATGGCAAGGCCATTACGTTTCCACTTGTGGAGAATCGGCATAAGAACCATATTCTTCACACAACCATTGCCCCCGGCCGATTTTCTCAAACCATTCATCAAAAAGCACATGACTATGCTGAAATTATTGCTAACAAGTTAGACCTATATGGGGTATTGGGAATTGAATTATTTGTGATTAATGACCATGACTTAATGGTTAACGAGTTGGCACCACGACCACATAACTCCGGTCATTATACGATCGAAGCCTGCAACATCTCGCAGTTTGAGGCACATATTCGAAGTATTTGTGGTCTACCAATTCCACAAATCACCCAAGAAAGACCAGCTGTAATGCGTAACTTGCTGGGAACTGATTTAACACTTGCCCGGCAGCTTCTGTCTGAGCATCCGGAATGGCATTTCCATGATTATGGGAAAGCTGAAATTCGACCACAACGTAAGATGGGCCACGTCACCGTCTTGGGTAATGATATTGATCAATTGCTGAAATCCACTGATATGCTAAAAGGAGAAAATTAAAATGACTGAACTTGCAGATATTGAAAAGAAAGATTTGTTGTATAAAGGCAAAGCCAAAGAAATGTTCACAACCAACGACCCCGATATTATGTGGGTTCATTACATGGATCAAGTGACCGCATTTAATGGTAAGAAAAAAGTTGAAATGGCAGGTAAAGGCCAAACTAATTGTGAAATTTCGGCTTTAATTTTCGCCGATTTAGCTAACCATGGGATTCAGAATCATTTTATTAAGCAATTGGATTCAAACAATCAGTTGGTAAAACGGGTTAAGATTATTCCACTCGAAACCGTTGTTCGAAACTTAGCTTCCGGTAGTTTCGAGAAGAAATTTGCAGTTAAGCATCTCATGAAATTTGAAAAACCGTTGACTGAGTTCTTCTATAAGAGCGACGAATTAGACGATCCGTTTATCAATGATTTTCAAGCAGAAGCGCTTCATGTTGCTACCGAAGACCAAATGAATCAAATGCGGGCCATTGCACTTAAAGTCAATGATCGGCTTAAAGAAATCTTCTCAGAAATGAATGTTGATTTGGTTGATTTTAAAGTTGAATTTGGGATTGATTCGGACAATCAGTTGATTTTAGCTGATGAAATTTCCCCAGACAGCTGCCGGTTAATTGACCGAGATACTAAGAAGTCACTTGATAAGGATGTTTTCCGAAAGGGATTAGGCGCTTTGGTTCCTGTTTACAAGGAAATTCTTGGTCGCCTCGAAAAAGTGGAAGGTGTTAACTAATGACGCTGGTAAAAGTATATGTGACTTATAAAAGATCAATTTTGAACCCTGAAGCCCAGGCCGTTCATAGTGCCTTGACCCGGCTGGGGTACAACGACATTAATGATGTCAAACTAGGTAAGTACTTTGAACTAACGGTGGCTGATGGCAAATCAAAAGCTGATCTTGATCAGGAAATTAACGAGATCTGTGACAAGTTGCTGGCTAATTATAATATGGAAAATTATCATTACGAAATTGCTGAAACGGAGGCTGCTCAATGAAATTTGCTATCCTTGCCTTTCCAGGATCAAACTGCGAAATGGATCTTTATTACGCCATTCAAGATATTATCAAAGAAGATGTCGAATTAGTTTCTTATAAAGAAAGTTCGTTGACGGGGTTTGATGCCGTTCTAATTCCTGGTGGTTTTTCTTACGGTGATTATTTACGTAGTGGCGCGATTGCCCGTTTTTCACCAATCGTGCCTGCGCTTCAAAAGTTTGCTAAAAGTGGTAAGCCGGTTCTGGGAATTTGCAACGGATTTCAAATTTTAACCGAAGCAGGGTTACTCCCTGGCAGCCTGCAAAAAAATGTTTCCGCAAAATTCATTTGTAAAACTGAACCATTAGTTGTTAACAACGCTGATTCAGTATTTAGTTCCCAGTTTAACGCCGGTCAAGTGATTCATTTACCGATTGCTCATGGCGATGGTAATTATTATTGTGATCAAGAAACACTACGGGACTTAGTTGCCAACAATCAAATTGTGTTTCGTTATCAGAATAATCCGAATGGTAGTGTTGCTAATATTGCTGGGATTACTAACCGAGCCGGCAATGTTTTGGGAATGATGCCTCATCCGGAACGAGCTGTTGAAACTGTTCTGGGATCTAGTGATGGCATTGGCATTTTTCAATCGATCGTTAACAATGTGGCAAATCGAGAGGTAGTCGCTCATGGATAAAGTAATTGAACAAACAACCGAAGCTACGCCGGAACAAATCCGTGATCAAAAGTTATATCAAGCAATGGGTTTGACCGATCATGAATACCGGTTAATTAAAGATGACGTTTTACATCGTTTGCCGAATTATACTGAAGTCGGTTTGTTTTCGGGAATGTGGAGTGAACATTGTTCCTACAAGAACTCCAAGCCGGTTCTAAAAAAGTTCTTCACTAAAGGCAAACATGTGGTTAAGGGACCGGGTGAAGGTGCCGGTATTATTGATATTGGCGATAACCAAGGGGTAGTTTTTAAGGCTGAAAGTCACAATCATCCCTCCGCAGTTGAACCTTTCCAAGGCGCTACAACCGGGGTTGGTGGGATCCTTCGAGACATTTTTTCGATGGGTGCCCGACCAATTGCCAGTTTGGATAGCTTAAGGTTTAGTGAGCCCCAAACTGATCAGGATAAATATTTCATCTCTCAAATTGTTGCCGGAATCAGTGCCTATGGTAATTGTATTGGGGTGCCAACCGTAGGCGGTGACACAGCGTTTGATGATGCCTATGAACACAATCCATTAGTTAATGTCATGTGCGTGGGGTTGATGGATCTTGACAAGATTGAAGTTGGCGCTGCTGCCGGCGTTGGTAACAGTATTGTCTACGTCGGCCATAAGACTGGTCGAGATGGGATTAACGGCGCTTCATTTGCTTCTTTCCAATTTGATTCAGAACATGAAAGTCAACGGTCTGCCGTTCAAGTTGGTGACCCGTTTGAAGAAAAACTCGTTATGGAAGCCTGTCTTGATGTGATCAATAATCATGCAAAAGCTTTAGTTGGTATTCAAGATATGGGTGCTGCCGGGTTGGTTTCTTCCTCTGCTGAGATGGGTTCAAAAGCTGGTGGAAACGGAATGGTCCTTGACCTTGACTTGGTTCCACAACGTGAGACCGGGATGTCGGCTTTTGAATTAATGCTCTCTGAATCACAAGAACGGATGCTGTTATGTGTTAAGGCCGGCCATGAAGCCGAAGTTCTTAACGTGTTTGCTGATCATGGCGTTGACGCGGTCGTTATCGGCCATGTTACTGAAGGCCACCAATATCAACTGCGCCATCATGGTAAATTGGTTGCTGACGTGCCGGTTGATTCACTTGCTTCCCAAGCACCGGTTTATCATCGTGAATCGGCTGTTCCAGAACATTTAAAAAACGTTGATCAAAGGCAATTTAGCCCGCAAATTACCAACCCGACGGAAACCCTTAAACGATTATTGGCGCAATTAACGATTGCTTCAAAAGAAAGTATTTACGAAACTTATGATACGCAGGTTCAAACCAATACCGTGGTTGCGCCAGGATCCGATGCCGCTGTTGTTCGGGTTCGCCATTATGATAAGGCACTTGCCATCACGACCGATGTTAATGGTCGTTACTTATATTTGAATCCTCGAATTGGCGGTCAAATGGCGGTTGCTGAAGCGGCTCGGAATATTGTTGCCTCTGGTGGAGTACCACTTGGCATTACCGACTGTTTAAATTTTGGTAATCCAGAAAAGCCGGATCAATTTTATGAGTTGGACCAAGCAGTTATCGGGATGAGCGAAGCTTGCGAAAAGTTTGAAGCACCCGTTATCTCTGGTAACGTTTCTTTAAATAACGAATATGATAATGTGCCAATTTATCCAACACCCATGGTTGGCATGGTTGGCTTGATTAAAGGTCTTAAGCACGTTACAACTCAAGACTTTAAGCAAGCTGGTGATTTAGTCTATATCCTTGGTCAAACACATGATGATTTTAACGGCTCACAGATTCAAAAAATGCAAACCGGAAAGATCTCAGGAAAGTTGTTTGATTTTGACTTGGATTATGAAGTCCATATTCAACAATTAACCACTCAGGCGATTCAAAAGGAACTGCTTAACAGTGCCCATGATATTTCGGAGGGTGGTTTAATCGCTTCAATTGCTGAAAGTACATTTGGCAACCAGCTCGGCGTTGATCTATCAAGTGATTTAACCGTTAATCAATTCTTCTCAGAGACGCAATCCCGGTTTGTCGTTTCCGTACCGAAGCAAAAGCAGGCTGAATTTGAAGCCCTTGTTGGCGAGAATGCCACACGACTTGGTAAAGTGGTTGATGATAATCATCTGTTTGTCCAAGCAACTGACGGATATTTTGATATCGATGTTGATGCAGCTCGTGATATTTGGAAGGGAGCTTTAGCATGCAGGCTGAAGTAAAAAGTTTAAATGAAGAATGTGGGATCTTTGGTGTCTGGGGTACTCCAGATGCCGCCAAACTGACCTACATTGGCCTGTTTGCTTTACAGCATCGTGGTCAGGAAGGCGCTGGAATCACAGTCAATGAAGATGGGCAACTACGGACCAAACGTGGTTTTGGCCTGTTAACTGATGTGTTTGACTCTCCCAACGCGGTCGCTGACATGACCGGAACGGCTGCCATTGGCCATGTTCGTTATTCAACTGCCGGTAGTAATCTATTAGAAAATATTCAACCACTCCCCTTTAATTTTAGCGATACGCAGTTTGCTTTGGCTCATAACGGTAATTTGACCAACGCAATTTCGATTCGAAAGAATTTGGAGGATCGGGGTGCCATCTACCATTCCAGTTCTGATAGTGAAAACCTGATGCACCTGATTCGGTTAAGTCGGGCAAATAATTTGGATGACCAAATGAAGGAAGCTTTAAACACGATTAAGGGTGGGTTTGCTTATTTGGTCATTACTAAGGATCGTTTGTATGCTGCCCTTGATCCAAACGGCTTCCGGCCACTGGTTGTCGGCCAATTGCCAAACGGGGCGTATGTTGTCTGCAGTGAGACATGTGCACTGGACGCCGTGGGGGCGACGTTCAAATTTGATGTTCAACCGGGGCAGCTGATCAAAATTGATGATTCCGGTATTACGATTGACCAATATACGACCGATACCCAGTTATCAATTTGCTCGATGGAGTTTATCTATTTTGCCCGTCCTGATTCCGATATTTATGGGGTGAACGTTCATTCAGCCCGTAAGCGGATGGGCGAAATGCTGGCCCAAGAACAACCGGCGCCCGATGCCGATATGGTGATTGGTGTGCCAAACTCATCTCTTTCGGCCGCGATGGGTTATGCAGAAGCTTCCGGTCTGCCTTATGAAATGGGGTTAGTGAAGAATCAGTATTCTGCCAGGACATTTATTGAACCAACTCAAGAGTTGCGTGAACAGGGCGTTAATATGAAGTTATCAGCTGTTAAGGGCGTTGTCCGTGGCAAAAACGTGGTTCTGGTTGATGACTCAATTGTGCGGGGCACAACCAGCCGCCGGATTGTTAAACTATTGCGGGATGCCGGAGCGGCTTCGGTTCATTTACGGATTGCATCACCACCGCTACGCTACCCTTGCTTTTACGGGATCGATATTCAGCATGTCCGCGAATTAATCGCGGCTAATAAGACGATTGAAGAGATGCGGGAAATGTTTGGCTGTGACTCACTCGGATTTCTGAGTGTTCAAAGTTTAATTGACGCGGTTGATCTTCAAACTGACGCGCCCAACAAGGGTTTGTGTGTCGCCTATTTTGATGGCAAGTATCCAACACCACTTTATGATTATGAAGCAGAATATGATCGTGATCAGGCTCAGCTACAAAAAATGAGATGAGGTTAATTTAATGGATGCCTACAAAAAGGCCGGTGTCGATATTAATGCCGGCTACAAGTTAGTTGATGAAATTAAAAATTTATCCAAAAATGATGCCTTGGGATCGTTTGGCGGTTTGTTTCCGTTGGCACTCGGTCAATATCAGCAGCCGGTATTGGTTTCCGGCACGGATGGTGTTGGGACAAAATTATTGATTGCGATTAAGGCGAACCTGCATCGAACCATTGGGATTGACCTGGTTGCCATGTGTGTCAATGATGTATTGGCGCAAGGTGCCAAGCCACTGTTTTTCTTGGATTATCTTGGTATTGGTCATCTGGATCAAACGCAAGCCAAAGAAATCCTGACCGGGGTTGTGGCAGGGGTCGAGCAGGCCGGTGCTAAATTAGTTGGTGGCGAAACGGCCGAAATGCCTGATATGTATACCCATGGTCACTATGATTTAGCCGGTTTTGCGGTTGGCATTGCTGATCAATCGAAATTGCTTAAATCAAGTGATGTGCATCAAGGCGACGTTTTGTTGGGATTAGCGTCAAATGGGCTTCATTCCAATGGGTTTAGTTTGGTCCGCGACATTTTATTTAAACAGCATGATTATCAGTTAACGGACAAATTACCCGGCCTGGATTTGGACTTGGTTCATGAATTATTACGGCCAACCAGGATTTATGTGAAATCACTGCTGCCACTGATCGAGCAGGGCTTGATTGGTTCAATTGCCCACATTACCGGTGGTGGGTTACCCGAAAACGTCGCGCGAATTCTGCCGGCAGATTTGTCAGCTGAATTTCATTTGAATACTTGGAAAATCCCAGCGATCATGACTGATCTTCAAAAGATTGGCAATTTATCCTTTGATGATTTGAAGCATACCTTTAATCTTGGCTTGGGCATGGTACTGGCAGTTCATCCCGACAACGTTGATCAGGTAAAAGTGGCCCTCACAAATGCTGGGGAGACCGTTTACCAAGTCGGCAAGGTTATCTCAGGTTCTCAAAAAGTCATCATTCGAAAGGATTAGTTATGCAAGCAAACGTTAAGAATATTGCGATTTTTGCCTCAGGTGAGGGGACAAATTTTACCGCTTTGGTTGATTCGTTTAAAGCCAAACACTTACCGCTCAATGTTAAGTTGTTAGTATGTGATCACCAAAATGTTCATGTGTTACAGCGAGCGCAAAGGCAAGCCATTCCCACCTTTGTGATTAACTTTAAAGATTATCCGGATAAGGCAGCAGCAGAAAAAGTGATTGCCCAACAATTGGCTGCCGCAAGCATTGATTTTATTTTATTGGCTGGTTATATGAGAATTATCGGGCCAACGTTATTAGCAAAATATGAAGGTAAGATTATTAATATTCATCCAGCTTTATTACCCAAGTTTCCTGGACGTCATGGGATTGAAGATGCGTATGAGGCTGGTGTTGATACAACTGGGGTCACCATTCACTGGGTTGATTCCGGCATTGACTCGGGAAAGGTCATTGCGCAGCGTGAAGTCCCAATTCGTAAGGATGATAAATTAACGGATTTAGAGCAACGAATTCATGCGACTGAACACAAGTTATATCCAGAGGTCGTCGAACAATTATTAGAAAGAGGAGAAATTTAATGTCAAGAAGAGCTCTTTTAAGTGTTTCTGATAAAAGTAACCTGGTTGATTTTGCAAAACAGTTGAAAGAATTGGATTTTGAAATTGTTTCCACTGGTGGCACTAAAAAAGCCTTGGAGGATGCCGGAGTTGCAGTTACCGGGGTTGAAGAGGTAACTGGATTTCCAGAGATGTTGGACGGTCGGGTTAAGACACTTCATCCAAAAATTCACGCCGGTATTTTAGCCAAACGCGATAATCCCGATCATATGAAACAACTTAAGGATGCTGACATTACTCCGATTGATTTGGTAGCTGTTAATCTTTACCCATTTAAACAAACGATTGAGAAACCAGAAACGACTGAAGCGCAAGCAATTGAGCAAATTGATATTGGTGGGCCGTCGATGTTGCGAGCTGCGGCTAAAAATTTTGCCGGTGTTTTAACGGTTGTTGATCCTGCCGATTATCAGCCGGTAATTGATGCTTTGAAAGCCCACACAGATGACGCCGATTTTCGCAAACATTTGGCAGCTAAAGTGTTTCGACACACTGCCGCTTACGATGCTTTAATTTCCAATTATTTAACAGAAGAAGAATTCCCAGAGAAATTAACGCTCACATATGAAAAGCAGCAGTCATTACGTTACGGTGAAAATAGTCATCAAAAGGCCGCCTTTTACCGGAAACCGATTCCTTCAAAACTGTCAGTGATTACCAAGCAGCTTCATGGCAAGGAGTTGTCGTTTAACAATATTAAGGATGCCAATGCGGCCTTGAATATGGTTAGTGAATTTGATGAACCGTGTGTTGTTGCCATGAAACATATGAATCCGTGTGGCGTCGGAACGGCTGACACGATCGAAAAGGCTTGGGATGAAGCCTATGAGTCTGACCCAATGTCAATCTTTGGCGGCATTATTGCGGTGAATCGCGAAGTCGATGCCAAGACAGCTGAGAAGATGCATAAAATTTTTCTTGAAATTATCATTGCACCATCGTTTAGTGATGAAGCTTATAAAATTTTAGCCAAGAAAAAGAATATTCGGCTATTGCAAGGTGATCTGAGTCATCGTGATCAACCTGACCGATTTGAAACCATTTCGGTTAGTGGCGGGATGTTGATTCAAGAATCTGATCATGAAATTGACCAAATTCCTAATTTTAAAGTGGTGACGAAGACGCAACCAACTGAAAAGCAGCTTAAAGCCCTTCAATTTGGCCAGCACGTCGTTAAATTTGTGAAGAGTAATGCGGTGATTGTGACGACTGATACGAAGACGTTGGGTGTTGGGATGGGTCAACCAAATCGGATTGATTCGGCGAAGATCGCAATTCAAAAGGCAATGCCAAAGGATGGCTATGAGAATGCCATTATGGCGTCGGATGCCTTCTTCCCAATGGATGATTGTGTCAAGTATGCGGCCCAACATGACATTAAGGCAATTATCCAACCGGGAGGCAGTATCCGGGATAAGGATTCAATTGCGATGGCGGATAAGTATGGCATCGCGATGGTGACAACCGGGGTTAGGCATTTTAGGCACTAAAAGCAGAGTGTGAAAGAAGACGGTTAGATCCCAGAATATAAGCTACCCAATCGAATATTCTGGTTCTGAATATTTGATTGGGTAGCTTATATGGCCGGGATCTGTCTTCTTTCACACGTTTCGGCTAGGTAGCCAGTCCAAAGAATATTCCTGGTTCTGGAATATTTGGTTAAGTGAGTTATATGGCCGGGATCTGCTTGATTTCACACGTTTCAGCAAGGTAGCCAGGCCCTAGAATATTCTGGTTCTGAATATTTGATTGGGTAGCTTATATGGCCGGGATCTGTCTT
>NZ_AZEY01000079.1:182318-253691 GCF_001434255.1 Lentilactobacillus diolivorans DSM 14421
AGCTAGGTAGCCCAAAGCAATCAACAAGCAAAAAAATAACCAGTCGGGATAATGATGACGACATCTATCCCGACCGATACATAATTGTTACTAAACACAACTAGAAGGAGATTTTTACTATGGCAAACGTCCTCGTTATTGGATCCGGTGCCCGCGAACATGCAATTGCAGCAACTTTTACCAAAAGCCCACAAGTCGATCAGGTTTATTGTGCACCTGGCAATCCAGGGATGGCTAAGGATCAGATTATTAGTGTTGCCATTGATGAGCTTGAATTTGACAAATTAATTGATTTTGCAAAAAAACATCAGATAGATTTAACGTTTGTCGGACCAGAAGTGCCACTTTCAATGGGAATTGTTGATCATTTTGAGCAGGCCGGTCTGCGGGTATTCGGACCCGGTCAGGCTTCGGCATGTTTGGAAAGTGATAAGACGTTTGCCAAACGTTTTATGAGACGTAATGGGATCCCCACAGCTGATTTCGAAACGTTTAGTGATTATGATCAAGCGGTTCGGTATGCCGGTGATCAAAAGTTGCCGTTGGTAATCAAAGAAAACGGGTTAGCAGCTGGTAAAGGGGTCACAATTGTTAAGAATTCAGCGGATTTAAAACCGACAATCAAGAAAGCTTTGGATAAATCAGGTGAGGTTTTGGTAGAAGAATTTCTGACCGGTGAGGAATTTTCGCTGATGTTATTTGTCGGTGGCAAGCAACGGGTTATTTTCCCAATTTCACAGGATCACAAAAAAATTAACGAAGGCGAAACGGGACCCAATACTGGTGGCATGGGGGCATACTCGCCAGTTCCCCATATTACAGCTGCGATTCAACAAGAAACAATTAATGCAATTGTTAATCCGACAATGAACGGCTTGACTAAAGAGGGCTTGGAATTTGCTGGGGTGATTTATATTGGCTGCATGTTTACCGAAGCAGGGCCGAAAGTGATTGAATATAATGTTCGTTTAGGAGACCCGGAGACGCAGGTTTTACTGCCACAATTAAAGAGCGATTTTTATCAAGTTACTACGGATTTGATTAACCATAAGTTGCCGGATATGAAGTGGCAAAAGGGTGACTTTTACTTGGGAGTTGTTGTAGCAGCACCAGGTTATCCGACTTCGCCAAAGCAACACATCTTGTTACCAGAGTTGCCGGCAAATGCTTTCTATGCTGGCGTGATTGAAGAAAATGGTAGGTTATACAGTTCGGGTGGCCGAATCTTTACGATAGTTGATCATGCGGAAACTTTGAAGGCTGCTCAAAAGAAGGTAAATGATGAGCTTGCCCAAATTGATTTGAGCCAGTTCTACTATCGAAAAGATATTGGCTTCCGAGATTTGAATTATCGATCGGCGACGGAAATTAAATTGTCTTAGAACACAAAATCAAGCAGTTGAATTCCAGAATATAAGGCCCTTAGGCAATATTCCCTGGTTGGGGGAATGTCGTCTAAGGGCCTTATACGGCCAGAATCTTCCTAATATTTGCACATTTTTAACTTAACAATCGTTATATTTATTGATGCACCAACCTTGTATATAAAAGCAAGAGGCTCCTGTTGTAAGTTATTCCAAGTTGGCTTTTAAAACAATTAACGTCCTGTCAGCTTTTGAATTAAGTAAACAACCACCAGCGCCATCATCAAAAGAACAATATTTCCCCATGAGGAACCATGATATTGATCTGAAATATTGCCAATCATCATTCTTCGAACATGTTCGGCCATCAAGGTGATGGGGCCATTTTTTCTTTCTTCCGCTTCTTTTGTTGAGACACTAAGACCACTTCCTTAATTACGGATAAGTCATTCAGTTTGTTTAGATCATTTTTGCTGGAGACTTAAAGATCACTTTTAAACTAACATGATATATCTTTGCGTGCAAATAACAATCCTATCAAGCATGATGCGCGCAACAGTGAATATTATGACGATCATTAGGCGTTTTAGCTAACAACCCAAAAGTGATGAAAATGAAGCCTTTTTCTGTCCAACGATTGATATAATCAAGTGAATCGTGTAACATGGATTTGTGTAAAGGCTTACATCGACTAAAAATAAATCAATTAAACTGAGTTCGATCAGTTGCGGGAGCGATAAAAATGAAACCAACGAATCAAGTCATGTTAATTACGTATCCGGATAGTCTCGGAAAGAACCTGAAAGACTTAAGGCAGGTCTTAGAAACCAAATTTAAAGGTGCCATTGGTGGCGTTCACATCTTACCATTTTTCCCATCATCTGCCGATCGGGGATTTGCGCCGACTAACTATCGCAAAGTTGATCCCAGCTTTGGAAATTGGGATGATATCCATGAATTAGCGCAAAATTATTATTTAATGTTTGATTTCATGGTGAATCACCTTTCGAAAAAATCGATTTATTTTAAAGACTTTGTCAAAAATCATAATCAATCGCAGTATCGCGATATGTTTATCCGCTGGAATCAGTTTTGGCCAAAAGGTCGACCGACTCAAGCAGATATTGATCAAATCTATAAACGAAAGCCCCAAGCTCCAATTCAAGAGGTTGCGTTTGACGATGGGGAGGTTGAACCAGTATGGAATACATTTGGCGGTGATCAAATTGATCTGGATGTCACCAAGCCGGTTACCAAAGAATTTATTAAAGCAACCCTCCTTTTTCTGATGAATCAGGGAGCATCAATTATTCGTTTAGATGCGTTTGCGTACGCAATTAAAAAAATCGGTACTAACGATTTCTTTGTTGAACCGGAGATTTGGGAGTTATTGAATGAAATTAATGATATTACAAAGCCAAGTGGCGCGATGTTATTACCAGAGATTCACGAGAATTATCATATCGTTCGCAAATTAACGGACCATGGCTATTTTAGCTATGATTTTGCTTTGCCAATGGTAACGCTATATAGTTTGTATACTGGAAAGGGCGATCGATTGGCCAATTGGTTAAAGACAAGTCCGATGAAGCAGTTTACAACACTGGATACGCATGATGGCATTGGCGTTGTGGATGCCAAGGATATTTTATCGGATGATGAGATTGACGATACCAAGAATGAATTGTATCAAGTTGGGGCAAACGTTAAAAAAGTTTACTCGAGTTCGGCTTATCATAATTTAGATATTTATCAAATTAACACAACCTACTATTCAGCCTTGGGAGACAATGATCATGCCTACTTGATGGCTCGGGCAATTCAGGTGTTTGCCCCCGGTATTCCGATGGTTTACTATGTCGGGTTATTGGCCGGGAAAAATGATTTGGCGTTGCTGGAAGCGACAAAGGAAGGTCGAAATATCAATCGGCATTACTACTCAATGGCTGAAATTGACCAGGATATTCAGCGGCCGGTTGTCCAATCATTGTTGAAATTGCTTAGATTCAGAAATACCAGCGATGCTTTTTCACTATCAGGTGCAATTGAAGTTAAGCAGCCGGATGAAGATCGCATTATTGTGATTCGGAAGTCTGAGGATGGTCACCTTCAGGCCAAATTGGATGCTAACTTAAAATCCAAGGAATTTACGGTTGAGGAAAGCAAGCAACCCGGGGCTTGGCAACTGATTAGTTCATCTGACGAGTTGAATGAATAACGGGACGTTCCTGAAAGCCGTTCATGAAAATGTTTTTTAATTAAGTGAGATAATAATGGCCATAATGGCTTGTTATCTCACTTAATTGTTATTATACTAAACTTATCTTTATGTTAGAAAGAATCAAGACCAAAGATAAAGAATTAATTGATGACGAGGCCCAGGACAGCGAGAAAGCCATTGACAAATTATTTGATAATGTTGAGTTAATCGAAATTGACGAGGCAATTACTTTGTCAGAAAGTGCTGCATCAAGTGGAATTTCATCCTGTGATAGCTGCTCATGCTGTGCATCAACTTCATGTTGTAGTGTTCACATTCATATCTAAATTTTAAAACTTACTTTTTATTTGTCGTTCTGGTGACCAATTTTGGATTCACCAGACTTTTTGAAAGGAGTGACCATAATTGAAACTTAGCACTACTGGTTTAACAAAAACATACGGAAAAAATGTAGCTTTGAATGGTGTTTCTATTGACATTCCAAGTGGAGAAATTATTGGATTGGTTGGCCATAATGGATCTGGTAAAACCACCTTCTTAGAAATTTTAGCTGGATTAAAAAAGCCGACATCGGGGACTTTAAGTTATAAACCAAATAAGGATTTTAAACGAAAGTTGGGAGTTGTGTTACAAGAAAACGAATTTTATCCAGATGCAAAAGTTAAGGAGATACTAGAACTTTTTGGATCATTTTATTCAAAGCATGAATCAATAGACTCGGTATTAATAAAAACAAAAACAAAGAGATTTTCTAACGAGTATTATCGTAATTTATCCGGTGGAATGAAGCAACGTGTAAATATAGCAGTCGCATTATTAAATGCTCCAGATTTACTGATACTTGATGAACCAACTACTGGTCTCGATCCAATAGCTAGGCGGGATCTTTGGTCACTGATATCCTCAGTGGGGCACCGAACAACAACGATCGTTTCTTCACACTACATGGACGAAGTTGAAAGGAACTGTGATCAGTTGGTGATGCTAAAAAGAGGAAAAGTTCTTATGAATGATACTGTAAGCAATATTGTTAAACAGACAGGTAAAAGTTTAGAAGACATATACATAGAAAAGAATGAGGTGAGGTGATGACAGCAATAAGAAGTACACTTGTTCAACTAGTGATCGAGCTTAAGATGTATATACGGCAACCGCTTTATTTGCTTTTTAGTATTGTGATGCCATTGATGAGTTTTTTAATCTTTGGAAGTATGTATTCTAATATGACCTATGGAGGAATTGATTTTTTTACAGTTTATATACCAAGTTTTTTAATGCTTATTCTTTTTTCTTCTAGTGTATTTAGTGTCGGAAATCAGTTGATATCTGATAAGGAAAAGGGAATTTATAAACGTATTAGAGCTACTCCTATTAGTTTAGTGCGTTTTATCAGTGTAATCTTGATAAAAGCTACTATTATTGCAATGCTTGGATTTATGCTAATTATGATATCAGCAAGTGTTTGTTTTCATATCCCATTGGGGGTGAAAAAGATTCCATTTTTCTTTGTTTACGTCCTTTTTACCTTATTCGCGTTAATGCTTGGGATCATAATCGCCTTATTGGTTAAAAAAGTTAATACTTATACTATGGTTATGATGACACTTTTTTTCCCAATGTTCTTTTTGTCTGATGCGACGGTTCCTCTAACAATGATGCCTAAATGGATGCAGGAAGCTGCGCTATTTAATCCCTTATATCACGCGAATAGAATCTTACGTTATTTTTGGAATTACAAATTTCATATACTTTATAGAAATAATATCTGGGAGTCGTTTATGTTTTTATTCATTATATTTATGGCTTTATTTTGTTTACTACTGGTCAGATGGAAGGAGGCATATGATGAGTTTTAATGTATCCCATAACAATAATTAGGTCTCCGCTAGAAAATCAATTGGCGTCAGCAAACGAAGACGCCTGGTTATCGACAGTATTTAATAATTATAATAGTATGCGATTGAAATTTATTGAACTTTGTAATGCAAGTGCCGAAGAGAGAATTACAGGTCTTAGTGCGTTAGATAGTAATGAAATAGAACTTTCAGGTGGAGACTTGAAACAGGCACAACGATTCTGCAAAAAACGATCAGTTAACAACCCATTTCAATATCTTGCATCCTTTTAATCATGTAAGGGGGTGAAGGAAATCAATCAATTAAGCGGTTCTTTCATTCATAATCCACAAGCGATTTAGCATATCATTTCTAAGCTTTGGTCACCATCTCAATTAATTAAGGATGTGTTTAGAAATGTTAAAAAATCGTTCATTTGCTAAACTGCTTGTCGGGCAGTCAGCTGCTAATGTTGGGGATATTCTGTATACTATTTCAGTGATCAACTCAGTTTACACTTGAACTCACAATGCGTTTGTGACTTCGCTTATCCCCGTTTTGCTAACAGCATCAATGGTAATTTCCGGCCTTTTGACGCCGTTAATAACGAGTCGGTGGCGGCTAAACCAAGTCTTGGCTGTCAGTCAATTTGGTAAATTCCTATTATTGCTTTTCTTAGTCATGGTTTTTTCTATTCGGCTATCGGTTAACCGACTGATTTTGATTGATGTTGTTGTGATCATGATCGCACTACTGGATGGTTTGGCGGAACCGGTTAGTGCGGCGACTACGTTTCCGATGCCTATTTAGTTAAAGCAAACAGCCTTTTAGGTGGGGCGTATCAACTTCTCGGAATCGGCGGTTGGGCAATCGGAAGCACGTTGCTGGCGTTCTTTCAAATTGATCAATTGTTAATTTTTGGCGTGACTGTTGCCGCCGTTGCGTCTGGTTTGATGTTGGCATTGCCCAATGTGGATCAGCCGCTTCATCAGCAAGTCAGTTGGGATCAGTTCACAAGTGGTTGGAAAGTGATTAAAAATAGCCGATTGCTTCGGGTGGTTACGGCGATGGATTTATTGGAAACTGCCGCAAATACGGTGTGGGTTTCAGCAATTATCCTCGTTTTTGTCCACCAGGTGTTACAGGTCTCTTCCACGTGGTGGGGGTATATTAACGCCATATATATGCTTGGTGCATTTTTAGGCAGTTGGGGTTGTTATTTCCTTGCTAAAAGATTAGAACAGCATAAGATTCGAGTCATCAGTTGGGGAGCATTAATCAGTAGTGCTATTATGCTGTTGGTCGCTGTTAATCACCTGCCGATAGTGACGTTATTATTGGCAATGTTGTTTGGCGTTAGTTCAGCAATGAAGAATGTACCACAAACGACACTGGTTCAAAAAAATGTTTCAAATGATCAGTTGGTTGTTGTGTATGCGTTGCAAAATGTTTTATACACGGGAACTTATTCGCTTGCGACTTTAACAATTGGTTGGTTAAGCGATACGATCAGTGTTCAATTTGTGTTTCTGATTGCGGCGGGATTATTGTTTATCGTTGCAAGTCTGTCGCGGCGACTAACCAAGATTTAAGATAGACATAATTGATGTTCTGACGATTCATTTAATGGATGCCAAATAGTGATTATTAAAAAGATCTGCGACCTCTTTAAAAATGGGATTGCAGATTTTTTCATGGCATTATTACTGTTCGTGTGGATTTGTGACCGTTGTTTAAAAAAATGCTGATATGTAAGCGTTTTGTTAAAACTTGCCAGATTCTTTTGTAAAATGAGAAGAGACAAGATAATATGAAGACAAAAGCACGGAAACAATTAGTCATCAAAGGAAGGATCATAATGCGCGTTGGGTTTGTCTCTGATCTTCATACTGATTTTAATCGAAAATATGATTTTGCAGCAATTTTGCTGAAACTGGTGCAAGATCAGCAGCTTGATCAATTAGTAGTCATGGGCGATTCGGCAAACGGACTGACTCGAAATCTGAAATTTGATCAAGCACTTTCTAAAGTGTTACCGGTACCAATCCGGACTTTGGTCGGAAATCATGATGTTTATGTGGCCAATCCGCGGCAGCAATCAGTGGCGGAGGTCCAACGACAATCACGCCAAGCCTATTGTCAATTGGATCATTTGTCGACCTCGTTAACGCGTCATCCAATTGTGACACCGCATTGGATTATTACGGGGATTAATGGATGGTATGATTATACGTTTGCGAAGGGTTTTTCTGAATTCTTGGGTCCTAAATTAGCGACCAACTGGATTGCTAAACACGTTTGGCCAGATCAAATGTATATTAATCGAAACCAGATTAGTTATCGACGTGATCGAAATTGGGTCACCAATCAAATTTTTGCTTGGCAGCACCAAATTAACCAGATGCAAATTGGTTCAAAAAAGATACTGGTCGCAACACATATGTTACCAACGAAGCGATTGGCCCGCCAAATGCCAATTCCCGGATACGATCGGTTTATGTATCCGTTAGGCAGTGAACGGTATCGTCAAATCTTTGAGCAGAATCATGTGAGTGTGTCGATTAGTGGTCACTCTCATATGCCAAATCAAATCAGCTATCATGGGATTTCTTATCAAAACATCTCATTGGGATATGATTTTCAATGGCAAAATGCCGGCGATGCGTTGGGTGAATTAAAGCGGGTCATGTTTATTTTGGAGGACAACAAATGAAAAAGCTGGAAACCTGGTTATGTGATGTAGCGTTTGTGTTGGCACGGTATGCTGGAATTCATAGGAGGAGGCATTATTAAAACAGAGTGTGACAAGCAGCGGTTAGCTCCCAGAATATAAGCGGTCTAACCGAATATTCTGTTTTTGAATATTTGGTTAGACCGCTTATATGGCCGGGGGCTGCTGCTTGTCACACGTTTCTGCTCGGTAGCCGAAAGCAACGAATATTCTGTTTTTGAATATTTGGTTAGACCGCTTATATGGCCGGGGGCTGCTGCTTGTCACACGTTTCTGCTTGGTAGCCGAAAGCAACGAATATTCTGTTTTTGGATATTTGGTTAGACCGCTTAAATGGCCGGGACTGCTTATCACACGCTTGTTTTATGTGGCCAGGATTTGTTCCTTAGAGTGGAATACTATGTGTAGGATTAATATGGTCAGAATCCGAGGCCTATTGCGTATCTTAGTAACAAGAAACGCAATGGTGCGGAAAGCTAATCAAATATCCCATAACGCAACTCACCCCATATCCTTACTTTAATTAGGGATATGGGGTGAGTTGTGTTATATTTTAAAAACCAAATCCGGATTAAGAAACATTCTAATTTTGTACTGGCACGGTTTCTTTTCCTTTGGCATCTTCAGTAGCATTTAACTTCCGTAATCCGATTCCCGTAAAGCCACTTAAGAGTGAGAAGACAGGGCAGAGAAGACTGAAGAAGACAAATGGCAGGTACTGCATGGTTGGAACGCCCAACGTGTTGGCGATAAAGACACCACCGACACCCCAAGGAACCAAGTAATTCAGAACGGTACCGCCATCCTCTAGGACCCGGCCAAGAGCTGAACTGGCTAAGCCGCCGTTATTGAAGGCTTGTTTGAAAGCCCGACCTGGTAAGATAATTGATAGGAATTGTTCACCCACGAAAATGTTTACCCCAATGCAGGCACATAAAGCTGCCGTGATCAATTTGGCTGAATTATTCAGCTTAGTGGCGATTGGTGTCATTACGGTACTGATTAAACCAAAGTGAACGAGCAAACCACCAAGAGATAATGTTAATACAATCAGGGCAACGGTTGGCATCATACTAACAATGCCACCACGAGATAATAGTAAGTTGACTTCATGATTGCTGGTTTTTGCCACGAAGCCATTTGTGATGATATCGCTGGCCTTATTCATATTTAAACCGGTATTATTCATAAACATCATGGCAGCTGAAACAAAAATGTTGAGCAGCATGGTGGGGATGGCTGCCATTTTAAAGGCGGCACAGATGAATACCAGGGCGATCGGAATTAATGCAATAATTGAAATGTGAAAGTCATTATTCAATGCAGCGACCGTGGTGTTGATTTTTGCCATGTCAGCGTGATTGTGACCCATTCCCAGAACGGCAAATGCCACTGTTGAAATGGCTGCAGCTGGTAATGTCGACCATAAAATGGTTTTCATATGATCAAATAGATCCGTATCAACGACGGCGGCCGCTAAGTTATTAGTCTCGGATAATGGTGACAATTTATCGCCGAAAGTTCCTCCGGCAATGATGGCGCCGGCAACGAGGGCTGGGTTAAAGTTCATGGTTACGCCGATGCCGAAGAAAGCAATTCCGACGGTTGAAACGACTGTGAAGCAACTTCCAACCGCGGCGCCAACTAGGGAACAAACCAGAAAGACTGTTGGTAGGAACCATTGTGCGCTGATTGCCTTAAAGCCAATGACCATTAAAGTTGGAATTGTCCCGGCAGCAATCCAGGTACTGATCATTGCTCCAATTAAAATAAAAATAACAATTGGAATGATTCCTTTATCGATACCGTCCTTAATGCCGCCATTGATTTCATGCCAGTTAAATCCGCGCAGCTTTGCCCAAAAAATGGTGACGGTAATGGCTAGTAAAACTGGAACTTGTGGTGACAAGCCCAGGCCGATTACACCAGAACCCATAATTGCTAAGATGATAATTAGAACAATAATTGCTTCACTTAAAGATAATTTACTTTTCGTCATATTGATTAACCTCTTTTTGTTTTTTCGTGACTAATTGTTTTCATAAAGAGTGGCTATCAATATCGCGCTAAGCCCCCATTAGTTGATCGTTCCATGTTCAACATCCCTTTCTCTGGTAAATAAAAAATCGTCCCTATTGCATGTTCATATGCAATAGGGACGATTAGACTCTTTACCGTGGTACCACCCAACTTGTGTATTCAAAAAATACACCGCTCACTAGAAGATAATGGATTCTAGTTATTGACCATTGTCGAGAGTATTACGGTATTTCGTCTCCCTTATCCTGATTGGTTCGCAGCGACCACCAACTTCCTGACACCCAGATAAGGAACTACTTCATGTAATTCGACTTTAAATTATTAATTAGGAGTATAGAACGATGGGTGAGAAAAAGCAAGTAAAGTTGGTAATTAATTAACTGAGATTTCATTTAACCGGAAAGGATATTTTTCTAAAACGAATATGTTATTAAACCTGACATTTCGTTCATAAAAGACTCACATAATTAAATAAAATTATATAAAAACGATTTCATATGTAAAAATATCTAACACGAATTGAAAATGTGTGGTAGAATAATGACATTCCAATTAGAATTTAATTAGTAACTGTCTTATTTGCCCTTATTTTGTAGGAGGATGCTTATGAAATCAACTATTACCAAGAACCAAGATGGTACCATGCGAGCCTTAAGTAACAGGCATGTTCAGATGATTGCCATTGGTGGCACAATCGGAACAGGACTATTTTTGGGATCCGGAAGTACAATTAGTAAAACCGGCCCGTCCGTAATGTTGGTTTACCTAACATTGGGCTTGTTCTTCTTCTTTATGATGCGGGCAATCGGTGAGATGTTTTATTCCGATCCTTCCCAACACACGTTTGTTTCGTTCATTTCTCGATATTTAGGTCCGACAGTTGGTCATTTTAGCGGCTGGACTTATTGGATTGGCTTAGTCTTTGTTTGTATGGCAGAATTGACTGCGACGGCCACATATGTTAAATTCTGGTTTCCGAATTTTCCATCGTGGGTTGTTGAACTGATCTTTTTGGGAGTCTTGGCAAGTGTTAATTTAATTGCTGCCCGGTTGTTCGGGGAAGCTGAATTCTGGTTTGCAATGATTAAAATTATTGCGATCGTTGCCATGATTGTAACAGGTGTGTTCATGATGTTCAGCCATTCGGTTACGCCATTGGGCCACGCAACGATTACAAATGTTTTTCACAATTATACACTGTTCCCACACGGTGTCTTTAACTTTGTCTCGGCATTCCCAATGGTTTTCTTTGCCTTTCAGGGAATTGAATTTGTCAGCATCACAATTGGCGAAGCTAAATCACCACACACTGTAATTAAAAAAGCGGTTAACGAAACGTTAATTCGAATCTTACTATTCTATATTGGCGCATTGATTGTCATCATGGGTATTATCCCTTGGACATCATTAACGGCTGATAGTAGCCCGTTTGTTCAAGTGTTTAAGTTAGCTGGTTTTCCTGCAGCGGCTGCGGTAATTAACTTTGTGGTATTGACCTCGGCAGCTTCTTCACTAAATAGTTGTATTTTCTCAGCCGGCCGGCATTTCTACCAGTTGGCAACCGAAGTCCCAGAAAATAGTTGGATGCACAAAACGTTCGCCAAAATTTCCAAAAACGGCGTTCCTGCAGCCGCAATTATTTTCTCAGCAGCGTTGGTTTTGGTTACACCATTGATGAGTTTAACCACTGCGATTACGTCAGTCTTCACGATTGTAACAGGGGTTTCCAGTGATATGTACATTATTGTTTATACCTTGTCGATGCTGGCTCACAGAAAATATCGGGCATCAAGTGATTTCTTACCAGACGGCTTTAAGATGCCATGGTACAGCGTCACCAGTCCATTAACCATCGCGTTCTTCGCGGTTATCTTTGTCAGCTTATTCTTCATACCAGAAGATGTCATTGGGGCCGTTGGCGCAATTGTTTGGACATTGGTATTTGGCGGTGTCACTTATCTGCATCAGCGAAAATTGGTGCCAAACACACAGAGTTAATGTTAATCCCGAGTCAAAAATAATGGCTTGAACTTTATCTAATTTCAAATAATCCCTCTAAATTGGCGAGTGAGTATCTATTCGTTGGTTTAGAGGATTTTTTGGCTAGTTCAACAGCCACGATTGTGATAATATTCAAGAAGAATGGGATTGGGAATAACAAATGGTGACTAAATGAATCAATGTTTATCAAATTGATAAGCATTTGCCGATTCTAAACTTTCGAGGGGATGATCAAATGTCGATCTCAAAGCAACAAGTGATCGAACTAAGTCAACAAATCGGGATTGATAAAATTGGATTTACAACTGCCGATAATTTTGAATACTTGCGTGCCGGCCTTGAAGCTCAAAAGGCTGCGGGACACACAAGCGGTTTTGAACATCCCAATCTTGATGAGCGGCTAAATCCTGCTTTGACTTTTGATCATCCAAAGTCAATTATTGCTATTGCACTGGCTTACCCGAGTCGAATGAAAGAATCACCAGTTCGAACAAATTTAAAACGGGGGCAATTTGCGAGAGCTTCTTGGGGAATTGACTATCATCAAATTTTACGAGAAAAAATGACTTCCCTAATTAAACAACTCAAAGGCCTTGACGAGACTGCCAGATTCAAACCAATGGTTGACACTGGCGAGCTGGTTGATGTTGCGGTAGCCAATCGTGCTGGGCTCGGGTTTATTGGTAAGAATGGATTGTTGATTACTAAAGAATATGGCTCATTCGTTTATTTGGGAGAAATGATCACTAATCTTGAATTTGAGGCGGATACGCCAATTCCATGTCAGTGTGGCGATTGTACTCGTTGTATTGATGCTTGTCCGGTTCGGGCATTGTTGGGCAATGGTAAAATGAATGCCCAGCGGTGTTTGTCGTATCAGACGCAAACAAAGGGGCTAATGAGCGACTTTGCGCGTAAGAAGACTCGAAACGTTATTTATGGCTGTGATATCTGCCAGTTGGTTTGTCCGTTTAACCAAGGAAAAGATTTTCATTTGCACAAAGAAATGACACCTGATCCTGATAAGGTCCGACCGGAATTGTTGCCGATACTAAGTCTTTCCAATCACGATTTCAAGGCTGGATTTGGCCAAATGGCCGGCTCATGGCGTGGCAAGAAACCATTACAGCGGAATGCCATCATTGCTTTAGCAAACTTAAATGATCGTTCAGCCATCCCTAAATTGCGAGAGGTGATGGATGGAGATGTTCGACCGGTGATTCGGGCAACTGCCGCATATGCGCTGGGAAGATTGGCGAAGCCTGGTGATGAAGAGATATTGGGGGATTTACAATCTGCATATCAGAAAGAGCGGACTGAAAAATCTGATGCATTGATTTTACATGATTACCAAGTGGCAATTAATGCAGTTCAGCGGCAAAAAAATAGTTAGGGTGTGTCCTCAAACTATTTGGTCAACAAGAAAATGGTAATAATTTGAATAAAAGCCGAAAGGGAAATTACTATTTTATCCAACTACCATCTACCAGTGGTAGGTGGAACTAACCCTTTACATCGGCTTTACTGAACAACAAATTCCCGTCATTCTAAATTCTATTATCAGACAAGTAATTAACATTACTGACATTGCCCATCGCAAAATTGAGGAATCCTTCATTGTTTATGATGGTGAGAATCATGACGCGGTGGTCGGCCAGTGCAATAGGCGAGGAATAGTAACTCGATTAGAAACCATTGTTCATCACTTAATTCATAACGGTATTTTTCTATCGTGATCGCAAGCTTTTGTTTTTAGCCTATCAAATCGAACACGGTGAAAAAAATTTAACGTCTGTTGTCTGCAGACACTACCTAGTTATTTAGGATAATTGTTAGTGAGGTCTTAGGGCAAAGTGTTTGCCTAAGGCCTCTTTTCTCGGTATGCTGAAGTGGAAATGTAAGATCCGTGTGTTCCGATTGGTGCGCAATTGCGAGATATCTGATAGTTAAACTAACATAATAATGAGGAATGATAATCGAATCCACACTTGGGTCGTATTTAAAAGGGGAGATAACAATGACAAAAGTGACGTTTATTGGAATTGGTGATATGGGTTCTGAGATGATTACCCACTTACCAGATGCAGGTTATGATGTGACGGTCTGGGATCGGGATCCCAAAAAGCTGGCAAAGATTGATCAGCCGGACATTCATGTGGCAACTTCATTATCCGAGGCAGTCAAAGCTTCAAAAGTGGTGATCACGGCCGTTATGTCCGATGATGTATTGGCGTTACATGTTGGTGATGATCATCAGCCCGGAATCGTTAATTTCCTACAGCCGGGAAGTACTTTAATCGTTACGTCAACGCTTGATCCTGAAAAGATCTTTGCGGTTAACCGCGCACTTCCTAAGGACACGCACTTACTGGATGTGCCGATTATTGGTGGTGTTCGGTATGCGCGCGAGGCATCACTGGTTTTAATTGGTAGTGGGGACAAAGCAACTTTTGACAACGTACTACCGATCTTGAAGGTGTTTGGAACCGTTAAATACTTAGGTGCATTAGGTAACGGTGCTAAATTAAAGCTCATCACAAACGTTGGTATCATGGCAGCTGAGGCCGGAATCCGTGAGACCTTGGACTTGGCTGATGCGTATGACATTGATTATGATACCGTATTGGAACTAATGCGAATGGGGCCATTGAAGGCAGTGGTTAACCGGGCGCTGGATACAACTAATCCAAGACCATTAAAGGGATCGGTAGCTGATGAAGAGGAATTACTTACAGCAACTAAAGATTTAATTAAACTACCACTGGCTAAGGGTTCCCGTGATCGCTTGAGAGATGCCGTGGATGCGGTTGAGGGTGAAGCCCGATTTATCGATATCACGAATAAGAATACGGCGTTGGCAAAATATAAGAGTGCAAAATAAAGCGGTTAGGCTCCAGAATATAAGACACTTAACCCCCTATTCCGGTTTTCGGAATAGGGGGTTAAGTGTCTTATATGGCCGGAGGCTGCTTTACTTTTGCACGTTTTAGAAAGAATAGCATCGGTGTTTCCCAGTTTAGAAATAAGGGAAAACGACTTATATGGCCGGAGGCTGCTTTGCTTTTGCGCGTTTTAGAAAGAATAGCATCGGTGTTTCCCAGTTTAGAAATAAGGGAAAACGACTTATATGGCCGGAGAGTGCTTTACTTTTGCACGTTTTAGCAAGAATAAAATCGGTGTTTCCCAGTTTAGAAATAAGAGGAAACGACTTATATGGCTGGAGGCTGCTTTACTTTTGCACGTTTTAGCAAGAATAAAATCGGTGTTTCCCAGTTTAGAAATAAGGGAAAACGACTTATATGGCCGGGCGCTGCTTTACTTTTGCACGTTTTAGCAAAAATAAAATCGGTGTTTCCCAGTTGAGAAAAATCGTAAGCGGCAGTGTTACATAGTTAAAAAACATCGAAAAAATTTATATACTTCGGAATATTTCCAATCCGCATACCTATTCTTCGTTAGCATGTAATGTCAATTTTTTCATTCCGGGTAATGTAATCATTGTAATGAAACTGATGACGTAGAGAATTGATAAGAATGCCATAACCACTGTGATTGAGTAGTGATCCATTAGAATGCCGATAACAACTGATGAGAATCCACCAACAGCCCGACCGATATTAACGATGACGTTATTGGCAGTTGAGCGAATTTCAGTAGGATAAAGGCGACTGATAACGGCACCGTATCCGCCAAACATCCCATTTGAGAAGAAACCAACAATCGCACCAATGATCAACAATGAGATTGTATTATGAGCTAAGGTAATGGTGAAGACCATTGCGGCTGAAGCAAGTAGGAAAATACCGAATGCCCGCCGTGGGCCAAAGAAATCAAGGATTGAACCAAATGTGATCATGCCAAGGCTCATTCCGATAATTGTTGAAATCATCCATAATGATGATCCTGAAACGTTGAGTCCAAGTTGCTTTTGCACGATAATGGGTAACCAGTTCATTAAACCGAAGTATCCGGCAATTTGAACGGTTGTCATGATCATTAAAGCAAAACTTTGATAAGCTAATTTTGGTGAACTAAACATGAATTTGAAAACGGCACTGGTTGTAGAGCGTTTTTCTTCTTTCTTGGCTTCGACAAATTCGGTTGTTTCATGGAGATGCCGACGGATGAAATAAGTTAAAACCACTGGAACCAACCCAAGCAGGAAGAGTGCATGCCAGCCAAGTTGTGGAATGATAAAAGCAGCGGCAATGGCTGCCAGAATGGCACCAATTTGACCACCGATGGCAGCAACCGACGTCATCTTACCGATTTGGTTTTTGTGGAATGATTCGGCAATCAGCGAAATGCCAACGCCATATTCACCGCCGGCACCAATTCCGGCTAGAAACCGTAAGCCATAAATCAAGGTAATGTTGTTGGCAAATGCCATTGCAGCGGTTGCAAACGCGAAGATAAATATCGTATATGAGAATGTTTTTACTCGACCAAAGCGATCGCCGATTAAGCCGAATAAAATGCCGCCAAACAACATCCCTAAGTTTGTAATTGAGCCGATCAATCCGGCAGCACCACCGCTTAAGTGTAACTGACTAATCATTGAACTCATTGCAAACGATAAAAAAAGCACATCCATATTTTCAAGAGCGAAGCCAGAACTGGTAGAAGCAATAATCCATTTCTGATTCTTCGAAAAAGTATGACTGCGCGTTAAACTTGTATTTTCCATGTCGTATCCTCCAAAATGAATGCTCGCTGACATCCTTTATTTTTTGCTGAGAACATTATGGCATTAATTGATGTTGTTTGCAAGGCCGTCTCGAGGATTAACCATTTTAATTGGCGTCTGTTATTATTGGTAGCAATTGATTGTTAATTTGTTTAGACACGTCGATTCAAATGGAGAAGTAATAAAAACGATAGTGAAATGATGCTGCCTAAGATTACGTATGTCCATTGGTGCCAAATACTGATGAATGGCCCAAAGATGAAGTCTCCGAGTGGCTGGACGCCGTCAAAGAACAAAAAGGTTACGCCAAAAATCCGGCCGAGATAAGGCAAGTCGGTTTCCTGCTGGATGAATGTGGTAATCCCACCAAAAAATCTGGCTTGAACGATCCCAAAGGTTAACGCAATCAGCAGCCAACTGGGAAGCGATAAAAATAAACCGCAGATCATTAAAATCAGACCGTAAAATAGTTGTTCACGATAAATGGTTTTGGCCGTGATTTGACGTTTTTGAAGGGTTAACCAGAGACCACCCAATAAGCCTCCCAACGCGGCAATCGTTAAAAATAGGCTGTAATGATTAGATTGACCACCAAAGAAATGGTGACCAACGTATGGCGCCGTCAACATAAAACCGGCGTAACAAAAATTAAAGATACCCATTGCCAGCATGTTGATCATCAAAATGGGATGTTTTTTGATATATTGCAACCCAAGCAATGTGCTCTTGAAGGCAGATTGATTAGGTTGATTATTTGATTTGGTTTCATAGTGATAGGGAATTAGTCCGTTTAGTAGAATTGCTGCGAGATAAGAGCAGGCGTTAATGATCAGAAATTCATTAAAATCAATGCTTTTGATCGCCAACAAGCTACCACCAATTAGTGGCGCAAAAACATTGGCGAAATTAAACAGGGTATTGGCAATTGCGTTGAATCTTTGTAGAAATTGGGCGGGGATAATTTCGGGTGCGATCGCTTTGGCTGCCGGAAAATTAATGGCCAGCATCAAGTTTAATATGGCAGTTATCAGGATTAGCAGCCAAACTTGGGGATGCTGACTGTTGAGTAAAAAACTCCCGATGAGACAAGCCAATCCGGAAATAACGTCAGTGCCGATCAAGACGGTTTTACGATTATGCTGATCGACCAGGGAACCCACCAAAAAGTCGCCTAATAAAAAGGCAAAGCCACCAAGTCCTTCAATCCATCCCAGTAGTTTGGTATTGCCGGGGGCTTGAACAATTAACCAGTTGAGTCCCAGAATGTAAATTGCTGAACCTAATTGGGAGGCAAATGGACTGAGGGCAAGGGAAAAATACGCTCGTTTTGAATGAATTGTCGTAAGCCAGCCGCCTCCTTATTGAAAAAATGATTATCTTCTATCATAGTTGAACATAATTTGGAATACCAGAAGGGCTGTGTCTATGGGTGATCTTCGTTAGTATGATTGGGTTGAAATGTGGTTCCCAAGAAAATTATCTTGAACAAGTGCCGATCAAGTGATAAAGTAATTAACAAATAACAAAGCTTTAATTTGGTTCAGAGAGGCCAAAAGCGGACGACATATTAATCAAAGAGTCCGTGAATTTGCAGATAGAGTCAGTCCAGAGATGGCTTGATCTGCATTGTTGCGGGCTCTTTTTATGTAAAAAATAATGGAGGGTAATCATGAGAGGACCACTAATTGTATCACTGGATGTCGCAAACCGAGAGGGACTGTTCAAGATCATCGACCAATTTCCAACCGATGAAGGTATGACAGTTAAAATTGGCATGGAATTGTTTTATGGTGAAGGGCCGGAAATTGTTCACAGTTTATTAGAAAAGGGATTCAAAGTTTTCTTGGACTTGAAGTTACAGGATATTCCCAACACCGTTAAAATGGGCATGATGCAGATTGGTCGGATGGGCGTCACATATACCACCGTGCACGCACTGGGTGGTTCAGAAATGATTGCGGCTGCCAAAGAAGGCTTGGAACTTGGCAGTGAAGAGGCTGGCGTTCCAACACCGAAATTGTTAGCCGTTACAGAATTGACCTCGATTACAGATGAAGCTTTAAAAAACGAGCAAAATTGTCGCTTGGATATGGTTGATCAGGTTGTGTCGCTGGCTAAGCTTGCAAAACGATCCGGAGCTGATGGCGTTATCACGTCACCGTTGGAAGTCACATCATTGAAACAGCAGGTGGGCGATGATTTCTTATACGTTACGCCGGGAATTCGACCAGCAAACTTTCCCAAGGATGATCAATCACGAACAGCAACGCCAAGCCAAGCTGCTCAATATGGCAGTTCGGCACTGGTTGTTGGCCGGCCAATTATTAAAGCAGATGATCCGGTTGCCGCCTATCATAAAATGTTAGAGGAGTGGAACAATGAAAACTGATAAAATTATTCAATCATTAATCGATAATCGAATTGTAAGTATTAACCTTGAAAAACCATTTCGTTATGCTAGTGGGATTTTATCTCCTATTTACACTGATTTTCGTTTGACCATATCAATTCCAGAACTCAGAGACATGATCGCGGATGGGTTGGCAGAATTAATCAAAGAAAATTATCCAGACGCCACGGTGATTGGTGGTGTTGCGACAGCCGGAATTCCTCACGCTGCATGGGTGGCAGAGCGGCTAAACCTGCCATTAATCTATGTTCGGGCCAAGCCTAAGGATCATGGTGCCGGCAAACAAATTGAAGGCCGCATTACGAAGGCTGACAAAGTGGTTTTGATTGATGATTTAATTTCCACGGGCGGTAGCGTCCTTGGTGCGGTTAAAGCGGTTCGAAAACAAGGCGTTAACGTGATTGGTGTTGCGTCAGTCTTCACTTACGGTCTGCCTGATGCTGACAAGAATTTTGCCGATGCCCACACAACGTTACACCCACTGCTTAGCTACGCGAAACTAATTGAACAGGGTCATCGCGAAAACAAATTTAGTGAGGAACAATATTCACGTCTGTCAACCTGGCACAAAGCCCCATGGGACTGGACTAAACGGGAGGAAGCAAATGCCAAATAACATTTCTTTAAAAGCTAATATTGGTGATTACCAATTTGATAATGTGCTGTTAAACGCTGCTGGAATTCGTTGTGCAACAACTGATGAGCTGGACAAGATTCTAGATTCTCAAGCTGGCGGTTGTGTCACCAAGAGTGCCACGCCAGAGCCACGAAAAGGCAATGAGAGTCCACGGATGAAAGCGACAGCTCTTGGGTGCATTAATTCAATGGGGTTACCTAATCATGGCTTTGACTATTATTTGAAGTTTGCTGAGGCTAACCAAAATAAGGCGGGGAAGCAGGTGATTTTATCAATTGCCGGTTTATCAGTTGATCAAAACTTGGAAATGTTAAAGAAAATTCAGGCCAGTTCATTTGATGGCCTGACTGAATTAAATCTTTCCTGCCCAAATATTAAGGGTGAGTCACAAATCGCTTATGATTTTGAAGCTGTCCGCGAGATCTTGACTGATACATTCAAATTTTTCAAAAAACAACTTGGCATTAAGTTACCACCGTACTTTGATATGCATCAATTTGATCGAATTGCGGAAGTCCTAAATGGGTTTCCAATTACCTACGTAAATGCGATTAACTCAGTCGGTAACGGATTGATTGTGAATCCAGAGACCGAGTCAGCGGTTATTAAGCCGAAAGGTGGTTTCGGTGGGATTGGTGGCCAATATATTAAGCCGACTGCTTTAGCTAACGTTCGTGCACTTCGACTACGATTACGACCAGATATTTCGATTATTGGAACCGGCGGGATTCGTTCCGGTCAGGACGTTTTTGAACATATTTTGTGTGGTGCCAACTTAGTTCAGATTGGCACCCAGTTTGGCTTTGAAGGGACAAAGATTTTTGATCGAATTTCCAGGGAATTAAAGGAAATTATGGATAAGAAGGGTTATCAATCTGTTGCTGATTTCCGAGGAAAATTAAAAACACTTTAAAACAAAAGGAGCTTAGAATCGTGAATAAATCACGTTTCTGAGCTCCTTTCGTTAATTGTATTGAGACATTTGCTAACTTAATGATTAAATAATGGATAAAAATTAGCTGCAGAGACTGGAACATACATTTTGTTCTGCTTCTTCTAATGTCTTCACAATTATTATCGAAGAAAATGTCAAATGAAAATTATGCGTTTTCTTTGGCCATCGATTCTTTAAATTTGGTCTTAATGAAGTTGGCGGAGGTCTGGAGCTTTTCCTTTTCTTCGTCAGTCAATTGAAGATTGAGTCGTTCAATAATCCCATCGCGACCAACAATTGCCGGGTAGGAAAGGTAAGTGTTTAATTCTTCACGATAGTTGGAAACGGCCATTTCGGTTCGGGCATCTGTCATAATTGTATTGGCTAAGTGAACTGCGGCGGTTGCAACCCCGTAGTTGGTATACTTTTTACCATGGAACACATTGAAGCCGCCTTCACGGGCTGCCTTATCAAGTTTATTCAGGTCAAGCCCGCGTTGTTTGGCAATTTCTGTAATTGGTTTGCCTAATACTCGAACCGTTGACCATGCTGTGAATTGAGAATTACCATGTTCACCTAAGTTATAGCCATAAACTGAACGGGGATCGATGCTAAGCTCCTTAGCAACTGCTCGTTTCATTCGTGATGAATCAAGTAAGGTACCGGTTCCCAAAACATGGTCTTTGGGCAGACCGGTAATCTCTTGATAAATTGAAGTAATAACGTCAACTGGATTTGAAATATCAACGATAATTCCATTAAAACCAGAGTCTTTGATTTTTTTACCAACGGATTTAACGGCTGCACTGGTAAAGGGAAGTTCAGCAAAGCGGTCATCATTTTTATTATCCTGAAGTTTAATGTTTCCAAGGGCTGAGATGATGACGTCAGCATCCTTTAACGCCGCGTAATCGTTAACTGTGATATTAGTGTGGTAAGGCAGATTTGACATGGCATCTTCAAAGTCAGTCGCATCGGCATTAACCTTTTTTTCATTCTTATCAATTAATACTAAATCATCTGCGAAACCGCAGGCAACGATATAGTGAGCGGCAGTTGAACCAACATGGCCCATTCCAATAATTCCAATTTTTCGTGTCATTTAAAACATCCTTCCTTGTTATCAAGAATAATTAACTCTAAAATCCGGTTGATCTAGAAAAAGGACGTCCTACTTGTTTTCACAAGTTAGGACGTCCTTAACGCGTTACCACCTATTTTTCAGCTGTCGTAAAACAACTGACTCTCAGTAAAGTACCAACTGCCGTTAATTAGGCAGACATACTTCATTGCTGTAATGGGCGCATTCCCAGTCGTTACTTCGATCAATGATTGTCGTAACAACAGCTTGTAGATTACTTTTTTAATTAACATTAGTGCCACATTCTCAGTTAAGGGGCTTCCTGTAAAATCAGTTAATTAATACTCTTCTACGCATTGCTTTTTCTCTAGATTAATTATTACCAATATACTCATTTAATTAAAAAATGTCAATAATATTCTTGGAACATATTTTAATTTAGGTGATACAAAAGATCATGTAAGCTGCTATTCATAACTCGTTGCTTACGAACCATTAAATGAAATTTCTTTAAAAATCTATCTATTATTCTCACAAAGACATCTTCGATCACACTAAATTTAGGGTTGTTCTATAATAAAAGATGTTGGTAAATTAATTAAAGATGTTTAATTTTTGGAGGCTTTTCATGGGACAAAATTCGCAACCTGAACATATCGAAGTGATTGGCGGAAACGTCAACAATTTGAAAAACATCTCAGTCAATATTCCGTTACACAAATTTGTCGCGATTTCGGGATTATCAGGTTCTGGAAAATCTTCGTTGGCAATGGGAATTCTTTACTCTGAGGGAGCTCGACGTTATTTGGATGCTTTAGCAACATACACTCGGCGCCGAATCAGTCAGGTTGGCAGGGCGGATGTCCAATCAGTTAAGCACATTCCTTCAGCTTTGGCGCTACGTCAGCGGCCGACGGTTCCTGGTGCCCGTTCGACGGTCGGCACAATGACCGAAATTTTTAACGTTTTACGGTTAATCTATTCACGTTTGGGATCACCAAAATGTCCCAACGGCCACCAAGTACCACCGACAATTAAGATTGCCGAAGCGATGGATAAAGTTGGCGATGAAATGGGATTGATCACATGTCCGACTTGCGGTGCCAAATTTTATGCTTTCAGTGCTGAGGACTTTGCCTTTAACTCCGATGGTGCCTGCAAAAACTGTCAGGGTCTGGGGATTACCAAGCAGCTTGACGGCGATAGACTGATTGGTGATGAAACGAAAACAATTCGGGATGGCGCCGTGGCAGCGTGGCGGACACCCGGTCGAAATTTTATGCCGATTGTTGCTCAAGCGGCCGGTGTGCGGATTGATGTGCCATACAATCAGTTGACGGATCAGGAACGGAATATGGTCCTTCATGGTGGTCAAAAACATTACGCCATCGATATCCCAAGCAAGAATGGCCGGGTTTTTCATATGGATAATGCATTGTACGAGAATGCTTACAACGCGGTTGAGGATAGTATGAAAACAACTAAGAGTGACGTGGCGTTGAAACGGCTTAACCGATTCTATCGCTTCTTTACTTGTCCAGTTTGTCATGGGACCCGGCTTAATCCCGATCGGCTCACCCAGTTAGTTGCCGGGAAAAATATCGCCGAAGCAAGTCAGATGCCCATTGGTCGACTGCCACAATTTGTCGAAGCAATTAAGCAGTGGCTGCCTGCAGATATGCAGAAATTGGCCAACAATTTAACCACAGAATTGTTAAATCAGGTCCAGCCATTGCTCGACTTAGGGCTTGATTATTTAACGATGGACCGAGCTGGGGCAACTTTATCTACTGGTGAATTACAACGAATTCAATTAGGACGAACCCTGCGGACGCAGACAACGGGTGTGTTATACGTCTTGGATGAGCCTTCAGTTGGGTTGCATCCCGACAATGTTTCCGGCTTAATCAAAATTTTTCATCAATTGGTTGCCCAGGGAAACTCACTGGTTGTGGTTGACCATGAAACATCAATTATTAATGCGGCTGACTGGGTTATTGAAATTGGTCCCGGCTCTGGTACCAATGGCGGTCAAATTATCGCTCAAGGAACGCCGACACAGATTAAGCAGGATCCCCAATCGTTAATCAGTCCGTTCTTAACGGGAAAGGGTGAATTGCTAACCCGGCAGGTTGCCGGTAAAGATGTATTTGCTAAAGGGCGTGCACAACTTACGATTAACCATCGATTTAATTTAAATGACGTAACTGCTGAATTTCCAATTAACCGATTAATTGCCGTTACCGGATTCTCTGGTGCCGGTAAAACAACATTGGTGTTGGATGGGTTGTTGGATGCCTTTAAGGCAAAATTCAAAAAGCTGTCGATGCCTAAATATATTGCCCATTTTGAGCCTTCACGTTTAAAACACATTGTCAGTGTTGATGCGACTCCGGTTGGGAAAAATGCCAGATCGACTGTTGCGACATATACCAATATTATGGATCACTTGAGAAAGTTGTTTGCCATGCTTCCTGCAGCTAAAAAGTTAGGATATACTGCCAGTTACTTCTCTTATAATAATAAGCAGGGTGGCTGTCCAACCTGCGGCGGAACTGGTGAAATTTCTCTGGATATCCAATATTTACCGGATATGGTTGAAACCTGTCCAACATGTAAGGGAAAACGATTTAACGACAAGGTGCTCCAAGTTAAGTGGCACGGCTTATCAATTGCGGACGTTTTGGATATCGATGTCGATCACGCCATTGGTTTGTTTAAAGACAACGAGTCGATTCAACAAACCTTAATTGTTTTGCAGCAAATGGGGCTGGGGTATCTGCATTTAGGTGAAGCCACACCAACCCTTTCCGGAGGAGAAGCACAACGATTAAAGTTGACGTCGCACATGAAACGCAGTCAAAATAACGCACTTTTTATTTTTGATGAACCAACGGTTGGCTTGCATCCGCTTGATGTCCGGGTTCTATTAAAGGTCTTCTCACAACTTATCGATCAGGGCGCAACTGTATTAATGATTACTCACGACCTGGATTTAATGGCCAACGCTGATTATTTAATCGATATGGGACCGCGTGGTGGTGACCAAGGCGGCCGAATTGTTGCTCAGGGACGGCCAACTGATCTGATTAAACAACCGACGAGTTTAACAACGAAATACTTACAAAAACAATTTTTGCTTTATAACAAATGATGATGGAGGTTTTAACAATGGTGGCAGCAGCACCTTTATTTCTAAAGGCAGCTTTACATGAAAAAATGTGGGGTGGCACTAAATTACGGGAGTATGGCTTTAAGTTGCCGAGCGAACGAACGGGTGAGGCGTGGATCGTTTCAGCTCATCCCCATGGCCCCAGCACCGTGACGAATGGTCAATTTGCCGGTCAGACACTGGGGAGTGTTTGGCAAAATCATCCTGAGCTGTTTGGCGGTCATCCGGTTGATGAAGCATTTCCATTGTTGGTCAAAATCTTGGATGCTAATCGTGATTTATCGATTCAGGTTCATCCGGATGATCAATACGCCAAGCTACATGGTGAGAAATACGGTAAGACCGAAAGCTGGTATATTTTATCAGCGACTTCGGATGCTAAGCTGTATTATGGGCATACGGCAAAAACCGAACAGGAATTACGAGACGCTGTGACAAGCGGCCATATCGATAGGATTCTCCGCACAGTGCCGGTTAAAGCAGGTGACTTTTATTATGTCCCATCAGGCACGCTGCATGCACTGGGAACTGGTATTGTGGCACTTGAAACCCAACAAAGCTCAGATCTGACATTTCGATTCTATGATTTTGATCGAGTGGATCCAGCAACGGGTAAAAAGCGTGAACTTCAGGTTAAGGATGCCTTAGCGGTAACTAATGTGCCGCATCGTGATCCACAGATTAAACAAGAGGTGACCAGGATTGCTCACGCGACGATGACGCAATTAGTGAATGCAACTTATTTTGCTGTCGAAAAGGTGGTCGTTAACGGTGCGGCTGTTCTAACTCAGGAGCACCGATATTTGATTCAAACGGTTGTTGCTGGGCAGGGCAGCCTAACGGTCAATCAGCGACAGTATCGCCTAACTAAGGGAATGTCTTATATTTTACCGAACCAGATTCAAGACTATGAGTTGAATGGCCAAATGACACTCATTGAGAGTTGGGCAAAGTAAATTATCGTATTAGAAATTAAGAGAGTGAGACGAAAGGCGGTTAACTTCCAGAGCGTAACCGGATTATCCGAATATTCCGGGCTTGAATGTTTGGATAATTCGGTTACGCGGCAGGAAGTTGCCTTTTGGCGCACGTTTTCCACTCGGTAATAATCGTGATTACACAAAGAGAGGCTGGGACAAAAGTAATTTTGTCCCAGCCTCTCTTTAACCAAAAATTTGGTTTCTGATAAATCAGGCCAAATCAGTCGTTAATTCCGTGGCTCGTGCGCAAATGATATCGTAAATATGACTATTTTGATGCAACAGGAATAGCTGGATTCATCTTTTGGTATTTGTAATAATATATAAAATATTATAGTGATATAATATTTTTAAGGCGGACATCTCATCTTAGTTTCAAAGTTCAAGGATTCAGATAGATCAATATAGAAGTGATTGGGAAGATTTGCTGATTATAACGATCTTTTAGCATGGTCATGCAATTGGGGTATTACTAAGGAGCGTGATTCTAATGGAAGGTAACAAAGGCCGAGAGCAGTTACACGAACGAAACCTGCGATTAGTCCTGCAGCAAATATTCAATCATAAAATGATCTCGAGAATTGAAATTTCACGTCATCTTAAGTTGTACAAGTCAACTGTTTCAACGTTATATAATGAACTAAGCGACAAAGGGTATGTTGAAGAACTTGGTCGTGGCAAATCAACCAGTGTCCGTGGTCGAAAGCCGGTTCTGGTAGCTTTCAATGCCCATTATGGTTATACGCTTAATTTCGTTTTGGGACTGGAAAAGTTGCACGTTATGGCGAATTATCTTAATGGTGATGTGCTTTTTACCAGGGAAATTAAAATGGTGAATCGTGACATTTATAAAGTTGTCAAAATCATTGATGCGGAAGTTGAATCATCCCTCAAGCGTGACCAAACCGATCACGGCCTTTTAGGCATCGGGTTTGCGGTTCACGGGATTGTTTCGGATAACCGAATTATAAGTTCGCCTTTTATGAACATGGCAGGTATTGAATTAGTTTCGAGGTACGCGGAGAAATATGGGGTGCCGGTTCATGTGGAAAATGAGGCCAATTTACTAGCGATTTATCATCGCGATTTTAACCGCTATAATCAGTCACGTAATTTGTTGGCTATCACGGTAGATAAGGGGTTTGGCGCAGGAATTATTTTAAACAACCAGCTATACCAGGGATATGGTGGTGCTGCGGGTGAAATCGGTCAGACCATTATTTACAATAATTGTTTAAATAAAAATCAACGGTTTAGAGTCGATGATATTTGCTCGGAGCGGGCGGTAATTGCCGACATTGAGAATCAGCTTCATAAAGATCAGCTGGATGTTGATCGCCTGGCTGCGATGAGGCAGGCGGGAAATCCTATTGTTTGTGACGCGCTTGGGAAGTTTGCCGGTTCTATGGCAAGTATTGTTTTCAATGTCGCAAGTGTTGTCGCACCGGAGAAAATTTATTTAACATCACCGATACTCAGTGCGAGCCCGTCATTATTTAAGATCGTGACTAAGGACATTCGTCAATTAGGTATGCAAACACCGATTTTGCTCACAATTCGGACACGTGATGCTATCACATTGGGATGCTGTTCCGCAATTACCCACCAAGTGTTAGGGATGGATGGATATGAATTGACGTTTCGATCTTCATCAAATCGTGCTTCGAAATTAAAGTAAAACAGCAGCTAGCGGCTAATGGCGATATCTCGCCTCTTAGCCGTTAGCTGCTGTTTATGGATGTAATGAAATGTTTAATTGATCTTTAATTACTCTTTGGAATGGATTTTTGATTGCGCTCAAGGCGGACGACGACTGCTGTTGTGATCAAACCAATTAAGCCAAAAATACTTAAAAGTAAGAAGTCGTTTTGGGCACCATTGGCAGTTGCGAGGCCGGTTTGGCGAGTTGCCATGTGCAGCTGACTGACCGAAATAATTGCGGATAAGATTCCTGTACCAATTGACCCAGCATATTGTTGGAGGGTGTTAAATAGGGAGTTGAGGTCTGCTTTTTCGGCCATTCCGACTTGGAGACTGGCATCCGACATGATATTGCCAAAGCCGAAGTTAAATCCAAATCGTAGAAATGTATAAAGAAGTGTCACAGTTAATAAGCTGAGTGAATGAGTAAACCACCAAAAAAGCAGTGATCCGATGACCATGGAGCCATTAGCAATGTAGAGTGGTAGTTGTGCACCGTGCTTATCGTAAATTGACCCCGCGATTGGCGCAACCAGCGCACCAACTAATGATCCCGGAAGCAAAATTAAGCCGGAGATCATGGAATCTGCACCTAAGTAATTTTGGGCAAAAACCGGGATCACAAACGAAATGCCAATATTAATAAATTGCAAAAGAAAGAAATTAATGGCTCTGAATGAGATAATGGGATTAGTGAGAATCCGAAAATTTAGGATTTGATGTTTGCCATGGCGAATGTGATAGGCTAGTCCCATAAACAGGACCAAAGTGATGACAAGCGCGACAACAAAATTAAGGCTGGCAAAACCATAATTACCTGCCTGATCAAAGGCTTCAATGAGTCCAAAAAAGACTAATGAAAGCAGAATCAACCCGGTAATATCAAAGGCACCGCTTTTTCTCGAAGCTTTTAAGCGAATACTGAATTCACCAAGAATCAAAATCAGAATAATCAATGGGATTGTCATAACGAAAATCATTCGCCAATTTAGGTAATAATTAAGAAGCCCGCCATATGTTGGACCTAATGCTGGCGCAAACGATGTGATCATACTGGCAATCCCGACATAGACACCAAGCCGGCTTCCTGGGACCAGCGATAAAATAACGTGAAACATAAGTGGTGTCGTTAACCCGGTTGCGACTGCTTGAAGAACTCGGCCCAACATTAAAATAGTGAACGTTGGCGCGATAGCAGCTAAGATTGTTCCGATTAATGTTGATAACACAGCGACTCGAAATAGTGTTCGCGTGTTAAACCGTTTAATCAGAAAAGCTGTAGTACTCATGACAATGGTCACCATCAGTAAGTATCCCGACGTTAACCACTGAACAGTACTGAGAGAAGTTGAAAATTGCTTAATCATTGTTGGAAACGTCACGTTTAGCGATGTTTCGACCAAAATCCCCAGAAAAGATAGCAAACCCGTTGCGAGAATGGCTATTTTGGTTTGAAATGTAACTTTGGTTTCTTCCATTTCCCTTGACCCCTTTAATTTTTTGATGTACTTTGTAGTAGCAAATATAGTTTCCGTGGAAACTAGACGGCTGTAATCATAGCACGGCCGTTCATTGATTACAAACTTTTGATCGTTTGGGAGGCAGTGCCGTTGGTAAATAAAGACGAAATTGTTAGTTTGTATCATCATCTGTTGATGCTTGATAATGATACAGACAAAGAAAAACAGTGGATTGAAACTCGGCAACCGTCAGCATTGGGGTTATCCACAATTCATTTTCATATTTTATCTTATTTAGAACGGTACCCGAATTCCCTAGCAAAGGAAATCGCTGAAGATTTAGGCATTTTAAGGGGAACCCTATCCAAACGATTGGCCGTTTTGGAACGCCGAAAAATGTTGGTTGCTTACCAAGACGCGGCAGATGCCAGAAGCAAACATTATCGGTTAACCCGACTTGGTGAAGATGTTGCCAAGACCCATGATCAGCTGTTGCAGATGAAAAATAAGATGCTAAAAAGTCATTTAAACCAATTTTCGGAGTCTGAATTAGAAACTATTCGGCAGTTTTTGAAGACGTTTAATAACGCGGAACAGCATGATAAGTACTAAGTTAGCCGGCTAAAAAGATCGGTTATGATTTAATCAGCTAACAGTAATTGCTTGATAAGAGGTAATTGTTTGAGGTTGGTTTTTCTAATGAACTTTCTTTTTTAGACCGTTTAGCTTATACTTTTATTTGTCGCAAACGTTTTCATTTTGCTTTTTGAATTCAAATCATAAAGATGATCCATGATTGATTGGGTTGATCTATAATTGAATGTAATATACTAGATAGACATTTTAAACAATGGATTAACGACACAAGTTAATCATAATTAAACAGGAGGATAACTTTATGGAAAACATCACGGGGAGGGAGCATTTGCATCAGCAAAATCTCAACATGGTTCTGCAGCAGATCTTTAATAATCAGACCATTTCACGAATCGAGATTTCCCGCCAACTTAACTTAAATAAGTCAACGGTTTCAGCCCTATACAACGAACTGGATGAAAAAGGGTATTTAAAAGAAGTCGGTTCCGGAGAATCAACCAGTGTTGGCGGCCGTAAGCCGGTGTTGGTAAAAATTAACGAGCATTATGGGTACACGATTAGTTTTGACTTAGGTTTTCGTCATCTTCATGTGATGGGAAATTATATTAATGGCAAAGTTTTCTTTTATCAACGAATTGAGTTAGGCAATCGGGATATTCATGAGATTGTTAAAATGATTGATGAGCAGATTGAAAGATCGATCCACAATGACGATACCCGTCATGGCTTGCTGGGAATCGGCTTTTCGATTCACGGGATTGTTCTGAATAACCATATTACTAATTCACCTTTTATTGATATGAAAGACATTGATTTAGCCGATCGGTATTCGGCTGTCTACCATGTGCCGGTAATTTTAGAAAATGAGGCAAACCTTTCGGCAATTTATGAGCGGGACTTTAATTCAGCTCGTGATAAAAATAATATTTTAGCTGTTAGCATTCATAAAGGAATTGGTGCCGGGATCATTTTGAACAAGCAGCTCTATCGTGGCCGAAATGGTGAAGCGGGCGAAATTGGCCGCTCGTTGATGTTTACTAATAATGTTGATACTAAGCGATATAGTAAAGTAGAAGATTTCTGTTCAGAAGATGCGATTATTGAACAGGTTGAGCAGCGAACCAATCGAACTAATTTGAACCGGGATGACCTGGTTCAAATGAATACCAAAGGCAATCAAATTGTTCAAGAGGAACTTGATAATTTCAGTTCATCAATTGCCAAGGTGATTTATAACGTTGCAATTAGTTTTGCTCCGGAAGAGATTTATTTGAACTCACCCTTGATTGAAGCAATTCCCGATTTATTAAATTCAATTTTACATTATAATGAATTGCTGGGGATGCAGACACCAGTTAGTCTGACGCCTCATTCGGGTTATGCGACGCTGTTGGGATGCTGTTCAGAGATTACCCATCAAGTGTTGAAGATGGAAAATTATGATTTATCGTTTCAAGTTGCTGAATCATAATTTTTAAAAAGAGTATAAAAGGCTGTTTTTGGAATAGAGTGGTAATGATTAACCACTGATATTCTAAAGACAGCCTTTTTGTGATTTCCCAATAGTGCTAACCTGAAATATAGTTCTCCTTAATACTTTTTTCATATCGGGTTGAGGTTGATGAACTTCGGTATTGCGCCGGACTGATTTTATTCAACTCTTTAAAGTTTCGGTTAAATGTCCGTAAATTAGTGTAACCAACGCCATAGGCAATTTGAGTGATTGAGTTATCCGTATCTTTGAGCATTTGACGGGCTTTCGAAATTCTGAATCGGTTCAAATATTTAGTATAAGGAATCCCCATTACCTTTTGGAATAGTTTAGATAAGTAGACGTAGTCATACCCAATTGCTTCGGCAATCTCTTTTAATGTGCATTCCTTTGTGTAATGATTATTAATATAGTCAATGATTGTATGGACAATATTTAAACTGGCGGACGTTTTCCGGGGAACAAACGATGCCTGTTCAACAACCTTATTACACATCCCGTAAAGGAGACTTTTGATACCGAAGATATTGGACGTATGGTCAAAATTTAAGGGGTCGTTATCAAAAATAACTGGATTTTCTGGGATTGAGTCTTGGTATTGCTCATTAAAAGCACCAACGATTTCAGGTGAAAACAGGACAATCGTAATGGTTGTATTGGGTGACATATCAAAACCATGGATTTGATTAGGAAAAACGATTACGAATTGCCGGTTATTGACGTGATACGTATTATCTTCGATTTGAATTTGGAGTTGGCCCCTGCGAACATAAAGGATTTCAAAAGCTCTGTGCAGATGGAGTGGGTAATTAAAATCGGTCAGATCAAAGTGTTTAAAAATCGGCATTGTTTCAAGGCCAAAATGCTGAAATAAAACCATTGAACGAGTTCCCCCTTCTTAAAACAATAAAACAAATTGACAACTAAAACCTAATTAATTGATTCTCATTTACTACGACAATTATTGTCCATTTGACCACAAATAGCAATCTATCAAACTTACTGTAAGCGCTGTACTATGTGGGTACGGTATTTAAGTAAAGATATGGATATTGGCATGCAAGATTATGAAAGCGATTTATCGAGTGATGCCGGTATTATCAATTTTTGCTTGGTTGATTAATTAACAACCAACTTACACACAACAATTCATTTGAAAGGAGCGTGTGACTAATGACGGTCTATATCGTTTCTAAGCAGGGTGACGATCGTAATAGTGGTCAGCTCAAATCACCGTTTTTGACAATCAACCGAGCTGCCCAAGTTGCTCAAGCAGGAGATAAAGTCGTTATTCATCAGGGAACATACCGGGAGTGGGTTAATCCGCAACATGCTGGGAAAAGCCCACAACAAATGATTACCTATCAGGCTGCAAAAGATGAACGGGTGATCATTAAGGGTTCGGAAAAAGTAACCAATTGGGAGTCTGTCGGCAATGGCATTTGGAAACACGTCGTTAGTAACTCGGCTTTTGGTAGTTTTAATCCGTTTGATTTTAAGCTAAACGGCGACTGGCTTGAACAGCCTAATGGGCGTCATGCAGGGGCGGTTTACTTGGATGGCCGCGCACTGTTTGAAGCGGCATCTTATGATGAGATGGCTAATGGCTATCCCAGAAATGATGGGTATGAGTACGTGACGCAAAAGAAAGTCCACAATGTCGACCCCCAGTGGACAACGTATCGGTGGTTTGCTGAAGTGAACACTGATGAGACAATTATTTTTGCCAATTTTCATCAGGTTAACCCTAATCAGCGGTTAACGGAAATTAATGTCCGAAAATATTGTTTTTATCCTGATCAAACCGGAATTAACTATATCTGTGTTGAGGGGTTTGAAATGGCTCAGGCGGCCACAAATTGGGCGCCGCCAACGGCAGGACAGGAAGGCATGATTGGTGTTAACTGGTCGAAAGGCTGGGTCATTAGAAATAATAACCTACATGATGCAAAGTGTAGTGCTATCAGTCTTGGCTCAGTGCCAATGGCCAAACAAGATCAAAATCAATTTGCCAGATTACATGATAAACCTGGCTATCAGTATCAAATCGAAACCATGTTTCATGCCATTCAAAGTGGGTGGGACAAACAGCACGTTGGGTCACATGTGATTGATCATAACCAAATTCATGACTGCGGTCAGGCTGGCATCATTGGCTATCTGGGCGGTATTTTTAGCCGAATTGCCAACAATCATATCTATCGGATTGGTACCCGCTATGAATTTGGTGGCTGGGAGATTGCCGCTTTAAAATTGCACGCCCCCATTGATACGGTCATCGAACACAATTTGATTGAAAATTGTTCCCTTGGGATTTGGCTTGATTGGCAGGCCCAGGGAACGCGAATCACTAAAAATGTTTTAGCAGATAATTTGCGCGATTTGTTGTTTGAAGTTAATCACGGCCCATTCTTGGTTGATGATAATTTATTGCTATCCGATGAAGCAATTAATGAATTTTCCCAAGGCGAGGCGTTTGTTAACAACTTAATTGCCGGTACCAGTGCCATTCAAAGTGTTTTAAATCGAACAACTCCCTATCATGTGCCACATAGTACCCAAATCAAAGGATATGCTTGTGTTTACGGTGGAGATGATCGGTACTTTAACAATCTTTTTATTCGCCAGGCCAAAGGAGCGAGTGTTGGTACCCATATCTATAACGGCAGTTTAACTTCTATGAAACAGTTTGTTTCGCAAGTGGAGCAGCGGCTGCCAGGAGATGTGGAACTCTTTGAGACGGTTAGACAACCGGCCTATATTAATTACAATGCATATTTCGGTGGTGCCACAGTCTTTAATATGGAAGAAACAAATTTGATTGAAGAAAAGTGGCAGACCAAGTTAGCTCTGAAACGGGTCAAAAATCAGGTTATTTTAACGATTGACTTGCCTGTTGATTTGATCCAGTTTGAAACACCAATTCAGGAAACGAGTTCACTTGGAGAAGTTCGGCTAGCAGGTGCTAAATTTGACAATCCTGACGGGACACCTATTCGATTGAATCATGACTTTTTTAATAAGAAAATCGATGGTGATACGAGATTGGCTGGCCCATTTACAGAATTAAAGTCTGGTCATAACGAACAGGTTGTCTTTGAGTTTTAGAAAGTGAGGGATGATTTAAATGCAGATAATTTACACAGCAGGTGATAATTCGAAAGATTATCCGCAGGTAAATACCACTCAGAAAAAGATTTGTCAGGGATTTATTGATTTATATGCGCGAACGCCTTTGGAATTAATCACGATTCGGCAGCTTTGCCAGTCAATTCCGATTGCCCGGACAACCTTTTACCGTTATTTTGATAATGTGGCTCAAGTTGAAGAGTTATTAGTTGATCTGAGCTTATCTCAGGTGGGGCAGTTGATGACACTAATTGCTGAATTTAAGAATGACAACAGTAATCAGGTCGTTCAACAAATGACTAATTTGTTAGATGCAAATCAAGGAATCTGGAAACTGTTGCTGGTTACTGAGCGTTCTTCTGATTACACCAGGCAAGTTGAAAGAATTGTCAAAGCAGCTTTGGCAGGCCAAAAGCAAGCGAGTTATCTTCATGCGCAATTCTTGTGTTCTGTTACGATGGGATTTCTTATCGGAATTCTAACGGATCAGTTTAAGTTTGACAAAGAAGCACTAGTTGAATTGGAGCGCTCGTTGAGAAAACTGAGTGCTTAATTTAGAGACATTGTTTTAATGGACAAGACAAATCCCAGTTGGATAGGGATAAATTTCATATCAAGGGACATGCTACTTATCAGCCTAACGTGACTGGGACTTGTTTAGTACGATATTTTGTTTAATTAAATTAACAAATGACGGCTATTTTGCTGGAACACCTGCAATAATCTTAAATGCGTCAGCAAGGGATGCGTTTTTTTCAGCAAACTTTTTATTAAGAATTAATTGTCTGAATTGCTCAACTGAGATTTTTTCAATGTCCTTGTATGGGCTGGGTGTCACAGCAGCGTTGGTCTGATTAACCCCAGTTGTGAACGTGACGGTTAATTGGTTGAGATCGTCTAGGTGAACGGTGTAAAACTCATAATACGAAGAATTCTCGTAATGACCAATCAGTTCTTTATGACTGTTAAAATAGTTGGTGATAAAGCTGTTAAATGCTTCCGGTGAGTTCAATGATGATTTCCAATCCATAATTGTTTTTGTCATATTAATTCGCTCCTTTATTGCGATCAAAATGTCAACAATTGATGTCGGTGAGGGAACTCAAAATAATTAAGTTTGTTCTTTCACTGGATCAACTATCATAATAATCATTTTATGACTGATTACAAGAGGAAAGATTGATGTAAACGTTGACAATATCACATTTATTGATGTAACCGTTATCTTGGAAGCCATAAGTGTCACATTATATTGATGGCCGTAACCTTCATCGTTTGCTGGATAATTGATCAATTTTTAACTAAATAATCAAAACGCTACACAAAACAGTGAATGTGTTCTTTTCTAAAAGATGGAAAGCGATTACAATATTGTTGTTGGTTGATATAGGGAACCAACTATCATGATAGTTAACATATTTTGCTAAGTTGTGTTCGGCCGTTCAAATAGAATTAGCTAATAATTGAAAGTAGTTGAATGAATTAGCGATGTACTTAGTTTCAACAGAGGAGATGGTTACTAGGTTCAACAAAGCTTTTGGAATTAGGCCCTAGATTGAATCATGAATCAACATTGATTGCGAATTATTGAATTTCATTTTGTATTATGGATTAGCTATTGTTTTAGTTTTCAGTATTGAAAAATGTAAGCGGATTAATTAGCTTTGCTTACTAATTTAAATAGAAAAGGTGAATATAATGTCACAAAATTCAGGAAATACGCCCGCTTGGCAAGACACTGTTTTAGACAGTCAACAGCCAAAGGCACCGATCAAAATCGGGATTGCTACAGGAATTGGTGCACTACTTTGGTTAGGACCATATCTAGGTGTTAATGCCGTTTTACTTCCTGCGAAGGTTGAACAGGTTATTCCTTCACAGAAAGCCCAAGTTGTTGCTTTACTAGCTTCAGCTGCAATGATCGTTGCAACACTTGCAAACATCGTTATCGGTGGTTTTTCAGACTTGACTCGTTCCAAATGGGGTCGTCGAACACCTTGGATTTTAATTGGATCAGTTGGTAGTTTAATCACACTGGCATGGTTCAATATGTCGGGAACCGTTCCAATGATGGTTATATCGTGGAGCTGCTATCAGATCTTTCTAAACGCCATTGTTGCACCGTTGCTTGCCTTCCTGCAAGACCAAGTTGCACCAAAGCATCGTGGGACAATTTCTTCAATTTACGCGTTCGGTTACGTGATTGGTCAGTATGGTGGTCAAGTTGTTGGTGCCCAATTCTTGGGTAATGTCGGAACTGGTATCTTGGTAATGGGCTTCTTAACATTACTATCAGGCCCAGTCGCTGCATTAATTGTTCGTGAGCCTTCAAGTAAGGGAATGCCTAAGAAGAGCTTCACGTTCAACATGTTCTTACAAAACTTTATTTTTCCACTGCACAATGCCAAGGACTTCTATCTTGCTCTCTTTGGTAAGATGATGATTAACACTGCTACGACTGCAATCATGGGTTACCAATTGTACATTTTGAGTGATTACATCAAGTTAAATACTGCCGGTCAACAAAAATATGTTTCAATCATTTCAATGATCCTGATGGTTACGGCGATCGTGATGTCAATTTCCGCAGGTCCTGTTTCTGATAAGATGCATAGTCGTAAAGTACCAGTATTTATCGCTGCTTTACTGGTTGCAGTAGGGGTTATCTTCCCAGCATTTACAAACGCATCATGGTCAATGATTGTTTATGGCTTGTTAGCTGGTTTAGGAATGGGAATCTTCTTCGCTGTTGACCAGGCGCTTAACCTTGAAGTATTGCCTAACCCACAAACTGCTGCTAAAGATTTAGGGATTTTGAACTTAGCAAATACCGGGTCACAAATTCTTGGACCGATTGTTGCTGCTTCAATCGTTACTGCAGCTCATGGTAGTTACTTTGGAATCTTCCCGGTTTGTGCCGCACTTGCACTTATCGGTGGTGTTTTAATCCTCTTTGTTAACGAGCATCGGGATGTTAAAGCGCAACAAGAAGAAGCAAAATAAATTTCAAATGGGTACTAACCGTTCCTGAGGGCTGTTATTGCTTTCACTGCCGCAGGAATTGGAACTAACTAAAATGTGAAGGCAAAAAATAACGCAGAGGTGAAAATTTAATGAGTGCAAAGCAAATCGAGACAACTCAAGATCAAAAATTACATGAAGTTGAATTGTCGACAACTACTGAAAAGGCCTTCAACAGTCTTGAGGTAGGAACTGAAAAGCACCAAGAAATTTGGGGCTTTGGCCAAACATTTAATGAGTTGGGCGCGGTCGCATTACAAAATCTTTCAGAAGAAAAACGAAACGAAATCTTAGATGATTTATTTACACCTAAGGGTATGAATTATAATATCTGCCGAATTCCAGTGGGAGCCAGTGACTATGCCTTAAATTGGTACAGTGCAGATGAAACAACTGATGATTATGATTTAGCAGATTTCTCAATTGAAAGAGACAAGAAATACTTGTTGCCTTATGTAAAAGCAGCTCAAAAACGTAATCCTGATATTGTCTTTTCAATTTCTCCTTGGAGTCCACCAACATGGATGAAGAGTCATCCGGTTTATAACTACGGAATCTTGAAGCATGATCCAAAGGTTCAACAAGCATATGCCGACTACTTTGTTAAGTTCTGTGAAGCATATGAAAAGGAAGGCGTTCACATTAGCTGGATCTTCCCACAAAACGAACCACAACGTGATCAGAAATTCCCATCATGTTACTGGACGGGTGAAGAATTACGTGATTTCATCAAGAACTATCTCGGACCAACAGTTGAAAAGTCTGGCTTAAAGGATACTCAAATCTGGCTTGGCACAGTCAACTCACCACTTGAAGATACTGAAATGACTAAAGATGAAACAACTGATTATCCAGTTATTGCTGAAACAGTTCTTTCAGACCCAGATGCTTACAAGTATGTAAAGGGTGTTACCTATCAATGGGCTGGTAAGTCAATCCTTCAACGGACGGTTCACTCATTCCCAGAGTTAGGCTACCTTCAATCTGAGAGTGAATGTGGTAACGGTGACAATACTTGGACTTATGCAGAATATGTCTTTAACTTGTTCCGTCATTATATTGAAAATGGTGTGAACGGCTATATGTACTGGAACTCTGTCTTACAAGGCGGCTCAAGTACTTGGGGCTGGTTACAAAATAGCATGATCTCTGTTGATGCTGATAAAGGAATCGCAACTAAGAACCCAGAATATTATGTCATGCGCCATTATGCTCACTATATTCAGCATGGTGCTCACTTGGTCGACTATACAGGTCATCTGTATGGTGAATCAACTGCCTATGAAAATCCAGATGGTAGTGTTGTTGTTGTCATGTCAAACAGCATGAATCATGGCAGAGACATCACGGTTACTGCCAAGGGTCAAACTTACAAGGCTAGTGTTAAGGCTCATTCATTTAATACGTTTGTGTTTGACTAATCAAGTAACAAAATGGGAATAACCAATATTAGGTTTCTGACACCTCCCCCATTCGATTGACTGGTTGATCCCATTTGTGAAAAGGTGTGTCATCGTTTATTCTAACAGAATATATTGCATAACTAACTTACGGGGAATTGGGGAATTCGACTATCAATAATGGTCTATTTCCCTTTTCTTTTTGGAAAGAATGAAGGCGCCAACATATGGACCCTACTTTTAATTTCTTGGGTTCAAAACAACTCCAAGTAGATTTGAACAAGTTATTAATAAAATAATAAATCGTTAGAATTAAACTATTCATTCGCACTATCAAGATATTACTTTGTTTTTGAGAAAGGATTATATTGTGATGATTAAATTTTCTAAACTATTAAAAACGGCTGTGGCAACCACGGCGCTTTTATTCACATTCTCAGTTACTAGCAAAGCTGCAGAAACTAAACCTACACCAATTTCACCCGTAACGGTGCTGGATTCTAAGACTAATAACGATGGAAGCGGCTTTCTTAATGATAAAAGCTATGGTGTACTCTCTCCAAGAGTTATTGAATTAAAACACCAGACGGATCCTAAAAATAACGGAAAGTTGCTTATAACCTTTGAACAAGTTATTACTAAGAAACAGAGTCAAAGCGGCAAGCATCCGGTATTTCCAATCTACGAAAGTGATGATCACGGTCAAACATGGAAATGGTTAAGCAATGTCAGTGAAACTCATAGGCAAGGTTGGGGGAAAACAAATTGTCCTCAACTTTATGAACTTCCTCAAAAAGTAGGAGATATGCCAAAAGGAACTGTTGTTCTAGCAGGGTGTGCAACCCCTAACGACTTAAGCAACGTAGAATTAGAATTAGATAAAAGCACTGATGCAGGTCAATCATGGAACTATGAAAGCACAATCGCTACTGGTGGACAAAATCCTGCTGATCAAATAGGAGATGACCCAATCTGGGAACCATTTCTAACTGTTTCAAATAATAAGCTGCTTTGCTTTTACTCAGATGAGACGGATAATACAATTTCTAGGTCTCAAACGTTAGTTCATCGAGCAACGGTTGATGGTACAAACTGGGGTAATACGGTGGTTGATGGTGCAACGAACAACGATACGAGAAATCGACCTGGAATGCCAACCGTTGCGTCAATTGGTAATGGTCAATATGCGATGACTTTTGAATCAACTGGAGGCGCGAGAGTAAAGATTACCGATAATATTGAAAAATGGGATGCTAATAATAAAGGAACGAATATTGCGTCTGGAAACAATCCATATATTGTTACTTTGCATAACGGTGAAATTGCATACAATGATGGTAACAACGATGTTGCGGTATTTAAAGATAAGTCTGTGATTACTACTAATAATGCTATTAGTCATGCGACTCGTTATAAGAGCAAAACCGGGACAGCGTATAATCGCCAGTTAGTAACACTTTCTAATGGAATGTTGTTGATTGCTAACGGTGGCTCGCTGCATAGTGATAATAAGATTCAAGTTGAGACTATTGATGTTGGCGACACGGCACAACAAGGTAAGGTAACCATTCATTACGTTGATCAGAATGGTAAGCAGCTTGCACCAGATGATACGATCTCCGGTGTTATCGGAACTAATTTTGATGTGACTGGTAAAACGAATAAAGCAATTAGTGGTTACACACTTCAAGGCGTGACGGCTGGTCAAAACAGCTTAACAGGAAACTTCGGTGCCGATCCGATTGAGGTTACCGTCACGTATAATCCAGTGACAAGCGGCGGTGGCTCGACGGTTACTACACCGTCTTCATCAAGCAGTAGTTCGAGTTCGTCCAGTTCAACAGTGGTGAGCTCATCTTCGTCATCCACAACATCAAGCTCGACAAATACCAATGAAAGCTCATCATCCAGTACGACTAGCACCGAAGCATCGACAAGCAAGAAAGTAGCGCCATTTAAAGTTGTGGCCAAAAAAGCCTTGTATCGATACAGCAGTCCGCAGTTTACCAAGGCCAATCGAATTAAAGGGTATGCCCAAAAGACCATTACCAAGGCCCCAGTCTTTAAAGTAGTTGGTACAACTAAATCAACCAATGGTGCTTTAAGATACCGATTAAGTGATGGTAGCTATATCACGGCTAAAAAAGGTTATACAACCAAACTGTATTTGACTAAGAAAGTTAACACGTTAAAAGTCATCAATGCCAAGGGAACTTGGGAATACCGATCGACTAAGGCTGTTAAGAAGAATGCGGTTAAGCATCTGAAAAAAGGAACCGTTGTAACCGTTAAAAAGATTGTTAAGATTGGTACCACGACTAAGTATCAATTAACTAATGGTCACTATGTAACAGGCAACCGCCAATATGTTAAAGCTCAGATTTAGGTTGATATAAAAATTAAAAGTAGCACTCAAAGGATTCTAAATTGATTAGTAGGGTTTAGAATCTTTTCTGTACATAGAATAATGATTCACAGAAAAGAGGAGAAATAAAATGATAATTGATCAAGCGAAGAAACTTATTGGAGTTGGTAAAATAACTAAAGTCACTGAAGTCACTGAACTTTCAGGAGCCAAGTATCAAACCAAGGGCGATTAATTTGTGCTCAAAGACAAGGCCTATCGATCGTGATTCCTTCTGATGATTTGCAGCAAGTTCCTACTGGCGGTAATTATAAAGGAATAGTGAAAATTGCAGGGCAAGAAAAGCTGACAAAGATTGTTGTTAATGATTCAGCTGACCAAAGTGTGCCAAGAATTATCTTTGTTGATCTTAAACATTTCGAAGAATTACCTCATGTGAGTTCTTTGCCTGTTTCGATTAGTTGGGTTCGGAAAGAAGACCACTTAAAATATTAACATAAGAAAAAGGAAGGGTGTGGGACGAAAAGCTGCGGAAAGTTGCCTTTCGTCCCACTTTTTTCTACTCGGTAATAATCAACCTTCCTTTTTTTTTATATTCGATAATGAACGTTTGAAACAAATATTGTCCATTAGTAGACAGTAAATCATCTATATTTATGATGAGACTTTTAATAAAATGGTTATTGTAAGTTGGTTGATATCATTATTTACTCAAACTTTTGTAAACGCTTAACACGCTTATGAAAAACAGAATTACTGAAATTAAATTTGGAAGGAATAATTATCATGACAGAATATCATGTTTCTAAAACAGGTAACGATCAGAATGATGGTAGTAAAAATCGTCCGTTTTTAACAATTCAAAAAGCAGCAGATACCGCTATTGCCGGTGATACGGTGACGGTTCATGAAGGCACTTACCGCGAGTGGGTTAAACCGCTTAATCCGGGACTTAGTGATCGTCGACGGCTCGTCTATCAGGCGGCACCGGATGAACGGGTGATTATTAAAGGCTCAGAAGTTGTCAAACATTGGCAGCAAGTTGACGGTAATATTTGGAAAGCAACCATTGACAATCATATTTTTGGGGATTTTAATCCATTCGCAACAGCCGTGTGGGGTGATTGGTTAACTTCAATTGATCATACTAGTCATTTGGGATCCGTATATGTTGATGGCAAGGCTATGTTTGAATCACAGTCATTAGAGGCATTAAAGAATCCCGAGCAACGAAAGACGGTTGAAAACTTTTTCACGCACGAACAGCTACCGGATTTCTATTCAGAGGATACGAAGTTGGTTTGGTACGCAGAACCTCAAGCGCAGCAAACAATTATCTCTGCTAATTTTCAGGGAATTGATCCTAATAACGCATTGATTGAAATTAATGTCCGACCGTGTTGTTTCTTTCCTGAACGAACCGGGATTGATTATATTACTGTTCGGAATTTTGAGATGGCTCAAACGGCAACGCAATGGGCACCGCCTACTGGTAACCAACAGGGACTAATCGGACCACATTGGAGTAAGGGATGGATTATTGAAGATAATTTGATTCATGATTCAAAATGTAGTGGCATCAGTCTGGGCAAAGAACTTTCAACCGGTGACAGTTATTATTATCGCCGCTATGATAAACCGGGATATACGTATCAAATTGAAACGGTTTTTGCCGGTGAACATAACGGCTGGGATAAAGATCGTATCGGCAGTCACATTATTCGTCGCAACCATATTTACAATTGTGGGCAAACGGGAATTGTCGGTCACATGGGCTGTGCATTTAGTCAGATCTATGACAATGAGATTCATGATATCGCGACCCGCCATGAATTTGAAGGCTGGGAAATTGCTGGGATTAAATTACATGCTGCCATTGATACCCAAATTCGACACAATCGAATTTATCGCTGTTCATTAGGAACCTGGCTTGATTGGCAAGCTCAAGGAACACGGGTTCATCAGAATATTTACTATCAAAATGGGATGGATTTCTTTGTCGAAGTCTCACACGGTCCATTCTTGATTGAAAATAATATTTTTGCTTCTAAATATGCATTAAGACATCTTTCCGATGGTGGTGCATATGTTAATAATATTATTGCTGGCGACATGTTGGTTGATGATGTGCGAAACCGCTCGACACCTTATCACTTGCCACATAGTACAACCGTTAAAGGGATGACGGCGGTCTATGGTGGTGATGATCGTTACTTTAATAATATTTTCATTAGCCGAAAAACAGTTAAAAATTGTGGAACTGATATGTATGATGGGCATCCGCAATCGTTACAAGCTTATATTGATGATGTTCAAACGCAGGCACCAACTGATCTTGAAGGATACGAGGCTAAGAAAACGCCAGTCTATATTGATAACAATGCGTACTTTAACGGTGCCAAGAACTTTGCGGATGAAAAAAATTATTTATCAGAAGCGTCATTTGATACAAAGTTTGCCGTTGAAGAACGAGGAGAATCGCTTTATTTAAGAATGACACTACCAGAAACGTTTGACGACTTTAAAAATCCGATTAAAACAACGGCTACTTTGCCCCACGTGCGAATTGTGGATGCTGATTTTGAACAGCCGGATGGTTCTAAATTAACGGTGAATACTGATTTGCTGAATCAGAACAGTAATGACGATATTGCTGCTGGACCGATTCAGTCATTAAAGGGCGGTCAAAATCAAATCAAGATTTGGTAGTTGTCAAATGAATTTGATAGTTAGATAAACCCCATACTAAGATAATTTTTCCCTTGCAAAAAAGGATGGTTACTGCTAGAATACTTTTAAGTTTAATTATTAAACGCCAATGCCATCACACTGCGGGAGTGTGATGGCAGGCAGATTCATGTATCTAACTGAAGATGAATTCATTAATAATAGGGGAACGGGGAATCGACTATTTTTAGTCTGGTTTCCCGTTTCTTTTATGATCTAATGAAAGCGCTTTATTGAAGAGGGTGATTCAATCAACCATACAATTGAAATTAAAAAGAATCTCGTTTTGATGAATTGAGGGGTAATTAAGCGATTTATTGGCACAAAGATTCAAGGATTTTGAATTTCTGTCACGCCATTAAAATTAAATTAATGAAAAGAGGAATCATAATATGATTATTGATCAGGTAAGGGAATTAGTTGGTGTTGGTAAAATTACGGAAGCAAATGAACTATTAGGTTACAAGTATCAGACAAAGGGACGGTTAATTCGAGCACAGATTCAGGGACTGTCCATTGTGATTCCGACCGATAGTATGGAAGCAATTCCGTGCGGAGGCAATTATATCGGCCTCGTAGAAATTGCGGGGCAGGAGAACCTGACAAAAATTGTTGTGAACGAATCACAGGAACAAACATCCTCGGCGGTTATTTTTGTTGATCTTCGTGATTTTAACGAATTACCACACGTTAGTTCACTTCCAGTGTCGATTAGATGGATTGAACAAGAGTAAAGTGGTAGGCGTAATCTTTGGTTTAGAGAATTACATACGCTAATAATTCGTTCAAATAACCGAAAATGGCATTTTAGGTTATGTTCTTAAGAAAAAATAGTCATTGAAGTGAAACTTATTTTACCAGTTCCAATTACTCATAAAGGGGGACTGTTTCCGTCAACATTGATTAATGCTGATTCAGAAACAGTCCCCTTTAATTATGTAGCAAAAAATTCAATTAAAAGTAAGCTGTGACAAATAAATAACCCGCCAGTCCAAACGCTGCCAAAGAAATCAAGGCGCGCAATAAATGGATATTAACGTGACGAACAATAATTGGGCCAGTATAACCACCCAACAGCAAGCCAAATCCGAGTGGTACCACGTATAGCCAGTCAATGTGGGATTTAAAGATAAAGATAATTGTCGCAATCAAATTCCCAGCAAAGGCAATCACGTTCTTCATTGCGTTAACAACCGTAAATTTATCATCGGTAATGACTGAAAGAATCGCTAGGAAGATGACGCCACCCGCAGCACCAAAGTAGCCGGTGTAGGCGCCCACCAACACAATCCCGGTTAAACTGATTAACGAGACCCACCATCTGTGTTGAGGGGTTGCGTGGGCTGACTTAAGCTTTGTCGTATGGACATCCTTTTTTCGACCGGATAAGAATAGGAGAATTCCGGCAGCTAAGATAAAGAATGGCACAACCTTTTCAAATGAAGAGGCCGGGGCGACCAGCAATAAAATGCTACCGCCGACACTTCCTACAAGTGAGAGGGCCACAAAAACCAGTAATTTTTTCCAGTGCCCTCGAAGTTCCTTTAATGAAGAAGCAGTTGCACCAATTCCGGAAAAGATTAGTGCCGTCGTGTTGGTCACATTTGCGATAACTGGCGGGACACCAATTGCTAAAAGGGCTGGGTAGGAGACCAGAGATGCTAAGCCGGCGATCGAAGCCAATAAGCCAGCGGCAAATCCGGCAATCATTAGAAAAATAAATATCAAAACCATATATTTGCCACCCTTTCAAAAATTAAGATACTTCTAATATACTACAACTGGAGTTGTTCAAAAAGCGGCTTATGAGCAAAATACAAGCAGCTGAACCGAATATTCCCACTAAAGGGAATTAGGCCCAGCTGCTCATGGAAGTCGAAATTGCTATTTTAAATGTTGGTAATTTGGTGATAAATTATTTTATGCCGAAATATGGGTTGCTGGTTCAGTTTGATGACGTTTGATCGCTTTATTGAGGAGATACAGGAATGCTAATGAAATCATTGCGTAAACAGCTGAACCGATACTAATCTTATCAAGGCCCACAATTCCGACCATTACGGAGGCGGTTGCCGAGCCGAGTGAAATCCCAAAATTAAAGAAGATGGAGCTTAGGGATGAAGCCAAGACCAGTGACTGTGGGTAATCAGATTCGGCAATGTTAAGAAAATGAAGCTGGATCGGCGAGTTTAGGACCGTGACAATTAGCGTTAGAATCAGTAGAATCGCCATACCGGAAATTTTGTTGGTTAATCCCAAAGGCATCATCAATAACAAGATAATATCGGCAACATAGAATTTTGGCATCGCATTTAAACCGTTAGGACGTTCGGCGATCGCACCCGATAATCGGTTACTTAAAATACTCATGATACCAATGATAAACAGCAGCCAATTCAGACTAGTGGTGCTAAAGCCCATTGTCGTGGTTAGCAGTGGTCGGATATAAGTGTAGTAAGCATACATGGTTGCGGCCGTGAACAAGACAAGGACAATGCCATAATAAATTCGTGGGTCAAGCAATAAAGTAAGTTGATTTTTAATTGAACTCTGAGTTTGTTTCACCTTTTTAGGGAGTAGAAATACTAATAGAATAAATGTCACGATGCTGATGACTGAGATGTCAAAGAACGTATAGCGCCAGTTATAACTGGTACTAATCGCAACGCCAATGGGCACCCCAAACACAGATGCAATACTGAAACCGGCAAAGATCCAAGAGACCAGGCTGGCACGTTTATCCCTTGGCGCAATTGTGCTGGCAAATGTCATGACAAGTGAAATGATGGAGCCGGCGGTTGTGGCTGTGATAATTCGAGAAATGACCATAAAAATGTAGTTGGTCGCTAACCCACTGAGGGTGTTACCGATTAAAAAGACCAACATTAATGATAATAATGTTTTGTAACGGTTGTAACGGCTGGTAAGAACCGTTACAAATGGGGTACTTACCGCGTAGACTGTCGCAAAAATGGTAACCAGGTAGCCCATTATCGAGATTGGAACCTGAAATTGTTTAGATAAATCTGACAGGATCCCGACAACAATAAATTCATTGCAGCCCAGCATAAAGGCAACAAGAATAAAAATGAGCGATTGTAATTTGAACTTGCTCACGTGATTTTCCCCCTCGTTATTTAATCGTTGGTCTAAAGCGGACCTTTTACAGATTATCACAAAAGCATTAAGAATAGAAAGATAAATTTGAGATAGCTGAAAAAAGCTCACGGATTACAGCTGCTGCCAGCAGGCTGATTCGTGAGCTTTTTATTTCATTATATATATTGGAAAATCAAGTGAACCATTCTTTATTATGATGGATACCGTTCTGAAACCATACTGCGTTGATGCAGATAAGTTAGACCTCCAAAGATAACGGTCCAAGCAATAGCGCCAACCGCACCAATAATATCTTGGGGAATAAAGAAGAGAGTGACGAAGATAATCGCAAAGAAAGCAATTGTCAACGGACTGGTGAAATGATACCAAGGCATTTTAAATCCGTCTGGTAGAAAATCGCTGGATTCCCGATACTTACGGTGAGCAATCATGACAAGTGCATAAACGATGATGTACATATCATTTGATGAGCCGGCAACAATTGTAAAGACGGCACCAGTTGCGTTGGTCAAACTCATGAGTGGCGTAATGAGGAGCAGCAGCGCTGAGATCTTAATGGCAGCAGCTGGAACCCCACTCTTGGAAATCTTGGCGAAATGTTGGTGCATCCAAGCGTCTTCGGGTAATTCATCCGCTAATTGATAGAAATGACGACCCGCCGAAAAGATAAAACTGTTCAGTGACGATGAAGCAGAAGTTAACACAACAAAGTTGATGAATGCAGCGGCAGCCGGTAATCCGGCAAGCTTGAATACTTGAACAAATGGGCTGCTTGTTGGTGTTAAATGAGTCCAAGGAATGATGCCCATAATGACGATCATGGCACCGAAATAGAAGACCAAAATCTTAAGTAAGGTTTCGTTAACGGCTTTCTTAATGATTCGATGGGGTGTCTTGGCCTCACCAATGGTAATGCTGACAAATTCGATTCCCTGAAAGGCGAAGAAAGCCATTGGAAATGCAGAAATAAAACTCAACCCACCGTGTGGGAACATGCTGAAGTTGTGGAACAGATTTTGAACGGAAGCGTGACCAAGTGGGGTTACTGAGTGGCTGGTCATCATAAAAATACCAGTTACAATTAATGCCACGATTGCGACAATTTTGATTAACGCGAACCAAAATTCAGCTTCACCAAACATCTTAGCAGCAATCAAGTTAATCGACGCCAAAATTCCTAAAAAGACGACTTGAATCAGCCAAGCCGGCACATTTGGCAGCCAGAACTGAACATAAGTTGAAATTGCCGAGAGTTCCGCCATGCCACAGAAGGTTAATCCCAGCCAATAGGTCCAACCCGTAAAATGACCAACCGTGGGGCCTAAATAGCGCGTGATAAATGAAACAAAGGTATGTTGCGATGGGTCCGAATATAGCATTTCGCCAATTGCCCGCATCATCAAGAAGAAAAAGATTCCTAATACTAAATAAACCAATAGAATGGAAGGACCGGTTTTACTAATTGTTGTTCCCGATCCCAGAAACAGCCCCGTTCCGATGGTTCCACCAATCGCAATCATTTGAACATTTCGGTTGCTTAGAGAGCGCATCGTCCCATCTGCGTTTTCAGTTACTTTTGTCTTTTGCATCCAAACTCCTCCTTGTTAGTATTAATGATTTATGGAAAAATTAGAGGCCCTCTAATTAATTGACATTATCCTAACATGACGGTGTTGAAAATCAGGTATTTGGAGCAGATATTTTTACATGATTTTGCATTTTAGAACTATTTTTAATGAAAATAAGGCAAAAGTTGTGATCAGCCTATGAAAACAAAATAGTTGTTTCAAAAAGGTGTTTTTATAAATTTGGCACGAGTTTGGTGCTAAAAGGCAGATGAAGTGACTATTATTTGGTGGCTTTAGCAGGTTGGCATTGGTAAATTTATGGGTGTCATGTTTGTTGGAGACCAGTAAGTATTTTTTTAAAATTGAAATGTGCGAGAGGAAAGTAGTCTCCGGTTATATAAGGTGCTTAACCCAATGTTCCGGGTTCAGGGATGTTGTTATTTAGCTGAAACGTGCGAGAGAAAAGCAGCTTCCGGCCATATAACCCCTTCCAGCCAATATCCCCAAACCAGGAATATTGGCTGGAAGGGGTTATATTCTGGAAGCTAACCGCGGTTTTTCACACTCTATTACTTTTCCGGCAGCCTCAACGGTCTTGGGCCTATATTTGTCGTGAAGGCCACGTTGGTATGGGTATTGCCAAAGTCCTTTAGTGACGCGTTAAATTCGTTTAGCTCAGTCATCGTTTTATAAAAGACCTTGAGCTGTACCGCCGCATCTCCCGTAATATAGTTGCATTCCACTACGTTAGGTACTTTTGCAATAAATTTTACAAATTTAGGCATTTCCTTGTAGCTTACGTCAAGTCGGACAAACGCTTTGATTAGATAACCTAATTTTTCGTAATTAACATTCGCGGTGTAACTATTAATAAAGCCATGATTTTCTAAATTCTGTAGGCGGACTGAAGCCGATGGCGCTGAAATAAAACATTTTTCAGCAATCTTTTTAATGGAAATTCGGCCGTCCTGTTGAATAATGTTAAGGATTTTTCGATCAAGTTTATCCATTAGGTATCGCTTCTTTCTAATTATGAATCGTTAATCTTCATTATACTATGATCTCAACAATTTTTTAAAACCGGACGAATGACGCATTAAATCAGCAACATAACCATTATCGAGTTGGCTCAGCCTTTTTTGACAACTTTATTTAAATAAATCACTGAAAGGGCTTGCATTTTTGATGATCTCTTTTTATAATAGGTCTTGTAAGTTGGTTGTGTGAACGAACTAATCTAAAAACAAAATTGGAGGCTCTTTTTATGAGTTACTGGGACGTAGATAAAATCAAGTACGTTGGTACAGGGAACAAAAAGTCTGGTTTAGGATTTCAATACTACAATGCCGATGAAATGATCGGTGGCAAGAAAATGCGTGATTGGTTGCGATTTGCTGTTGCATACTGGCACACATTTGATCAACGACTAGTTGACCCATTTGGTGATGGGACTGCTATTCGGCCTTATGATAAATACACTGACCCAATGGATCAAGCCTTAGCCAAGGTTGATGCCGCATTTGAATTTTATGACAAATTAGGTGTTGACTTCCTTTGCTTCCACGATCGTGACCTTGCTCCTGAAGGTGACACATTACGTGAAACCAACAAGAACTTAGACAAAGTCGTTGATAAGATTGTTGAAAATCAAAAGACTTCTGGCATGAAGGTTCTCTGGAATACGTCGAACTTATTCACTAATCCTCGTTTTGTTGCCGGTGCCGGCACATCTCCATATGCTGATATTTTTGCTTACTCAGCAGCTCAATTAAAGCATAGTTTGGAAATTGGTAAGCGGGTTGGTTCTGAAAACTATGTCTTCTGGGGCGGCCGTGAAGGTTACGAATCACTCTGGAATACTGACATGAAGCGTGAACAAGAACATGCTGCCAAGTTATTCCATATGGCTAAAGATTACGCTAATGAAATTGGCTTTGATGCTCAAATGCTTCTTGAACCAAAGCCAAAGGAACCAACCACTCATCAATACGATTTCGATGCTGCAACAACCATTGCCTTTATGAAGGAATATGGTTTGGACAAAGACTTCAAGCTTAACTTGGAAGGTAACCATGCTAACTTAGCTGGTCATACTTACCAACATGAAATCCGGGTTGCTCGTGAAGCTGGTTTACTTGGTTCACTTGATGCCAACCAAGGTGATAAGTTAATCGGTTGGGATATTGATGAATATCCATCAAACCTTTACGAAACAACTGCTGCTATGACTGAAGTTGTTGAAAACGGAAGTATCGGTCCTCGCGGTGGTTTGAACTTTGATGCGAAACCACGTCGTTCTTCATTTGAACCAGATGACTTATTCTACGGCCATATTGTTGGTATGGACAGTTTCGCCGCTGGTTTGCGAGTTGCCGTTGCCATGAAGCAAGACGGTGTGCTTGACAACCTTGTTAAGGACCGTTACAGCTCATACGATTCAGGTATTGGTGCTGAAATCGAAGCTGGTAAAGCAACCATGAAAGAACTTGAAGATTACTCATTGGATAAGACTCAGAAGGAATTGCGTGATGCAACTCATTCAGATCATCTTGAGGAAATCAAGGACACAATCAACCATTATATTATTCAGACTTTGAAATAAAGAATGAAGTAAACGGATGATAGATGATTAAACGAGGTCAGGGCAAATGAACATCTTGTCTTGGCCTCGTTTGCTAATTACAATGTTTATTAAGTTAAACTTGTGACGAAAGGGAGGTACCTCGATGACTGAATGTGTATTAGGCGTTGACCTGGGGACCAGTTCTGTAAAAGTTTCCGCAGTGACGCGATCTGGTGAAATTATCGCCCAAGAGGGGATGGACTTTCCACTCCGCCAACCCCAACCCGGTTACGCTGAGCAGGATCCCAACGATTGGGTGAATGCAACCACGGTCGCAATTGTTCGATTGATTTTGAAGGATAAATTAAAGCCGGAACAAATTAAGGGAGTCAGCTATTCCGGTCAAATGCATGGATTGGTTTTGCTTGATAAGGATAATAATATTTTACGACCGGCAATGCTTTGGAATGATACCCGTTCGACGAAGCAGCGGGAAGAAATTATGGCTAAAATGGGCCATCGATTTATTGAGATTACCCATAATAAACCACTTGAAGGATTTACATTACCTAAATTACTTTGGGTTAAAGAGAATCAGCCGGATATTTTTGCTAAAGCAACGACCATGCTGTTACCTAAAGATTATTTACGTTTTAGAATGACTGGTAAATTGGTGATGGATTATTCTGATGCGACCGGAACGGTCATGTTGGATGTTGAGAAACAACAGTGGAGCAAGGAAATCTTGGATGCCTTTGATATTCCGGAAACAATTTGTCCACCGTTGGTTCGCTCTATTGATAACACGGGTCATATTACGAAGTGGTATTCTGAATATTCTGGCTTATCAACTGACACGGTTACTTTTGGTGGCGGGGCTGATAATGCCTGCGGTGCTGTGGGAGCCGGAATTGATAGTCCAACCAAGGTGCTTTCAAGTATTGGGACTTCGGGCGTTATTTTGAAGTATGAGCCACAGAAGGAAACCAACTATGAAGGTGTCCTCCAATATGAAGATCACGCGATCCCAGATGCTTTTTACTCAATGGGGGTCACATTAGCAGCCGGCTTTTCATTGAGCTGGTTTAAACGAACATTTGCGGCTGATGAAGATTTTACGGAAGTGGTCGAAAGCGCGGCTGAATCGACAGTGGGTGCCAATGGCTTATTGTTTGCCCCATATATCGTTGGTGAACGGGCACCGTATGCGGATGCCGATATCCGGGGAAGCTTCATTGGAATTGATGGTATTCATAAGCGCCATGACTTTGTTCGGGCGGTTTTGGAAGGTATCATTTTCTCTTTCCGCGATATCATGGATAAATACGAAGAAAAGGGCAGTCAATTTGATACGGTGGTCTCAATTGGCGGCGGTGCAAAAAGTCCGCTGTGGCAACAAATTCAAGCCAACATTTTTAATGTTAAGGTCGTTTCATTAAAGAATGAACAAGGTCCAGGATTAGGAGCAGCAATGTTAGCGGCTGTTGGGATGGGATGGTATAAAGATATTTCAGAATGTACAAAAGTGTTCGTTCAATTTAAGGATGTCTTTTTACCGGAACCGGAAAATGTGTCGAAGTATCAAAAGCTGCATGATATTTATCAGAAGATTTATCCAAGTACAAAGGAAATTACCCATGATTTGGTGGGGTATCGGCGCGAGGAGCAGAGTGCAAAAAGCGACGGTTAGCTCCCAGAATATAAGCAAACAATCCCAGCATTCCATGTTTTGGAATGCTGGGATTGTTTGCTTATATGGCCGGGGGCTGTCGCTCTTTTGCACGTTTAATCTAGGTATCAGTGATGATTCGCAGATATAAACCTGCAAGGTGTGTTTGCTTATATGGCCGGGGGCCATCGCTCTTTTACACGTTTAATCTAGATAGCAGTGGTGATTCACAGATATTGACAAGCAAATCGTAACACCAATCATAGATGGGGGTTACAGCCTTGAAAGTGTACGGTACGAATCAGAAAAAAATACGTCCATTTTGACTTTAGAAAAAAGCTAGTTTATAACCATTCTTAATTGTTAGAAAATTGTTGATAATGATTTTTGTGATATTTACTAAATAAAATAGCTTGAAAACAGCTCCTTTCGGCCTTTTTTGACGTCACTTGACATAACGCCTATAATAATTTTTGTATCGATTCGACTCTTTAAAAATTAGTAAGGATGTTATCATGACAAAATCAAAGACACCACAATGGCAGAAGAACATGTGGGCGTTGTGGTTTGGCAATTTTGCCACTGGCGCCGGCGCAAGTATGTCATTGCCCTTTTTACCATTATTTATTTCTGAAATGGGGAATTTTCCAAAATGGCAATTAACCCTTTATTCAGGTCTGGCGTTTGCCAGCGTTTTTCTTAGTCAGGCAGTTGTCTCACCATTATGGGGAAATTTGGCCGATCGAACTGGCCGAAAACCAATGCTGTTGCGTGCGGCCATTGGGATGACCGTTAGTGCGACATTGACGGGCTTGTCCACCAATGTTTGGATGCTGATTTCAATTCGTTTTATCCAGGGAATGTTTTCTGGTTATATCAATAATGCTTATGCTTTGATTGCCAGTGAGGTTCCAGCAGGTCAAAGTGGCCGAACAATGGGAACATTAACAACTGGAAATGTGGGTGGTCAACTCATTGGGCCAATTATTGGTGGTTATCTATCTGGAATTTTTGGGTTCCGGTTACCGTTTTATATTTTTGGATTCATGATGTTTCTAGCTTCATTATCGACTTGGCTTTTTGTTAAGGAAGACTTTAAACCCATCAAAAGAGCCGCCAAAACAGGTATTAAAGATGCTTTTTCTGGAATTGCTCATAAGCATGTCGTTGTTGCCATGATTATTTCATCAATGCTGATTATGGCTGCTACGACTTCGATCAACCCGATTATCAGTTTATTCGTAAAGGAATTAATGCATAATCACGGTAACATTGCATTTGTCAGTGGTGTCATTGCCGCACTTCCTGGAATTGCAACGTTACTCACGGCACCACGATTAGGGCGATTAGGGGATCATATTGGTCCTGAGAAGATTTTACTTGCGGGCCTAATTGTTTCCGGAGTCGTTTATTTTCCGATGTTTTTTGTGACAACGGTTGGTATTTTGGGAGTTCTAAGATTTTTGATTGGGATTGCTAATGCAGCTTTACTACCAATTACGCAAACTGTAATGACTTTGGAGGCACCCGCTCGGTCGGTTAGTCGGATTTTTAGTTATAACCAGTCATTTCAGGCAATCGGCGCCGTTATTGGGCCGATGTTGGCTTCCGTAGTTGCGGGGGCACTGGATTATCGGTATGTTTTCTTAATGACCACTATTTTGGTGCTTATCAATTTAATAGTGGTTGTGATTGCTTATCGAAAAGATGGCGTTAAGCTAAAGGGAAGCTAGTGCTGTTTGGATCACTATTAACTGAATGATGTTGGTGGACTTGGACGAAATTGGTCCGAGTCTTTTTTATAGTTATCGTTTGTAAGTTTTTCCCGTAATTTACCAGGGACGTCGCTAATGCCTGATATAAATTTCTCGGCAAATTATTTGTATTAGGCAAGGAAATATAATAGAATTTGTTCAAATCAGAGAATAAAAATGTTAACCGCTAGAAAAGGAAGTGTGGATTAGAGGGGGCGACAAAGATGCTGTTATTGTTCAGGGTATTTGATATCATGTTACTTATTTTCGGAGCTGCCGTTTGGTGTACAGATCGGGGCTATACAAAGCGGTTTGGTTCTGAATCGGCCTACTTGGCCAAGATTTTGCAGAAGGATGGTTCGGGTTTAAAGAAAGCTTTAAGTCCGGATCTCTCAATTACAGAAGAGACTCGGCAGATGGTTCTTAAGCGATTAAAGGCGATTCAGCGCTGGTACTGGTTGTCGCAAAAGAAAGCCACTTTAGTTTGGATGCTGTTATTGCAAGAGTGTTTAGTTGTCTTTGCGAAACAGAATGCCGGCTTAATTATTGTTGAGGCGGCCTTGTTGGTTGTGGTAACGCTGATCATGATTGCCAGCTGGCGAACAGATAAGGCCAGAGTTGAGATTGAAGTTGAGTTAAAAAAGTATGAAGATCGTTTGTGGTTTGAGTATACAAAGGCTTAAGCTATGTTTGTCAGGTTTTTGATGACTATTAAGATTAATCAAATTAAGAATTTATCCAGCTGGAAATTGATTACTGTCAAATTTCTAACTGGATTTTTTGTTGAAGCTTTTGTCACTAATCAATTTTTCTGAGAATCTCACATTTTTTTCTCACGTGGATCAGAGTGTAGTCGTTTGAATCAGATGATAATCTCTAATCACTGAAAATGAAATGAGGCGATCGGAGTGAAACATCGAGTTTTAGAAAATAAAGTCCCTGAAATTACAGCGCTTTTTTGGGTTTCAAAGTTAATCTCAACGATGTTAGGTGAGTCAGCTTCTGATTTTTCGAGTCAGATATTTGGCCAGCAAAATCAAAGCCTAGGCGAACTTTTTACTGTTGGGTGGTCTCTGTCACTTTTCTTAATATTTTTGTATCTCCAAATGCGGGCTGATAAGTATCAACCAATTTTCTATTGGAATTCAGTTGGATTATTAGCAGTATTTGGTACTTTTTCGGCTGATACTTTAAAATCATTAACCGGGTTACACTACGCCGAAACAACGTTGATTTTATTCGTTTTAATGCTAGGTTTCTTTATAGCTTGGTATGTGACAACAAAAGACCTATCTATTCATCATATTACTTCTAGGATAAAAGAAGCCTTTTATTGGTTAACAGTTGCTGCGACTTTTATGCTTGGAACAGCTGCAGGAGATTGGTTTGCGACCGCTCGAACAGGTGGTTATAATGTTGATCCTACTGGCCTAGGGTGGGGATTTCTAAATACCGGGCTCATACTGGGAGCCGTTTTCCTTGCGATTCTTGCTTATCGGGCTTATTTCCGTCCTAAAGAAAATAGTTTTATCGAAATTGCAACTTTCTGGTTTGCTTATATTTTGACTCGCCCAGTTGGTGCAAGCTTTGCCGATTACTTTGGTTATAATTTTGATAAGGGAATCTTAGGGAATCAGTGGATGACAGTTATTGGTTTGGGGTTGTTTACTATTGCGGTAATTACTCTTAGCAAAAGAAATCAAGGGGATTTACAAATTGCTCATAAATAAACACCTTGAAAAGACTGTGGCCATTTTAAACCGGCCTCGAATTGAATGGATCGATATTGCTAAGGCGTATGGGATTATTGCGATTGTGCTGGGGCATGTTTTACCGGGGAGCTCAGTTGCTCATTTCTTATATTGGTGGCATATCCCATTGTTTTTCATAATTGCCGGTATTTTTTTAGAACCACTGACAAATGTTGACGACTGGCATCGTTTTTATGAGCGACGGATTAAAAAGGATCTTTTTTCATACGTGAGTTTAGGGATACTGCTGATTTGTTTGTATACAGTCATCCATCATAAGGGGACTCAGTTTTTGATGACCCATTTACCAGACTTAATTATCGGTGGGCGGACATTAAATTTTTATACAAGTACCTTTTGGTTTGTAAATGCCTACTTATTGACAATTGGTGTGGTTACGATATTGATTTCATTAACTAAGAATCGAATCATCCAATTAGCAGTTGTCGTAAGCGGGTTACTATTGGGAGCTAGTTATCAGCAGGTGACTTGGATGCATATCAATGGCTTTGCAATGATGCCGTGGAGTATGGATACGGTTTTGATAACGGCTTTTTATACCTATTTAGGATACCTGTTGTTTCATGTGAATCCACGATGGATTGAAAGAGCCAAAGCCGCTATTCCAATTGTAATGACTGCGGCGATTATTATTTTTATCCATTTAGAGGGTGAGTTCAATTTTCGGTTATCATTAAAATCGCATTTGATTCAAAGTTCATTACCTCGATGGGTCGCACTAGCAACAGTTCCGGTTATCTTGACGCTGGCAATAATGGTTTGTGCATACGTGACGTCACATCTACCAATTAAATTTGGGCTGTCACTTATTGGCAGGCATACCTTAGCGATTATGTATGGTCATAAAATACTTTTAGACTGCTGTCGGCTAATTGGCATCGATAATCCATTGGTCAAATTAGCGGTTGGAGTGATTTTTCCTGTAATTATTGTGCTTGTCGGGCAGAGGGTCCAAAGATTAATTTTTGTTCCAACTTACTAGATTGCTTTATCAATCGACAAAGGTAGCGTTATCATTTCATAATGAAAACCTTTACTTTATATAACCCTCTTGAAATAGTTGGCGAAGCGTTATAAAATCAACTGTCAAGAGAGAAAATTGATTGGAGGCATTCACGTATGAAAGCATTTCTGCAAATAACGGACTGCTTAATGCAGTTTTTCATGATTGGCATTTGGTTCGTTGACTGGATGCTAATCCGATACCAGGGACGGAAGTCATCACCCGTTGCGGTACTTCTTCAGCGGAATGCCTCAGGCTTGCGCATCGCGTTAAAAGGAAAATGCAACGTTCCTCGTCAGTATCATAAAGATATTGACCGGTTATCCAGAAAAATTGATCGATGGTATTGGTTATCACATAAGAAGCTGACCTTAGTCGTTGTCTTGGGCGTCCAGGAATGGCTGATTTTTACTGCTAAACAAGGGTGGGGATTAGTCGCCGTGGAGTTGTCAATGTTAACAGCTTGCATGTTAATCTTGATTGCTGATTATAAAGCTAATTCGGCCCGATTAGACTTGGAAAACATGCTGAGTCCTTACCAAGACCGACTGTGGTTTGAGTATTCGTTGCGTAAAGACTAAATCGTCAAAGAGATCCCGCTAGTCACTTATAATGAAAGAAAGCAATGAAATTGTATTCTGACATTTTAGTTGACTAGCGGGATTTTTGCATATGTGGACACCTAATTTAGTTGATTAATAGGGAAAAGGTAAATAAAAGCCATATCCTCGCCTTTTCTTGGGCTGGACGGCTATAATGTAAGTACGCACAAAAACAAGGGAGGCATTGCGATGTCAATTTTAACTGATACGTATACGCTGAATAACGGATTAGCAATCCCAAAAGTCGGATTTGGGACCTGGCAGATTCCCGGTGGTCAACAGACCTATGATGCGGTTAGTTCGGCATTGAAGGCTGGGTATCGTCACATCGATACTGCTAAGGCTTATCGAAATGAGCACAGTGTTGGCGAGGCAATTTTAGATTCGTCAGTTGATCGTGAAAATGTGTTTGTAACATCAAAATTACCAGCAGAAACTAAAACTTATGATGGGGCCATTGCTGATTTTCGTTCAACAATGAAAGCCTTGGATTTATCGTATTTGGATCTTTATTTAATTCATGCCCCGTGGCCATGGGGTGATCGTGGCAGTAATCATGATGAGGAAAACGTGGAAGTCTGGAAAGCAATGCAGGATATTTATGCCAGCGGCCAAGTGAAGGCCATTGGGGTTTCCAACTTTAATGTTCATGATTTACAAAACATTATTGACCATGCGGATGTGAAGCCAATGGTTGATCAAATTCGTTATTTTGTGGGCTATACAGAACCACAGATCACTAAGTTTGCCCAAGATAATGGCCTGTTGGTAGAAGCCTATTCGCCATTGGCAACGGGGGCAATTTTAGAAAATGAAGACATTAAGCGAATTGCCGCTCGCTATAATGTGAGTGTTGCCCAACTCGCCATTAAATTTGTTCTTCAAAATGGGGTTCTGCCATTGCCAAAGGCGACTCATGAAACTCACATCAAGAATAATACCAAGCTTGATTTTGAAATTAACGATCATGATATGCAGGTTTTAAATCAACTGACTGAGACGGATATGGGATAGGATTAGTCAGTGTTTCATGTGTTTTGTAATAGAGAGGCCCGTGATTAAAACAAGCAATTTTGTTTTAATCACGGGCCTCTTTTGTAGAATTTGTTAAGGACAGTCAGTTAAAAACGGGCTTCTAATCATCGGTACCAATTTGAGTATAATATGTTTTGCCACTCAAACGATATAAACTATCGTAGGAGCCGGGAATATCGTTATCGGGATCCCCAGGGGTAAATTGAGGTTGATGGAGATTGGTCAGCTGATATCGATACTGGTATGAGCCCTTCGAATTAACTTTTGTTGCTTTTAGCCCATTTACTTTTTTAGACGTGTAAAAGTAACGGGTGTTACCTTTCATCAGCGTTTTATTGATTTTGGCATCACCGTTGGGTTTTTGCAGAAACTGAAGGCTAAATTCAACTTTTGAATTTCTTTTATAGTATTCAAGATAGCCATCCGGCGTAATTCGAAGATTGATGTTGGGGCGCTTTTTACTTTCGAGAAAGGCAGCATCGCCCTGGTACAAATTACCATCACTATATGCTGGCATATAGGTCGGTCGTTTTACCCTGGTGAATGATTCGACATTGGCACTGAGCGGATTTGAGTACTTGGAATCAGGATAGGGATCAAGCGTATAGCCCGGTAAGATACCGGTTCTTTTGGTGTGGTAACTTAGCTGTCGCTCATCGATCAACAACTCCCTTGATTTTGAGCCGCCATTGTGCTGACCTTCAACAATTGTGCCCTTTTTGATCGTCATATTTCTGATGATTGATTTTCCAATTTTGTAGCTGGGGGTGTATGCCGTTTTTAGGGTGACATTTTTATTAGCACGAAAATAGGTATAGTAAGTAACTAAATTTGCTTTATTTAGTTTGCTTGGCAGGACTGCTTTTGCATGGACTGGTGAACCTGATTGAAGTAGGCAAAGGCCAATGATTATTAGTAGGCCCTTTAAGAAGGCAAGACTTATTTTTTTCAAGATTAATGCTCCCTTGAGTGATGACTAAGTTTAAACCGAATGTGAGTTCCAGCGATAAGGTTTAGTTGTACTGTAACCATTTTAGAACAATCCAAGGCAAAATTCAGTTAATCATTCAAAAGGCAAGCTTTTTCTTTTATTTCTACAACTCAATTGTGATCAACTAATTCTGTCAACAACGCACCGAGCTCATTTTAGTTCCAACCAAATTTTCGACATAACGTTGCTGCCATTGCTAACCGTGTAGTAAACTGAATGGTTGATTTTAGTTCGGAGATAGCCGAGGGTCATCCCTAATTTCGCTGGTTTAAGGTAATTAATTGAAATCTGTTTGAGGTGATCAACTGTTTCATCTACGAAGTCTAAGTAGCGGGCGTTATTCATGTGGCCATAGTTATCAATGTCTCGTGGCAGAATTCGAAAATCCGTTCTGGTCTGGTTTTTACTGACAGGGATGTCGATTCTGTCACGGTGAAAGCCTAAATGTTTTGTAGAATCAACCATTGAAGTAATCGGGTAGTCAACTGGTAATTTGGCGATCCGTCCCGATTCATTATTAACGACAAAGGCATCCTCAAGCTGGCTGGCAATGAGTTGTTCTGCTTGATCGCGAATTTCAACTAGCCGGGTGATCTTGTGCCGGTTTGCATCTGTGATAAATGATTGAATGGTGATTGGATCACCAAGCGATAATGTGGCGCGAATCCGGACGCTTTGAGAAACTACAAAATATAGTAATTTAGAGTCTAACGGTGGTAGTTGGGTTCGAATTTGCTGAAAATGCAACCAACCAGCATTTTGAAATTTATCGATTAGGTTTCCAAGACGGATCTTAGAATCCTGACCAACATCTGATAAATGAACAACACTTTTAAGTTCAAACAATAAAGTCACCTTCAATATAAATAGTCATTATGTGATTTAATCCATCCGTGGACAATATACATCTATGGATATAGAATGTCCATAGATAGATCAATGAAAACGAAAGGACTTATTTTTCATGAAGCTAAAGGGGAGTTTTGAACAAGCTGTTTGCATTTTACTCATGTTGGCTCTCAGTAAAGATCAAGCGCCAATTCGCAGTATCGTCATTAGTAAACGGTTGGGTGTATCAGATTCATACTTAAAAAAGGTTCTTCATCAGCTGGTGTTAGGTGGTTTGATTAGTTCGGAAGCCGGTAAGGGTGGCGGCTTCTTGCTTGCTAAGCAAATTAACCAGGTGACACTACTGGATGTTTATGATGCCATAGAAGGACCAGAACCAATCATTAAATCAACTGGAATTGCCAAGCGGATTTTCTTTGACGGCCAATTCGTTGAGAACCAGGAGAAACTAATTTTTGATCAGGTTTACCGAGCTGAGGATCAATTTAAAGCGGGTTTGAAAGCCGAAGTTCTTGGCGACCTGCTAGTTAATCCCGATGGTTCTCACCGCCAGGCAATTGATTGGAACCAGGTGACCAGCTGATGTTTCAGAATTCAAAGGATAGAATGATTGCGATTTCGGATGGTGTCTTTGCCGTGGTGCTAACCATTATGGTGCTGGATATCAAGGCTCCTAATGGTGATATCTCAGCGTTTGAAGTTCACCGATTACTGACACAGCTATTTGCTTATCTCATTAGCTTTGGCGTGGTTGCGCAATATTGGATTCTTCACCAAGAACTATTTGCGACATTAAAAACGCCAACCATTAAAATTATGGTTGGTAACATTTACTTTCTATGTCCAATTTGCCTGGTACCGTTCGCGACAACTTGGTTAAATAATAGTTTCATCTCTCCGGAAAGTGCCGTTAGTTTTGCGTTCTTAATGTTTATCGTGGACACCGCGCAGTGGTTTTGCTTCCATATTGTTGTGGTTCAGAATTTAAAAGACGGCCAAAAATTAGCGGCACATGATATTGAAGAACTACGGTCAGTTAAGGTAATGGTCGCGATTAGTCTGGTTTATATTGTCTGCAGTTTGATTATTCCTAAATACCTGTTGGTGGTCATTGGAATCGGCATTCTTTCGAGGGTCATGATAACGCGAGGCATTCGATTATATTTAAATTGGCAAAATTAAAACTGATTAAGCCTGATTAGCGGACTTGAGGTCGTGTGACTTATGGTAAGCGGTGATCCGTCGCGTTCGTAAAAGCAGGCCATTGATGCCATCATCCAAATAATGGCGAAGATTTGCAACTTCTTGGTGCAGTGATAAGTTGCTACCATCTTCTAAAAACCGCTTTAACTCTAAGAGTAGTGTCCGACTTAACAGTCCCTGCAGAAAATGACAATACTCATTATCGATGGGAAGCTGCTCCTTTTGGCTGAGATCGATAAAAATGTTACCAACCATTTGTTGGATGTGAACGGCAATCACGTGCTCTGGAGCGTTTTGAACATCAATTTCAATCACTTTTCGGTAAAATGCCCGGTTTTTTTCAAAATACGTCATCATTTTAAGCAAAGTTTGCGGCCAATATTTGTAGGTGTTGCAGTATTTTACCGCTTCATTAATTTCGGTGGTGTAAATCCAGTCTAGGACGTCATATTTATCACGAAAATAGTCGTAAAATGTTTGTCGCCGTAATTTAGCTTGCGTCATGATGGTTGTCACGGAAATCTTGTTGAATGGTTGAAAGACAACCAATTGTTTAGTAGCGTTTGCGATTCTCAATTTTGTGGTTGCGGTCAATACGATCCCTCCTTAAGTAGTTGGTAGACGATTAATAGAACTATTCCCAGTATAACGCTAATGAGTTCGACCAAAATATCGTGGCGGACAACTGATTGATTTTGTCCGTTACATGCGGGGAGGATAGTTTCTATAATTAGGTTTAGATAAATGAAAGGGAGATCTTATTTATGGCAAATGTCTTAATTCTGGGTGCTAATGGAAAAATTGCGCATCTGGCAGAGAAACAATTATTAGCTGAAACCAACCATCACTTAACTTTGTTTTTACGAAATGCGAGTCGATTGACAGTTAGTGATCCAAGTCGGGAAACGGTGGTTGAAGGGGATGCCACCGATCAACCGACCCTGGTGAGCGCGCTAAAGGGCATCGATATTGTGTACGCTAATCTTGGTAACAAGGAGATCGAAAATCAGGCCAAGACGGTTGTTGCCGCCTTAGATCAGGCCGGCATTAAGCGGTTAATCTGGATTTCGTCGTTGGGTGTCTACGATGAAGTTCCGGGAGCCTTTGGTAAATGGAACCACAAAATGTTGGATGGCGGCTATCTTGAAACCTACGCTGCGGCAGCTAAGGTAATTGAAAGCTCTGATTTGGATTACACAATTATCCGGCCAGCTTGGTTATCCAACAAGGATATCGTCAGCTACGAAACCACGCAAAAGGGTGAACCATTTAAAGGTACGGAGGTTTCCCGGAAGAGTATTGCTGACTTTATTGTTAAGCTGATTAATGATCCTAGTCAGGAGATTCGGCATTCAGTTGGCGTTAACCAACCAAATACGGATGGGGCTAAGCCGTCGTTTTATTAAACAGAGTGGACCAGCAAGCGCTTAGACCCCAGAATATAAGCCCCTTAACCTTAATATTCCTGATTTTGGAATATTAAGGTTAAGGGGCTTATATGGCCGGGGCCTGCTTGCTGGTCCACGTTTTAGCCAAGTAAGAAGTTCAACAAGATATTCCCGATTTTGGAATATCAAGTTAAGGCGCTTATATGGCCGGGGCCTGCTTGCTGGCCCACGTTTCGGCTAAGTACAAAGTTCAACAAGATATTTGGGGTTTGAATAATTGGATAATTCGGTGACACTGCGGAAAGTTGCCTTTTATCCTGCGTTTTCACTCGGAAATAATTGTGTTGACACTAATGGAGACTGAGCAAAACAATTATTGTCCCAGTCTCAAATTGGGTCTAAAAATAGCTTCCAGCTTTATAAGGGAGGCTATTTTTAGACTCATTTTTTATATGTGTGAAAAATAGTGGTGAAAAGTTTGCGAATTTCTAAAGAAAAATGCACTTTTGGGGTTGAAGTTTCCGATTTAAGCTTGAGTTAAGCCAATCAAGTTAATCTATAGACACTTAATAAAAAGGAGATGAGAAAGGGGCCATCGATAATAAATCGACTACAAAATAAATGATCAACTAAAAATCGCAACTTAAGTAACTTTAATATGGTAAGCAATTGTGGTTAAGTGCCGTCAGTGAACGGCCACCACGTTAAATTTATTTCATGATACTCTCCTCCAAGAATATCTTCGACAAAGAATGTTTCAAGATTGCTTGCTGATGGAAAAGAAAGGAAGCTTGATTCAATGATAACAAAACGAGTTCTTTATACGTCAGGTTTAACAGCAACGATTCTCGTGGTATTTGTCGCCAGGCATTTCGCCCATTGATCACATCTGATTGTTGCCCAGTAGATTCATTAACTTGATGACCGATTTAAGCTTTAATTAAGCGTTGCCTGATAGAATATAGCCAATTGATAAAAAGTAGCCGACTAAGATAACGTCGGGCTGAACAGGGTTAGTCAGCAACTCCCAGAACGCAACGTTAATATGAAAGGAAGAAGCCGGTTATGACAATGAAAACCAAGTTAAAACCTTACTTTAAATACGATAAAAAAATAGCTGCCAAGCATATTCGGATCGCGGTGTGGAGCTGCTACTAAAAATGATTTGAGTTAATCCAGTCAGTGAGCTGAAACTCTGATTCTAATTTGAAAGAAGGGATGCCATGGGAAATAATCACGACAGATAACGAATCAAACAATAAAATAACTCACTCTTTAAACAAAACCCAACGATTTCTTAACTAACTTCATGAATACCCCTCAATATTTATGAACCCCTCAATAAAAATTCCCTCAAAACGGAACTGGAACAAAAATATTTTTGTCCCAGTCCCGTTTTGTGTAGTCACGATTATTACCGAGTGGAAACGTGCGCCAAAAGGCAACTTCCTGCCGCGTAACCGAATTATCCAAACATTCAAGCCCGGAATATTAGGATAATCCGATTACGCTCTGGAAGTTAACCGCCTTTCGTCCCACTCTTTTTGATTGGGCAAAATAGTTGATGTTATGTGAAAATACTTAGGCTTCAGTACGAGGTGAGCTGATTAATTGATTTCGTAAAAGAAACCTCTTTGTCTGACGGGGGTTGAAAATACCATGAGTGTATTAGTTTTGCCAAACCGCTGTAATTTATTAATCAGGTCGTCCAATTCTTCGGGCACTTGGAAAGCTACCTTGAGTAGCATTGAATAAGGACCGGTCACAACGTTACATTCTAATACGTTGGAAATGGGTTTAACAAACTCGTAGAACCGGGACTTTTTATCAGGGCTGACATCTACCTGGACAAATGCCCGAACGCTTAAATCTAATTTGTTAAGATCAATATCAGCTCGATAGCCGCGGATAATGCCCTCGTCTTTTAAATTAGCGAGCCGTTGCGAAATTGCTGGACCACTTAAAGATAATGCCTGGCCGATTCGTTTGACGGAGAGCCGGCCGTCAGTTTGGATCAGGTTTAAAATTTTTTCATCGTTTTTATCCACCATGGGAATTCCTCTTTTCTAAAATTAATAAGCAAATAGCTTACATATCTTTAAGAATAAGTATATATCAAGAAAACTATTAAGTTAAGTGCTGATTTTTGGGAGATAACTTTATTGAAAATAGGCATAAAGCGTAACTCATCATTTTAATAATTTGAATCCTGATAAAAAGATTTCCACCTTAAGCTTGGTTTAAGGTAAGCGGGGTATTCTATAGACAATCAAATATCAAAGAACTCGATGAAGAGTCAACGCACCGCCAACAAACCGATAACTGCTCCAAGTCGATTTCATGATATTAGAAGGGAAGGATGTCGAGAGTGATTAAGATTGTCCCTTGTTTTGAATATCAGATTATGAAAGCTGATCGGCATTACCCGAATCAACTTTGATAGTGAATTCTAAAACAATCGTAATGAGTTAACTCGGATTGATTATGTTCCGAAACTCCCTACAAGCTTTGAAAGAAGTGATGCCGTGAGAATACAATTGAGAGATGAACACTAACGATACTCACAATCCTAATGATTATTACAATACTAATAATCTTAATGATCAAACCCTCAAATGGTCACTAAGAAAACCCAACGATTTCTTAACTTAACTTTGTAAAATTAACCCTCAATAATTTTATGAATCCTCAATAAAAGAATTTTCCCTGTGAACAGCCACGTGTGATGAGCGTGGCTGTTTTTATATTGGTGGAGAGGGCTGGTGGAGAATTACATAGCGTTAATTCGGATTCGGTGAAATCCTGATCCATATTTGTTGGCGAAAATGTCAGGAATGTACAAGAGATGAGTTAAAGGGGACTGTTAACCGGAAAAAGATTGGTCGGATTATTTCAGAAAATATCATTTCGGGTTCAAAAGTCATTGACCCTTAAGCTTGATTTAAGCTCAATCAGTTATTCTATAAACAATCAATCAGCAAGGGAGATGACTTAATCGTCGGACTACTGAAGCATGAACCATTTTAAATAATAATCCAACAGGTGCCAAGACAAGATATGAAAGGAAGGTTCGCAAATGACAGTCCAATCAAAAATTAAGCCGCACCATCTAATAACGTTGAATTTCTTACCCCTTAATCGCATTAATGGCTCAAAGCCAATGATAAAAACAAACGTTAACCAAAATTGAAAGCTGGAACTCTAAGACCATTGAAAGAAGTGATGGCATAAACCGTTTAAGAACTGAGGATTAGTGATCCTTACAACCCCAATAACAAGCATAATCCGGATTTGATGATTAACCCCTCAAACAATCATTAAATCTCCAACGATTTCTTAACTAACTTCACAAAATACCCCTCAATATTTTATGAAACCCCTCAATAAAAAAATTTCCCTGAAAACAGTCATGTGTGATGAGCATGGCTGTTTTTTATGATTAATTCAGGAAAGAGAACGTTGGAGAAAAATCATCCAAGCCAAGTTTTTCTGAGTTGAATTGGTCGTCGAAGTATAAATTGTGTACAATCTATATCATGAGAACTAATTTTAGAGTACGATAAAGTTGATTAACAATTTCGATAAAGGCGATGATGGGATGAAAAGCACGACGAAATGGGTAACACGGTGGCCCGAGCGAATTAGTTACGGCTTAAGTGACGCCGCCGATAATTTAGTCTTTCAAATGATGACGACCTACTTGCTATTCTTTTACACGGATGTCTATGGACTGACACCAAGCGCGGTCGCCATTTTATTTGTCGTGGCGCGGGTAGCTGACGTTGTTGAAAGTTTTGTCATCGGGATCATGATTGATCACACGCATTCACGGTTTGGCAAGAGCCGACCGTTCTTCCTCTGGTATTCGTTACCTTACGTTATTTTTGCGGTTCTCACCTTTGTGACGCCTAACTTTTCGTATCATGGTAAATTAATCTGGGCATATGTGACGTATTTAGGCCTTGGATTTCTGTATACGGCTGTTAATCTGCCAATCACGTCAATCTTACCAACGATGTCGCAGAATACTCGTGAATTGACGTTGTTGGGTGTCATTCGTCAATTCTTTGGCAGTTCGGTTCAAATTGTGGTGGCGGTATTCACATTACCCCTGGTTGCGTTCTTCGGCCGCGGTAATCAGCAAAAAGGGTTCTTGGGCACAATCATCGTGTTTGGCCTGATTTCATTTCTTTTGATTATCAACACGTTTATCCACGTTCGCGAACGGTTCGCGAATCCTGAAATTGCTCATCAACCATTAGCGACTGTTTTAAAAATGTTGAAACATAATCAGCCATGGATCGTCATGTCGATCGTGATTCTCATGTACTGGCTGGTGACGGCAATTAAGAATCAGACAACCATTTACTATTTTAAATATACGGTAGGAAACGAAAACCTGGTGCCACTAGCTAACAGCTTTACCCTGGCAGCCCTAATTGGGGTATTACTGATCATTCGAATTACCGAAGTTCGCAGTAAGAAGCAAACGATGCTTCGCGGTATTTTAATGGCGCTGGTTGGGCAAGCCGTGATTGCGGTTGGGGTTTATACCAAATTACTGTGGCTCCTGTTTGGCGGTGTCTTGATTAACTCAGTTGGCAATGGGATCATTATCGGTCTTGTTTCAATCATGATTGCTGATACAATCCGTTATGGTGCCAGCATGGGGATTCAAGCCGAAGGAATTTTAGCTTCAACGGATGACTTTGGTGTAAACGTCGGCCTGGGTGTTGGCGGTTTAATTACAGCCGGTTTGTTTCACTTTTCGGGTTACGTTGCCAATCGGACCCAGAATGCCGCAACCCTCACCATGATTGATTTGAATTATGTTTGGATTCCACTGGTTATTTATGTGGGGATGTATTTTGTGTTGCGGCTTTATGATGAGGGGCGGATTGAACGAGCAATAGAAGCAAGAAAATAAGTCCGAATTATATTCTAGATAATAGTTTTTGATTTGCTAACTAACACCGGTGCGGTGTGATATTATTACCTTAAAACCAATATATCTAATTAAGATTCAAAATTTGCGGATGATAAGGACTGAATATTTTATGGAATATGAGCAGTTAATAAGTGAGCTAATTGATTTTCGTGATAGTCGGGGTTGGAATAAATATCATACGTTACCTGCATTGGCCCGAGCAGTCTCAGTTGAAGCCGGCGAATTGAATGAATTGTTTTTGTGGGATGTTGAGAGTAAAAAAGATTTTTCAGATAAGTCAGTTGATAACATGAAGCTTGAGCTTGCCGATATTCTTACATATTGCTATTACATGTGTGAAAAATTGGGAGTTCAACCAAACGATATTGTTCAAGAAAAGCTTGATATTAACAAGAATCGTCATTGGAAATTTGATAAATAGTTAATTGGGGTGTAGATCGTGGCAGATATTGGGTATCCGATTATCGAACAAGTAAATTATGATAAAAATGTTCCTGATGAGCTTAACAACCTGGTAGGAGCTGATGTTGCTAAGCGTAGACTGTTATTAGAATATCCAACAGTCTATGTTATCTATTCCCCAAACAAAAGGGGTGGTTACGAGGTTTATGTAGGCGAGACAAATGACATTGATCGAAGAACATCTGAACATTTACTTGAAGATCCTAAAAAGCGAGAGGATTGGAAAGAGCTATCATTTAATCATGATGCACAGATGCTAATCATCGGACATCATCACTTTAATAAGTCTTTAACGATGGATATTGAAAATAAGATGATGTTGTATATGTTATCTACACCAAGTGTCAAAAGGTTAAATAACCGGCGTGAAAACCAACAAAATGAATATTATACGTCTGATGAAAAAGAACAAATTTTTTCTCGGATTTGGCGTAAGTTACGAAAATTTAATGATACGTTGTTTCCTGTTGAAACGATTGTTAAGGATTCTCCTATCTTTAAAGCATCGCCCTTCCATGATTTAACTATGGAACAAGAACGAGCTAAAGAAATAATTATTGATGAAGTTATTGATGCACTTCTTACACAGAAAACTGGGCAATTGATCTTGGTAGAGGGGGAAGCCGGTTCTGGTAAGACGGTTTTACTAAGTACAATCTTTTACTTAATTAGCCAGCTTAAGAGTACGATTTATCGGCCAGGGTTTGATAACCTTAATAATTATTTACTAGTTAATCATAAAGAACAACTGAAGGTTTACGAAGATATCATTAATAAACTTGAACTAAATAGAAAGAATAAAGATACCACTAGTAGTCCAACTCATTTTATTAATCAGCATAGTGAAAGTAATAAGGCAGATGTGGTACTGATCGATGAAGCACATCTATTGTTAACCCAAGGAAAACAATCATATGGTGGTAAAAACCAGCTTAATGATATTTTGAAACGATCACGAGTTGTTGTTGCAGTTTTTGACAAAAATCAAATATTGCAAACAAATGAGTATCTTGAGCCAGAACAAATTAAAAAGCTTGAGGATACTGCTCAGAAAAAGGGAAATTTAATTTCTCTGACTAATCAGCTGCGGATCCATGCAAATACGAAGACTATCAGCTGGATTAGAGATATTGTCGACAAGGGAATTATTACTGATATTCCTTATGATAAGCAATATGATTTGCGAATTTTTGATGACCCGGTTGAAATGTATCATGCAATTAGGGAAAAGGATAAAGATGAGACATTAGGCGTTTCAAGATTATTGGCAACATTTGATTGGGATTTTAATGGACTTCATTCACCTAAGAATCAAAATTATTGGATGGTTACAGTAGGCAATCTTTCCTTACCATGGAATTTGCAGATTAATAAGATTAAAAAGGGGCGTCATTCAAAAAATAAATTATCGTGGATTGAAAGACCGGAGACAATCGGTGAAGTGGGTTCAACCTTTACTATCCAAGGTTTTGATCTGAATTATAGTGGACTCATTATCGGTCCTTCAGTTCAATATCGTAATGGTCATATTAAATTTGACCCAAGCAAAAGTAAAAATACAAATGCGACTCATCTTCGGACGTTACATGGTAAAAAAGTGCCACTTGGTCAGAAACTGTTACCTAACGAATTAAATGTCCTATTAACTCGTGGTGTTAATGGTATGTATATTTACGCTGTTGATGATGAATTGAGAGCGGCTTTATTAAAAGCGCAAAAGAAAATTAACTTTTAAAAATTTAAATTTCTTGTGGTATATAGGAATATAGATTCTTGTATTACAAGACAAATGAAAAATTGCTAATTTGGATTGTCTGGTATTTAATCTGTTTTTTATCGGAGGCTTGTCAAAAGTAGAAAGTAGTTTGCTACATTTGATGGCAAATTGCCTACTAAAGATAGATTGGCTATTTATTAAGTTGAGAAAACAGCAGAAAGGGAAAGCAGAAAACTCTAGAATCTTCTGCTTTCCCTTTTATAAATTTCGAATTATGTGTCAGACTCGCTTTTATTAAGTATTTATGCCTGTACCTCAAGTTCGTGAAAATGAGCGCAATTATGTGATGAAAAATTTATTTCGATAATATTTGTTCAAGAAAACTAAATGTCCTAGTGAGGTTTATGTTATTATTTTGAGCAGTAAACTGTTTTTGAAGAGGGATAATTTGTTTTCTTGTCAATCCTCTTCGGAAATACTTTGTAAATCGATTTTTCCCATCTCTTAAAGTTCCGATCAGCAAAATCTGCCAACGTGTATTGGTAACATCAATTAGATTATAATTAAAGTTTTGAGGAGAGTATACAAATTGAAACATTGGTGAAACGTCTAGAATTGGAAGAAGAGTTTTTTTATGATATCTATAATCGGTGGTTAAGAACAGCAATAGAGCATCAATTGATTGATTTGTCAAGGGCAGTTTAAAAATGTAGGTTTTCGGCAGAAAGAAATGTAGGTTTTCGG
>NZ_AZEY01000080.1 GCF_001434255.1 Lentilactobacillus diolivorans DSM 14421
AAGTTCTATAAAAGATTTAATTGTTAAGAATATGGCACAACTAGCACAACGCGTTATTTAGTTAAAACGTGGACCAGCAAGCAGCCCCCGGCCATATAAGCCTCCTAACTTGATATTCCAAAATCAGGAATATCAAGTTAGGAGGCTTATATTCTGGGGTCTAACCGCTTGCTGGTCCACTCTGGTTATTTAATAATAGAACATCAATATTTTTTAACCCAATGCTTTTAAATTTGATATCAGGACGCTCCCTAAGATCACTAGTCCGGAACCAATAACGATACGAACCATTTGATCTTTGGTTTTATATTCGTGAAGCAGGTAGATGCCGCCAAACGTGCCAATAATAACGCCGGTTTGTGAGAGGGTCGTGGCCATCGCTTGGCCAATGAGTGGGTTAGCAGCGGAGATGAACATAAATAAATTTCCGATACCCCAATCAATGCCTGTTGTGAGGTTTTTCCAAGTGTATTTCTGAAACATGATGGTTCGCTCGTGGAATAAGAAGATAATAATTAAGATCGAACCAATGACTTGACCGACCGCTTGAGGAGTCACAATCGCAGTCATATAATTGATGCCGTTATTAGCGTTATGAATATGGTTACTAATATACCCAACTTTGACCAACAGATTTGGAAAAACAAAATAAAGCATAAAGCCAACTGTTGAAATAATTAAGGCGATCATTCCTTGATTGTAAGTTGCTGGTCGTTTAGTGGCTTGATGTTTATCTAAGGTTGAACGTGCGGCTGTCAAGATTGCACCGATGGTAATTAATGCAATTGAGATTGACCCAAATAGCCACATTTTAACGGTAATCCATTCACCTAAAACGGCTGCGGCCATCAGCGCATTTGAAATAATTTGACCGGCTGTTGAAATTGGTAACGCTGAAGAAACCCCCATTTTTTTGAACGCAATGAATTGTTCAGACGTGCCAACGGCCCAAAACAGCCCTGAAAGGATGCCAACGATCCAAATACGATCAGTTATAATAACACCGCGTGGAATAACGAATGTTAAATAAATAAAGGTACCTAAGATTAAAGCGCCAAGCGATTCACCTAAGACCTGCTGGCCAGCTGAGCCACCCATTTTTGTACAAATTAAGCCAACTGATCCCCAAGTTAATGGTGGGATTAAGGCCATTAAAATTGCCATAATAATTTCCCCAATCTAATTCGATAATAGTAGAAAAGTAGATTTCAAAAGATAAGGACATGAGTCAAATATTCGAAATTAGAATATCCAACCCGTGTCCTTAACGTTCAGAAATTAACATATTCTCTTTTTCACTTTGACGTGTCTAAACGATGACATATTAACTCCTCAATTTTTCGTTGGGATAAATCATGACTTTTAGTGAGCCGCCCTTATCAGTTCTGGTTTCTTCAAGCGCATCACGAGTCTCATCTAAACTGTAGTAATTAGTCAATAAGTTTTCAAGAACGTCGAGGTGTTTAGCCAGAATCTTAACGCCCAATGCATAGGTGTTGGCATATCGGAAAATACCGAAGATTTGCGTTTCGTGATCAGTCATGAAAGGAATGTCCAATGGAATTTTGTCAGTGGTTGGCACACCAACATAAGCAATTTTACCACCCCGTTTTAGTGCTCGGAGGCCTTCGCGTTCAGCTGCCGGATTACCAGAAGCATCCATGACGTAGTCAACACCTTCATTGTTTGTTAGAGACATAATCTCTTCAAGCGAATCAGTCTTTCGGATATCGATGATTTCATCGGCACCCATCTTCTTAGCAGTTTCAAGACGTAAATCCTCACTGTCGCTGACAATGATCCGGTCGACACCAAACTGACGAAAAGCAAGAATTGCAAGGAGACCAACGGCGCCCATTCCGGAAATAAAGGCTGTGGTTCCGGGCTTAACGTCTAGCTTCTGGCAAACGTGAACGCCGACGGAAAATGGTTCGTTTAATGCGGCAATTTCATATGGCATTTCATCAGGAATTGGGAAAACAAAATCTTGTGGGTAAACGATTAATTCGGAAAGATCACCATCGACTGGTGGCGTTGCCATAAATTTCATATTTGGGCAGAGATTGTATTTACCTTCTCGACAATAATTGCAATGGCCACATGGCACACCTGGTTCAATTGCTACTCGATCACCGCGTTTAACGGTGGTGACCTCATCACCGGTTGCGACTACGATTCCTGAACTCTCATGTCCAAGAATGAGTGGCTTTTTAACAACGAAGTCACCAATATGACCGGTATCATAATAGTGGACATCTGACCCACAAATGCCAACTGCCATCACTTTGATTAAAACGTCGGTCGGCTTCATTGCGGGAAGTGGGGTATCTTTCATTTCGATATCAAAAACTTTGTTTAAAACCGCACTGCGAGTTGTTTTAGGGTAATTATCCTTTGTATAATTTGGAAGTGAAACACGTTCTTTAACATCCATGATAAAATCCTCCTAGGTAATTTGTATTTAAACGCTGATAAATAATATCTGCACATCATTAAGTGAATTGAAGCGGCCACTTTCAATCTTTCGAATAACATGAGTAAGCGATTACGCAGATTGGATAATCACGCTCAAGTATTTGAAACACGATTCAACTAATTGATGAGGGATTAAGTTGTTAATAATTGCTGAAGTAAGGGAGATCAGGGAATTATCAGTTATAAACCTCACTAATTAGTTTAAAAGTAATTGAAAAGAAGTCTAGCGGGCTCCTCAAGCATTTCTTGTTATTGGGGAAGCGCTTACACATATTATTGCACCAAATGATATCGCTGTCAATTTTTAATTAAAAATATATTTGACCTTGATAATTGTTTAACTGAGTAAGGTATAATTAGATTATTAAACAAAAATGGAGACTAAATAATATTGAGAGTAAAAATTGCTGACATTGCTAAAATTGCTGGACTATCAACGGCTTCGGTCTCTCGAATTTTAAATGACCGTGGCGGATATAGTAAGGCGACTGCAAGTCGGGTAATGCAGATTGCCGACGAACTGGGTTATTATAAAGATCGTTCTGCGTCAGATCTTGCCAGCCAAAGTAACCATACAATTGGGCTTATCTACACGGATTCTGAAACTAATTTTAATGATTTGGTTATTAAAGGAATTATGGCAGAGGCCACAATAAATAAATTGGACACTATTTTAATGATTGCCAAGAAGAATGATCCAATCAGTTTAACTAAAGTTGTCCGGGATATGATTGAACGCCGGGTGTTTGGCTTGTTATTTGTTTCGATCCAACCTAATCAGCAGGTGATTGGGATGCTTAACCAAGCTGGTATTTTTTCCCAGGTAGTTGGGGCATCCACTGAAAATCAAGTTTCGTATGTTTCCTCCGATGATTTTCAGATTGGGTATCAGGCAACCGATTATTTGATTAAGGCTGGTTACCAGAGAATTGGATTTGCTGGCGCGGATATCACTAATGATTATGTCGGTCAACTACGACTCCAAGGGTATCGGCAGGCATTAAAGACGCATCAAATGACATTTAACCAGGAATGGTCATGTGAAGGCAATTTTAGTTATCAATCAGGGATAACAGCTGCCAAGTATTATCACAATCATTCGACTGTTGATGCGATTATTGGTGCGAGTGATGAAACTTCATGGGGATTACTAAACGGATTTTATGATTTGGGTGTTTTGGTTCCTGACGATATTGCAATTATGAGTATTGACGGTACTGAATTGTGTACACAAACCCGGCCGCAGTTGACCAGCATTACGCAAAATTTTGCGTTAATGGGAAAAACAGCGGTTGATCGATTGGTGAATCATGCTGATTCTTCTCAAACCACAACCACCAGTATTCCATTAAAAATTGAGAAACGGGAAACATCATAGGGTAACGAGGAAGAGTCCGGTAATCAATTGTTCATTTCTGAAAAATGATAAGTATTACAAAAAAATCACGTTTTCTTAGCAGTCATTGACATACTTACTGCTAAGAAAACGTGATTTTCACTTAAATAGATAGGCCTTTGATTCATATGGTCGAATTTCAGTCCCTTGATCATCAGCATAATTTGAAATGACTAATTTACTTGCATGAGCTTGATCATAGTCACGTGAAACTGTTTTGGCTGTAAAGTTGCTAATAATCAACATTTTCTGTCCTTCATAGTTACGTGTATAGGCAAAGATATCCTTGTCATCAGGATCCAGCTCGTGGTAATTACCATAAACGATTAGATCAAACGTATGGCGGAGCTGGATAAGTTTTTGATAGAAAGCAAAGACTGAATTGGGATCGTTAACCTGGTTAGCTGCATTGATTTGGGAATAGTTGGGATTAACAGTCATCCATGGGCGACCAGTGCTGAAGCCGGCGTTCTTACTAGTATCCCATTGCATTGGTGTTCGCGCGTTGTCCCGTGACATGTTTGCCAAATAGTCTAACATCGTTTCTTTACTAACGATTTTTTCTTGGTTAACCAGTTCGTCAAATGCGTTTAGTGATTCCAGATCTTGATATTGGGAGATGTCAGTGTAGTGGCAGTTAGTCATCCCTAATTCTTCGCCCTGGTAAATATAAGGGGTTCCCTTTAAGAGATGAAGAGTTAGAGCCAGCATTTTTGCCGATAAAGTGTGATATTGTTCGGAATCGTTACCAAATCTGGAAACAGCTCGCGGTTGGTCATGGTTATTCCAGTAGAGACTATTCCAACCAGTTGCGTTAAGGCCATTTTGCCATTTGGAAAGAGAAGCCTTCAAATCAGTGAGCTTTACTGGAATATTATTCCATTTACCGAGGCGTTTGTCTTTATTTGGCGTTAAGGTAACGTGCTCAAATTGAAAAATCATGTCTAGTTCGTGATGACCTCGACCGGTGTATTTTTTGGCATCGTCAACTTTTGAACCAATCATTTCACCAATTGAGACCATATCATATTTACTGAGGACCTCATGATTCATTTCTTTGAGATAATTTTCCAAACGAGGGCCATCAGCCACGATCGGTTGGGCATCCGCATATAAGGCATGTCCGGGGTTAGGGGCGTCAGGGTAGCCATCTGGTTTGTCCAATAAACTGATCGAGTCCATTCGAAAGCCGTCAATGCCTTTATCAAGCCACCAGCGCATCATCTTATAAACATCCTGACGCATTTTGGAATTCTGCCAATTAAGTTCCGGCTGCTCCTTGGCAAATAGGTGCATATAGTATTGGCCAAGCTTTTTACTATATGTCCATGCTGGTCCACTAAAGTAAGATCCCCAGTTATTTGGTAACTTTCCCGGTTCGCCATCTTGCCAAATATAATAGTCGTGGTAGGGATTGTCTTTTGACTTTTGAGACTCGATAAACCATTTTTGCTGATCAGAACTATGGTTTACGACTAAATCCATGACAAGCTTGATGTGACGTTTATGAGCTTCAGTTAACAATTGATCAAATGTGGCCATATTACCAAAGACTGGTTGGATGTCCTCATAATCGCTCACGTCATAGCCGTTATCACGATCAGGGGACTTATAAATTGGGTTCAACCAGATGACATCGACCCCCAATTTTTGAATATATGGCAGTCGCTTAATAACACCTTGCAGGTCACCAATACCATCGCCGTCGCTATCCTGAAAGCTACGTGGATAAACTTGATAAATAACTGCATTTTCCCACCATTTTTTTATCATATTATTACTCCTTGTTTTCATGTTTTTCAATTTCACCATATGTCTCATGAACTACTGAAACACTAATTGCCGCCAGAACCATTAATATACCGGCAATTAACATCATCCAGTGTTGGTTACCAATACCATGATTGCCGCCAAACCAGCCAATAATGGTACCACCAACAAGGTTTGCCAAAATTTGAGGAATACAAATTGTACAGTTAAATAATCCTAAATAAGTGCCAATATTATTGCCGTCCAAAGAATTAGTCAGGATGGTAAACGGAATTACTGTGTTAGCTCCCCATGCGAGACCAAATGCAATAAATGAGAAGATTAACGTGTATTTATTTGTGACTACGAATACAGATCCCAGACCAACTGCGCCCATAAGTAGTGAGAATGCCCAGAAACTTCGGCGTTGACGTGGGTATTTGGCGATAAATAATGGCCAAAAAGCGCCAACGACTGCTGAAACGGCACTTAAAAGTCCGAACCAATTGCCAGCTTCCTGGAATCCTTTAGAAGCCACGTTAGTTGTATGCCAAACTTTTTCGGCAATCCCACCGGTAGCATAGGTTGCCATATACATGTAGGCAGCCCAATAGAAGAGTTGAACCAGTCCGGTGGTCCAAAATGCGGTTGGGGCTTCCTTTAACAATTCCCAAATGTGTTTGTGATTGGGCTTTTCACTAATTTGGTGGAATGCCGCATATTCCTTTGGTGGAAGTTCATGAACCTTAAAGAATGTGTAGATACAGCAAATGAGTAATGTCGCCGCTGCAAAGTAAAATGAAAATTTAACCGTGTTGGGAACGACGCCGTGTGGGGCAATATTTGAAATGCCAATTGTAGTTAATAGAAGTGGAAAAATCGAGGCCACCACTTGGCCCATGTTTAAAACAAACGTCATAATGGAGTAAGATTTTTCTTTTTGGCCCTCATTGACCATATCGCCGCTTAACATTTTGAATGGCTGCATTGCCATGTTTGATGAAACATCCAAAAATAATAGCGAAAGCACACCAAAAACCATAGAAGCCGTTGTCCCAAATCCCAAATTAAGATTTCCGGCATTTGGAATAAGAATTAAAACAATCATACTAATCAAACCGCCAATGTAAAGCCAGGGTAATCTACGACCGAAGCGAGTCCAAGTGCGGTCCGAAAGAGAACCAACCAGTGGCTGCACAAACATCCCTGCTAATGGAGCTGCCAGCCAAAAGTAGCCAATGTCGTTGGGATTAGCACCGATGGTTTGGAAGATTCGTGACATGTTGGCAGACTGCAGTGCAAATGCCATTTGAACGCCGAAGAAGCCAATATTCATGTTCCATAGAAATGAATTTGTTCGATTACTTTTATTTAAAATAGCTGTGTCAATTTTTGACACTGGTTCATGTTTGGAGAGATCTGTTTCCATAATGAACCCACCCTTCATTATTTTTACGTAAGCGCTTACGTAAATTAATTGTATGCGCTTTCCAAAAAATGTCAACTTAGAACGTGAAGAAATGATGGTGTGTAATGCAGGACGCTATAAAAATGTGTAACTGAGTTGATTCCAAGCAGACCAATTTAACGAGTTAGCAAGGTTATATGGTTCGCAAACAAAGCTTTTATTCTAGACCATTTACCCGTTATATCAATGAATGTCAGGGTGTGCAGTTACTGGAATCTTTCCGGAAACTGGTTCGCATATTAAAGAAATCGATTGAAAACAAGTCATAAAATAGATGGATACCAAATAGGAAAAAATACTGATTAGGAGATAACGTGATCACTAAAGCATGGATGCGTAACGGTTGAAATGGCCGATTATCAGTCATTCTTATGACCGCGTGGTATAATTTTTAGAAATATGATTTTATTTCTAATAAACCCGGAAAGTTAACTAGGAGGCTTCTAGATGAAAATTTCAATTTCACTTGCCCAGCTTGATATTTACTTTGGTGATCCAGATAAAAATTTTGCGCAGATTGAGCCGGCTGTTAAAATGGCTGCTGAACAACATGCCGATATTGTGATTTTTCCCGAAATGTGGAATACCGGCTATGATTTAACGCGGTTTGGCGAAATCGCCGATCCAGAGGGTAAACGAACCAAGGCATTACTTTCAAATTTGGCAAAGAAGTACCAACTAACGGTCCATGGCGGTTCGGTTGCGGTGGCTCGTGATGGTGCCTTTTATAATACGACCTATATTTTTGGTCCGGATGGTAAACAGTTAGCCACGTACGAAAAGGTCCACTTATTTGGTTTGATGCGTGAAGATAAATATCTGGCTGCCGGTCACGAAGAAGATCATTTTCAAATTAAGGGTGTTGATGCCACCAGCGTGATTTGCTATGACATTCGTTTTCCGGAATGGTTACGGACGTTGAGTCTTGACAATAGTCGCATCATATTTGTCCCGGCTGAATGGCCAACTTCGAGGATTCCCCAATGGCGCCGGTTATTGGCAGCCCGGGCAATTGAAAACCAAAGCTTTGTCGTGGCGGTTAATCGCGTGGGAAATGATCCAGACAACCCGTTTGGCGGTCATTCGGGTGTTTATAATCCAATGGGCGATGAGCTATTGTCATTGGATGATCAACCTCAGCTTAAAACGATAACGATTGATACAGATGAAACTGATGATGCTCGCGGCTTTATGCCGGTATTTGCAGATCGACGGCCCGAATTATACCGGTAAGGGGGTTCAACGTCTGCTTGACATTTTGAGGAATCGACTTAAAATAAAATCAATTGCATAACATTAAATGTTGATGAGAAGAGTAACCAATTTTTGATTTTTAGAGAGTGCAGAGACAGCTGGGAAGGCATAATTAAAAGATTGGTGAAGATGAACTCGAATAATAGGCGGGTGCAAGCTACGCCTACGACTAGCAACCGTTACCTTGCCAAAGCGCTGAATTTAATAACCGATTCGCGTTTCTTAAGGTAGTCATTGCGATTACGAAAATAGGTGGCACCACGTTAACAACGTCCTTGTAATTAATTACAGGGGCGTTTTTATTTTGAAATCATTAGCTTTTTTGGTGTTTAGAGCCATCAACATTAAATCAATAGAAAAGGGGATTATTATGCGAATTGAATCATCATCCGAAAAGTCATTTCTCGAACAAGTATTTACCAAAACCGGTTTTTCTTCAGCAGATAGTGAATTACTGGCCGACACTTTAACTGACGCGGATTTACGTGGGATTTCGTCTCATGGTATTCAGCGATTGGCTTGGTATTTGAACATGGTCAAAGAAGGAACCATTGTGCCACAGAATAAGGTCAAGGTCTTAAAGGAAACGCCAACCAGCTTATTTGTGGATGCTAATCAAAATATGGGACAAATTGCCTCGGCGTTTGCGATGAGAAAGCTCATTGAAAAAACAAAAAAGAGTGTAGTTTCAATTGCGGTTATTCGTAATTCCAATCATTTTGGGACAGCGGGGTATTATTCCCGGATGGCTGCTAAAGCAGGGCTAATTGGGGTCTCAAATACCAATACCCGACCATTGGTGGTTCCAACCAATGCAACTGAAGCTTTCTTGGGATCCAATGCGTTCGCATTTACCTTTCCGGCAGAACCCCATCCCTTTGTCTTTGATGGGGCAACCTCAGTGGTTTCAAGTGGTAAGATTCAGGTTTTGGATAAGAATAAAAAAGACATCCCTGGTGAATGGGCAGTTGATAAAGATCGAAAAATTGTTAAAAACGCAAAAGCTGCGGAAGATATTTTGTCAACGGCTGCCTTTACGCCACGTCAAAAGGGTGGCGGTGTATTAACCCTTGGTGGTCTCTTTGAAAATAATTCCAACTACAAGGGAATGGGCAATTCGTTGGTTGTTGAACTGTTGACCGGCATTTTGGCTCAAGGATCAATTTCAGCCGATACTAGTGTTGGCAAACATGACTTTAGTCAATTCTTCCTGACAATTGACCCATCCTTCTTCGGCGATTTAGATGTCTTAAGGAAGAATGCCACCGACATGTTTAATCGAATTCGCCATTTGGATCATACCCCAGGGACTGAAATCAAAATTCCGGGTGACCGTGAATATAAAAACTATGCGGAAAATACGAAAAATGGGGTCACCATTGATGATCAAACTGCCAAAGATTTGGCTCGAGTTGGTGGGGAGCTTGGTGTTGAAGTGCCAAAGGAATTGTAAAGAAATAGTATTGGGAAATTAATCGGGGGCAATTGATGAACAATCAAATTACTTTTAACTGGCATGACAAAATTGATATTCCACAATTAAAATCCCTTTATCAATCGGTTGGTTGGACCAATTATTTAGTAGACTTTAGGACAACTGTCGCTGCTTATCGGTCATCTAGTTATTTATCGGTAAAGGTAGCTGGTGAACTGGTCGGAATGATCAGAATCATTACTGATCAGCAGACAATTATCTATATTCAAGACTTGCTGGTTAGACCAGAATTTCAAAGAAGAAAGATCGGAACGCGCTTGGTCAATCTGGTTTTGAAACGATATCGAGAAGTTGGGCAGGTTGTGTTGATGACCGACCAAACTGAAAAGACAGCTCGTTTCTACCAATCACTAGGCTTTATTGATGCTGATTCATCCGGATATGGTCACGCATTTGTTATTGATAGAAGATAAATAAAAAGCTGTGAACGCCAAGTTAAGATTGGCATTTGCAGCTTTTTATGATAGGAATTTTAGCGCCTATACGTAACGTTATTAATTGGGTAGAACTTTACTGGTTCACAATAATGACTCGGCCATCATGTTTCTCTTCCAGCAGTTGATGGCCCTTAACAAAGCCATCCCGGGAGAATGGTAATGTGTAGCCGATGTTAACTGTTAATTTGCCATCCTTCATCAAATCAATGACTGCCTGTAAAGCTTCGCGATCAGTCATGTCATTAGTGGGATGGACATGGACAAACTTTAATGGCTTGTCTGTTGACGGCGAATCATGAGCAACGCTGGCAATTGTGCCGTTGGGTTTAACCATTTTAATGTCATCATCCGTGCCAGCTCCGTTCATGGCACTATTGATGACAACGTCTCCCTGGTCAGCTAAAACAGTTGCCGGATCACTTTGATCATATGCAACAAAGCGACTGGCTCCAATTGATGTCACAAAGTCTTCATTATGACTTGATGCGACACCGATGACGTTAGCCCCTAAGTCCGTTGCAATCTGAACGGCAAGTGAACCCACGCCGCCAGAAGCACCTTTGACAATAACGGTTTGTCCCGGCTGAACGTTAGCAAAATATTTAACAGTTTTGTAGGCCGTAAGTCCGGGGGTGATAATCCCGGCGGCTCTGGTTGGCGTAATCCCATCCGGAACTTCAACGGTCGCGTCTGATTCTGCCAATACGAATTCAGCGTATCCATGTTCCGTGTGGGTTAACACAAGATCACCTTCAACAAAATCGTCAATATTCTTGCCGACTTTAGTGACCTCCCCGACAACATCCCGGCCTGGAATGGTTGGGGATGTCACTGCGCCAAAGCCACCTGCTCTTTCAGAACGTTCACGATTATTTAAGCCGACTGCAATCGTTCTTACCAATAATTGATTTGCGGATGGCGATGGTTCCGGCACGTCATATTCTTGAAAAACGTCAGGACTACCATGATGATCGTAACCAAATGCTTTCATATTCTTCAACCTCCCCTAAGTAATTCGAATTCGTCTTACTGGCGCCATTGTAAGCGGAAACACTGAAGAGAGCAAGCAAAGCGATTGTTAATTGTCCTGCGGCTATTTATTTAAGTCTTGGCTTGAAAAATGATTTTGCATTAAAGCGGCGGCACCAATTGCACCAACGACAACGATGATCCCAGAAGTAACGGCTACGGCTGCCATCCCGTTATCATACGCATGAATCACAATCCGCTGGAGGTCCTGTGCAAACGGTGCCTTAGCCATTCTTGTTGAAAAGGCGATTGTGTGACCAGAGAATGGCCCGGCGTTTACTAGTGCCTCTTTGATCCCGTCAAGTGCATGGGCGGGCAGTGATGAAATAGTATGCAGATGCCCGTTTAGATAAGTTTCATATTGAGCATCCTGAATCAATCCAAGCCCAACAACCCCGACGGTCGTTCCAAATTGACGAAAGACGTTTAGCAAACCAGAGACCATTCCCATTTCATTTGGCAGGGCGCCTTCCATCCCGGCAGTGTTTAATAGTGGGTTGACCATCCCATTGGCAATCCCCATGAGGACCATACCGGGCCATAGTTCGACAAAGCTGACCGTTGGGCTGATTGACTTGGCCATCAAGAAGAAGCCGCCGCCACCAACTAAGAGACTGATGACGATCATCCATTTTTTCGAATACCGAGCGCTGAGAATTCCGGCTACCGGTCCTAGAACCAGCGACCAGCCACTGATTGTTAATTGTCGGACTCCAGTTTGAACAGCTGAGTAGCCAATATAATTTTGCATCAGGGCGGTTAGAAACGCGTTGTAGGCATAGATCCCGGCTCCCAAGGCAAATGCAACGGTAATCGTTCCCAGAAAGTGGGGGCGTTTGAACATTTGAATATCCATCATGGGATCCTCAACCCGCATTTCGACGAGGACGAAAATAATCATGATGATCACGCCACCAATCAGAAGGCCACTGACTTCCGGCTTGAACCAATTCCAGTGGGGATGACTTTCTTTTACGATTAAGCCATAGATAATTGCAAATAAACCAATTGCGGAAAGCATCATGCCGATCAAGTCAATTTTGTGATTTTTACCATAACTGGGCGTTTCCTGAACGTAAATGACCGTTAAAATTGTCGCAATAATGCCAAAGGGGACATTGACATAGAAAATCGCCGGCCAGCCAAAATGTTCAACCAGGTAACCGCCGATTAGCGGGCCGGAAGCTGAAGATACCCCAATAATTGAACCAAGGATACCAAGTGCTAAGCCGCGTTGTTTGCCGCTAAAGTTAGAAGCAACCAGTGCCATCGAGAGGGACATCATACCGGAACCACCAATCGCTTGGACACCACGGCCAATATCTAAAACAAAGAGGCTGGGGGCCATCCCGTTAATTGCCGAAGCAATCACAAATAGAATCAGTGACCCAAGGAAAATCTTCTTCCGGCCATACATATCACCTAATTTTGACATAATCATCAAGGTGACCGCATAGACCAGTGTGTAGGCGTTTAGCACCCATTGTAAATTAGTGAAAGTGGTATTAAAGCCCCGCGCCATGGTTGGCAAGGCCACGTTGACAACCGTGACGTCCAAGAGGCCCATGAAGACCCCTAATCCCATGGCAAGCAGGGCAATCCACTGCTTGGTAGTTGTTTGTTTATTCATCTAAATTCTCCTTATCATTTTTCATTTTTTGACGGCAATTATCAATCCAATTGGTTTTAGCGTGGCAAATGGAAATGCTTAAGTCTAATGAGCGAATGGCCCAGACGAGATAAGGTTGATTTGAGTCAGGATCAGCTAATTTTTCGGATAAATGTTGCTTAACCTTGGTATAGACGTTAAAATCCGTTGCCACTGCATTTTCATAATCGGTAAGAATCTGCTGTTGCGTCTGGGGATCGACACCGGCCATTCCTCTGAATTTAAACCGCCAAATTGATTCTCGTTTGGCGTCATTCGGGACTTCGGCAGCCATTAATTGTTGAAATCGATTAATCCCGGTCTGGGTAATGTGAGCCAGTTTTTCATTTCGCGGATTTTGGGTATTTTCGATGAATTCGATATATCCCTTTTTGGATAACTTTTGCAATAATGGGTACATGACCCCGTTTGAAATTTCACGACGAGGAACCAAACTGCTTTCAAAGATGATTCGCAGCTTATAGCCGGAAACATCCCGTGACATGAGTAATCCAAGAATTAATAGTTCGTACAATCTAAGCCTCCTATATGTCGTAACGACTTATCTATAATAGGTCGTTACGACATATTATGCAAGACCTTTTTGAATTCAAGTAGCAAGAGTAAGCGGTTCAATGAACAACAAAAAAGGAATCCAGATAAGTTCAAAAATCTTATCTGAATCCCGTTACGATATTATTTTTTCATGCAGTTGAATTCAAACCATCTGGCTATCCAATATGTACAAAAATAAATTGTGATAAAGAAACCAGCAATGCATACAAGGTAACTAATCGTCCACAAGACTTGTAAATAACCGGGAAGCTTTACCGATTGAAACGAAAAGAAGATAAATGTAGATAGAACGTCAACAATTATTGCTACTCGTTGTCCAAACTTTGAATTAGATTGTTGTCGTCGATTTTTAATAAATAGGTAACTCATAAAATGTATCGAAATGATTTGTGACATGATTGTTGCTATCAGAAATATGAGCCTGCCCCTTAGTGGGTAGTTTAAAAAGAATGAGAAAAGAGATGCAATTAAAATACCCAGGATATCTAAAGCAAGTAACCAATGATATCGATTTATTGTCGATTCCATTTTTAAATTAGGCCCCTTTCAAAAAGGTGGAATTCGTTCAGCACTAAAATGTTAACAAACAGAAGTTTCCTAAGCAAATCGTCAATTTTATGTAGCAATAAGATCAACCAATACTGGTTATTTGCAAACTAGTCACGTCGTTTCTGTAGCTGGTATTAGAAAGAGTCAAAAAGCGTCTCGAGTTTTTCTCGAAACGCTTTTTGGATAGATAAGATGTTATTTTATGAATTATTTAGTAGCCGATTGCTTAGCTTCCTGTTTAACAGCGGCGTTATGACGCATATCCATTTCAATTTGTTCAAGTGTTTTACCACGGGTTTCAGGAACGACGTAGATCACAAAGAAGATTGAAATAAATGCGAAGAAGGTAAAGACGGCAAATGGGCCACCAACGTTGTTACCAAACATTGTCAGCAAGGCCAAGAAGAATTGCGAAACGATAAAGTTACCAATCCAGTTGGCAGCTGATCCGATTGAATTACCAACACCACGGACGTTCAATGGGAAGATTTCACCGATCATTAACCAGCAAATTGGACCCCATGAAACGGCAAATCCAAAAATGTAAATTCCAATTAAAATCATGGTTGGAACAGCAGCGGCAGAAACACTAATCGTAAAGTTCAATACGGAAAGGATCCCAATTGAGATAGTCATCACGATTGAACCGAATAATAGAATCGTTCGTCGGTTGAACTTATCCATAATGTTGTAGGCCAAAACCGTGCAAAGAAAGTTGACAACACCGATCCCGACGGAAATCCAAATGGCGTCACCTTCAGCGAAACCAAAGCCTTTGATAAAGACTTGTGGTAAGAAGTAGATCACCGAGTTAATTCCGACTAATTGTTGTAGTAGCATTAAGCCAATTGCGACAACAACCGCTGGCCGGGCAATGGTAAAGAGTTCTTTAAGCCCACCCTTTGGTTCTTTAGCAATCTTAACGATTCCTTCCAACTCTTTGTCAGGATCTTCATTTGTCTTAGCACGTAAACCATGTAAGACATTTCGGGCTTCGTCAACTTTGCCCTTCTCAACTAGGTAACGCGGTGACTCTGGTAAAATAATGGATCCAATAAATAAAACGAGTGCAGGAATCAAAGCGGATCCAAGCATCCAACGCCAGTCACGAATGCCGAGTAAATTATGGTGTAAGAAACTTAAGTTTGAAACGTAAGCTAACAAAATACCAGCTGTGATCATCAATTGAAACATCGTTCCAAGAGAACCACGGTGTGGCGCGTCGGCGAGCTCAGCCAGGTAAGCCGGTGTCAAAGCTGAGGCAGACCCGACGGCAAATCCCAAGATAATTCTGGCAATAATCATTGAAATGAATCCCATGGCGACCATTGACAAACCTGATCCAACCAAGAAAAGAATGGAAGCCAAAATCAATAATCGTTTTCGACCGAATTTATCTGATAATGATCCGATTGATAAGGCACCAATTGAGGACCCAATTAGAACGGATGATGTGATGAATCCAGTCTGTTCAATGTTTAGGCTAAAGTTCGATTCAATTAATGGTGAAGCACCTGAAATAATTCCAGTATCAAATCCGAACAGTAAGCCACCTAACGCACCGAAGATAAAAATGAAGAACGTGTTTAACTGACGAACTTTCATAGTTTAATCCTCCTTAATAAATTTAAAATAATGGCAATTAAATAAAACCCTTTTACGAGTTTAAATTGTAAGCCTTTTCATAGTAAATGCAAGCGCTTGCAATAATGACTTATTTTCAAAAGTAGCAGGAATTACCACCATGCCAGTTAATGGTGAGCGCTGAAAATAATTTTACACTTTTCGTTAAATTATCTTCTTTTCGCATAGTAACTCTAACTACAACCTAATTTTAGTGATTTTTAAGCTGTGGATGCAAGAAATTGCATTTTTTTGTCATGTGGATGAGGTGATTTTTCATATATTCGATGTAAGGGATAATCAGGCTTTTGATGATCGGTTGATTAAAAATATTGAAAGATTTGGCAGCCGAGCGGAAATGTGGTCTAGAAAACAACTCCCGGCCATATAAGTCGTCCAGCCAAATATTCAAGCCCGGAATATCTGGCTGGAATTGGCAGCCGAGCGGAAACGTGGTCCCAAAGGCAGCTCCCGGCCATATAAGCCACTCAGCCAAATATTCAAACCCGGAATATCTGGCTGAGTGGCTTATATTCTGGGAGCTAATCGCCTTTTGGACCACTCTTTATTTATTCATTCTCCGATAAATCACATATAGAACGATTGCCACGACGATGCCAATTCCGATCATTGGTTCTTCTCTAAAAATAAAATGAAGAAAGCGAACGGAATGTAATCCGTGAATTCCAACAAAAAAATTAAAGTTATCCATAAATTTCGACTTCTTTCTTGTATACTGATTATGTATTCTTATTTTAGACCATCCGTGGCCGTCAGGAGGAAATTATGAATATTGATTGGTCATCGATATTTAATATCATCGTTGTTGTAAACGCAATTTTTGCCATTATTACGGTCTTTCGGGAAAAAAGGGATATTGCCGCAATTTGGGCATGGTTACTAGTGCTGGTGTTCTTACCGGTCGCTGGTTTTATTGCTTATGCCTTTTTAGGTCGAAAGTTGCCCAAGAACCGATTATTCAAGTTGCATAAGCATGTTCAGATGCAGTTGGACGAACGATTAAAAGAACAACGAGCGCAACTTGGTCACAGTGACAAAACACCGGCCGATGAGGTTGTTCGACGTTCGCGAAACGCTGTTGATATGTTCATGACAACTGATTCGGCATTTTTGTCTCGTCAGAATAAAGTACGAATCCTTACGAACGGTAACGATTTGTTTCATCGGGTAATCGAAGATATTGAAGCTGCTCAAAAGAGTATTCATATCGAATTTTACACCTTTTATAATGATCGAATTGGTAACGAAATCTTAGATTTACTGGTTAAAAAGGCCCAGCAGGGAGTTGAGGTTCGGGTTATTTATGATTCTTGGGGGTCAATGGGGACTACCCGTAAATTTTTTCAACCCTTACTTGATGCCGGTGGTCGGGCCTTCCCATTCTTGAACACCCGATCAGTTCTTTTGGATTTCCGGATTAACTTCCGTGATCACAGAAAGATTATTGTCATTGATGGCAAGATTGGTTATACGGGCGGTTTTAATATTGGGGATCAGTATTTAGGGCGTAAAAAGAAATTTGGCAATTGGCGTGATACCCACATCCGAATTATTGGTTCGGGCGTGTTTGGCCTTCAAGCAAGGTTCATTCTTGATTGGAACGCCACCAGTCCGCGGGATCAAATTGATGAAGATGAAGTTGAGGCTAAGTATTTTCCGGTCACGACGACTAAGGGAACGGTTAACATGCAGATTGTCTCGAGTGGCCCGGATTCTGATTTGCAGCAAATCAAAATGGGGTACATCAAACTAATCACGATGGCGACTAAATATTGTTGGATTCAATCACCATATTTAATTCCTGATGATAGTGTGATGGATGCGTTACGAATTGCAGCAATGTCAGGGGTCGATGTTCGGATTATGGTGCCAAACATGCCGGATCACCCGTTTGTTTATCGGGCAACTCAGTACTATGCCCGCCAATTATCAGAACAAGGCGTTAAAATTTACTATTATAACAACGGCTTTATCCATGCCAAGACAATGGTCATTGATGACGAGATTTCATCAGTTGGCTCAGCTAACCTTGATTATCGAAGCTTTAAACTCAATTTTGAAATTAATGCGTTTATTTATGATCAGAAGTTTTCGCAGGATATGCGTCAGATCTTTATTAATGATATGACTGTCAGCAACTTACAAACAGCTGAAATGTTTGAAAAACAGTCATTATGGTTGAAGTTTAAACAGACATTTAGCCGGCTGCTGTCACCGATCTTGTGATTTAACGGATATTTATGGATAGCGATTGGGTTTAGAACGTACCGATTATCCAAATAATAAAGGGCATTCTAGAAATGAGCAACATGGTGGAACCCCTTTCAGAAATAGCTTATAATAATAGTGAAAGGTGAATGACTGATCACCTGTTTTGACAAACGAGGGACATGCAGAATGTAAGTAAAGCGCTAGGTCAGCGTGCCTAGATCCGAGTAGTTTGTCACCGTTTTAACCCAACAACAGAGATATTAAACACAACGTTTTACCGACCAGCTAGGTCAATGATTGGTCTAATGCCTTTCAGAATGATTTATTCGAATGGTGTCTTTACACTCAAAGGGTGTGGGGCACTATTTTTTGTGGCCTGGTTTTCGATTAAGCGTAAAACAATAAGCAGAATGAGACAAAGAGCGATTTTACGGCAAGAATGGCTTTTGCCTCACGTTTTGGCTTAGTAATAGTTGTGATTACAAAAATGGGACTGGACAAAATTACTTTTGTCTCAGTCCCGTTATTAATTGAAATTCATCGAATATGAGCGATTTTTCGGTCATTATTTTGATAGGTCGTACTTTAAGTTAATCATATAAATGATAACTGCACCAAGTGTCATGCAGACAAATTCTCCAATGGCTGTGGTTAAATAAGCGCTCCAGAATGTTGGCCAAAAGGCACTACTTCCAAGAAAAGCAATTTCACCAGCAACGATAAACATGTAGAAGGTTCCGATTAATACGGACGCTGCTAATTTCTTGATAACTGACTGAATGTGGTTAGTAACTAACCGAATTGTAATAAGGGCAATTAATGTTTCACCAGTCCCGATAACCAAGTCAAGTGGGCCAAGTGATGAGATCATGTTGGAAATAAAGCAGCCTAGGGTAACGGCCAAAATATAACGCTTGTTAAAAGGGACTAAGTTATTGAGACCCTCTGAAAAGCGAAACTGGATGGGACCAAAACTTGTGGCTGCAAAGACCATCGTCACAACGACGTAGAGTGCAGCAACAACGGCAGCCTTGGTTAAATCAGCCAAGTTGTCGATGCCGAATACATCAATCTTAGAATTCATAATAAATTCCTTCCTATAAAGTTTTTTTGGAACCTTATTACCTTACAGCTTATAACCCATGTGTGCAAGTCGACAATCAACAGTGAAGGAAGCTGGTTTTGTCGATAAAAGTAGTTAATGCGAGAAACGGTATTTCGCTTAGATGTTTGTAATTCGATTGTTATCTGGAAAATGTGAGAAAAAAGATAGCCTATGGAATGTGCCTGTCATTTGTGCCGCGCCCTTAAGGCAATTTCCGGTGTAAAGAAGAAGATCCAGTCAGAAATTGGGTTTCGTCAATTTCTGACTGGATCTCAAGCTGGATAATAAACGGTTTGTCCAGACGGGGCTGGTGTAGACGTGATTATTATCTGAGCAAAAACATGTCACAAAAGGCACTTCCGATCGCTTAACTGAATTATCCAACTATTCAAGTTCAGAATAGCTCGTTGAACTTTTTATTTGGTTGAAACGTGGACCAGCAAGCAGGTCCCGGCCATATAAGCCCCTTAACCTTAACATTCCAAAATCAGGAATATTAAGGTTAAGGGGCTTATATTCTGGGACCTAAGCGCTTGCTGGTCCACTCTATTATTTAGTTATTCAAAATCCACAAGAAGATAATGAAGACAACTGCCAATCCATACATCATGGCACTGACTTCTTTACCTCGGCGAGCGGCAATCATAGTGATAGGATAGGTGATAAATCCAAGGGCAATCCCATCCGCAATACTATAAGTGAATGGCATTCCGACCAAAGTAATAAATGCCGGTGCGGCAATCTCAAATTTTTCCCAATGAACGTTTTTCAATGACTGCGCCATTAACACACCAACAATAATTAATGCTGGTGCCGTTACTTGACTTGTGATGACTGTTAATAATGGTGAAAAGAAAGTTCCTAAGACAAACAGGATGCCGACAACAACGGCGGTGAAACCGGTTCGGCCACCAACGGCAATTCCGGCAGATGACTCAACGAAAGCTCCCATTGGAGAGGTTCCTAAAATTGACCCCACCGCCATCGTTGAAGAGTCGGCGATTAAAGCCCGGCCGATGTGTGGAATCCGGTTGTCTTTAATGAAGCCGGCTTGTTCAGCCAAACCAACCAGTGTTCCAGCTGTATCAAAGAATGTTACCAACAAGAAAGTGAGCACAACAACGATTAATTGTAATGAATTAATATCGCCGATATGTGAAAGTGCTACGCCAAAAGTTGGGGCTAAACTGGGCATTCCCGATACCCATTGATGTGGTAAGGGGATTAGCCCGGTTACCATCCCCAGAATGGCATTCAAAACCATGCCAATAAAAATGGCACCTGGGACTTTTCGACTCATTAAAATGAGTGATACCAACAAGCCAAAAATTGTCAGCCAAGTTGTTCCGACGTGAAGAGACCCCAGACTTACTAACGTGTCTTTACTTGATTGGATTAGGCCACCATCGTTCATGCCAATAAAGGCGATGAACAAACCAATCCCACCACCGATAGCAGCTTTGAAGTCAGCAGGAATGGAGTCGATGATCTTCTCACGTAACTTTAAAGCAGTTAAAATAATAAAAATAACTGAAGCAACAAAAACACCTGCCAGAGCAGTTTGCCAAGAAACTTTCATCCCTAGAACAACGGAATAGGCAAAGAAAGCGTTAATCCCTAAACTAGCTGAAATGGCAATCGGGTAATTGGCAATAATTCCCATTAAGAAACAACCAAAAGCTGATGCCAAAGCGGTAGCGGTAAAAATAGCTCCCTTATCCATTCCTGTGACACCTAATACGTTTGGATTAACAAATAAGATGTAAACCATTGAAACGAATGTCGTAATGCCGGCAATCGTTTCTGTGCGGAAATTAGTATTCCGACCCTTAAAATCGAAATACTTAGCAATTGAATTTAGCATATAATAGCTCCCTCTATAGTTCGGATATAATAAAAAAAGACCATATTTATACTATCATTATAGCGGAACTTGTTCAATAAACGAATTAAATTGACAATTGATTGAATTTTGTTTCGAAATATACTTGTGAAGGTGGAAGGGGTTTCAATTCATTAATTGGCTGATTGCATAAAAAAAGACTGGACAATTTTTGTCTCAGTCTCTTTCATTGAAGTTAGCAATGATCATCGAATCGCAATGAAATCCGCTTCGGTGAGATTACTTAATGTGTGAGATCTAAACCTACTTGGCTAAAACCTGAGCGATGGCGTGATTAAAGTCATCTAAGTCGTCGGGGGTTCGACTCGTCACCAAATTGTGGTCAACTACTACGGATTTATTTTCAACTTCAGCGCCGGCATAGTACAGATCAGGACGAACCGAAAGAAAGGCGGTCATGCTGCGTCCCTTGGTTAATCCGGTCTGGATAAAGATTTGGGGACCGTGACAAATCGCAAAAGTGGGTTTGTTATCCAACAAGAATGCTTTAACAAATTGAACAAATCGGTCATCTGCCCGAAGTTGATCAGGGGAAAAGCCACCAGGTATTAAAAGGCCGTCGAAGTCATCAGGAGAGACATCAGCGATTCCCTTGTCGGCGATAATCTTCAAACCGTGTTTACCTGTAATTTTGTTGCCAGCTTGATTTTCGATCACAACGATTTCGTTACCCTTGGCCTTTAAAGCGTCAACGGGAGATGTAAACTCGATATCTTCAACATCATTTGTGACAATAACAGCAATTTTTGACATAGTTTGTACTCCTTTATTTTTATTTGAATTCTTATTTTATAATACTGCTTTAACAAGATGCAAGAAATTATTTTTGTAAAAGTTTGGTAAAATCGAGTAAACAATATCGGCACTTCCGTATGGTTCTACAAAAGTGCCGACATGATAAAAGTCATAGTTAAACTGTGTTTGTCCCGCTTTGATCTAAATGTTTTCACTTTTAAACGCATTATCAATCATATTATATTCTTCATCCGATAAAGCAATATTTAGCGCGTTTAAGTTACTTTCAACTTGGCTTGGTGCTTTGGCGCCGGGAATGACAACCGTCACGTCCGGGTTCTTGACGTACCATGCCAGGACAACTTGAGCGATCGTTGCATCATGATTTTCAGCGATCGGTTGAAGATTGTCCACGGCGTCGGTGATTGCCCGGAACCGGGTGCCTGAAAAGTTCGGATCATTTTGTCGCAAATCTCCTTCTGGAAATTGAACTGGTGTGCCATCGTATTTACCGGTTAATAATCCTGAGGCAAGCGGGAAGAATGGGACAAATGAGATGTGTTCTTGCCGCAGATAAGGGAACAACTCCTTCTCAGCATCTCGATGAACTAAGCTATACTGATCCTCAACGACGTCAACTTGATGATTCTTGTTGGCCTCCTTTAGTTGATCAAGGGAGAAGTTGGAAACGCCAATGGCTTTTATGAGTCCCTGCTGCTTTAATTGATTTAAAACCGCAATGGCTTCATCCTTTGGCGTCTCTTTATCTGGAAAATGAATATAGAAAATATCCAGATAATCGGTTCCCAAACGTTGCAAGCTATCTTTAACGAACTTTTCAAGATCTTTGGGGCGATTGCTGATGGTAACTTTGCCGTCTTTAACGATTTGAGCGCCTTTTGTGGCAATCTTGATTTTTGAACGATCGTAATCTTTGATAACCTGGCCGATCAATTCCTCAGAGCGCCCCAAGCCATATGCATAGGCAGTATCCAATAGGTTAATGCCACCATCCAAAGCGGTTCGAACCGACTGCATACCGGTTTTCTCGTTAAGATTTGGAAATAAATTGTGGCCGCCAACTGCATTGGTTCCCAGACCAAGTGGGGTTGTTTCAACGTCTGATTTACCGATTTTAACGTTTTTCGTCATAAAAAGTGAAACCTCCTTTGATTTTCTACTTATATTATGATACAGATAGTAGTGATTCAAAAATATTTAGACTGGAAGTTATCATTTGAAAAAATTGTTGATTCTTAACCAAAATAATCCAATTGTGTCATCTTTGATCCCGTTATTACACCAGAATCCAGATATCGATTACCAAATCTTTTCTGGAAACCCAGAGTCGGCCGGTGATTATATCAAGGCTTTAAGGGATGTTGATTGGATCTTTTCGGCACTTGGCCCCAACGATGTTGATTTGGATTTTGAGGAACTATTTGATGCCATAGATGAGGTGCAACCACCAATTAGTCATTTTGTAATGTTGTCGGCTGCGGGCGTCGATGACGAGCTGGTTTCACCGATCAATTATCCAGGTGTTAAGGATCAGGCTGAGTTTCTTAAACAGCAGCGTTACGCAATTAAAATTGTTGATGAATCTGAACTCCCTTATACTATAATTAGGTTGAGTAAGCTGTCGGAAAATGATAGCTTGGATTATAAATTATTTAATGAGGGAATCAAGATGCCAAACGCCACTGTTTCAAGTAGAGCAGTCGCTAAACTGGTACTTGAGGTATTTCAAAGCAATCAATTAGTTAATCGATCCGTTGGTGTCATTAACGGCTAACACAGTAAGTCTGTCAGTATCGTTAATTTTCCTTAATTCTATACAGTTAGGAGTGTTATACTTGGCAATTAAGTTGGACTCAGAACAACTTGAGACATTAAAAACACAGGTTTCTGAAGCAAACAAAAAATCACATTTTGTTATCATTTCTGCGATTTCAAAAAAGGAACATTCCGGCGTTCGCCTAGTCACTGATTGGAATAACTATTTAAATATGAAACGGACAAATGGCGAAAAGTTTGATTTTGAGATTATTCGTGACATTGTCCCGATTACTGACAATTTGGTTTATTGGGCGGTTGCACAACAAAATTTACACGATGCACAAGTTTCCGGTCAACAAAATGATCAGGTAGTTGATGATTTGGAACTTTATACAAATCGGGTTATGCAGGAGAATAAAGTCCGTGCATAGTGAATTATTCGAATTGTGTTCACATCTTTTAAATTGGTGATAGATGTAAAAAGACGAGATTGAGGCAGGATGATACGTCTGCTTCGGTCTCGTTTTTTGAATTTGAAAGACGGTTCTTCACGTGGCGGAATGGTGGTGGGATGCTAATAAAAGCAGCTTATTGCTACGTAGCCGAATTATCCAAATATTCAAGCTAAGAAAATCTTGTTGAACTTTTTATTTAGTTAAAACGTGGACCAGCAAGCAGACCCCGGCCATATAAGCCCCTAACTTAATATTCCAAAATCAGGAATATCAAGTTAGGGGCTTATATTCTGGGGTCTAACCGCTTGCTGGTCCACTCTGGTATAAAAAGTCCCCACACAACCAAAGTTGTTGGGGACTTAGGACATTGGGTTATCGAATTTATGTATCCGCCTGGTTTTGGCCAGGCGTTATTAGGAGTAAGGACCAATCGGCGATTTCGAACTTGAAAGATATATTGGGGGTAGATCGTTAATTCTTGCTTCCGATATTAAATCGTAGTTACGCCAAAAGGCCCTCATAACAAGATCAATGCAAGCATAAAGCTTTCATTTAGGTCAATTAATGGATGCAAACCTACATCCACCACTAATAATAGCCTTTTTTTCGTAATGTTCAACGATAACGTCTTTAAAGCTTTTATTACTTCAAAAATGGGTGATTTGTGACTTTTGACGGTGTTTTGTGTGTGGTAATATGGTGACAGAGTGGAATCACAAGCGGTTAGCTCCCAGAATGTAAGCACCCCAGCCCCATATTCTGGTTTTGAATGTGGGGCTGGGGTGCTTACATGGCCGGGAGCTGCTTGTGATTCCACGTTTCGGCCGGGTAACAAAGACGATCCCCCATATTCTGGTTTAGAATGTGGGACTGGCGCTTATATGGCCGGGAGCTGCTTGTGAAAGCACGTTCGGCTAGGTAACCGAAGCGATTGAGGATGAGACAATAATCGTTTTGTCCAGTCTCTGTTAGTGTAAATACAATTATCACCGGGAAAAAGGCTGGAAGTTAAGTGTCTTTTGTCCCACTCTGACCCCGTGACTCAAGATTATAAAAATGTGAGGTAAATACCGTGACGCTACAATTTGTTCTTGGAAAAGATGGTTATGACCATCAGTCAAAGATGGTTGAAATCCTCAAACGACAGAAATTAACTCAACCAGGTGATAAATTCTTTTACTTGGTTCCCAACCATATTAAGTTTGAATCGGAAGTTGAAATTTTAAAACAACTGGCTGATCCCGATGAATCAGTCACCGCACAAAGTGATATTCAAATTTTGTCATTTACGCGATTGGCCTGGTTCTTTCTCCGGAAGACGCCAACCTATCAAAAGCAGCGGATTAGTAACGCGGGGATCAGTATGCTGCTTTACCAAATTATTGTCGACAACCAGAGCCAATTAACTTTATTTGCCCAGGAAATTCATCATCCCGGCTTTATTGATCAGCTAGCTCGCCAAATTGCTGAAATGCAGGCGGGAAATGTAATGCCGGAAACATTGCTGGAGATGCTGGAAAACAGCCAGTCTCAGTTATCAAATGATTTGCGGGATAAATTACACGACTTTTCAATTATTTATACAGCCTACGTTAATCGGATTGATGATAAATATTTTGACAACCATAACGTTTTAAATTTGCTAAGCGACACGTTGATTAACGATGATCTTAGCCATTATCATTTCTATATTTCTGATTTTTCTAAATTAACGGCTCAAGAATGCACGTTAGTCGAAACTTTGATCAAAAAAGCGGGGAGCGTTACGGTGTCGCTCATTTTGGACCAAGCCTATCCGGTTGAGCTGCCCAAGAAACCTAATTTATTCTATCAACCTGCCAAGTTATTTCAGCGATTGTATCAATTTGCGGCTCAAAATAAGATTCCTTATTTACCAGTTGTAACAGCCGATCAACCGCGAGTAGCCCCTGATCTTCTTAAATTGGAAAAATACTGGGAACAGTCAAGTAGTTTAGGAAAGATTGATGCCGATAACCGAATAGATAATAAATCAATTCAGGTCTACCAAGCTGATAATGGTTATTCAGAATTAAATCAGGTTGCGACGATGATTCATCAGTTGGTTGCAACTGGAAATTACCGTTATTCAGATTTTTTGATTTTGACCCGTCGACTTGATAATTATGAAACTATTTTAGACCCAATTTTTCAGACTCAGCAAATTCCGTACTTTAAAGATATTCAAAAATCTATGGTTGACCATCCGCTGGTTGAATTATTAGCGGCGCTATTTGATATTTATGACCCGGATAATAGTCGAAACTATCGTTATGACGATGTGATGCGCTTTTTGAAATCGGAACTTGTTTTGCCGGTTAGTCATCATCGTCCCATGAAGCTTTCGGCATATCGACAGGCGGTTGCATTAACTGAAAATTTGATTTTAAAGAATGGGTATGAGGGCAGTCGTTGGACTCAAAAAGAGGATTGGCAGTATGTTTGGGTCCCTGATGAAGACCAAAAGCCAATTATTACCGATAAAGACCGGGAAACCACTCGTCAAATTAACGTGATCCGTCATTTAATTAAGGAAACGCTACCCAAGTTCTATCGTCGATTCTATAAAGCTAAAACTAATCGCGAAGCAGCAGGTCTGTTATACCGATTCTTAACAGATGCCGGGGTTATTGATCGACTGCAGGAGTGGCGGAACGCAGCTATTGATGCCGGTGATATTAACCGCTCAAACGAGGTTGAACAAGTTTGGCGGACATTTTGTTCGCTACTGGACGAGTGTGTCAATATCTTGGGCGATCAACCGTTCGTTGCGACTGATTTTTGGTCATTAATCTATGCCGGCTTTGAAGGGGCAAATTATTCGCAAATTCCATCAACTTTGGACCAAGTGACAGTTTCTGAAAGCGGCATGGTTCAAATGAGTAATCGCCGGGTCACTTTCATGATTGGATCCAACGATGACATGATGCCGGCTAGACTAAACAACGAAAATTTATTTGGTGACGATGATATTTCACAATTACAGCAAAATTTGGATGACAATCAATATTTAAGTGATCCAAGTGATGTTGCGATGGCCTTTGAACCGTTTTTAAATTATTTGGCGTTTATGTCGCCGTGTGAAAAATTAATCTTTACGTATACTAACAAGTTAAATGATGAGTCAACTGTAAATCTATCGCCATATGTGGCAAGAATTGCCCACTATTTCGGGATTGACAAGCTGACGCATTATCCGGCGATTCCAGATAATAATCAACCAATCAGCGCGGTTTATATTGGGACAAAACGTGGCACGCTGCATCATTTAATCCAAGTTGCCCAGGCTGCTTACCGGAATCAGGCACAACTGAATTCAATGTGGGCTTTTGTGTATCAACAACTTAGATCTGATCCAACGATTGGTCGGCTTACCGATCATCTATTAACGAGCATTAATTATCGCAATCAGCCACGTAAGTTGAACAAGCAGATCGTGGCGGATTTGTATGGGGATGCCCTGAATATTTCGATTTCTCAGCTCGAATCCTTCTATAATAATCCTTACGAATATTTCCTGAAATATGGATTGCGATTACAGGAGCGGGATCAATTTGAATTGTCATCAGCCTCGACCGGACAGTTTTTCCACGAAGCGCTTGATAAAATTATTTCTCAGATTCATGACCAGCATGTTGATTTGACGGGCCTGAGTGATGACGATATTAATCAGTTAGTTGCTGAAAATGTGTCCGCAATTATTCATGATCCAAATAATTTTCAGTACGTTATCTTGACCAGCAGCAACCGGATGAATTATGTCACGCTACAGCTGCAGGCAACCATCCAACAAATGGTTCGGGCATTGCGTGATCAGCAAAAAGTAACGCCAATGCGGCCGCGAAACACTGAATTAATCTTCGGTCAACCGACTGCCAAGGGCCTCAAAGGACTATCGTTTGATTTGCAGGATGGAAAGTCAGTTAATGTCCGGGGGCGGATTGACCGAATCGATTCAATGAAGGTTGGCAATAAACGTTATTTTGGTGTGGTCGATTATAAATCAAGTGATAAAAAATTTGATTTTAACCAGGCATATGCAGGGACCTCGATGCAGTTGATGACCTATTTGGATGTTTTGAAATATAACCTACCGGATTTAAACCCTGATGATGCAGAGGCTTTACTAGCCGGAGCACTGTATCTGCACGTTGTTAATGCTAAATTTAGCACGAGTGACTTGCAAAAGGATTCGTTTGAACGCGCGTTGCTGAAGAAGCATAAATACCAAGGAATTTTGGTTGATGATGTGGATCTGGTTGAGCGTTTGGACACGGAACTTAAGTCCGGCTATTCATCGATATTTCCATTTGAAAAAAAGAAAAATGGCACTCTTGGGGCTCGGAGCTCGGTAATTTCGGAGAATGAGTTGGATGCCTTTTTAAAGCATACAGAAAATTTGATTGTTAAAGCGTCTGAGCGAATCTTTGATGGTGATATCCAATTGTATCCGGTAAAGATTAAGCAGAAGTCGTCAATGCAGTACACACCGTATAAATCGATTATGAACTTTGATCCACTGTTGCCGGAAAATAAGTATCATCAGATTCCTGAATATGGTAAGAAAAAGATTGCAGAAATGCTGAGGGAAGGAAAATAGAATGGATTATACACCAGATCAACAAAAAGCAATTCAAGACCGGCCTAGTGGTAATATCCTGGTTTCGGCTTCAGCAGGTTCTGGAAAAACCCGAGTGTTGGTTGATCGCATTATTAATATGGTTGAAACTCAGGACGTTAATATTGACCAATTACTGGTCGTAACGTTTACCAATGCGGCAGCCAAAGAGATGCGTGAGCGGCTGCAAACTGCGCTCCGTCAAGAATTCAGTAAAACGACCGATCCGCAAAAGAAACGTCATTTGTTGGCTCAGATTCAAAAAGTGGCCGTCGCGGATATTACGACGATGGATGCGTATTGTCAAAAATTGGTTTCGCGTTACTACTATATATTAGGGATTGATCCTAACTTTCGGATTTTATCGGATGATACCGAAAAGGCATTATTGAAAGATCAAGTCTGGGGAAATGTCCGTGAAGATTTATATGGTAGTGATGCCGATGGCTCCTTTGCCAGACTGACCGAAAATTTTTCTAATGACCGTAGTGATGAAGGTCTGACTAAATTGGTTTATCGAATGGACGAATTTGCCAACGTCAATGAGGATCCTGACGACTGGTTAAAAAAAGCAGCAGAATTTTATGAAATTGGTGATGATGGCTTGTTTGCCAGTCGCCTTTATCAGCAGCAGATTAAGCCCGAGTTGACGGATGTTTTGACTCGGATGGAAATGGACCATCGTTTGATGATTGAGTATGCCCAGCGAGCTGAATTACCAAAAGACGAAAAAGTATTTACAGATCAGTTAAAGAAAATTGAACTGTTGGAGACGCAATTAACAGCATTATCCACATGGAATGACCTTCGCCAGGCGCTTAACCAATTTGAATTTACCGATTTACCACGGTTAAGTAAGGCTAGTGACGATCAAAAGATTTTGCATAAACAAATTGGTTCCTTGAATAGTAAGATGAAGGATCAGTTTAAGGCGTTAGTTGCCAATTATTTTGTTCGTGATGAACAGGAAAATGTGAGCCTCATGCAAGCGGCTCAAAAACGGGTTCAAAAATTGATTGATGTCCTTCAGGATTTTCGTCAGGCGTATCGGCAAACCAAATCTCGGCGGCATTTGATGGAATTTATTGATATTGAACGGGCTGCTTATGATATTTTAAATGCGGATAGTGATCAAGCCCGGATGATTCAAGAGCGTTTGCGAAATCAGTATGTTGAAATCATGGTTGATGAGTATCAGGACAATAATCGGTTGCAAGACGCAATTTTAAACAAGATTGCCAAGCCAACTGAAGGAAACCGGTTTATGGTCGGGGACGTTAAACAGTCGATTTACCGCTTCCGGTTGGCGGATCCAACCATGTTTATCGAAAAACAACATGCCTATGCCAATGAGCACAACGATAACGAGCTCATCACGTTGGCAGAAAATTTTCGATCAGCCAGGAATATTGATCGGTTTACTAATCTTATTTTTGAGCAGATTATGGATCAAGAAGTGGGAAATATTGATTACGATGAGCGAGCAAAATTAAAATTTGGGGCGGCCTATTACCCTGATGATTTAAAAGCTAACGTCTCACTTATTTTGTATCAGACTGATTCTTCGGCTCAAAATGACAATTTGGATGAACAGAATCAAATCGAGGACAGCGATACCGGTCAGGCTGAAATCATTGCCCAAAAGATTCAAAAGTTAGTTGATGATAAACAGCCAATCTTTGATAAACGATTGGGAAAAAATGGTGGTATGCGTCCAGTTCAATACGGTGATATCGCTATTATTTCACCGACTCATAACAGTGAGATCACACTGTCGGATGTCTTTACGCAATACGGGATTCCTGCTGAAGTCAGCGGGGCCAAGAGCTATTTTAAGACAACTGAAATTCAAATTATGATGTCATTATTGTCGATTATTGATAATCCATTTCAAGATATTCCACTGGTTGCCGTTTTACGGTCACCCATTGTCGGTTTGGATGAGGATCAATTGGCCTATTTGCGGATTAATCACAAGACTGGTAATTATTATCAGGCAGTATTGGATTTTTATCGGCAATATCCTACCGGCAAGCCGTCAGACTATGGGCAGTTGATTTATCAAAAAGTCGGGACCTTTCTTAATCAGCTGGACCACTTTAAAGACGTGGCGCAACAGGATGGACTGGTAGCGTTAATTTGGGACATCTATAATCAAACCGGCTTTTTGGATTATGTTGGCGGGATGCCGGCCGGGTATCAACGGCAGACCAATTTACACGCATTGTATGATCGGGCTGCTGACTACGAAGCAAACGGGTTTAAAGGGTTATTTCAGTTTGTATTGTTTATTCAGCGGATGCAAAAGCGTGATGACGATTTGGCAACGACAGCACCAACCACTTCAGACAATATGGTTCACGTCATGACCATTCATGGCAGTAAAGGGTTGCAATTTCCAATTGTTTTTCTGAATGATCTTGGCAAGAATTTTAATCAACAGGATAGTAAAGGCAATTATATTTTAAATGATCACTTGGGAGTAGGAATTTCCTATTTAGACACGAATACCCGGGAAGTCAAAGAGCCCTTGCAAAAACAAGCAGTTATTGATATTGCCAAGAACGCCAGTCTGTCAGAGGAAATGCGAAAACTTTATGTCGCGATGACCCGAGCGGAGCAACAGCTGTATCTTGTTGGCAAGATTAAAGGCAAAACGGTTGATGAGCAAGCTTTAATTGCACAGTGGCAGTCACAGACCGACACGCAAAGCTTATTGTTACCAGCGGCATCCCGGAATGCTGCTAAAAGTTATTTGGATTGGGTAGGCCCGGCGATTTCCCGACATCCGATGACGTTAAATGAATTTGGTGATTCTCAAGGATTTAGCCAATTTGACGGAGATAAAACTGATTTTCAAGTTGAATTTTATGATAATGATAAAATCATCAACCATGCTGGTCAAAAGGCCGTCGAAAAAGTGGCTCCTGAAGATTGGTTAAAGACTGTCGATCAAACAAAGCAATCAGTTGATCGGCCCGATTTAAACAAAGTGGCAGCGGTACTTAATTATCAGTATCCGTATTTGGCCGCAACTCAAACCACGGCCTACCAGTCAGTTTCGGAAATTAAACGATTATTTGATGATCCGGATAATGTCCAGTTGGGCAACTATGGGATGCTGGATGTCGACCAAGTTGCCAAACCGGGGCGATATACTCAACCGGATTTGGCATCACCAAAATTTATTTCGGGTAATGCGAAGAGTCAACCGGCACCAACCGATATTGGAACCGCGACCCATATGGTATTACAACAAATTGATTTATCAACCGAACCAAGTGAGATTGGCGTGTCATCAGTGATTGATCGGTTGGTCAAACAGGGAATTATCTTAGGAAATGTAGCTGCTAAGATTAATATTGATGGGATTCTGAATTTTTACCAGAGTGAGGTCGGCAAAATTGTGTTGGCAAATCCGATGACAACCTACCGTGAAGCACCATTTTCGCTATTGATGCGGGCAAAGGATGTGTTTGCCAACTTTAAAGATGACCGTGATCAACGGATCTTAATTCATGGAATCATGGATGGCTATGTTGTGACTGATGAAGGGGCTTATTTATTTGATTATAAAACCGACCATTTAACACCTAAAACAACGGTTAAGACAATTGTTGAACGATATCGGGGCCAAATTGAATTGTACGGTTTAGCGCTCGGAAAAATACTTGGGCGGCCGGTTACCCACAAGTATCTATATCTTATTTCTGATGGTGAATTGATAACCGTATAGCAAAACATGACTGCCAATTTGAAGATTAATTTGCTGTTCCTTACACTTCGGTAAAATTCACCCCTTTAACCATAAATATTTTCAAAGGTAATGATATAATCGAGTAAGTATTTTTGAAAATAGGGGATAAATTATGAACAGATTTGTGCAAATTATTCTCGCGGTTACTATTGCCACGATGGTGACTGGCTGTTCGAACCCAAACAGTCAGTCTAATAATTCCAGCAAAAAAACGGCGGCTGTTAAAGCTGAACAGCCAATTAATTGGAAGCAAGCTTCTCAAGATAAGCCCTACCCTACGATCAGTCAAAATAATGGGCGTTATATTCAGGTTTCCCTTGAGAAACAGCGTGTCTATATCATGAGTCCCAAGCATCGGGTTTTGTACACGATGTATGCCTCGACTGGTAAGAACCACTCAACGCCTCGCGGAACGTATCATATTCAGCAAGAACGTGGTAATTTCTTCTATAATCAGCAGTCAAAGGAGGGCGCTCATTATTGGACGTCCTGGAAAGATCATGGTATCTATTTATTTCATACAGTGCCAACCAACGCTAAGGGTCATTATATTGTGTCTGAAGCAGATCGATTGGGCAAAACGGCTAATTCTCATGGCTGTATCCGATTAGCCGTGCCGGATGCTAAATGGATTAATCACACGGTGCCGGCTGGAACAAAGGTTGTTGTTAAATAAGGGGCTAATTATTTCTTCAAACTAATTAGGTTTTAGGTTTAGAGCACTTTTTAGCCGTTTCAGAACCGATGGGGTGTCATTAAACAATAAATTAAAATGAGTTAGGAGCGATTCATTTGGTTAAATTCAATACGTTATTAGTTCGAGGCGGTAAGCCTGACGATAATAATACTGGTGCAGTCAATGTCCCAATCTATAATTCTTCAACATTTCGCTATCCCAAGTTGGGGACGGATGTTCGCTGGGATTATGAACGTTCAGGTAATCCAACTCGGGATGCTGTTGAAAATGTTTGTGCGGAGTTGGAAAACGGCGATCGTGGATTTGCTTTTTCTAGTGGCATGGCTGCCATTCATGCGGCGTTGTCACTTTTTAAGCCGGGTGATCATATTATTATTGGCGACAATATTTATGGTGGCACTTTCCGGTTGGTTAATGATTTCCTGAAGCCCCGGGGAATTGAATTTTCAGAGGTGGATACGCAGGATGTGCAAGCTGTTGAAGCTGCTTTTCAGAAAAACACCAAAGCAGTTTACTTTGAGACGGTTACTAATCCACTCTTGAAGGTTTCAAGCGTGAAGCAATTGGCACAGGTTGCCCATCAACATCATGCAATGGTTATCGTGGACAATACCTTTTTAACACCATATCTTCAGCGGCCATTAGATTTAGGAGCAGATCTGGTCTTGCACTCTGCAACAAAGTATTTAGGTGGTCATTCCGATTTTACGGCTGGGATTATTGTGACTAAGACTAAAGAATTAAGTGACCAAGTCTATACATTACAGAACAGTATCGGGGCTGTTTTGGCACCTCAGGAAGCCAACCTGCTGCGTCGGGGCATTCAAACATTGAATATTCGAATGGATCGCCATATTCAAAATGCTCAAAAAATTATTGACTACCTTCTGAGTAATCCGAAAGTTGGGAAAGTTTACTACCCAACGGTTGATAAATCGAGTGAAGATTATCAGATTATCACGGATGAAGCCAATGGTGCCGGGGGTGTCTTGTCATTTGAGCTCCAAGATGGCTTGGATGCTGCCAAATTTGTTAATAGTCTAAAACTAATTATCTTAGCAGTAAGTCTGGGGGCAGCTGAAAGTTTGGTTGAGGTTCCAGCGTTTATGTCGCATTTTGAAATTCCCAAGCCACAACGATTGGAAATGGGAATCAAAGATGAATTGATTCGACTGTCGGTAGGTTTGGAGGACGCGGATGACTTAATAGCGGACCTGGACCAGGCGTTTGCGAAGATTTAGAAACCAGAGTGTGATAAGCAGCGGTTAGTCTCCAGAATATAACGCCACCACCCCAATCTTCCTGATTTTGGAAGATTGGGGTGGTGGCGTTATATGGCCGGGGCTGCTGCTTATCACACGTTTTGGCTAAGTAGCCAAAAAACTGATACTTCCAAATTGATTTTGGAAGATTGGGATGGTGGGGTTATATGGCCGGGGGCTGCTGCTTATCACACGTTTTGGCAAGTTTCTGTTGGTGTAAACACGATTGTTACCGAGCAGGACGCGGGAAAAAAACAATTTCCGGCTGTGTCACCGAATGATCCAAATATTCAAATCCAGAATATCTCCTTGAAATTTTTACTTAGTAGAAATCAAATCGTGAACCAACAAGCAAACCCCGGCCATATAAGCCCCCTAACCTTAATATTCCAAAATCGGGAATATCAAGGTTAGGGGGCTTATATTTTGGGGTCTAAACGTTTGCTGGCGCACTCTCTTTAATTCAGTCCGCTTGAAAATGGATTTATGGTCAGTGAATTTGCTAATTTAAATTGAATAAATTAATTAAAACAACGCTCATTACCAGCGCAATTGCAATTAATCCAATTGAAAATTTGGTAAACCACTGGTGATTAATTTTGTTTAACAGGAAAAAAACACCAATCAAACAAATGACACCAATCGTATACATGATAATCAGGGCGGTTTTTACAGCAGTATCTGCTTGAATCATCAATATCACCTCATTAAAAATAATTGTACAACAGAATCTGTCGTTTTATCCAAGTAAAATGAGCCGAACACGTTTTCCAATTCAAAAAAATATCAGCCGGCCCATCACCTATTTAAGAAAAAGTGATGGACCGGCTGACTTTTTTGAATTTAAATTAAGGTTACTTAATTAATAATTGGTAAGCGTATCGGGGGGATTCTTCACTATCGGCCTCTTCCATGTAAATAGTGCCGCGTTTTGTAAAGCCGTTTGTTGTGATGACATGCTGCATACCTTTGTTATCAGGATGCGTGTCAATTCGAACATCTTTATAACCCAAAACATTTGAAATAGTGATCAGACCACTAATCATTTTTTCAGAAAGGTGTTGGCCGCGAAAATCCGATGACATTGCAATTCGGTGAATCGCTGTGTAACGGCCGTGGACACCATTTAACCATTCACCATCATGGATTTTTAGGTAACTGACGTCTAATCCTTGATGAAGAGCGGCAGTAGCGGCAATTTTACCGTCGATGATGAGAACGTAAGAGATACCGGACTTAACATCGGTCTCCAGATCTTCATCACTGGGATAGCCGTTTTGCCATTGGTCGATTTCTTGTTGTTTTAAATAGGCTTTGGCATCACCTATGATTTTTTTAATTTCTGGAAGGTCTTGATTAGTTGCTTGACGTAAATATGTTGCAGGCATTAATGCTCACATCCTTATTAATATTTCTAATCTGAATGATTAGATAATTCAACACGAAAGAGCATTATAGAGCAAAAGTATTTAGGGTGCAATAGAAAAGATAAAAAAGTTAGGTTGTCAGGTTATTGTGGTTATAAAATGATTATTAAACGCTGATCTAACAGCTTCTATGTTGATACACGGGCTTGAACATTATTTTGTGGCTGTTCTTTTAGGCGTAATTTTAATGTAACTATTTGATGTGACGGTCACTATTATCATGGGTTGGTCGTTAAATCGAAAAAGCACCAGCTAAAACCTTAAATTAAAGATTTTAGCTGGTACTCATTAAAATAGTTTAGATCAAAATGTTGGTTTGCCCGAACTGAAAATCAAAACGAGATTTACCAAATTGAATTGTCCTTATTAATCTTTCTTTTGGCTGTCGTCTTTTTTCTTATCTTTTTTATCTAACAGGTCGTTTGCTTTTTCAGCGACCTTATCCTTAGCTTTTTCCAGTTTTTCTTTAGCTTTTCCGGATGCATTTTGTAACTTGCCCTTTAATTCGAGCTTGTCATCACCACTGGCTTTTCCAAGTCCTTCTTTTGTCTTACCGGCAACTTGATCTGATTTATTTTTTAAATGACTCATTATGACACATCCTTTCTTATTTCTAACATTATCATATCTGATTGATCCATCATTCGCAAAAATGATGATCGGAAAATTACTGAATATTAATCAAGGTGGTGCTATGATTATTGTGAGATTAGGAGTGATTTCTGGATGGCTAACAATAAAATTGCAAAAAAGCAGAAAGTCCGGTCAGGTCAAGCGACTCATCAAGAATCAAATATCTTTAAAGTTCTTGGATTAATGGCATCAAGATTGCTTGGGGAAAATTCGTATGCCAAAAGTTCGATTTATTCTGAAAGATTAGCGCGGGGGGCACGGGAATATTTAGAACGGCCGTTAAAGACAAGCATGTCACTGGCAGAATTTAAAATGAACAAAGCAACTCAGATGGGGTATCTTGTTGCGGTTAAGGATTTAATAGACGTGTCCTTTGATCAATTTACTGCAATGACGCTCTGGGCAACTGGTCAAAATACAGCTCAGGTGATTAATCGTGCTGCGGGTAGTGACTATTCAACTTATCTGGATCAAAGTACCAATCCGCAACGGTTTACTGCTGGATATCGGGCGGCCGTTATTCAATTTGTTAGGGCAGTTGCCGGGGAAAACGGGGTGATTGGACAGTTTAATCAGGCATTAAAAGCATTAACTTTTTCCCAACAAATTGCTTTGACTAATGGTTTGTTTGCCCATACTTACGATTATCTTGGCGGAGTTAACCCGTTTCAAAAAATCAAAAGTAATGCCAGCGCTTTGTCGTCCACTAACGAAAAAGTTGTGAAGGGTATTTTAGCAGAGGCCAATAATGGCTTTTTAACTGGTCAGGTTGTCGGTGAGCATGGTCAGTCAGTTATTGGTGATTATGCTTATCGCGGAGATGATTTTACCAGTCAACATGATCTACCGGCAATGATGGTTCAATCGTTAAACACACATAGTCTGACCGATGCCATTAATAAATTTGTTAATGTGACGTTGAAACAACTTATTAATTGTCTAAGTGCGATTGGCTTGGCTGCGTTTGTCTATCGATCTTTAACTCCCACTAACCGTGATTTGATTGGTGTCCCGGAAACCGATGACACTAATCAGGACAAAATTATTGATGCGACCATTCAGCATTTTTCTACTATTAACAATAAAATTGATTTTCCCGAAACAATTACTGAATTGGCAGACAAATTGGCCATCCTGGATTTAAGCGGCACCGGTAAGTCAAGAAGTTCAAGCTTGCAAAATCTTCAACAACGGTACAGTGTCGTTTTAAATAATGAAAATCACCCCGTTGTTAATGATCGAGGTGAGCTTGTTAAGGTTAATTATGGTGTCTTTGAATTGCTTTATGAAACATTAAAACAAACAATTGGACTGCCACTCATTGTGAGTTACACAGTAACAAGAAACCAGCTTTTAACTGAAATTAGAGCTGGTGTGTATTTGGCATCACGTCGAGTGAGTGAACCGGATCTGCGACTTGAAGCAACTTTGACTGACTTTGTCCGGGATGTTGCCCGCTACCAGGTTGACCAGTTGATCGGCTTGGTTATTCGTGGTCAAAATGATCGTGCGGCCAAGAAACAGGCTGGCAGCTTGGGCGCTTTTCATCATTTGATGCGGGTAGACTCTGATCTGCAATCAATCAATCCACAGTATGGTGCCTTAATGAAGGACACTAAGAAGTTGTATTACCAGTTATATCAGAGCTCATTTTTGACTCAGGACGCTCCCAGTCATCAGTAATTTCCATAGACGGATAACGATTAAAACTCGAAACACGATTGAGAGCATTACCGGTACCTGATTTAATTTAATAAGGTATCTGAAATAAAAGACGGGGCTGAGACAAAAATAATTTTGTCCCAGCCCCGTCTTGTGTAATCACGATTATTACCAAGTGAAAACGTGCGCCAAAAGGCAACTTCCTGCCGCGTAACCGAATTATCCAAACATTCAAGCCCGGAATATTCGGATAATCCGATTACGCTCTGGAAGTTAACCGCCTTTCGTCCCACTCTCGTCTTTTATTAATATAGATATAATCGTTAATATGCTGGATTTCTGATTAGCATGGCAGATCCCATGCCGCCTCCCATACACAGTGAAGCAATTCCGTATTCACGGTTTGTGCGCTTTAAGTTGTTAATCAGGGTGGTAACAATTCTGGCACCCGAGTCGCCGAGTGGGTGACCAAGTGCAATTGCACCGCCATTAATGTTTACTTTGTTTAATGGGATATTCAAATCCCGGGTGACTGCTACACATTGCGAGGCAAAAGCTTCATTGATTTCAAATAGGTCGATGTCTGCAATTGTCATCCGAACCTGCTTGAGTAACTTACTGATTGCATAATAAGGTGCGTACCCCATTATTTTTGGATCAATGCCACATTCGGCGTATCCCATTATTTCTGCAATTGGATTTAAGTGTTGTTGCTTTGCTTTGGTTTCAGTCATAAGAAGCAGGGCGGCTGCGCCATCGTTTAATCCGGCAGAATTGCCAGCTGTTACCGTTCCGTCTTCTTTAAAGGCAGGTTTTAGTTTTGACAATTTTTCTAAACTGGTGTCGAATCGGACGGGCTCGTCTTGACTGATTGTGTGACTGCCGTCTTTGTCTTTAACTTTTATTGGAATAATTTCATCGGCAAAATAATTGTTCCTGATTGCATTTATTGCATGTTGATGGGAAAGCAGTGCGAATTGATCTTGGTCATTTCTGCTGACATTGTATTGAGCAGCAACGTTTTCAGCGGTTAAACCCATGGGACGGTTTGAAAACGCGTCAAGTAGGCCATCTTTTTCTAAACCATCGTACATTGTCACTGAGCCAAACTTTGTAGACTGACGTTGATTCATATTGAAGTAAGGAACGTTTGACATGCTCTCAGTGCCGCCCGCCAAAATCATTTTTGATTCGCCAAGTAAAAGTGACATTTGTGCCTGACGAATTGCTTTAAGTCCTGATCCGCAAACTTGGTTTATAGTAAAAGCAGTTTTATTTTGTGGAATATTACTATTAAGTTCAATTTGGCGTGCAACATTTTGGCCGTTACCGGCTTGAATTGCATTTCCAAAAATGACTTGATCAACTTGATCGGCAGATTGGCCTAAATTGAATAGCACTTTTTTTGATACAATGGTTGCTAGTTGAACGGCGGAAAAGTTCTTAAGAACGCCACTTAGTTTTCCAATGGGTGTTCTTTTTGCATCCGTAATTACAATTTTCTCCAAAGGTCACTGACCCCTTTTCATTATTTTCAAGTGCTAGTATACAGGGTTCCGGATGTGTTTGCAGGGTTTTGTGATCGCTTTTAATGTTTCGTAATTCTTTCTTGCCAAAAAACTTTTCAAGAATTTCGAAAAAAGTGTTGACCGATCTCAAAATAGCTGGTAGTATATTACTCGTTGCTTCGATGCGACTAACACATATACCAATTGCTTCTTAAAAAGTTTTTGTTGACTTACAAGATTCGATGAGATATAATTGTTATTGCCGTTGAGGTAAAGGAACATAAGGGTTTTGAATGACGAACGTTTTTAAAATGTAAGTCAGAAATGTTTGTGTTTCCGAGGTAGACCTTTGAAAACTGAACAAAATTTTCGACAAACGAATGTGTAGGGCGCTTCGATTTTTAATCGAAGCCAAACATTTGCGAAGTCAATTCGCTTTGAATAAAAGTAACAACAAAATAATCATGAGCTTATTTCGAGCTTATCATTTTAACTATAAGATGAGAGTTTG
>NZ_AZEY01000081.1 GCF_001434255.1 Lentilactobacillus diolivorans DSM 14421
TTTGAGAGTAAACCTCTCAAAACTAAACAAAACTTTCGACAATGTGTAGGATTCCGTTTTTCCTTAGAAAGGAGGTGATCCAGCCGCAGGTTCTCCTACGGCTACCTTGTTACGACTTCACCCTAATCATCTGTCCCACCTTAGACGGCTGGCCCCCGAAGGTTACCTCACCGGCTTTGGGTGTTACAAACTCTCATGGTGTGACGGGCGGTGTGTACAAGGCCCGGGAACGTATTCACCGTGGCATGCTGATCCACGATTACTAGCGATTCCAACTTCATGTAGGCGAGTTGCAGCCTACAATCCGAACTGAGAACGGCTTTAAGAGATTAGCTTGACCTCGCGGTTTCGCGACTCGTTGTACCGTCCATTGTAGCACGTGTGTAGCCCAGGTCATAAGGGGCATGATGATTTGACGTCATCCCCACCTTCCTCCGGTTTGTCACCGGCAGTCTTGCTAGAGTGCCCAACTAAATGCTGGCAACTAACAATAAGGGTTGCGCTCGTTGCGGGACTTAACCCAACATCTCACGACACGAGCTGACGACAACCATGCACCACCTGTCATTCTGTCCCCGAAGGGAACGCCTAATCTCTTAGGTTGGCAGAAGATGTCAAGACCTGGTAAGGTTCTTCGCGTAGCATCGAATTAAACCACATGCTCCACCGCTTGTGCGGGCCCCCGTCAATTCCTTTGAGTTTCAACCTTGCGGTCGTACTCCCCAGGCGGAGTGCTTAATGCGTTAGCTGCAGCACTGAAGGGCGGAAACCCTCCAACACTTAGCACTCATCGTTTACGGCATGGACTACCAGGGTATCTAATCCTGTTCGCTACCCATGCTTTCGAGCCTCAGCGTCAGTTGCAGACCAGACAGCCGCCTTCGCCACTGGTGTTCTTCCATATATCTACGCATTTCACCGCTACACATGGAGTTCCACTGTCCTCTTCTGCACTCAAGTCTCCCGGTTTCCGATGCACTTCTCCGGTTAAGCCGAAGGCTTTCACATCAGACCTAAAAAACCGCCTGCGCTCGCTTTACGCCCAATAAATCCGGACAACGCTTGCCACCTACGTATTACCGCGGCTGCTGGCACGTAGTTAGCCGTGGCTTTCTGGTTGGATACCGTCACGATGTCAACAGTTACTCTGACACCCGTTCTTCTCCAACAACAGAGTTTTACGAGCCGAAACCCTTCATCACTCACGCGGCGTTGCTCCATCAGACTTTCGTCCATTGTGGAAGATTCCCTACTGCTGCCTCCCGTAGGAGTTTGGGCCGTGTCTCAGTCCCAATGTGGCCGATTACCCTCTCAGGTCGGCTACGTATCATTGCCTTGGTGAGCCGTTACCTCACCAACTAGCTAATACGCCGCGGGTCCATCCTAAAGCGATAGCCGAAGCCATCTTTCAAACGAAAACCAGGCGGTTTTCGTTGTTATGCAGTATTAGCACCTGTTTCCAAGTGTTATCCTCTACTTCAAGGGCAGGTTACCCACGTGTTACTCACCAGTTCGCCACTCGTCTTAATGTCAAATCAGTCAAGTGCAAGCACCTAAAATTATTGACCAAGACGCGTTCGACTTGCATGTATTAGGCACGCCGCCAGCGTTCGTCCTGAGCCAGGATCAAACTCTCATCTTATAGTTAAAATGATAAGCTCGAAATAAGCTCATGATTATTTT
>NZ_AZEY01000009.1 GCF_001434255.1 Lentilactobacillus diolivorans DSM 14421
CGTTGGTAATCTTCATCACGAGCATATAGAACAGTTATGATCGCATCACTAAAGGCCGTCTTTAAGTAATAGTCTGGACTAACTGGCTTATAATTTAGCGGTTGATAATGCCCCATATTTGCTTTTCTGTACTGATCGTCCTTGGCTCGTTGCTCTTTTGACTGCTTTTGGATTTTCTCGATTTGACTGTTCTTAATCGTTGGATCGACTTTGCATTCACCCAAAAAGAGTTGTTTAGTGCCATCATGCTTTAAAACCCGTTGTAGGTGATGATTTTCTAACTGATCTAAGCTGAGCTGTCCCGATAGATAAGCTAGTCCTTGCAGATGCTCTTGGGTATTGAAAACTCGCGGTGGGGTTTCCTGCCACTGTGCGATTGTTTCAACCT
>NZ_AZEY01000082.1 GCF_001434255.1 Lentilactobacillus diolivorans DSM 14421
TGTGGCTTAGTCTAATTCTCAAAAATCTCTTCATCCTTACCGATTGACAAAGAGCCATTTTCTTTACTTAATAAGTCTAATTAAATTAGTAAGTTTACTCAGGCCTTTTCTGGGTGTAAATAGTTAATTGAGATTCCAGCAATGACAATGATGGCTACTACGAACAAAGCCAAATACCAAGTTACTTGAATCCCCGGGGGAAGATTAGGCGCAGTTAAATTAATCAAAGTTGATCCTATAGCCGTACCATTTGCAATGGCAATATTTTGAATCATTCGTTGTAGTGAACCGATTGTGCCTTGATTGCTGGTGGAACCCGATTGCATGATAGTGGAAATATTAGAAGCTGTCTAAAATCTCTTAAGTAATAGTGCTAAAAACGCTAAAACGACCAT
>NZ_AZEY01000083.1 GCF_001434255.1 Lentilactobacillus diolivorans DSM 14421
TACGCCACAACTGATCAAGCTCATGGCGCTTTGCGCCAAGAAGCTGATGCCAAGGGATATGAATCATTCATTATTCCCGACGGTGTCGGCGGTCGTTACTCCGTTTTGACGCCGGTTGGTTTGTTGCCCATCGCCGCTTCCGGTGCCGACATTGACCAATTAATGAAAGGGGCAGCCGACGCGGCCGATGCCTACACTGACCCTGATTTAAGCAAGAATGAAGCCTATCAGTACGCTGCCTATCGGAACATTTTATACCGCAAAGGCTTCACAACCGAATTATTGGAAAATTACGAACCCAATATGATGTACTTCGCTGAATGGTGGAAGCAACTTATGGGTGAATCCGAAGGCAAGAATGAAAAGGGCATTTACCCATCATCCGCCAACTTCACCACTGATTTGCATTCCTTAGGCCAATACATCCAAGAAGGCTTACGGAACTTAATGGAAACGGTCGTTAAAGTTGACCAGCCGAACCATGATTTAGACGTCCCCAAGGAAGCCGATAACTTGGACGGGCTGCAATATTTGGAAGGCCACACCATGGACTTTGCCAACACCAAGGCCTTTGAAGCCGTTACCCTTGCCCATACCGATGGTAACGTGCCAAATATGAGCGTCCATATTCCGGATCAAACCCC
>NZ_AZEY01000084.1 GCF_001434255.1 Lentilactobacillus diolivorans DSM 14421
AAGCCAGAACCTTATTTTGAACTAAATGCGGAAATTTTAACTAATCAGCAAAAATTCGTCGCAAAATTAGACCCCTATCAGCGATTTAAAGACGAAACAGGGCTAATGACATTCATGCAAGCTAAACACGTTCAGAAAGGCTCACAGGCTGGTTTAATCAAGGGCATTCAAAACCAGGCTAAAAAGCGTGCTAGTCCCCAACTATTCTCACTATCCAGTCTCCAAAGTGCCATGAATAAACGTTATCACGCCAGTGCCAGCCAAACCTTAGCGGCTATTCAAAGCTTATACGAAGACAAACTACTCAGTTATCCCCGCACCGATTGTGCTTATATCACTGATGAAGAATTTGAGTATTTAGTGGCTAATCTGACGAAGTATCTGGGGTTAGTCTCT
>NZ_AZEY01000085.1 GCF_001434255.1 Lentilactobacillus diolivorans DSM 14421
TCTTTAAAGATCCGAAAGGCAATTGAAGGTTCCGTTGTGGTGCCGGATTTCGAAATCACGTTAACGGAGAAGTCGCGGTCACCAATCAAGTTGAGCAGATCATAAACGTACGATGGGCTCAATGAATTGCCGGCAAACATGACTTGGGGGAATTGACGACGGTCGTCGGGCAGGTAGTTAAAGAAAGTATCGTTTAAGAAATCAACGGCCATCTTAGCGCCTAGGTAAGAGCCACCAATGCCGATGACAACCAAGACTTTGGAGTCACTTTGAATTTTCTTGGCGGCTTGTTTAATCCGCTCGAATTCAGCTTTGTCGTAATCTTTGGGTAAATTCAACCAGTCACGGAAATCACTGCCGGCACCGGTGCCGTTACGTAATTCTTCGTTGGCAGCGGTAACCATGGCCTGCATTTCGCCTAATTCGTTATCGTGAACAAATTTGGATAATTTAGAA
>NZ_AZEY01000010.1 GCF_001434255.1 Lentilactobacillus diolivorans DSM 14421
TTAAAGGAAGCTGATCTTTTTTGTCCGAACAGCGTTCGGATTAATTTTACAATCTATCTTAAGAATAAATTTTGCTCATAATTCATACTTTTGAGTCTTGAAAGAATTATCATCTATGATATTAGATAATATCAAGATGAAACATGTTTCATTCTATCAGATTAATTATGGAAATGTTTTTTATTCTTTTTGAAAGGGTCATTTTTTTTAGAAACATGATGATCTTTATACCATTGTTCTGCTTTCTCAGTTGCTATAGAAATAGCTCTTTGGTCATTATATCCCTTGCTTTTTAAAGCATTAGCAATTTCAATTGCTTTATCACGAACAATCTTTTTCAGATTTTTCATGGATTGTGGATAATTTTTCTCAGTCCATGCCATAAAATATTCTCCTTAATATAAGTTGTTTAATCTTAACTTATCTCTTAATAATCAGAATTTAGAAAATTTTGCTTTCTTATATTTTATAACACCATCTTTTATTTGACAGCCTTTTTTAAAGCTGCTTTCTGACGCATTTCCATTTCGATATTTTCCAATGTCTTACCACGGGTTTCAGGGACCATGTAGATAACGAAAAAGATTGACAAAATAGCAAAGAATGTAAAGACAGCAAATGGACCACCAACATTATTATGGAACATACTCAACAAAACTAGGAAGAATTGAGAGACAATAAAGTTACCAATCCAGTTAGCTGCTGAACCTATTGAATTGCCCACACCACGAACATTTAATGGGAAAATTTCGCCTAGCATCAACCAGCAAATGGGGCCCCATGAAACGGCAAATCCAAAAATATAAATAGCAATAAGAATCATTGTGGGAATAGCGGCATTTTGAACACTTAAAGTAAAGTTTAATACTGATAGAATTCCAATCGAAATAGCCATGACAATGGAACCGAAAAGTAAAATAGTCCGGCGATTAAATTTATCCATTACTAGGTAGGCTAAAATGGTGCAAACAAAATTAACTACACCAATCCCAACGGAGATCCAAATAGCGTTACTTTCAGCAAAACCAAATCCCTTGATAAAAACTTGAGGTAAAAAGTAGATTACTGAATTAATACCGACCAACTGTTGTAAGAGCATTAAAAGAATGGCAACAATAACTGCTGGTCGAGCAAAAGTAGTTAGTTCCTTTAGGCCTCCTTTAGGTTGATCAGCAATCTTTTGGATGTCAGATAATTCCTTATCCGGATCTTCGTGGGTATTTTTCCGTAATTCGTGTAGCACATCACGTGCCTCATTTATTTTCCCACTTTCAACTAGATAACGAGGTGATTCTGGTAAGATCAGTGAACCGATAAATAAAATAACTGCTGGAATTAATGCAGATCCAAGCATCCATCGCCAATCACGAATACCTAATAAATTATGGTGTAAGAATCCTAAATTGGAAACATATGCTAATAAAATTCCTGCAGTAATCATTAGCTGAAACATAGTTCCCAAAGAGCCTCGATGAGGAGCATCTGCTAATTCTGCTAAATAAGCAGGTGTTAGGGCAGAAGCAGAACCAACGGCAAATCCCAGAATAATTCGAGCTATGACCATTGAAACAAAGCCAACTGCGGCCATCGAAAGACCTGATCCCAATAAAAATAGTATCGATGAAATAAGCAATAATCGTTTACGACCGAAATGATCTGAAAGGGTGCCAATTGATAATGCTCCAATTGAAGAACCGATCAATACAGATGAAGTAATGAATCCGGTTTGTTCTATACCTAAATTGAAATTATTTTCAATTAATGGAGAGGCTCCGGAAATTATTCCAGTATCAAATCCGAATAACAATCCCCCTAAAGCACCAAAAAAGAAGATAAAGAAAATGCTTAATTGCCTCGCATGCATATAAATCCCTCCAATGTAAAATATTAAAAACGGTTACAACACCTTATTCTAAACACCTTCTTATAAATAACAAATATATTGTCTAATGTATGGTTAAGAAACTTAAATAGATAAAACTAGTTTATGAATTGAGGTTAACAATTGTCATATTCTTATACGACATTACCATTCTTAAGTAATGCTAACTTTACTCTTTCGTTAATAAATTTTCTGAGCTTTTTTTAGAAGTGCTAAAGTAATTTTGAAATAAATTTTCAAAATCATTATTGTAGAATTTGTGTATGGAATCGGTATTCAGGGTTAATTGTCACTTGTCATCATGGGTAAAAACTTTAGTTCGATTTCGATGGATAACCTAAGGAAGGACAGCAATATTATCTACAGATCATTGACCATTTGGACGGTAAAATGTAAAAAATATCTAAATCAACCAGACACGGTTTGAGGCGTTGATAAGAGGCTTTAAGTTTGGATAAATGATTCCATATTTTAATAACTTGAATTGTCAAATTAAATGCAACACGACATTAAAGAATATTTCATAAGGCGTTTTCCATCCGAGACATTTACGGGGACGATT
>NZ_AZEY01000086.1 GCF_001434255.1 Lentilactobacillus diolivorans DSM 14421
ACTAATCGGCCAGAACTGCAAAAAATGCTGGCCTATATTCGTGAGGGTGATATTGTAATGGTCACTGAATTAGATCGCTTAGGCAGAAACAACCAGGATTTAACTAAGATCATGAACACCATTCAGAATAAAGGGGCCACCCTAGATGTGTTAAATTTGCCGTCCATGACAGGAATCGCTGACCCAAATTTACGTCAACTCATGACTAACCTCATCATTGAACTGTATAAGTATCAGGCTGAAAGCGAACGTAAGCGAATCATCGAGCGTCAGCAACAAGGGATTGCCCTCGCCAAACAGCAGGGTAAATATCATGGCCGCAAACCCCAATACACCCAAGACGATCCCCGCTTGCAACATGCTTTTAAGCTTTATCGAGCTGGCATGAGTGACATTGATGTGTCCCG
>NZ_AZEY01000087.1 GCF_001434255.1 Lentilactobacillus diolivorans DSM 14421
TTTGATCAGCTCAACAATTAATGCGATTAAGGCCACGATAAAAGTACCGAAAGCCAGCATTAATTGTAAAGCGTCCGACACGGACACCTAGGCTACTCCTTTCGTTAGGATTTATGGGCTTTAAAGGTTTAACACCATAAGCACCACCTCCGATTGGAAATAGCCACCGCCTTAACTTCTCTACTGGATCTATTATACAGGCAGCCTAGCTCTTTAACCAAATATAAAATTAAAGAATCAGTAAGAATACTATATTTATATCTGGCAGATTGCAAGAAATAACTTGAACAAATTTAGTAACGCAGATTACGCAAAAAGATCTCAATTGGTGTTCGCCAATTTAAACATTTGAGTGGTCGGGAATTCAAATACCAGTTAATTTGAATCAATTCATCATCGGTAATCTCATCAATCGGTTGACCTTTGGGAATGAAGCGGCGTAGTACTCGGTTGCAATTTTCATTACTGCCTCGTTCATGTGGCGAATAAGCGTGCGCAAAGTACAGCGGAACACCGGTCTGTTCTTCAATCAAATTGTAGTTGGCGAATTCTTTCCCATGGTCAACAGTAAGGGTCTTGAGATTATCTCCTAACTGGTTAGCCAATTCTAAAATAGCCTTGGTCATTGAAGTACTATCTCGTCCATTAAGCCGTTTAACGATGGTAAGCCGACTCTTACGATCGACAAACGTAGCGACTGCTTGACCTTTACGTTTTCCAGATAAAACTGTATCAGCTTCGAAGTGACCTGAAGTATTACGATCAGAAATTTCAGCTGGACGATCTTCGATGGAACGTCCATGACTAAAAGTACCACGGGTTTCTTTAGCTCGTTTGCGACGAATACCATGGTCAGGTAAATCAGTCACATTAATATCCAGTAGTCCCTGATCAATCCAGTTATAGATGGTTTTGTAGGCAATTCTAACTACATGAGCCACTTGTTCAATTGACCATTTTTGGATCTTGATTTTTTCTTCAATCAATCGCTTTAGGTTAGTCGTTAAGATGGTTTTACGACCACGATGACTAAGTTTAACTTCATGGTCAGTTTGAGCCTTAACTGCGTGATACTCACCAGCTAAGCGATGAACCTCATTAAAGATAGTGGTTTTACTAAAGCCTAAATAATCGGCAATATATTGAAGTGAGTGCTTTTCATGATGAAGTGTTTCGATGACAACGCGGTCTTCAAATGATAAAATAGTGGTGCCCATAAAGGTCCTTCTTTCTAATGGAATGTTGTGGTGACACCATTAAAGACCTTTATGGGTTTTTCTGTCCACTAATATGTTCAACTTAAATTTTACAATCTACCATCTGTAAAAACAGTTTTTAACTGCTAGGTCATAATGTATAGATAAATAAAAGCAAGCACCTATGTAAAAAAGTGCCTGCTTTGATTAATTATCAAAAAAATTCCAATCTATATTTATAAAGGGTTATCTTCCCAATTTAAATATTGATTAACTGATCTTCAATTGCTCAATTATTTACGTTCTAAGAAGCCTAATACAGATAAATTTGGCTAATTATCCATGTAATTTTTGTTGCAATTTGTCTCCTAAAGTATCAATTTTCTTAGTAGCGAATATAGTACCACCTAATAATAATCCACTAATAATTAAGGTACTAGCAATTATAAATTTAAATATTTTTTTCATGATTTCCATTCATGTTACCTACTTTCTACATTCGGCCAACAACGAGTGAAACAACTAATACTAAGATGATAGCTCCAATTAATGAAGGAATAATTGCCATACCAGCTAAACTAGGCCCCCAAGAACC
>NZ_AZEY01000088.1 GCF_001434255.1 Lentilactobacillus diolivorans DSM 14421
TAAACTCGCTTTTTACATAGAAGTATATCAAAAATCATAGATCTTGGACAGCTTCTTAGTGATGGCTTAACCAAACAATTAGGCTTGCAAGAAGCACAAGAAGGACCTGAGCACGATTTAAAAATGCTAGCAGCCCAGTCACTGAATAAGTCCTATCAAAGCTTGCAACAACAAGTTCAGCAAGCAAGGAACCCACAACAAAAATCAGAACTAAAAAATAAACTAAATGATATACACCATGAAATCAGTAATCGAACACAAAAACAACTGAAAGCATTTGCTGAACAGAATCCGGAAATCAAACAACCCGAATCCAAACTTGATCAAAGCCTAAAACGTTAGCCAGTTTTTAAGGGACATGCTATAATGTAATAGA
>NZ_AZEY01000089.1 GCF_001434255.1 Lentilactobacillus diolivorans DSM 14421
CCACAGTAAAGCTGTGCACCGGACCATTAAAAGTGGTTAGGAACTTAGTTAGTGCTTCATTAACAGTCGCTGTCGTCCGATCTTTTAACCGGTATGCCCAAAGGAACCGTGATTTGCGATCGATTAAAGTTAATAAAACTGCCTTACTATGCCCACGAGGACCAACGACTGTATCTAGTTCAAAATCGCCGATGCGATTACGTTGATTAATCATC
>NZ_AZEY01000090.1:0-157781 GCF_001434255.1 Lentilactobacillus diolivorans DSM 14421
AATCTGTCATTAATAATAGATTAAATCTATTACCAACAACAGATATTGTACAGCCTAAATTGCTTGAGGCTAACTTGTATTATTGACGAAGCCTTCTAACGAAGAAAATTATTTTTTGCTACCATCCTTTTTATGTGTATCAAAACGTGTAGTATGCACGTTTTAAAAGTAAAACGATAGAAAACATTTGCCGCTTTTGTAAATAATCGATTCCAAAAAGTATTCTGGAAGTAATAGGCAAAAGATACTACCATCAATGATTACAACACTTTTGTGGATACTTAATTTGAAATTCAGGCATAAAGGGCTAACTTACCTCATTATTCAAATCAATAATTTTTTAATAAAAGCCATCAACATGTAAATAAAAAGGACATACTTGTTATTTATTTTCATAATAAAAAGAAAAATAAAGCAAATTTTAAATTGGTATAGGTAACTCTGATGGTATTGGTATATAAGAGATCTTATGATATAAAACGTTTAAAATAAGTGTTATCCGGGACATGTTCAAAAAATTCTATCTTGTGGTATATGAAATTATCTGATAAGATGTATTTAGATACAAAATATGTAAAGGGGACGTTAAATTATGAAAAATGTATTATTAATTTGTGAAAGTGGAATTTCAAGTGATTTTCTTGTTAAGTCTGCATCAAGGTTTTTAGAAACTTATCATGCATCAATCAAATTAATGTCAACGAACTTTGACAATACCGATACATACCTTGATAAAGCTATTGACTTAGTTTTGATTGCACCCCAAGCTTCATATCATGAAAAAGAATTAGAAATGATTGGTGGAAAAGCACCAGTCAAAACAATCCCAGATGATGTTTATGGTTGGGCAAACGGGGAAAAATTGGTTAAGTTCATCATGAATCAATTCAGTCTTGCTAAGGTGATCTAATGAATCTCGATGAACTTAACGAAAGTTCAATGAAGATTTTGACGTATTCTGGGAAAGCCAAAAAACTCTTAACAGGTGTGTTGGATAAATTAAGCACTAATCATCCAGATAAAGAAAGTATACATGATCAATTGTTGTCAGCAGATCATTGGCTCAAAAAAGCTCACCAAGAGCAGAATAAAGTGATTGCGAATGTTGAAACACTTCAATACTCAGTCTTGTTTACGCATGCTCAAGACACATTGATGAATACTGAAACAGTTCAATTCTTAGTTCGACGGTTTATTCCAATTTATTTTAATAAACATTAGGAATTGACACTTGATAATGAGAAGCTATAAAATTATTTTTCTCAGAAACCAGTCATGATTATGATGTCATGACTGGTTTTTGGTTCTAATCGTTATCGGTAGTTTGTTGAATTACTTTCTCATCTAGCATATAATAGTTCGTATGGTTTAAGCCTAAAGTAAGGTAATTATAAATTTAATGATCTAATCCGACTGGCTTTGGTTAAAGGGGATTAGATTTATTTTTTGGAGGGTATCACATGCAACAACAAGGTCAAAGTGACCAGGAAAGACGTGCAGATAAATCGTTCTTTGGTCAACCTCGAGGGTTGTCGACTCTGTTCTTTACAGAAATGTGGGAACGGTTTAGTTACTACGGCATGCGGGCAATTCTTATTTTCTACATGTACTTTAGCGTAACTAAAGGTGGTTTAGGATTTTCACAATCGACTGCCGCTTCGATTATGGCAATTTATGGTTCAATGGTTTATCTGACATCGGTTATTGGTGGGTTTGTAAGTGACCGAATTTGGGGTAGTCGTAAAACGGTTTTCTATGGTGGTGTTTTAATTATGTTTGGGCATATTGCCCTTTCGATGCCACTTGGAAAGATTGCATTATTTGCTTCAATTGTTTTAATTACATTGGGTACCGGGTTATTAAAACCAAACATTTCTGAAATGGTTGGTGGCTTGTATACTGAGTATGATAATCGACGTGACTCGGGTTTCACAATCTTTGTTTTCGGAATTAACTTTGGATCTTTTATCTCACCATTGTTAGTGAGTTGGTTAGGAATGAGTGTTAATTTCCATCTGGGATTCTCGTTGGCTGCGATCGGGATGTTCTTTGGATTACTTCAGTACATTCTTGGTGGGAAAAAGCATTTACCAAGTACAAGTCTTTATCCATCCGATCCACTTGAACCAGATGACGCAAAAAAATTGTCGATTCGAGTCGGATTAGGCGTTGTTGTATTTGGACTGATTCTCTTATTGCTTCATGTGATGGGATCACTAAATATCGATACATTCATCACATTATTGAGTATTATCGCTATTGCAACACCGGTCATTTACTTCGTTATTATTCTCTCAAGTAAAAAGATTTCGAGTACAGATCGATCCCGTGTGATTGCTTATATTCCATTATTTATCGCAGCTGCCGTTTTTTGGGCAATCGAAGAACAAGGATCAGTTGTATTAGCTTTATTTGCCCAAAACCAAACTGACAATAACGTGCTTGGCTTCACAATTAAAGCCGGTTGGTACCAATCATTGAATCCATTGTTCATTATGATCTATACACCACTCTTTGCATGGTTATGGATGAAGTTGGGTAAACGGCAACCTAGTTCTCCAGGTAAGTTCTCGACAGGAATGGTAATTGCTGGGCTTTCATACTTATTCATGGTAATTCCAGTTTCTTTGTTTGGTTCTTCAGCATTGGTTAGTCCTTTATGGTTATTAGGTAGTTGGGCAATCATTGAAGTTGCTGAATTATTGATTTCACCAATTGGACTTTCTGTAACGACTAAGTTAGCCCCGAAGGCATTCGAATCTCAAATGATGAGTATGTGGTTCTTGGCAGATTCAGCGGGACAAGCTGTCAATTCTCAAATTGTTAAATTCTATACTCCCGATAACGAGGTTAATTACTTTATGATTGTTGGGTTGGTAGCGATTGTGGCCGGAATTTTATTAGCTTTCTTGATTAAACCGATTAAGAAGTTAATGGAAGGCGTTAATTAATAAAATTGTTAATGAGTTAAAACAGAAATGATAAAATAATTTAGTAGTATAATTTGTGTTATCCTAGTCTGGATAGCACATTTTTTATTTGGGAGAATGGTTATGATTAAAATAGCGGCGACAAGTGATAATCATCTTGATATTAACAAGATTCCAGTTGATCAAGCCATTAAACAACAGGCACATTTTTTAAAGCAACAGCAGATAGGCTATTATTTAATTGGCGGTGATATGTTTAATGATTTCGAAAAAACTGTTGAATATGTCCAAAAATTAGCTAAACTAGTCTCGCCCACAAAGGTCCTTTTTATTGCCGGTAATCACGACATGATTAAGAATGTGACATATGAACAACTTGAAACAGGAAGTTGGCCAGGGTATCTTAACAACCGATTCGTCGATATTCCGAATTCTAACTATCGAATCATTGGATTAAATGGTTGGTATGATTATTCATTTGCGGATAATGTGAACAAAACAATAGATCAGTTTTATCAATGGAAAATGGCTTACTGGATTGACAGCCTAATTTCTCAACCTATGAGCGATGTTGAGCGGGAGGGTATAGTTATTGCCCAGCTCGATAAACAGCTTCAGATGGCTAAGAATGAGGCAAAGAAGGTTATCTTAATGACTCACTTTGTTCCAAATAGACATTTTATTCGCTATACTACCGATTTCCGTTTTTGGAATATGGCTAATGCAATGATGGGAAGCAAACGTATTGAGGATTTGATTAATCACTATCAAGTTGAGCGAGTCATCTTTGGCCATATTCATCAGCGGATTGTCCCAATTCAAGTCAAACAAACATGGTATTATAATGCGGCCGTCGGTTACCATAATCACCGGCATAACGAGTGGTCGAGCAACGACTTTATTGAAGAATGGCAAAACCAGTTAAAGATTATCCAACTTTTTTGAATAATTTGCTTGACGTGAACGCCAGAATTTTGTATTATTATATTCGTTGGTTTGGTACTGACAAACGTTTCGGAGGGGTAGCGAAGTCTGGCTAAACGCGGCGGACTGTAAATCCGCTCCTTCGGGTTCGGTGGTTCGAATCCACTCCCCTCCATTTTATTTTTGGGCTATAGCCAAGAGGTAAGGCAACGGGTTTTGATCCCGTGATGCGCTGGTTCGAACCCAGCTAGCCCAATATTATAGATATAATAGTCGTCAATAAGGTGTAAAACACTTTGTTGACGGCTTTTTTGTTACTTCTAATTTCCAATAGCATGCAATAGGCTACAAACAAGGTGCACCAGTTTATGTACCAGTTTTTGTGCATTCATTTTTCTTTAATTGTCACTGATTGTCGGTCAAATGGTAACCAAAAGTTAATCATTTTTTCGTGGCTAACCAATGATTGGTATATCTGAATGCTGGGTGTCAAATTGGTATGGTTTAAAAATGAAGCTACTCCGCTAGTTTCTCCGTAGCTTCATTTTGTTCTTGCTTCGTAGTTGTTGGGTAGATATATATCCACTGGCGTTCTATAAAGGAATCGGTCAATCGTTTTACAATTCTCGAATGGAAGTTTCTACTGGCAACAAAGGAACCGGATCAGTTGCATGCCACCCCAAGCCGTCAGAATAAATGAGAAATAAAAAATGACTATCCAACAAATAAGGATAGTCAAAAGTAAGAGCGGATCTTAAAATACGTGAATAAGCAATTGTTCGTAAGCATTAAAGAAAATAGATGACTATTGCTTTCTGAGTTCTTTGATCGTAACTGAAAAGGACTCAGGAGCTATTAAGCGTTCGCATCTCATTCCTTTATTATTAATAAGATTTAAAGAGATCAGGGATCCAACAACACTTAAATCATCGACCATAAAATTTTTATCATCTAGGAGGATGAAGTCACTTTTGGGTCTTTTTTGTCGAATCTCTTTTAAATGGTCTAAAACCACAGCAACTGTTTTTTCAGCAAATGCTTCGTGAATGTCAAAATTGTTTCTGGGCATTATATATCACCGCCTTAGAAAGATTTGTCCCAGTATACCAGAATGTTGATAATAAATTAATAGCAAAATCAAATATATAATTGATTCGGTACAAAACGTTTTTTATTCAATCTAATCGATCGTCTAGGATTGTCGCGTGACAGGGTACTCGGTGTTATCAATGCCAGATAGGTAAAACAAAGACAGCTTTTACCGCTAGGATTGGCGCTTGTTAACTAAGAAGACGATTATTGTAGTCATTAAATCATTTTTATTATGTGTCTTAGAGATATTAAGAAAAAGTTGTCATTATGTAAAATATTTCTTTTTATCGGACAACTTAAGGTTCACTTAACGCAATTTCCATACACTTAACAGGATAAAGGGTTGTTAACTGTTTTGAAAAATGAAAAGGAAGGTGAATTCTAATGATTAAATGGCTACCATACATGATTGATATTACTAGTTTGTTTATTTGGTTAAAATCGTATTCTTATCAGACGGCAAAAGCCTCGCGTTGGCAGCTCATTACAATTTTGTCGGCAGTTGCTTATATGATGATTGTAAGTTACCTGACATTGGCACCAACATCGTATGCTTTTGTTGGAAATCAGCAGGTCGCCCCGATGATCATTGGTAGCGCACCGGTTAATTTGATCCCATTTTGGAGTACGACGGCTGACTTTTATCAAAATGTTTTAATGATGATGCCAATGGGGATTTATATTCGACTTTTATTGCCAAACTTGAAATTTAAAAAGGTGATCTTAACGGGAGTTGTTATCAGTACCGGTATCGAAATGTTGCAGTTCATTCTTGATGAATGGGTTGGTCTTTCTCGCTGGGTCGATATTAATGACGTTTTAACGAATGCATTTGGTGTGGCCCTTGGTTGGTTAATCATAGTCGGTTTAGCGCATACACCGGTCAAACGTATCATTCTACCATTTGTTATCTCGTTATTCTCACGATGACCAATAAATTAAAAAATTGGTATCTCCAAAATATAATGGTTGCAATCTTTAAAAATTTCAGCTATTGTCGAATTAATAATTGGAATAGTCCGATATAAACGTGAGGAGAATAGAAATGAAAATTGGCTTTATTGGTGTTGGTGCAATGGCTCAAGCAATTATTCAAGGGCTGTTGCGGGCTTACTTTGTCCCTTCAAAAAATATTTTGGTCCATAGTGCTCGTCAAATTCATTACGAAACATATGCGAATCAGTATGGTTTAACTGCTCAATCAAGTAATTTAGAATTAACTAAAAATAGTGATCTGATTGTTTTGGCTGTGATTCCAGGAATTGCTACGGATGTGTTGGAAGAGATCCGGAGTGAATTAAATGCGCATAAAACGCTTATTTCGATTGCATCGGGGATAACTCTTAATCGATTGGAAGAACTGACTGACTATCAATTACCGATTCTACGAAGTTTACCGAACATTAATTCTGAATATGGGCAGGGGATGACTGCAATCGCAGCTAATGAGAATTTAACCGGTGATCGAAAAGATCAAGCAATTTCTGTCTTTAAAGCAACTGGAGAAGTTAGTGAATTACCCGAAAAGCAGTTTGCCGCTTTTAGTGCGATTTCTGGTAGTGCAGTGGCCTATGTAGATTTCTTTATTGATTGTCTCAGCCGTACCGGGGTTAAATATGGGTTCAGCAAAGATGTTGCGACCCAAATTGCTGCCCAAACAACTTTGGGATCTGCGAAATCACTCATGGACTCAAAAGCAACGCCGGCCGAGATGATTGATAAAGTTTGTTCACCTGGTGGTGATACGATTGCCGGGATTCTGGCAATGGAACAGGCCGGGTTCTTAAATGCGGTTGTCAAGGGCATTGATGCTACCATCGCCAAGTCAACTGGAAATCATGACGACTAGCGACGAGTGTTAAATAATGGCAAAAGTAATCATCAACAGTAAAATTTATACCGGTGTTCGGATAATCTTACACGGCTATCTGAGATTTGATTCGACAGTTATTGCCATTGGACCGATGACCGACTATCAACCACAAGCAGATGATCAGTTAATTAATGGTGAAAATCGATTAGTCGTTCCAGGGTTCATTGATGTTCACGTTCATGGCGGCTATGGAACGGATTCGATGGATAATGATCCACAGCGTATTGGTCAAATGGTGGATAAAATGGGTGCTGAGGGTGTTACGGGGATCTTTGTAACAACAATGACTCAGAGCCCGCAGAAAATTGCTTCAGCGATGAAAACAATCAATCTTGCAGCTCAAAAGAATCAAGGCATTTTAGGTATTCATCTTGAAGGACCGTTTATTTCTACTAAGTTTAACGGTGCCCAACCGATTAATGAGATTCAGCAACCTAATAAAATCGAACTTGCTAAATGGCAACAGCTTTCCGGAAATCGAATCCGACTGTTGACATATGCGCCTGAAAATATAGTTAACCTTGATTTTCAAGCTTATTGCCAACAGCATCATATTGTGATGTCAGTTGGCCATAGTGATGCAACCTTTGGCCAACTAAAAAAGGCGCGCCCAACTCATGTGACCCATTTGTTTAACGCCCAACGCGGCTTTCAGCACCGCGAGGTTGGGGTGGTTGGTTATGCCATGTTAGCTAACCAAACCCACGTTGAGTTAATCTGCGATGGTTATCACGTGAAACCCGAAGCTGTTAAGATCGCTTACAAAATAATCGGGGCTACGCGACTCGAATTGATTACGGACGCAATGGAAGCAAAGGGGATGCCTGATGGTCAATATCAGCTTGGTGAACAGCCGGTATTGGTCCACAACGGTCGGGCAGTTCTTAAAAATGGCCGGTTGGCCGGTTCAATTCTTAAATATAAAGATGCTTTTAAAAATATCATCCAGTTTACTGGTTGCACAATTGAAGATGCTGTCAGAATGAGCTCGACCAATCAAGCTAATGAATTTCACCTGAAAGGTAAGGAGTCGCTTGAGGTTGGGAACGATGCGGATTTAAATTTGTTTGACAAAGGCCTAGACCTTATGGCAACGTATAGGTATGGAAAATTATTAGATTAAGACTAAGGAGCTGGTTTCGGTGGGGTTGCCAATCTATATTCAAATTCATAATGATATCAAACGAAATATCGAGTCTGATAAGTGGAAAATTGGTGATCGAATCCCTTCGGAACGGGAATTATCCACAGAGTTTGGTGTTAGTCGAATGACATTGCGTCAAGCAATTCAGACTTTAGTTGACGAAGGGATTCTTGAACGGCGCGTTGGTTCAGGGACCTTCGTTGCAAATCAAAAAGTTCAAGAAAAAATGTCAGGCGTCACTGGTTTTACAGACCTGATGCTGGCTCAAGGCAAACAGCCCTCCAGTAAAACAATTTCATATCACACCATGGAACCTTCTTTAAGTGAAATGGAAAAATTACAGATTACGCAAGACCAATCAGTCTTACGAATGGAACGGATTCGGTATGGAGACGATGTCCCAATCTGTTTTGAGGTTGCCACTGTCCCAGAAAACATTATTGAGGGGTTGGAGAAATCTGAAGTAACCAGTTCGCTTTATCGAACATTGGAGCAGAAAAAGGATTTAAGCCTTGGAAAAGCTCAGCAAACGGTTTCGGCAATGCTGGCTTCTGAACGGATTGCTGAATATTTGGATATCAAACGTGGCGATGCAATTCTGCGGTTACGGCAGATTACTTATCTCCAAGATGGTAGGCCTTTCGAATACGTAAGAACGCAGTACGTTGGTGATCGATTTGAGTTTTACTTGGAAAAAGAATGATTAAAAATTAATTTGACGTTAATAATTAATGCAAAGACATCCTCGATAAAGCAAAAATGGGTCAGCAAGTGGTTAGACTTCAGAATATAAGCCCCCTAACTTGATATTTCCGATTTTGGAATGTTAAGTTAGGGGGCTTATATTTTGAAGTCTGCTTGTTGATCCACGTTTTTTTACTAAATGAAAAGTTCAATGAGACATTCCGGATTTGAACAGCTAGATAATCGTTGACGTGGACGGAAGTTGCCTTTTGTCCTGTGTTTTGTTCGGTAACAATCGTGTTTACACTAACAGAGACTGAGCAAAACGATTATTGTCCCGGCGACCTTTTTGCGCAACCTATTCGAATAAGCGATTGTTTTGAATTCGGCAGCAGGTTATTTTAATCGCTCCCGTGCTAAAATGAGGTGAGGATTGAACAATTTGAGGGGGAAAATGAAATGTGGCGCTTTCGTTGGATTTTAGCCAGTTTGGCAACCGTCTTGACATTAGGAATAATGTCTGTCAGTGGATCAGCTGATGTTTATAGTGGCGTTTATGGATCAATAATTTCTACTGATGCAATGCGACCAGATCGCTTAAAGGAGAATACAACAACCAGTTTTGACATTGTTCTTCGGCCTAAAAATGAATCTGAATTGTACCATCAAGCTGCAGATGTTAATGATCCAACTAAATCGGCCTTTAAAAATTATTTGACGGCTGCTGGCGTTCGCCAAAATTATGGTCAACCTGAATCGGTCACCAACGAGTGGCGTAAGTTTCTTAGGCAAAAGCATTTAGCGACCCATGTATATGATAACGGCCTGCTGATGAATGTGAGTGGGAAAGTTAAGTATATTAATAGACTATTTCGAATTAATTTGAATCAGGCAACTTATCATCCTAACCCCTTGCAGTTTGGCAAACGAAGACCCGTGATTCCCAATCGACTTGCGAAAATGGTGTGGACAATTTTAGGAATGGCAGATCATAATCAGGCTCATTTCTTTGCAAGTACTGATGTCGGACTCGATGCGCAAACCGATAATAATGCCAGCAAAATGGGCGATACGAGTCGATTTTCTAAGCGGTATCAAGTTAACCAGCTTTATCAACGTGGACTAACTGGTAAGGGGCAAACAATTGGTGTGATTACTTTTGGTGGTGCAAAGAGAAGTGATATAAATCATTTCTGGAAACATGAGGGTGCTAGGACAGATAATAGTCGTTATCTGGTTCGAAATGTTAAAGGAAGCTTGTTTGATTCATCAGCGGTTGATAATCAAAATCAAGAAGCCACCATGGATATTGAATATGCTGGTTCGGTTGCGCCGGAAGCCCGAGTTAAGATGTATCGGGTTAAAAGTGGTGTCCCAACTATCATGAACTTGGTTAATGCCTACGCAACGGCATTAGATGATAATCAAGCCAGCGCGCTTTCCTGCAGTTGGGGATTGGGGACCAATCGGTACTACCAAATTCTTAATCAAAGAAGGGTCATTTCACCGAAGTATCTTCAAGTCCTGAACCTAATATTGGCACAGGCTGCCCTCCAAGGTGTATCAAACTTTGTTGCTTCTGGTGATAATGGGGCCTTAAATTACACAGTGGTGGGAGTTTCTGGTTCACGGGTTCTCCTTGATCGCTCAACGGACGATGCTGATCCATTTGCTACCAGCCCATGGGTGACTTCAGTGGGCGGAACAACCCTTCCCTTTTCGAGTCAGTTTAAGCCTGCCGGTACAAATTTGGGTACTGTAACGGTCAATAAAGAAAGAAGTTGGGGAACTGATTACGATTGGCCGGTGCTTCAGGCCCATCCGTCATTATTTGCAAAAATGCCTGAACTTTTACCATCAATTGGGATTGGTGGTGGCGGTGGTTTTAGTCACCTTTATGCCACACCTGATTATCAAAAGGGTGTTCCTGGTATTAATACGTTTCGCGCCCGTCAGTATTTTTCACAATTAAATCAACCAATTTATAATCAACCGTTACTTTCAGGTACTGATGGCGGTCGAAATTATCCAGATGTTGCCGCAAATGCTGATCCAAATACTGGTTACATGGTTTACCAACACGCAAAAGCCGGTGATTCTTGGATTAGCAGTGGTGGAACCAGCATTGTTGCACCACAGTTTGCAGCCGTTACCGCGTTGATTAATAGCCAAGAAAATAGTACGCGGATGGGATTTTGGAATCCGCAGATTTATCAGCTGGCGGACCAATCTGATTCGCCATTCACGCCATTAAATGATTCGGATAATAATTCAAATTTGTATTATACTGGCCAATCCAATACCGTTTATAACCAAGCTAGCGGGTTAGGCACGATTAATTTTGCAAAACTGGCTGGGAGTTATCGATAGTATTTACTAAGAAAGGCCGGAATATCAAACAGGCTCACTAAACATTTTCAACTTCGGAGATGGTTAATGAGCCTGTTTGATTATGGAAAAGTACTTTTGGCCATTTTTAGTTAACCAATCAATAATCATCTTAAATGCTGATAAATCCGGCTACTTTTGATGCTGATTATTTTCTGGCTTTGTAAATGTTGCTCGCAAAAATGCGGTAAAGAACGTCATGACACCCGAAGTGACGGCAAAAATGACCCACGATGTCCAGTTGACATAACCGCCCCAGATCCTTGAGGTGATCATATACAAAATGAAGTAGAAGATGTCCATATAAATTGGCTTAGTTGAAGTCAAGCTGGAAAGATAGGCCAAAACAAAAATCCCGACCAGGCCAAACGGAAAACTTTCTGTAAATGAAGCGTGGTGTGTCAAGCCAAAGATAACGGAGATAATTGTCGCAACGATAATAAAGCTGATAAAGGCAATAAATTAGCTGTTTGCGCCTTTTCGGAATCATTGGTGATCGCCCCCTAGTTTTTCGACCGTCGCTGCTTGAGAACTCTTAGTAAATACTTGGGTAGAACCATTAACCTGGAAATTCGACTAGGCTCTTTGATGACGCGGTATAGCCACTCCAAGTGTAATTCCTGCCATGTTTCGGGGGCGCGCTTGACAGTGCCGGTTAACACATCAAAGGAACCACCAATCCCCATCCAAAGTCCCTTGGCTGTGTGTCGATTCTTCTGGATAAATTGTTCTTGTTTCGGATACCCCGTTGCAACGAAGACCATATCGGGTTGCTGGACTTGGATGTCAGCAACGATTTCCTGATCGTCTTGAAAGTAACCATCATGAGTCCCGGCAATCGTTAATTGAGGGTATTTTTCGGCAACTGTTTTTTGCAACTTTTTAATGACCTCAGGCTTTGCCCCGACAAAATAAGCAGATTTGTGATGGTGGTTTCCCCAATTTAATAAATGAGTAAATAGGTCATAGCCGGTAATTCGTTCTTCAATGGGGTGTTTCAGTATTTTGGCGCCAATAACGATGCCGATGCCGTCTGCGATAATATAATCTGCTGATTTAATTAATGCGGCGTAGTCTTGATGATCATTGGCATACATCACAATTTCAGGGTTGGCAGTGACGACAAACGTATTTTTATGATTGCTGATTCGCTCATGAATAATTTTTTCAAACTGATGCTTTGTTGTGTTAATGAAAGGGATTCCAAGAATGGTAACAAGATTTTGTGATGGTTGGTTCATGGTTATAACTCCTTAGGTAACCAGTCAGATTGGAAAAAATTTACATAATTCTGGTTAATAATTTTATAAATGTTAAAATTGAACTAACTAGATTATAACAACTTACTTGGGAGGATTTTAAATTTATTATGTCAGAAAACGATAATTTGACACTTCATACTGATTTCTATGAGATTAATATGATGGCGACATACTTTGAGAAACACATGGAGAACCGGCATGCGGTCTTTGAAGTGTTCTTTAGGAAGCTGCCGTTTGGAAACGGGTATGCGGTTTTTGCCGGCCTCGAACATGTGATTCAATACATCCAAGGACTGAACTTTTCCGACGATGATATTGCATACTTACAAAAGGTGACCGACTATCCTTCTGAGTTTTTGGAATATTTAAGAACTTTTAAATTTAAAGGAACCATTCGCTCGGCTTATGAAGGCGATTTAGTCTTTCCTAATGAGCCCATTTTACAAGTGGAAGGGACACTTTGTGAATGCCAGTTGGTTGAAACTGCGATTCTAAATATCGTTAACTACCAAACGTTGATTGCGACGAAGGCATCACGAATTAGAATTGCGGTTGGAGATGATCCATTAATGGAATTTGGAACCCGCCGTGCGCAAGAAGTTTCTGCGGCATTGTGGGGGTCTCGAGCAACAATTATTGGTGGTTTTAATGCGACCTCAAATGTGTTGGCCGGTAAAAAATTTGGAATTCCAATTAGTGGTACTCACGCTCATTCGCTGGTTGAATCGTTCGGCGATGACTATGATGCTTTTAAAGCGTACGCGCAAACGCATCATGACTGTGTCTTCTTGGTTGATACGTATAATACACTGAAAAGTGGTGTGCCAAGCGCGATCAAGGTTGCCAATGAAATGGGCGATAAGATCAACTTTGCCGGTGTGCGGCTTGATTCTGGCGACATGGCTTATCTTTCTAAACGGGTTCGGGAAGTGTTGGACGCTGCGGGTTATCCAAACACAAAAATTTATGCTTCAAATGATTTAGATGAAACAACGATTGCCAGTTTAAAAATGCAGCACGCTAAAATTGATGTTTGGGGAGTTGGAACAAAAGTAATCACGGCTTTTGATCAACCCGCATTAGGGGCTGTTTATAAAATGGTTTCGGTTGAAGACAGTAACGGCAAGATGACAGATACGATTAAGATTTCTGGAAATGCCGAAAAAGTGTCGACTCCTGGTAAAAAGCAGGTTTGGCGCATCACTGACGCACGGGATGGTAAGTCGGAGGGTGATTACGTTACTTTGTCAGACGAAGATCCTCGTAAAGAAAAATCTATTTACATGTTTCATCCAAACTATACTTACATTAACAAGACAGTTGAAAACTTTGATGCTAAGCCATTACTTCGACCTATTTATAAAAGTGGTCAACTGATCTATGACCGACCAAACCTCAAAAAAATTGCTAATTATGCCGCAAGTGAGCTCGCATCGCTATGGCCAGAGTACAAACGTGAATTAAATCCACAAAAATATCCGGTTGACCTTTCACAAAAGTGCTGGGACAATAAACGTGATATTATTGAAAAAGTTCGAAACTATGTCCAACAAATAAATTATTAATCAAGGGATGATTGCAGATGCGGGCAAAGCAACAGGAAATTATTAATGCATTAAAAGTACAGCCGGTGATTGATCCAAAGGCTGAAATCAGAAGAAGTATTGACTTTTTGAAAGCTTATTTAAAAAAGTATCCTTTTTTAAAAACACTTGTTTTGGGAATCTCTGGTGGTCAGGATTCAACCCTTGCCGGAAAACTTTCGCAACTGGCAATTTCTGAATTACGCGATGAAACTGGCGACACTGATTATCAATTTATTGCTGTTCGGCTTCCTTATGGCGTCCAAGCAGATGAGTCGGATGCTTTGGCAGCAATTGACTACATGAAAGCTGACAAAGTAGTTCGGGTTGACATTAAACCAGCCGTTGATGCTGCCGTTGACTCGGTTGAAACTAACGGGATTCAAATTAGTGATTTTAATAAGGGAAATATTAAGGCCCGTCAGCGGATGATTGCGCAGTATGCCATTGCTGGCGGAGAAAAGGGCGCCGTTGTTGGGACCGATCACGCCGCGGAGGCCGTCACTGGCTTTTACACTAAGTTTGGCGATGGTGCCGCCGATATTACCCCACTTTGGCGCTTGGATAAACGTCAGGGCAAGCAACTATTGAATGAGTTGGGTGCACCGGAGCATCTTTACAAAAAAGTGCCAACTGCAGATTTGGAAGATAACCGACCAGCTTTGCCCGATGAAGTTGCCCTAGGCGTTACTTATCAAGATATTGACGATTATCTGGAAGGTAAAGTCGTTTCTCAGCAGGCCGCTGAAACAATTGAAGGCTGGTATATCAAGACTGAGCATAAACGGCATACGCCAATTAACGTTTACGATACATTTTGGAAGTAGTTTATCAGTGACTTTTCATGATTGATTAGGTATAATTATTTGTAAATAAAGGGAGTAACCAGCAATATCTTTTTGCGATTATCTCGTCAACGTGAAATACTCGTATTTCCGGGATAAATCTTAAATGGTGAGACTTATGAATCTTTTTGCGAGGATTCATGGGTCTTTTTCTTTTCTAAGGAGGAAGTAAATGGCAGAAAAAAACAAACTTTTTTACCAACGTTCAGTTGAAGATGTGATGGCTCAAATGAAATCACAGGCAAACGGATTAACGGCTCAAGAAGTTCTTGATCGCCAAAATCAGTTTGGTTTAAATAAACTGCAAGGGAAGCGACGGACAACTCTACTTGAAAAGTTTATTGGTCAGTTTAAAGATTTAATGATCATCATTTTGATTGTCGCGGCGATTATTGCCGGAATTGCCGGTGAACATATCGATGCCATTATCATCATTGCGGTGGTTATTTTAAATGCGATTTTTGGTGTTTTTCAAGAATCTAAGGCTGAGAGTGCTATTGATTCTTTAAAACAAATGTCAGCGCCAATGGCAACTGTTTTGAGAAACGGCGAATCACTTTCGGTTAAGAGTGATCAAATTGTTCCTGGTGACATTGTCCTATTGGAAGCTGGCGATATTGTTCCGGCAGATATCCGATTAACAGAGGCTAATTCATTAAAAATTGAAGAAGCGGCTTTAACTGGTGAATCGGTTCCGGTGAATAAACAGGTGGCCACCATTGCTGATGATGATTTGCCCCTGGGTGACCGGAAAAATTTGGGCTTTATGAACAGTAACGTAACATCTGGTCGTGGTGTTGGCGTTGTAATTGGAACCGGAATGAACACCGAGGTTGGTAAAATCGCCCATATGCTTAATACCACTGAAGAATCGGTAACCCCATTACAAGAAAACTTGAAACAATTAGCCAAAATGCTGACCATTTTGATTTTGATTATTTCGGTAATTGTCTTTGGTGTTGGGATGTGGCGGGGGCAGGAAAATGTCCTTGATATGTTATTAACTGCTATTTCGTTGGCGGTGGCAGCGATTCCAGAAGGCCTGCCGGCAATTGTAACCGTAACCTTGGCAATTGGAACGCAGCAAATGGCTAAGCATCGGGCGTTAATCAGGAAATTACCCGCGGTTGAAACCCTTGGCAGTACTGACATTATTGCTTCAGATAAAACCGGGACCTTAACGCAAAATAAGATGACCGTTGAAAAGGTTTTCCTAAACGAGCAATTAACTGATTCCAGTGAGACTAAATTAACGTTAGAAAACAGACTTGCTCAAATCATGGTATTGAATAATGACACCAAGTTTCAAGAAGGTCAATTGGGTGGTGATCCAACTGAAACTGCGTTAATTTCGTTTTATTTGAATCAGGATCAGCCGGTTCAACAATTTATTTCTAAACATGAACGGCTGGCTGAAATTCCGTTTGATTCGGAACGAAAGTTGATGTCAACGTATAATCAATTTGCAGATGATCAAATCATGATGACGATGAAAGGGGCACCGGATCAATTATTGGAACGAGTGACCCAAATCCAAGATGGTGATCAAATCCGCCAGTTTACCGATGCTGATCGTCAATTAATCAGTGAAACCAATCATCAGTTAGCAACTCAAGCATTACGGGTATTGGCATTTGCTTATCGATTTGTTGACAAAGTGCCTACTGAGTTGACAAGTGATGCCCAGGAACATGATATGACCTTTGTGGGCTTAATCGGAATGATTGATCCTGAGCGCCCAGAAGTTGCCCAAGCGGTTGCAGAAGCCAAATCTGCCGGGATTAAATCAATTATGATTACCGGTGATCATCAAGACACCGCTCAGGCTATCGCAAAACGATTGGGTATTCTTGACCGCGGTGACACATCAAAGGATACTGCCGGAAAGGTAATGAACGGCGCTCAATTGGATGAGATGTCTGATTCTCAATTCGAGAAGCAGGTTGGTGACATTTCTGTTTATGCCCGAGTTGCTCCCGAACATAAGGTTCGAATTGTAAAAGCCTGGCAGAAAAAGGGTAAAGTGGTTGCGATGACTGGCGATGGGGTTAATGATGCCCCAGCATTGAAGACTGCCGACATTGGTGTTGGAATGGGAATCACCGGAACTGAGGTTTCCAAGGAAGCCAGCGATATGGTTTTAGCAGATGATAATTTTGCAACAATCGTAACCGCTGTTCGAGCCGGTAGAAAAGTCTTTGCTAATATTCAAAAGTCACTTCAATATTTGCTTTCAGCTAATTTGGGTGAAGTATTAACCCTGTTTGTGATGACGATGATGGGTTGGGAAATCCTGGCACCAGTTCAAATTCTCTGGATTAATTTAGTTACCGATACATTTCCAGCGATTGCTTTAGGCGTTGAGCCAGCTGAACCGGGGATCATGAAACGTCAACCTCGAGGCCGTTCTTCAAACTTTCTTTCTGGTGGGATTATGAGCAACATTCTTTATCAGGGATTCTTTGAAGGTGCCATCACCTTAAGCGTCTATGCGTTTGCAATCTTGAACCCGGTTCATGGGACAGATGCCTTGATTCACGCCGATGCCTTAACAATGGCCTATGCAACGTTGGGCTTAATTCAACTCTTTCACGCCTTTAACTCCAAGACAATTCATCAATCAATCTTTAGAGTCGGCCTCTTCAAAAACAAATTTTTCAATTGGGCATTGCTTGGGTCAACCCTATTGTTGATTTTGACGATTGTCATTCCTGGGTTTAATCAGATGTTCCATGTGACTAAGTTGGTGCCATCGCAATGGTTGGTCGTTGTTCTTGGCGGCTTTATGATCGTTGTTGTCTCAGAAGTAGTAAAATATGTTCAGCGGCACTTTTTTGATAAACAATAATTTGGATAGAGGGAATTAATTTGAAACCACAAGATATGAGAAGATATGCCAAGATTGTTTCTGATGTCATTGATTCAACGTCAAAGAATGGTGAAGATTTAAATGGCGATTATGAAACGTTAAGAAAGGCAATTGATACTGACACCATTGCCGATTTAACATCTGAGAGATTAGCAGAGATTAAAGCCCATTTTCAATCTGGAACTGATAAGTATCAGGAAAACGTTAATCAGCTTCAACAGGCACCCGTCCCTGTTAAACTACTTGGTCGGCATAAATTGTTGGTTCGAGACTATCAGGATTATGCTAATGCGTGTCAAGCAATGACCAATAGTCTTGAACCCGATCAAGTGACGATTGACGTTGATAAATTCAACCAATCAGAAAAGGATCAGGAAAGTAGTATTGCTAAAGTCTCAAACGTAACAACAAGAATTATGTCAACAATGTGAGTGGGACAATAGTCGTTTGCCCAGTCTCTGTTAGTGTAAACACGATTATTACCAAGTAAAAACGCGGGACAAAAGGCAACTTCCGGCCGTGTAACCGAATTATCCAAATGTTCAAGTTCAGAATATTCGGATAGTCCGATTACACTCTGGAAGTTAAGCGCCTTTTGTCCCGCTCTGACTTCCTTTTACTTTCCACTTCTACAGAGCACTTAATTAAAGATATTGGACTATGCCAAAATTAAACGTTAAAATGTGATCGTTTTTTGGCTCAACCTGCCGTCCCTGGAGAGGGGCATGATATAATTAACGTTAATATCAATTAATAAAAGGTGGAACAAATGGACGAGACATTAACAAAACAGATTCAGCATGATTTACCAAAACTGCGTGCCAAACAAATTTCTGAAACTTTAAAAATGCTTGATGAAGGTGACACGGTTCCCTTTATCGCACGTTACAGAAAAGAACGAACCGCCAATCTTGATGAAGTTGAGATTCGCGATATTCAAGCGGCTGCTCATCGGATTCAGACCTTGGATAAGCGAAAAACGGAGGTTCTGAAGATAATTGATGAGCAAAAAGCCTTAAGCCCACAATTGAAAAAGCAGATTGAGGCGGCAACGGTTTTACAGCAAGTTGAAGACCTTTATTTACCTTACAAACAAAAACGACGAACTAAGGCGACAATCGCCAAGGAAAAGGGGTTGCTTCCTCTTGCAAAAGCTGTTTTGGCGTTTGATTCGCATTTGGACCAATTAGTTGAGTCAGCAGTCAACCCTGACAAAGAACTGCCTGACAAGCAGTCGGTCTATGACGGCATTCACGAAATCTTGGCTGAGGAGATTGGTGATCGAGCTGAGTTTCGAAAATGGGTTCGTCAAAACACAAATCAATATGGTCAAATTGAAACGAAGGTTAAAAAAAGCGGTAAAGAACTTGATGAAGCCGGTACTTACCAGCAATACTATGAGTTTTCGCAACCCGTTCGCTCAATTCCGTCATTCAGAACTCTGGCAATTAATCGTGGTGAAAAAGAGGGCGTTTTAAGTGTCAAAGTAACGGTCAATGAAACACCGATTAAATGGCATCTTCAGGCAACTTTGGTGTTGAAGCATACCGGCTTGGCGGCTGATATCATTAAAGACGCGGCTGATGATGCTTATCAACGATTTATTGGCCCGGCAATTGAACGCGAAATTCGTAAAGAATTAAGTCAGATTGCGGCCGACCACGCGATTGATATTTTTGGGAAAAATTTATATAATCTTTTGATGCAGGCCCCGCTAAAAGGCAAAATTGTCATGGGATTTGACCCGGCATATCGAACTGGCTGCAAGCTGGCGGTGGTAGATCGAAATGGAAAGTATTTAGATAAAACGGTCATTTATCCGCATAAACCTGCCAGTGAGGCTAAACGAAAAGCGGCTAAGGGATTATTTATCGATTTTATCAACCGAAATCACGTTGAAATGATTGCGATTGGTAATGGGACTGCCAGTCGGGAATCCGAACAGTTTGTTTCTGACGCGATTAAAGAAATTAAGACACCAATTTATTATGTAATTGTCAATGAAGCAGGGGCATCGGTATACTCTGCCAGTAAAGTCGCTCGTGAGGAGTTTCCTGACTTCAGCGTTGAACAACGATCGGCCGTTAGTATTGCTCGCAGAATCCAAGATCCATTATCAGAATTAGTTAAAATTGATCCACAATCAATTGGTGTCGGCCAGTACCAGCATGATGTTCCCCAAAAACAATTACGAGATCAGTTGGATCAAGTAGTTGAAACAGCGGTTAACCGCGTCGGCGTTAATTTGAACACTGCAAGTCCTGATTTACTTGTTCATATTTCGGGACTAACGAAGTCGACGGCTAATAACATTGTGACCTATCGGAATGAATCAGGGGCATTTGAGAGTCGTTCTCAATTAAAAAAGGTGCCTCGGCTTGGTCCTAAGGCGTTTGAACAGTCAGTTGGGTTCCTACGAATTATTGGTGGAACTAATCCGCTTGATAATACTGATATTCATCCAGAAAGTTATGGGGCTGCAAAACAACTTTTGGCACAGTCCGAATTAACAATTACGGATCTTGGAAAAAGCGTTGTGAGTGAAAAGTTATCAACAATTAAAGTTGATCAGGCGGCACAACAATTCGATGTTGGCAAAGAAGCCTTAAGGGACATCATTAAGGGGCTTGAGACACCCGGCCGCGATCTTCGTGATCAAATGCCCGCACCTCTGTTGCGCAAGGATGTTTTAACAATGGCTGATTTAAAGCCGGGAATGAAATTGCAGGGGACTATTCGAAATGTCGTTGATTTTGGTGTCTTTGTTGATATCGGAGTCAAACAGGATGGTTTAGTTCATATTTCAAAAATGAGCAGTCATTTTATTAAAGATCCAAGTAAGGCGGCTTCAGTTGGCGACATTGTGACGGTTTGGATTGATTCGGTAGACACTGATCGGCATCGAATTCAACTAACGATGGTTGATCCAACGGCTTAGACGGGTTAACTATCGGTCTGGCATGGTTCATTTGCTGCTCTGACTGGATGAACTGAAGATGTTGAAGTCATTGATTATAGGAGATCTTTAGAAAGTTGACAGATAAACAATTACAAAAGTTGGTTGAACAAGTTTCGTTAACATTTTTTGCCAAACCTTTTTTACATCATGCTTATTTTAATCGCCGGCTCAAAACAACAGGTGGACGTTATCATCTTGAGAGCCATGACATTGATATCAATCCCAAAATGGATGAGATAGATACCGGGACTAACCATGATATTCTGGTCGGAATTATTAAACACGAGTTATGTCACTATCATCTTCATTTAGCCGGTTTTAGTGGCAAGCATAATACACCCGAATTTAAACAATTATTAAAAGCGGTTGGTGGATCGAGATACGCGCCAAATACAACAATTCGTTCTCAACCGATAAAATATCTTTATCGCTGTAATCGGTGTGGTTTGGAGTATCATAGAAAGCGAAGAATTGACGTGTCAAAATATGTTTGTGGTCGGTGTCGAGGAAAATTACAGTTAGTGACAAATTATCGAATGGCCAATTGACCGCTAGGGAGGAGTTTTTACATGGCAAAGATTATTATTCGGGTCCCGGCCACTTCGGCAAATTTGGGTTCCGGAGTCGATTCAATCGGGATTGCACTGCATCTTTACTACACTGTGATTGTTGAGGAAAAAACAGATCAATGGAAGGTTAACCATGCATTGGGAAGTGATATTCCAACTGATGAAAAAAACTTAATTGTCCAAACAATTTTAAAAGTAGATGCAAACATTCATCCACATCAGTTAACAGTCATTTCCGATGTCCCAATTGCTCATGGGTTAGGATCCAGCACAACGGCTGTAGTAGCTGGAATTAAGATTGCCAACGCACTTGGTGATCTCGGATTATCGATTGATGATCAGCTTAATTTAGGGGCCAAATTTGAGGGCCATCCTGAGAATATCGCAGCTGCATTATTAGGAGATTTGGTTGTTTCGACTTTTGATGGCGAAAAAGCAATTGCAACCAAATTAGCTTTACCGGATGTTCGGGCATTAATGTACATTCGTCCTGATGGGATTAGTGAGGCGCAAAGTCGTAAAAAGCTACCTAAGAAGATTGACTATCCAACGGCTGTTTATGCCAGCAGTAAGGCTAATGTCTTTATTGCCTTGGTCAGTCAAGGAAAATGGGATCAGGCACTGCCTTTGGTTGAGGATGACCAACTTCATGAGCCTTATCGTAAGGATTTGGTTCCAGAGATCGACACGATTCGTCAAGCAGCCCATAAATTAGGAATCTACGGGACTTATCTGAGTGGTGCCGGCCCAACAATTGCCACCTTGGGTGAAAGTTCAGCATTAACACAGTTGAGGATAGAATTAGAAAAAGAAAATTTAAATGGTAGTTTACGGTTGTTACAAATTGATAAAGATGGCGCGACTGTCCGCGGAGAATAAATTTAAAAAATTGATTGTCAACGCTTCGAATTTCTGCTATAATTTTATCTGTTGATGCGGCCATGGCGGAATTGGCAGACGCGCAAGATTAAGGATCTTGTCGGGAATTATCCCGGTGGAAGTTCGAATCTTCTTGGCCGCATTGTTAAAGTTCGAGTCACTATCATTTTGGTAGTGGTCCGGACTTTTTTATTGTATAAAAACGTCTGTAAAGGAAACGGGTATTAACAGGAATCGCTTTCTACTGGTAAGATAAAAGTACATTAAATAATCGAAAACTTTATTAGGGACGCATTTATTTATTGCGGAGAAAAATTTGGGTTGAGTTAATCATGTTGAGTGAAATGTTGTTCATCAGTGAAACAAGTGGTCTGATCATAAAAAACTAAGCGGATGGGGGAGTTTAAGGCATGCATAATTTTATTTTTGATGTGGATGGGACCTTAATTGATTCGGAAAAAATGTACCTGCTACCGTTACACAAAACGTTGCTTGAGAATGGTTATGATATTCAGTATGAAAGTTTAAAGAAGGTTTTTGGGATTACAGCAGTTGATTCTTTAAAAATTCTTGGGGTGAAAAACGTTCAGAAAGTTTTGAAAGAATGGTTTAGTAAAATTCAGGACTATAAAAAATATGCGACCGTTTACGATGGCATTTATGATACCTTAGAGGGTCTTCATCAGGATAAAAATAATCGGTTGGCGATTGCAACTTCCAAGATTGAATCGGAGTTTCATCGAGATGTTGCTCGATTTGGATTAGATAAGTATTTTAATGCCTATGTTTTTTCTAATGAGATTAAGCATGGTAAACCGGCACCTGACATGGTTTACAAGGGAATCGAAAAGCTTCATGCTGATCCTAAGCAAACCATTTATATTGGTGATACGATTTATGACTTACAAGCTGCTCATGCAGCCAAAGTGGCATTTGGATTAGCGGGCTGGCGAACAAAAAAGAGTGATGAATTTAAAGAAGCCGAGTACTATTTGGTTCAACCGTCAGATTTATTAGATATTAATGATTAATCAGTGTTTTAAGGAAATGGAATTCATACCGGTGATAAGCAATGGATATCCGTCGCGACACTTATGTGATATATTTATCATGACTGTTTAACAAATTTTAATGTGTTTTGTTACCAATAACACTAGAGGAGACATTCTTATGATTTCAATTATTGTTGCAAGTCATGGCGGGCTGGCATCCGCCTTGGTCAAAACTTCTGAGATGATTGCTGGCAAACAGGATCAGGTTGCAACAGTTGGTCTTGAACCAAGTGATGGGGTTGAATCACTATCTGTAAAGTTTGCTTCAGCTCAAAAAAAATTACCACAAGATGCCGATACGCTGATTTTGGCTGATTTGTGGGGCGGGTCGCCATTTAACGTGGCTGCTGGTGTTGTAGCTAATGATCCAAAGCATACGGCCTTAATTGCGGGCGTCAATCTGCCGATTCTCTTAGAGGCATTTATGTCGCGCCAGTCAAGTCTTGATGAATTGGTTCGTCACATTCACGAGATTTCTGATGATTCAATTCGCCAATTTACAATTGCGCCACCAACAGATAATGATTTGGGAGATGATCTTTGATGACAATGGATATCCGATTAGCCAGGGTTGACAGTCGATTACTGCATGGACAGGTTGCAACCTTTTGGACTCATGCCGTTCGGCCTAATCGAATTATGGTAGTTTCAGATACAGTTGCGAAGGATAACCTTAGAAAGACGTTAATTACACAGGTAGCACCGCCTGGTGTTCGGGCAAACGTGGTCACCGTCAATAAAATGATTCGGGCATATTTTGATTCTCGCTTTGATTCATTCAATACATTGTTGCTTACTGAGAATGTTGGCGATATGGTTCGATTAGCAGAAGGTGGCATTGATTTTTCTAAAATCGGTATCAATATTGGTAGTGTGGCTTACGCGGATGGTATGACAATGGTGACTGAAGCGATTGCCATGAACCCTGAAATTGCCAAGCAGGTCCGAATTTTGACCCAAGACTTTCATTTGAATGTTTACGCACAAAAAGTTCCTGCTGAAAAGAAAATTGAGATGACCGGTCTGCTGGAAAAGAAGAATTTTTGATTTATTTCGAGGGTAGAAAATGAGTATAATTTCGACAATTTTAATTTTAATCATTGCATTTGTTGTCGGAATGGACGGCATCTTGGATGAGTGGCAAGTTTATCAGCCAATTATTGCTTGTACACTTATTGGTATTGCGACGGGTCATCTTGTGAGTGGTATCTTACTTGGCGGTACACTCCAGATGATTATGATTGGTTGGATGAATGTGGGTGCGGCGGTCGCACCGGATATTGCGTTACCAGCGGTTATTTCGGCGCTACTAGTCTGTGGCCCGGTAGCTTTGACCATCAAACACGGGATTGCATTAACCATTCCAGTGGCAGTGATTGGACAACTTTTAAATGTTGCTATCCGAAAATCAATTGTTAAAGTTGTCCATCGTGCGGATGAGGCGGCTAATGAAGGCAACCTTTCCAAAATGAATCGAATGCACTTAATTAGTCTTAGTATTCAGGGATTGAGGGTATTAATTCCAACTGCACTGGTGATGGTGGTTAACCCAGTTTACATTCAGTGGTTGTTCAATCAAGTTCCAGCTGGTGTCACCAATGGGATTGCAGCGTCAATTGGGATGATTTCAGCCGTCGGGTTTGCCATTATTATTAATATGATGGCAGATCATACATTGTGGATTTGGTTAGGTATCGGCTTCCTGATTGCCGCGTTTAGCAATCTTGGTATTTTTACGTTAGCACTTATTGGCGCGCTTTTAACACTTCTTTATTTGTGGTTGGTAAACAAGCACCAGCGCTCAAAACCAGAGAATGGTGGCAATGATGACATGGATGACTTTGATAAAGAATTAGATGATTTGTAGAAAGTTGGGGCTCAGCGATGGTCAAACAAATTCATGATCAGTCAAGCAGGAAACCAAGAAAGGTTGAACTCCGACCATCTGACTTTATCAGTATTTTTTGGCGTTCCAGTTTTGAACAAGCTTCATGGAATTATGAACGAATGCAAAATTTAGGCTTTGCTTATATTATGTCACCGGCGATTAAACGATTATATCCAAATAAAAGTGACCGGATTTCTGCAATGAAACGGCATCTTCTATTTTTTAATACGTCACCAATTATGCAATCACTGGTGACCGGAGTTGTTTTATCAATGGAAGAGCAGCGAGCTAATGGTGGTGACGTAGATGACACTGAAATTAATGCTGTTAAAACGGCTATGATGGGTCCTTTAGGTGGCATTGGCGATCCGCTATGGTCTGGGACCGTTCGACCGGTTTTGTCCGCATTTGCTGCAAGTCTGGTCATTGGTGGTTTTGGGATTTATGGACCAATCTTGTTCTTCGTTGCGTGGAATTGTGCGCGGCTTTTATTCCGTTATGAAGCACAAAAGATTGGCTACCAAAATGGCACTGATATTATTAATTTTTTCAATACGGGGATTTTAAAAACCGTGACCAAGGCGACATCAATTTTTGGGATGTTTATGATGGGCGTAATCGTCGCGCGCTGGGTCAAAGTTAACTTTTCAATCACTGATCAATTAGCCGAGCAGGTAACCAAGTTATCTGGTCATTTCTTTGGTAAACTGATTGGATCTGGGATGACAGCAATCGCTGCTATTGGATTAACGTTGATTTGCATTTGGTTAATTCGCAGACAAATTTCACCAATTTGGATTATTATTGGTTTATTTATGATTGGGATTATTGGTTATGCTAGCGGCATCTTGAGTATCCAGGCTTTTCTAGTTTAAATCCGATGGAATTGTTTTAAATCATGAGCTTGACTGTCTCAAGCCTTGAAAATTGAATATTGTTCATGAATCAGAAACAGAGTGGGCCAGCAAGTGGATAGATCCTAGAATATAAGTCCCCTAACTTGATATTTCCAATTTTGGAATGTTAAGTTAGGGGCTTTTATGACCGGAGTCTGCTTGTTGGCCCACGTTTTTTAACTAAGTAAAAAGTTTAACGAGATATTCCGGATTTGGATAGTTGGATAATTCGATGACACGGCTGAAAGCTGCCTTTATCCCGCGTTTTTGCTTGGTAATAATCGTGATTATTCAAAATGGGCTGGACAAAATTACTTTTGTCCAGCCCATTTTTGGATATGTTTAGATCATCTGCGGGTAGTGCTGTTAATAGCCGTAGCCCGTCGAAGATGATGATTGTTGTGTAGTTGTTTGATCCGAATAACCGGTAGAAGTACCACTATAATCAGAATCAGTTTGCGTTTGTTGTGCTTGGAGTTTTGTTGATTTAGACAGGCCAAGCGTTGCCCGAATATCATTGGAAACCTTTAACAATTCACTGTTAGGGACAACTTGATAGGACAAGCCATCAATCATTGCATCTTGGCCTTGAAGCGTCTGCGATTTAATGTGATGGGTTGCATCACCATATTTAGCTCGAACTGCGATCATATCATCAAAGGTCATGTCGGTCTTCATATTGCCGGTAAGTGACGATAAGATTGCCTTATATCTAGGAAGTGAAGAAATGTTTAAGCCCTTCATTACTAAATGTTTGATAATTTGTCGCTGACGAGCCTGTCTGCCGTAATCGCCAAGTGGATCATCGTCACGCATTCTGGCATAATCCAATGCTTGCTTCCCGTTCAAGTGAACCTTCTTGCCCTTCACAACATTTGCATGACCGTATTGGAAGGTCAAAGGAGGCTTGACGTCAACACCACCAACAGCGTTGACCATTGTTTCCATTCCGCCCATGTTGATAATCGCATAGAAATCAATTGGAATATCCAATAGATTTTGGACAGTTTTAACCGCGGTTCCAGCACCACCAATCGTATAAGCTGCGTTGATCTTTTCATAAGCCTGTGTATCACCAGGAACGACAACTTTGGTATCACGGGCAATACTTGTCAGATGAATGGTTTGCTTCTTAGGATTGATGGTGGCAACAATCATAGTATCAGTTCGGCCGGTATCGTGACGTCCCAGTGCACCAGTATCAGTTCCTAGTAGGAGAATCGAAAGTGGCTTCCCTTGTTGGATAACCTTCGACACATTTCGAGCTTTCTGGACATGTGTTGAATCGAAAGTTTGGGTAAAAGTCTTTTTAGCACTTTTATAAGCGCCATATCCCCAAATGAGTCCGCCACCAATGATTAGTAGTAAAATAGCAAAAATACTCCAACCAATAATCCTACGTTTGCGTCTGTTCTTCTTTTTATAATGCGGCTTTTTGTCCGCCCGTCTTGAATAGACAGGTTCAAAATCCCGCTTCTTGTCTGATGGCATATTAACTCCTCATTTACAAAAATTCTTACAAAAGTATATTGCACTTTTGAAGGTGGTTGCGAAAATATCCGGTTATTTAAACATAATTTAACAATTCCCGCTGATATTTGAAATAGTTGAAATAAATGTCCATGAAAGATTATAGCAAACTGTGGATTCTAATTGTGCTATAATGTGACATTGTTATTGTTTTTTTAGAATTGGGGAATTGTTATGGAAGTATTTGAGCAGGCTGTATCCGGGGTTCTGATTATTTTGATCATCATTGCCCTTGGATTTATTTTAGCGAGAAATGATTGGTTTGACAGTAAGATGACAAGCATGATCGCGCGGCTGGTTACTCAGATTGCGCTACCTGCTTATATGGTTTCAACAATTGTCAGAAAATTTAAAGCGGATCAGTTGTTGAAAACCTTACCTGATCTTGTTTTTCCTGTTATTTCAATGTTCTTGCTATATATTATTTCAATTATCATTGTTAAAGTGTGTCGAATTCCTAAGATGCACGCAGGGTTATTTGAATCTATGTTTTCCAACTCCAACACGGTTTTTGTTGGTTTACCGGTTAATATGGCGTTGTTTGGCCCTCATAGTTTACCATTCGTGTTGGTTTATTATATGGCTAACACGACGTTCTTTTGGACGCTTGGCGTCTATTTAATTAGAAAAGACGGGTCACAACAGGGATCATTTAGTTTAAAGACAGTATTCAAAAAGGTCTTTTCGCCACCACTGCTTGGATTTATGGTGGGGGTTTTGCTTGTCCTTTGGCATGTTAAGCTACCACAATTTATCATGCAGGACTTCGATTATGTTGGTAATTTAACGATTCCGCTGTCAATGATCTTTATTGGTATTTCAATTAACAGTGTTGATCTGTCAAATGTTCATTTTGACCGAAGCAACTTTTTAATTTTGTTTGGTCGCTTTCTCCTAGCACCAACATTGATGTCGTTGCTGGTTATTCCAACACCAATGCCATTGTTGATGAAACAAGTTTTTATCATGCAGTCAGCAATGCCAATCATGACAAATGCACCGGTTGTCTCTCGTTTGTATCATGCAGATTCGGAATATGCGTCAATTATGGTTGCTGAAACAACCTTGTTAAGTTTGATTGTTATTCCGGTCTTGATGGTGTTGGTTCAACAGTTTTAGGCTGGTAAATTCACTCAGGAGGCCTTTGATTCATAGAAAAAATTCTGTTAACATAATCATTATTGTTGCTGCAAAGCATGAACTGAATGAAAGTGAAAAGAAGATGAAAATTTGTCAACGCTGGTTATAATGCGTCATGGCGAGAGCCAAGCAAATCGGGATAATATTTTTACTGGCTGGAGTGATGTTGCGCTCACCGAGAAGGGGGTTGCGCAGGCTCACACAGCGGGGCAGATTATTCAGGCCTCTGGTTTGCAATTCGATGATGTTCATACGTCATTTTTGAAGCGAGCGATTATGACAACAAACATCGTTCTTGATGAAATTGGTCAGAACTACATACCAGAACATAAATCCTGGCGATTGAACGAACGTCATTACGGCGGTTTGCGGGGAAAAAATAAACTGGCTGTTAAGGAAAAAGTCGGTGCCAAACAATTAAAAATTTGGCGCCGAAGTTTTAACGTTGTGCCGCCTTTGCTAAAAGTTAGGGATGAAGATTCTCGCTATGATCGTTATGGTGTCAAAATTCCCTTAGGCGAAAGCTTAGAAATGGCGCAAGAGCGGTTAATTCCGTATTGGACTGATCAAATTGCGCCACGGTTGTTAGACGGCAAAAATCAATTAATAGTGGCTCATGGTAGTACGTTACGGGCACTTATCAAGTTTCTGGAAAATATTTCTGATGAGGATATCCCAGAAATTGAAGTCCCAAACGGAAAACCAATCCGCTACGATTTTGATCAGCATTTAACGATTCTTAACAAACAATTTATGAGTGAATAAGTTTGTCTGTTGGTTATCTTTAAATGATCCGCAAAATTTATGGTTAATAAAAAAAGATATCCAGCATCGCCGTTGCGCGTGCTGAATATCTTTTTTAAATCCTAATTGAATATTTAAATGTAACGCTAAGCTAATGCACCCATTGGATCCCATGGCTTCAAAACGATTGGTTCCTGGGCTTGATCCTTCAGTTGCTGCTCAGTTAGATACTTTTTATTGATCACGAATTGATAAACAAATTGATCCAACCAGTCGTCACTCATGACAAAGTATCCTTTAGTCCCAACTTTTTCACCCCAGCTGTTTTCAACCTTCCACTTAGTTGGCTTGCCATTAACTAAATCAACGCCTGTAATGACCATTGCGTGGGTCATTAAACTTTCGGCATAATCAAGTCGTTCAGCTTTGGAAAGGGATAGGTCTGTAGCAAATAATTCGTCTGGAACGTACAAATCTGTATCCATAATTCCTTTTTTAGTGTTTGAACTTTGACCAACGTCACTACCAAACCAAACGGATTCGCCATTTTGTAATTGTTTGATGGCCAATTTTTTGAGTTCAGCCATTTCTAAGTTCAAGTGCTTAACCGGTCGACCATTAACAACATTACCCAGCATTTCGATGGTGTATGTTTTGTTAAAGGGTTTGTCATCAGTTGGCGAGTTGATCAATGAGACATAGTCTTCAAGATTTAAGTTAACGTATTTCTTGAAAAATTCTTGAGGCGTGATGTTTTGATCAATGTGATAATTTTTATCTTTATCTCGATACTCGAAGTCAAACTTGGTAGCGGGTTCGCCGAGTGCATAGGTTAACATTCGGTAAATTTCGTTTAACATTGTTTCCTTAGTTTCAGCAATCTTTTTATCAGAAGCCTTATCAGCAACTAATTCACGTAGTGCAACGGCGTCATGACGCAATTTTAAATTCAAGTATTTATTTAGTTGACCTGATTTTTCACTGTTAAAAGTTTCTGGCATTGCAGACTTTGGAACGATTCCATATTTTTCAATAAGGGCACAAAGCATATCCCATTGACCACCGTCCTGTTGTGGTGTTGTCATGAGCCACGATACCTTGCGTGAATCCAGTGGTTTATTAGCCGTTTTGAGGACATTTTCCAAAAAATAGTTAGACTTTTCGAATTTATCCCAAAAGTTGGTGTAGTTTTGAGAAAGTTCAAAATCATCAGCTACCTTGTAGGTGTTCATTAGATGAATTCGCATTGTGTTCAAGGCTGCGAACATCCAACAACGGCCACTTTGCTTTTGGTCAGCTACTTTTCCAGTTGAAAGATCGATAGAAAAGACAGGTTCCATTTTGCTTTCTGCATCGAAGTCTTCACTGCTTGCTAAGATTCCTTGATGAGAAACGGCTCGTTGGATTACTTTAGAATCTTTACGATTGTCTAAATTTTGTTGAAACTTGCCAAGTTGATCTAAATTAATTTCTGCTGTCAAAAATAATCACTCTCCTTAATGACTTATTATTTTACTCTCATTTATGAGAAAGAACCAGTAAGAGTAGTGTGATACGCGAAGGAACTTTTGAAATTTCCAAGAAGTTTCCGGCACGCACTTTTTTTGCCCCGAGATAAACACCAAGGAGGGGCTGAGACAATCATCATTTTGTGGTCTCTGTTAGTGTAAAAATGATGATTACCGAGAAAAAATGCGGGAAAAAAGGCAACTTCCGGCCGTTCAATCGAATTATCCGAATATTCTGAACTTAAATATTTGGATATTTCGATTGAACTCTGGAAGTTAAGCGCCTTTTTTCCCGCTCTGATTTAGTTTGTTGATTAAATTAACGTGCGTGTAAAACTTGTGGACCAGTTTCTCTGCCAACAATGACAGTATTAACAATGTTTAAAAATAAACCATGTTCAACAATTCCAGTCATTTGATCCAGGTCCAACGCTAATGATTTCGGATCATCAATCTGATGCATATGCAGGTCGATGATGTAATTGTTGGAATCAGTTGTGACATGCTTGTCTGCTGCCATTCGAAACTCTGGCTGATAACCTTTTTCTTTTAATCGTTTAAAAAGCTGAGTGCTACCATAAGGAATGACTTCCAAAGGAAGTGGGAAAGTGCCCAGCTGGTCAGCCATCTTGCTCTCGTCAACAATCCACATATTCTTATCGGAATTAATTGCAACGATCTTTTCCCATAGGTGGGCGGCGCCGCCACCCTTAATACCTTGAAAATGTTTATCAATTTGATCGGCACCATCAATCGTTAAATCGATGTGATCGACCTCGTCAACCCCCTTGGTCGGGATGCCAAGACGATTGGCCTGTTGGCGGGTTCTTTCTGATGTTGGAACACCAATGATTGATAAGTGTTCATCAGTTACTCGTTGTCCTAAAGCATCCACCATAAATTTGACGGTCGAACCGGTTCCAAGACCAACAACCATATTATCTTTGATGAATTTAACCGCTTCTTTGCCAACCAATTGTTTTAGTTCGTCTTGATGTGTCATTTGTTTATCCTTTCAATTTCAAAAGTTGCTTAAAGGTTTTACTAACATTTATTTTGCGTGTTTTTAGCTAATTTGTCAATCTATTCAAACCGGCTCACATGAGTTATACTATTTAACTATTAAGAATCGAATTGGGAATGTCGTTATGAACTGGCTTGTACTATTTGATTGCAAATATTTTTTTATTATGAGGAGAGATTTATCGTGAAACGTGGATTTGAAATTGTTTCGAAGTACGAAAATAAAGAACTAACAGTTCCTTACAGGACAACTAATCACGCTGCGGGATATGATTTTGAAAGCGCCGTTGATATGGTCATTCCATCAATTTGGAAATTAAATTTTTTGAAAATCTTATGGGCTGTTAAGCATGAAAAGAAGATTAATCAAGAATCATTAGCAAAAGCGCGGGCGGTTTTAAAACCCTTCCTGATTCCGACTGGGATTAAGGCATATATGCAACCTAGTGAAGTCTTAATCATTGCGAATCGGTCAAGCAACCCATTAAAACGGGGATTAACCATTCCAAATGGGATTGGCGTGATCGATGCTGATTACTACAACAACTCCGGCAACGAAGGTGAAATTTTTGTTCAAATCCTTAACTTTGGAATCGATGATATCACGATTTCGAAGGGGGACCGAATTGCACAGGGAATTTTTATGCCCTATCTGCTCGCCGACCAAGACGATGGTTCCAAAGCCAAAACGCGAAATGGCGGTTTTGGCTCTTCTGGAAAATAAAGTATAAGAAGCCTTAAAATCTGGTCCGAACCAATTCAATACTATCGATTAAGTGCTAAAATATGACTAATATTAGTGAGAAGGAGAATTTTATTGGCTAAAGTTAAAACTCAATTTGTATGTCAAAACTGCGGCTATATTTCACCTAGATATTTGGGACGCTGCCCGAATTGTAACGAGTGGAATACCTTAGTAGAAGAGACAATTACACCAAAACCCAGTAGTGCCTCTAATACTTTGCGTCGAACTGGTATTCATGATAATCAGCCTGAGCCGATTGATCAGGTTAAATTTCAGAGTGAGAACCGTTTCAAGACAAAAATGGAGGAACTTAACCGGGTTTTAGGCGGTGGGGTAGTGCCAGGATCCTTAATCTTAATCGGTGGTGATCCTGGAATTGGAAAGTCCACATTGATGTTGCAATTGTCCGGTGAACTAAGTCAGTCCGGTAAGATTCTTTATGTTTCCGGTGAGGAGAGTGCCAGCCAAATTAAAATGCGTGCTAATCGACTTGGTGTCAGTGGCGGTCAACTTTACGTTTATCCAGAAACGGATATGGATGTTATTAAAAGTACAATTAGTGAAATGAAACCGGATGCGGTTGTCATTGATTCCGTGCAGACCATGCAAATACCAGAATTACAGTCAGCTACCGGATCAGTTGCGCAGATAAGAGAAGTAACTGCTGATCTAATGAATGTTGCCAAGGGACAGGGCGTTACGGTGTTTGTGGTTGGTCATGTGACTAAGGGTGGTGCAATTGCCGGGCCTAAAATATTGGAACATATGGTTGATACGGTTCTTTATTTTGAAGGCGACCTTCATCATTCATATCGAATTCTGCGAACAGTGAAGAACCGGTTTGGTTCAACAAATGAGCTGGGCGTTTTTGAAATGCGGACAGATGGCCTTCATGAAGTCACTAATCCTTCAGAAATTTTTCTTGAAGAGCGATTGAAGGATGCAACTGGTTCTGCAATTGTGGTGTCGATGGAGGGAACTCGGCCAATTTTGGTTGAAATTCAGGCGTTGGTCACGGCATCTGTTTTTGGAAATGCACAGCGAACGGCAACTGGACTTGACCGAAATCGAGTTTCGCTAATTATGGCAGTTCTTGAAAAACGTGCTGGTTTGATGCTTCAGAATCAAGATGCTTATTTAAAAGCTGCTGGTGGTGTTAAACTGGATGAGCCCGCAATTGATTTGGCGATTGCAGTTAGTATTGCCTCATCGTACAAGAATCGTGGGACAAGTCCAACTGAATGTTATGTTGGCGAACTTGGATTGACGGGTGAAGTCCGTCGGGTTACCCGGATCGAACAACGTGTCTCCGAGGCACAAAAACTTGGGTTTAAGCGGGTATTGGTTCCTGCGAATAACCTTCAAGGATGGACGCCACCAAAGGGAATTCAAGTAGTAGGTGTTTCAACATTGTCACAAGCGTTGAAATTAGCTTTGGGTTAAATTAATTTTGAAAGAAGGCGATAAGAGTGAAACGAAAACGAATTGTTCAAATTGTTTTTACATTAGCTGGTGCTGCAATTGGGGCTAGCTATTTTCCATTGCTTTGGTTGATCCTTCAAGTTAGATATGGCACAGTCTTCAACAATACCCTGACAAACGCGATTTTTGGTGCAATTATTTTTTATATTATTTCGTTGATGGCTGGAAACTATGTTTTGAAGTTGACCGACCGAATTGAGGCAAGGCTAACGAGTCAAAGCCCATTGCAGCTAGTTTTTGGAACGTTGGGGTTAATTATTGGTCTGGTTCTGGCAGTTCTGGTTTCAATTGTGTTCTTTAGGACAAATACATTTTTCTTGAACACAATGATTCCAATTATTTTAATGTTAATTCTTGGATATTTTGGTTTCAGACTCGGAGCGACTCAGAGTGACCGGTGGCGAAAAATGTTTCAATTTCGGCGCCGTTCGGAATCTGCACCAAAAGCGGCCGAGGAAAAGATTATTGATAAGCCGGTTGATAAGAACTATCATCACTATAAAATTCTCGATACCAACATTTTGATTGATGGTCGAATTTATGATGTTGTTAAGACCGGCTTTATCGAGGGCACATTGTTGGTTCCAAAGTTTGTTTTGTACGAACTTCAATACATTGCCGACTCAAGCGACAGTGTCAAACGAGTCCGTGGCCGGCGAGGTTTGGATATCTTAAATAAATTACAAAGTGAAGACTTAATTCCCATTGAAATGTCGGATAAAGATTATGATGATATTTCTGAGGTTGACACAAAATTGATTGCGTTGGCCAAAGACGTTAATGGGGTTATTATAACGAATGATTATAATTTAAATAAAGTCATTCAGTTCCAAAACGTTCAGGTCTTTAATATCAATGCGTTGGCTAATTCGTTGCGGCAGAAAATTTTGCCCGGTCAGCAGCTAAACGTGATGGTCGTTAAAAACGGAACTGAACGTCAACAGGGAGTTGCATACCTTGATGATGGAACAATGGTAGTTGTGGAAGATGGCCGCTACTTCCTAAATGATCATATCGATGTTGTGGTTACCAGTGCCATTCAAACAGATGCCGGCAAGATGATCTTCGCCCGGCCTGAACACTCCACTAAAAATATTTCGGAAAATAATGAAGAAAGCGACAGTAAGCGTAATAAGCCGAAAAATGGTCGAACTGCTAAGTAGCTAAAAATCTTTTTTACTTCTTTCCAGTTAATCACGCTGATAGTTCAAACGAGGTAGGCCAATTTGGTCAACCTCGTTTTTTGAACCATGTGGATAAAGGTCAAGTAAGAGGTAGTTTTCATCTCAGTTATCTTGGATACCTTTATTTTTCCCGCACTTCATTGTAAACTGAAGACACTGCCGAAATTTGTTTAAAATTTTGGAATAATTATAAGAAAGAGGCGTTTGACTTTGGCAAACAATGCAATTCGAGTTCGTTATGCACCAAGTCCAACTGGCCACTTGCATATCGGAAATGCACGGACAGCCATTTTTAATTATTTATTTGCACGACACAATAAAGGAAAGTTCATTATCCGGATTGAAGATACGGATACGAAACGAAACGTTGCCGACGGTGAAAAAAGCCAACTTGAAAATCTCAAGTGGCTTGGTTTGGATTGGGACGAGGGTCCTGATGTCGGTGGCGATTATGGTCCATATCGTCAATCAGAACGAAAAGATATCTATACCCCCCTTATCCAGCAGTTATTGGATGAAGGTAAGGCGTACGAGTCTTATCGAACTGAAGAACAATTGCAAGCCGACCGTGAAGCTCAAAAAGCTCGTGGTGAGATGCCTCATTATGAATATGAATACGAAGGAATGAGTAACGAAGAAAAGCAACAAGCCATCGCTGATGCAAAAGCAAAAGGTTTGAAGCCGGTTATTCGTTTTCGGGTTCCTAAGAATCGTGATTATGCTTGGGATGATATCGTTAAAGGAAAGGTTTCCTTTAATTCTGATACAATTGGTGGCGATTTTGTCATTGCCAAACGTGATGGCATGCCGACTTATAATTTTGCGGTTGTCGTTGATGACCATAAGATGAAGATCAGCCATGTTTTCCGTGGTGATGATCACGTTGCCAATACCCCTAAACAATTGATGATCTATGAGGCCTTTGGGTGGCAAGCACCTAGGTTTGGTCACATGAGCTTAATTATCAGTGCTGATACTGGCAAAAAGCTTAGTAAGCGAGATGAATCGGTTCTTCAGTTTATTGAACAATATCGTAATCTTGGTTATTTACCCGATGCCATGTTTAACTTTATCTTGTTACTTGGCTGGTCACCAGTTGGTGAGGATGAAATCTTCAATAAGAAACAATTCATTAAAATGTATGATGAAAAGCGACTCAGTAAGTCACCTGCTAAATTTGATTCAAAGAAGTTGGAATGGATTAATAACCAATACGTAAAAGCTGCTGATGATAGTACAATTATGGACTTAGCTTTGCGTCAATTGATTAAGGGAGGTAACATCCCGGAAAATCCAGACAATAAGACGATCGAATGGGCTCGTCAGCTAATTAACCTTTACAAACGTGAAATGAGTTATATGGCTCAAATCAATGACATGGCTTCTGTATTTTTCCAAGAACCGGAAGAAGTTTCGGGCGACGCGTTAGATGAGATTTCTAACGATACGGCACCAGTTGTTTTGAAAGAATTTCTTAATCGGATCCAAGAACTGCCAATGTTTGATTCGGTTGAGGTCTTAAAGACAATCAAGGCCATTCAGAAAGATACTGGTATTAAGGGACGCAAGTTATGGATGCCAATCCGAATTGCGGTTACACATGAAATGCACGGACCAGAATTGCCTGAATCGGTTGAATTGGTTGGTAAGCAAAAGGCGATTCAACATATTAATCAGACTTTAAAACAAATCGATAAAGATTAAATGATAAAAAATATTTTTAAGTTAATTGGTCTCGTTGAAATTTCGGCGAGACCTTTTATTATAGTTTATGGTTATATTGAAAAATAACTTGAAAATTATGCTATGATTTCATTATATAAGACGTAAAGAGAGGAATTCGAAATGTTGCAGATATTTAATACGCTCACCCGAAAAAAAGAAAAATTCGAACCCGTTACCCCAGGCGTTGTTAATATGTATGTCTGTGGTCCAACTGTCTACAATTACATTCACATTGGTAATGCTAGAAGTGCAATTGCCTTTGATACTGTTCGTCGATACCTTGAGTATCGGGGGTATAAAGTTAATTACGTTTCGAATTTTACAGATGTTGATGATAAGATGATTAATGCTGCTCGTGAAAATAATACAACCGTTGGCGCCATTGCTGATAAATATATTCACGCCTTCATGCAGGATACTGCTGCATTAAATATTTCCAAAGATGTTGTTCATCCACGAGCAACCCAGAACATTCCAGAGATTATTAATTTCGTTAAGACGCTTGTTGATAAAGGCTATGGTTACAATGTTGACGGTAACGTTTATTTTCGGGCTCGCAAATTTCCAACATATGGTGCCTTACCACACATCAATGTCGACCAGTTGGAAGTTGGTGCCAGTCAGCATATTTCTAAGGAGGAATTGGCTCAAAAGGAGGATCCGATTGATTTTGCGCTTTGGAAAAAATCCAAGGGTGATGAGATTTCGTGGGATTCGCCTTGGGGAAAGGGCCGACCGGGTTGGCACATCGAATGCTCGGTAATGTCGACAAAATACCTTGGTAAAACACTTGATATTCATGGTGGCGGCGAAGATTTAATTTTCCCACATCATGAAAATGAACGTGCTCAAAGTGAAGCCAACACCGGCCAGACATTTGTTCGGTACTGGATGCATAATGGATTTGTTACGGTTGGTGATGATAACGAAAAAATGAGTAAGTCACTTGGCAATTTCATTACGGTTCATGATTTGTTAAAGAAAGTCGACGGTCAGGTAATTCGCTTATTGATGTCAACAACGCATTATCGCCGACCAATTCAATATAATACGGCAAGTGTTCAGGAAGCCAGCAGTAATTTAAAGAAGCTACAGACAGCCTTTAATAATTTGACGTATCGTTTGCATAATGCCGAAGAAGGCGACGATCCCAAGACTGATCAGGAAGTCCGCCAGATTGTTGCTGATTTTACTGATGCGATGGATGATGATTTTAATGTTCAAAATGGGATTGCGGCAGTGTATGAACTTGCTAAATTTGCAAATATGTATGTTGAACGTCAGGTCGTTTTTAAACTCAGTCTGCAGTTCATTATCAATACTTTGAAACAGTTAGCTGGAATTTTTGGAATTAAACTTGAACAAAGTGAGCTTAAAGATGATGAAATTTGGGCATTGATTAATGCACGTGAAAAAGCGCGTCATGATAAAGACTTTATTCGAAGTGATGAAATTCGTGAAGAATTAAAAGCCCGGGGGATCATTCTTGAAGATACACCTCAGGGAACTCGGTTTAGAAAGGAATAGTTGGATTTATGACTAACAATTTCACACAGCTTAACGGAATTGCGCTTGCGTACATGGGGGATGCGGCCTATGAGGTTTTTATTCGCCGTCATCTTATTAATCAAGGGTTGACTAAACCAACGCGGTTGCAGCATGCTGCTACAAACTATGTTTCAGCAAAAGCTCAGGCAGCATTAATTGATTTGATGAAACAAAATGACTTACTGAACGATGAGGAATGGGAATACTTTAAACGTGGTCGAAATGCCAAAAGTCATACTCATGCCAAAAATACTGACGTGATTACTTATCGAATTTCGACTGGGTTTGAAGCGGTTTTTGGTTATCTTAGTTTAAGTGATCAGACGGATCGGATGATCGAAATTGCTAACTGGTGTATTAACCAAGTAGAAAGTGGGAACCTTAAACATGAAGAATGATCAAGAAAACGAAGAATTTGTCATCGGTCGTCATCCGGTTGTTGCAGCATTGAAGAGCAATAATCCCGTTAATAAATTATTTATTCAAACAGGCATTAAAGATGATGATAATATTGTTTCAGAAATTTTAAAATTAGCGCACAAAAAACGCTTAGTGATTTCCAAAGTTCCCAAGCAAAAATTGGACAAATTATCGGATAATCAAAACCATCAAGGCGTAGTTCTATCAATAGCTGCATTTAGATATGCCAGCATTGACGAATTGTTTGAGAATGCAAAAAAGGTTGGAACAGCACCATTTTTTGTTATCCTGGATAATATTGAAGACCCACATAACTTGGGATCAATTATTCGAACCGCGGATGCAGCTGGCGTAACGGGAGTTATTATTCCCAAACACCGTGCCGTTGGCCTGACTGCAACAGTTGCCAAAACTTCTGCCGGCGCAATTGAACGGGTACCGGTGGCCAGAGTAACCAATTTGTCTGCCACGGTTAAGGAATTGAAAGATCGCGGTATGTGGATTTTTGGGACCGATATTGCAGGAACTGATTATCGTAAATGGGACGCAAGTGGTTCCGTTGCAGTTATTATTGGTAATGAGGGAAAGGGAATTTCTCCATTATTAAAGAAACAAGTAGATGAGATGCTGACGATTCCAATGATTGGCGATATTCAAAGCCTTAATGCCAGTGTTGCAGCCAGTGTTTTGATTTATCAAGGCTTTAATTCCCGTCATCCTTTAGGAAAGTGAAAAATGGTGATGGTAAATGAAAGAGGATTTATTAATTGTTGATGCGTATAATATGATTGGCAATTGGCCGCACCTCAACAAATTAAAACAGGCTGATCGGCTTGAAGATGCCCGCGATGAGTTGCTCGCGGAATTATCGGAGTATAAAAAGTATCGTGACATTAACATGATTGTTGTTTTTGATGCAATGTATGTTCCGGGAAATGCCAAGAGTTTTCGCAAATTTGACATGGAAATTGTCTGGACAAGCAAGGACCAAACGGCTGATAGTTACATTGAGGCGTTATCTCGGAAAAAGCAAAATCGATTTACTCAGGTGATTGTTGCGACGAGTGATCAAGCGGAACAATGGACAATTTTTTCGGCGGGAGCGTTGCGGATTCCAGCCCGTGAGCTACTGAGTAATATTCGCCGTGCAAAGCAGGAAGTGAATGCGGAAGCTAGGAAAATGACCGATAAATCGGCGGTTATCCGACATACACCATGGGATTCAAAACAAATGCTTGAACTTGAAAAGCTTCGGGATAAATTGACCCATGATGGGAAATAATATTAGTAAAAATATTAGATATCTAATATTTTCCAATTGGTATAGTTAAGCTCGTTTTTAGCTGAACGCCGGTTCCCTTGTGACTATCATGCACCTTTTGTAATGTATTTTTCATGAGTTTTCAGAAAATACATGACATGAGGAGAATTTAGCATGACAGGAACAAGCAAACAGGAATTTAAACTAATTTGTTCAGTAGCCATGGGGAATGGAGACGATTTTATCGTCCTTTTCAGAAAGTATCACCCCATCCTATCTAAAATGAAACGCCGGTATTTTGTTCCGGGGTATGATGAAGATGATCTTGATCAAGAAGCCGGAATTGTGCTTCTTCGTTCAGCCAAATATTTTAAAAAAACACGTGAAGTTAGCTTTGGAACGTACTATAGCAAGAACTTAAGAAATCGCGTAATCGACTTAATTCGCTTAAACAATGCAGAAAAACGAAAGCCAGCTGAGCCGCTTAAATCCGTTGAAGAAAACGCCGACTATTATTCCGCAACGGTAATGGATCCTACCGCGGCAAGTCCAGAACATTCGGCGATTGTTGGTGAAAGTCTACAGCAACTGTATCTTAATTGTTCTGTTAATGAAAAACAGGCAATGCATTTTATGTTATCTTCAGATGGTAAGCTTACTCTTGATGATCCTAAACGTCGGGCAATTTATAGTGCTTTTGAACGATGCAAGTGGAAATATAAAAATAAGATAAATTGACTGAATGCATTTAGAATGCTAGAATTACTATGCTTGTTAGGAGGTGCCGCCATGGCACAAAGAAAAGTTGCTTTAGCCTGCTCGGTTTGTGGATCAAGAAACTACACGATTCCCGAAAATCCTAATCGAACGAAACGTCTAGAGCTTAATAAGTTTTGTAAATATTGTGGTAAATACACGTTGCATAAAGAAACTCGTTAAAGGGGATACTGACTTGAGATTAGTAAATTTTCTAAAAAACGTCGTTAAAGAAATGAAAGTTGTGACTTGGCCGAATGCCCATGAAACTCGGCGTGATACAAGTACGGTTCTTGGTACGTCAATCATTATGGCAATCTTTTTAGGATGCATTGATTGGATTGTTCAGTGGGGCTTGTCGTTTCTTGCATAGCCAACTTGGCAAAAATTTGTTATAGTTATGTTGTTAAAACCTGCAAAAAGTGTCAGGTTTTTTTATTTGAATTAATTTAAAGAGGAGTCGACAAACGATGGTTGAGTCAGCAGAAAAAAAATGGTACGTATTACACACTTATTCAGGCTACGAAAACAAAGTTAAATTAAACTTGGATAGTCGTAAACAATCAATGGGGATGGAAGATTATATTTTCCGGACAGTCGTTCCTGAAGAAGAGGAACACGAAGTTAAGAATGGTAAAGATAAGGTTAAGATGGAAAAAACCTTCCCTGGTTATGTGCTTGTTGAAATGATCATGACCGACCAGACTTGGTATATTGTTCGAAATACACCGGGGGTTACTGGGTTTATCGGATCTCATGGTCAAGGAAGCAAGCCAACACCGCTATTACCCGATGAAGTTGACTCAATCTTGAAGCAGGTAGGGATGAGTGCCAAACACGAAACTCTTGATGTTAATGTTGGCGATATTGTGAAGATTGTTGATGGGGCATTTACTGGTCTTGACGGTAAAGTTACTGAAATTGACAATGAAAAGATGCGCTTGAAGGTTAATATTGAAATGTTCGGACGTGAAACAAGTACCGAGCTGGAATTTAATCAAGTTGATACCGTTCTTTAAAATGTGTCATGATTGTTAAGTTGATCGAGAACTGTAAAATGATGAATCTTTTATCAAATTGGTTATTAATTTAGGAAGATACTAGGAAAGTTTGCAGCTTAATTCAAGTGGGTGATTGAGTTGATTAGCGTGGTTGTGTTGGGAGTCATCCTAAGTTGTTTATTGCTTGTTGTGATTGTGAAGATAATTTTACTTGGACGACCGAGAAGCAGTAAAACTCAGACTGTTCGATCGACACCGTTAGATCAGGTGCCAACACTATTTTTACCTGGGTATCTTGGAAACCGTTTCTCATTTGGTTTTTTACAAAATCGATTGGTTTCAAAATTTAATGCGAATAAATCAATGGTGATTATTGTTAATCGACATGGTAAGCTTCGGGTGATTGGCCAGATGAATGATTATCGGACCATGATCCAGGTCTTATTTAAAGACAAGACTTCCAGACCCAAACAACAGGCGATTTGGCTGCTTAAGATCTGCCAACTTTTGGAAGCGGAGTACCATGTTTCCAGTGTTAATTTGGTTGGTCACTCGATGGGATGCATTACGATTTTTTGGTACTTAACTCACGAACAGGCAAAGTCACCGATTTCAGTTAAGCGGGTTGTCGCGATTGCTGGACCGTTTAATGATTCTGAAATTGCCAGGAGTACCCCGGATGTTGATGCCTATCCATTTAATGCGAATGGGCCGGTTAAAAGAATGCCGATTTATCGAGCGTTATCTCAAAAGATAGCGGCGATTCCACCTGAGATAAGCGTATTGAATATCGCGGGTAAAATTAATGATGAGCAGCAAAATGATGGTCAAGTATCTTTAAACAGTGCTTTTTCATTACGATATTTATTGCAGCAGCCCGCCCACTATTATCGGGAGGTTGTCATTCGTGGTAAGTGGGCAACTCATCGATTGCTCCATGAGAATCGGTTGGTTGATGCTAATATTGCCAAATTTATTTGGGGCGTTTGAAAGTTTATGTTGTTAGCAAACGCTCTTTGTGGTATATTTATGTGGTATGTTTATTCATACGAACGTGGGAGGAGAAATTTTGATCTCCATTAACCACACACGGACTTAAGGAGGTTATGTCTCGTGGCTAAAAAAGTAGCTAACATCGTTAAATTGCAGATTCCTGCGGGCAAAGCAACACCTGCCCCTCCAGTTGGTCCTGCTTTAGGTCAAGCAGGTATCAACATTATGGGCTTTACTAAGGAATTTAATGCTCGTACTGCTGATCAAGCAGGAATGATTATTCCTGTTGTTATTACGGTTTACGAAGATCGTTCATTTGACTTCGTTACCAAGACTCCACCTGCTGCTGTGTTACTCAAGAAAGCTGCTGGTGTTCAACACGGTTCTGGCGAACCAAACACTAACAAGGTTGCGGAAGTTACCAAAGACCAAGTTAAGGAAATCGCTGAAACTAAGATGAAGGACCTGAACGCAGCTGACGTTGAAGCAGCAATGCGCATGGTTGAAGGAACTGCACGTAGTATGGGATTCACTGTCAAAGATTAATTTTGACGCCATCTAAGCGGAACCAATTTAACCTAATGCATCGCTTGAACGTTGCGTGGGAGGTTTATCCGTTATAACCACAAAGCAAGGAGGAAAACACAACATGGCTCGTAAAAGAGGTAAAAATTATAAGGCAGCCCTTGAACAAGTAGACGCTGGTAAGGCATATCCAGTTCAAGATGCTGTGGAATTAGTTAAAAAGATTGATTATGCAAAATTCGATGCAACTGTTGAAATTGTATTTAATTTAAACGTTGATACTAAGCAAGCTGATCAACAATTACGTGGTGCCGTTGTTTTACCTAATGGAACTGGTAAAGATCAAACGGTTATCGTATTTGCAAAGGGTGATAAGGCCAAAGATGCTGAAGCAGCCGGCGCAGATTTTGTTGGTGAAGCTGACTTAGTACAAAAAATTCAAGATGGCTGGTTAGATTTTGATGTTGCAATTGCAACACCTGATATGATGGCTCAAGTTGGTCGTCTAGGCCGAGTTCTTGGACCAAAGGGTTTGATGCCAAACCCTAAGACTGGCACTGTTACCATGGATGTTACCAAGGCGGTTACTGAATCTAAAGCCGGTAAGGTTACTTATCGGACTGATCGTGATGGTAACGTTGCTGTTCCAGTTGGTAAGGTTTCATTTGGTACTGGCAAGCTGATCGGAAATTTGAAGACAATTGAAGATGTTATTGTTAAGGCACGTCCTGCTTCAGTACGTGGCGTTTACGTTCAAAACGTTTCAATTTCAACAACTTTCGGACCAGGTGTCAAGGTTGATCTTGAATCATTCTAATCAAGTTGATTAGTTAGTTTCTGATTTAAATAAAAGATCCCTAATTGACGATAGATCATTAATTGTGGTATACTGTTAATTGCTGATATATACGCCTAAGACTCAGGTGGCTATTGCCTTAATATCCTGCCGAGGAAAGAATCTTATTTCCTATGTCTAGGTATGGCATAGGGATTTTTTTTAAATCCCGAACGAAAATTTTGGGAGGTGAAATTCGTGAGTGAACAAACTGTTGCTGTTAAAGCAAAAAAGGTTGAAGAAGTTACTGAGAGTTTAAAGAGTGCTTCATCAATCGTGATTATTAACTACCGTGGTTTAACGGTTGCTGAAGTTACTGATTTGCGTAAGCAATTACGTGACGAAGGCGTTAAGATGGAAGTTATCAAGAATAAGATTATGGACCGAGCTGCTAAGAATGCTGGATTCGATGACTTAAAGGATACTTTCAACGGTCCGACTGCTGTTGTATTTTCATCAGAAGATCCAATTGCCGGCCCTAAGATCGTCCACAACTTCGCTAAAACTAACGAAGCCCTTAAACTAAAGGGTGGCGTTATTGATGGTAAAGTTGCTAGTCTTGATGAAATTACGGCCTATGCTGCATTGCCTAGCCGTGAAGAATTGTTATCTACGCTTGCTAATATTCTTCAAGCACCTGTTCGTAACTTTGCATACGGTGTTAAAGCAATTGCTGATAAGAAATCTGACGATGGCGACGCTGCCTAGTCACAATAAAATAATTCCAATTATAAATGGAGGAAAATATAATGGCTTTTGATAAAGATAATATTATTGATCAATTAAAAGATGCTTCAATTACTGACCTTAACGACCTTGTTAAGTCAATTGAAGACGAATTCGGTGTCTCAGCTGCCGCACCAGTTGCTGCAGCAGGTGCTGCTGGCGGTGACGATGCTAAGAAGGATTCATACGATGTTGAATTAACTGAATCTGGTGACCAAAAGGTTAAAGCCATCAAGGCTGTTCGTGAAATCACTGGTCTTGGTTTGAAGGATGCTAAAGGTCTTGTTGACAAGGTTCCTTCAACTATCAAGGAAGGCGTTTCAGAAGACGAAGCTAACAAGATCAAGGAAACTCTTGAGGCTGTTGGTGGTGTCGTAACTCTCAAGTAATTTAATTACTTTATGAGTATTAAAAAGTGCTTTGAATCAACGTAGTCGTTGATTCAAAGCACTTTTTTTGTTGTAAAATGCAAAATCTGCTGATCCTTTCAATCACTGATTATAATTGGTAATAACAGTTCATCTTATCATTGAGCGCCATTTCAACGTATCAGTCATTACATGATGATCTTGAACAAATTAGGATAAATGATGATCACTTAGTTGTCTTTTCTTGTTTTGGACTTTTTTGAATTCGATATAATCCAAAACATCCCGTTTTTGTTCAGGTGTTAATCCTCTGCTCGCCTGGACATACAAATTGTTACTTTCCAAGTGTCTTCCAAGGATATAATCAGTTGTGACTTTAAAAAAATCAGCAATCTTTATTAATTCAATATCTCGAACTGATCGGGTTCCGTTCTCAATTCGATTTAGAACCGAACGATTAATATTCAGATGATCGGCCAGTTTGGCTTGGGATATTTCCGCCTCTTCTTGGAGATATCGAATGCGAATTCCAATTTGCTTTTGCATTTCAAGCACATCAATGTTTGAATCTGCCATTATGTCCCTCATTTCTAGTTCAGCAATTTAAAAATACCATATTTTCTATAATAGAACACAAATAGTTCCAAAATGGATCATAACGTAGTTGACATTGCTAAAATAGAACAGTAATATAATATTCGTAAAATAGTTCTAAAATCGAACTGAAGGGAGAATTCATTATGGGACAAAAAATTGATTTGGGCTTAATAAGAACAATCCGGAGAAAAAAGAAAGTTTCTCAATTTGAAATGGCACATGTGATTGGTCTCAAGTATGGTAACGCATATGGTAAATATGAAAATGGCAAATATCCGTTTAAAGCGGAACAGCTTTTCAAGCTTAGTGAAAAGTTAGAGATTCCATTGGAAAAACTGTTTATCAAAGATAGTTCTAAAATCGAACAGAAACAATGATTAATCAAATCTTAGCGATTAACAAAATAGTTATTTTAGTGGTTGAGATGATTTGGGAGTACGGTTTTGAGCCACGATAGCTAGTTGTCTTGCTGTCATGAACTCATCATTTTTTCGGTTGGGACTGCTAAAAAGTTGATCGTCATTTTACTGTTATTACATTTAACACAAATAAGGAAGTTGACTAAATGAGGCAAAATAATGTTTTAATGAATAAGTTATTGTTAGGGATGTTTTTACTGCTTTTATCATTGGTTCTTTTGATAACAGTGCCAGGTCAAGTTGAAGCCGCAACTTGGCATCGTGGCGCACCACGAGTATTGAGGGGAACGTGGCGAACACATCTTTATCGAAGTCCAGCACCGCGGGTTGGCTATTATACTCGAACAACGTTTGGAATTAATAAGAGGTCTGATGATGGAATGAATGTTGCATACACCAAAGCGAAACGGGTGAAATTGGAGGGCTGCGGATGGGGATATAACACAAAATTGCATTATCGATATTTAGGTCACCATCGGTATTACTTACGTTCTTATTTAGGCGGTAGGGTGGCCAAAAGCACTAGAGTTAATTATATTGTCCATATTGTTGGTAAAAACAAGGCTTATATTAATCGGGCAGCTGGGAAACACCTATTTTATAAGATTTCAAATCGGATTGTTTACTAAATATTTGAGTAATTATGATTTCAAAAATGGGTTACTAATGAGCTGTTAGGGATTTCACCATTGAATTGTATAAAAGTCGTCCTACATAAAAGCACACACAACGTTTTGAGGAGTTTGTGATTTGAAAACATTTATTATCCAAGTGTTTGCCAAACATCCCGCTAAATTATTAGAACGTGGGTGCTAATAATACAGCTTTGTATGATAACAAAAAATAAAAAAATGTAAAGATTAAGGGGGTTTATTGTTTATGAGAAAGTTTGTCAAGAATTCTTTGTTGGTTGCAACATTTATTGGAACTGTTGGCGTATCAAGCAAGCTAAATACACTATCTACCGCTGCTAAAGCGTGGGTTATTTCCACCCATGCGATCAGCAAGAAGCCATATACCGTTTCAAACGGCTATTTTTATTCATCGCCAAAGCTGACTAAGAAAGTCCATAATCAACATAACTTTTTACGGACAACGTTTTATAGTTATAAGTCAGCAACGGTTAAGAAGAACAATGGTCATCAGGCTGTTTATTATTACGTAAAGAATAAGTCTGGTTCTGTTAAAGGCTGGGTTTGGCGTGGCAGTTTACAGAAACCAAAGTCATACGCTCAGGAAAAGAGTGATATGAATGCTGTAGTCACGATTATTAAGGGAATGAGTCAACAGGCACAGACAGAGCATGATAATACTTTAAACCAATTTCGGCATATGGATTATAAACATCCCTATCAGGAATACGGTAGCCGTGGTGGTCGCTGTATTTATTCAGTATTGAGTAATATTGGAGATTGCCTTGAGTTCCCTGCCGCAGGCAAAACATCATCGGAAATGCAAATGGATATTCAAGGAGCACTTAAATTTTATAAACTATTTAAAGATCGGTTCAATAGTGACGATAAGCAAAGATTAATAAGTGACTATGATAATTTAGATGATATTATGCATTCGAAGGATCCCGATGTAAACTACTTGGCTAATGTAAGTGAAAAAGCTAGTTTTATCGTTGTGGATATCGCTAATGACATAAATGCTGGAGATTTACAACAATAAATATGGTTCTCAAGAGTGTGAAGCTGAATATGAGGAGGTGGGAAGCTCACTTTAAAGGTTGAATGTAATGATGATTAAACATTTTTTATTATCACGAAATGAGGGAAAATAATGGAATATCCAGCTGGTTTTAAACCAATCAGAGCAAATGTTACCAATGGGTGTCGATACTCATTAGAAATTTCGACGCCTAAACCAAACAGTCAATTAACGTTGTTTGTTTTAATGATGAATCCGAGTGTCGCTAATGCGAAAAATAGTGATCGAACAATTAACACGATTTTGAATACGATTGGTAATCGCTATCGGGAAGTCATTGTTGTTAATACAACGCCGGTAATTGAAACCGATAGCAAAAAATTAAAAGGCAGACTTTCGGCAATTCATCAAAATGCGCTGCCAAACGCCAAGGCTGTCGAACATATGGTAAAAAAAGCTCAACATTTTCATTTCTTGGTTGCAACGGGGGATGTTGTCAAGGGAGTTAATGATAGTTCCTATATTGAATTAATGAACCGAATCGATTATTTAACCACAGGTGACGGCCTATATGTTGTTAAGCTGACCCAGCATGGTTATGGCGGTCATCCACTGTATAAGCCAAAGGCAATGATTGAAAACTTAACTCATGTGCGGAAAGCTGACGCCCAGTGGCACCTCAAGGCCGTTTAAATTGATTTATCAGTTTTATTTGAAATCATTACTTGGATTTCTAACTTCTTTCTGGATACAAAAAGGTGAGGTGAAGATGATTCACGATGGCCCAAACAAACATTAAAAATTATGAGCAAGCTTGTCGCTATCTTGAAGATGATTTAACCCCTGGGAAATTTGTGCAACTGAGAAATGTGGGGAAAATATTTTATAATCGGCACCGTCGATCGCTGATTAGTTTGAAGAAATTTGCAAAGGATTATAATGTTTCAATTGATGGACTAATAGCAATTCAATACGTTTCAAATAAATCTGGGTGTATTTATAAGATCGATGTTGATGAAATAAGGCGATCAATTTATCAACCAAGGGAACTTGTAGAGAAAGCGGTAGAAAAGTGGTTTGATACGCAGTTTGTTCAAACCAACTTGTATAACGCAGATAGTATCTTGAACTTCGCTCGCAAGTACTGTTCCAAGCAGCGCCAAATTAATTTAGAAAAAAGTAATAAGCAACGTCAACGACAACCAACCTATTCTAGTAGAGGCAAGCGAAAGAGTCAGAGACCCAACCGAAGTGGCCATATTATTGCTACTTCGACCAAAACATCACGGCAACCGCTGCAGATTACCAGGATCGGTGTCTACTGGTTTCTTCTAATAGCCTGTCTTGTTGTGGGCGTCGTGTACGACAATGGGCCGTTACAAGTTCACGCACAGTTGATCTCTATTTTGGTTGCGGCTGTCATGACGGTTGTTTTTAATGATCAACAGATTGGTTGGCGAAAATATGCACTATTGTTGGTAAGCTTTGAATGTTTAGTTGACCAACCGCTTCTTTCGATTGTTTTGGTGTTGTTGATAATTCCCGTGTTAAGAATTCAAGGCATAACTTTGATTCGACGGGCAATTATCAAAGTTAGTAAAACATTTCGTCATTAAAAGTGTCCAAAATAATCGAATCAGTGTAAATAGAAAGGTGATTGTTTCACCATCATTTAGTTAGGGGCAGATAATTGAAAAAAGTAAAAGTGTTTATCAGCGGATTAGCGTTACTGACAATGTTACTATTTTTGGGCAGTACTAGCCATTCCGTCCACGCATCAGCTTGGCATAATGGTTTGCCAAAAATGATTCGTGGAAATTGGTATCTTTATCGGCATCATAAGCCGGTCAGCCACCTGTATGGAAGTAAACATCTGTATGCTTATAATGATGTTTGGTATACAAAGCGGTACCATGCCTATTTCAATACATTTTCATATAATTTTTTAGAAAAACCAACCTATCGATACGTTGGAAATCATAAATACATCATTAACGGGCTTGTTGAAGGCGGACACAGCGATTTTAGATATATTGGCAAACGACGAAGTCATGTTGTTAAAGTGTCTAAAAATCACCTTCGTGAATATGACAACACATGGACCAGAAAGAAACCCAGTCGGATGGTCAGTACAAAAAAAGGGTATCAATTACCTCCTTCTTGAAGTATTGGATAAAGCAGTTATTTAGGACTTCAATTACCAGTCTGTTTCTTGACGTTTAGCCAATACTCAAAAAGTTAGAAGCTTTCTTACTAGAAGGCTTCTAACTTTTTGACCTAAGAAATACTAACAGAAAGAATGTGAAATAAAAATGCACTCACGAGCTAAACATACACTGCCCAAACGTCGCCGAGGCCTGATTATTGTTATTAGTTTATTTGGCTTGTTAATCATTATTATGCTGGCCATGATTCTAATGGTGGAAATCAGCAATCATCCAGATAAGGCAACAAATCAGTCTAATACGGGAAAGTCGCAGGTATCTCAAACTGTTCATCATAAAAGAGAAGCAACCACTCGAATTCTGAGACAATCCAACTCAGCGGCCGGTGTTTCCCAGCTGGCGGCGGTTTCACAAAATGCTGTTGAAGATCCAGCGACGCGGACTAATAATGGTGATATCACCTATTCGCAATTCTATATGTCTGGTAGTAGCCATCACTGGTATTGGAGCTTTAGTTCCAGTAAACGTGGCCAAGTTGAAACTGCCCAGGTGACTAAATTGACCAAGACGGGTCCAGGTTTTCAGCTGGCCGTTATTAGTAGGCGTTACCAAATTGGCACGCCTTACACTTTAAATTTGACTTGGTTAAACAATAGTCATACAAAATATAACCTACATACAAATTTTGAAAACATTAATGGGGATTACACGGTTGGCAGTGCTGCCATAGATGATTATAGCCAAGTGAATGACACGTCAACTTCAGACGATGTTGGTAGTTGGATTCAAGACACGCTTAATGGAGTTGGTGAAGAATTACCGGAAACTCGGACCAATGGTGGAGAAAAGACGGTGTCTCAATTTTATGAAAGTAATGGAACTTGGTATTGGTTACTGGATACGCAAAGACGCGGTGATATTGTCATTGCTCAAATTACTTCCGGAACTGTTAGCAACGATCAAACTCATGCCGTTTTAAATTTAGTCAACACAATCTATCCTTATTACCACACACATTTTCAATTAACAATTGATCGAACAAATAATGGTAATGACTATACGTTGAGAACTCCATTTCAATCAATTTACGGCAAGTATCGACTTGGTGATTAGTTCATTGATGTGGAAAATAAATATTGTTCAATTTTATGCGATATGACGATTAACCAGTTAGGTACAATATAAATTTAATAACCGCTGTTAATAATGAGTGGATAAGTCGATCATTTTATATTAAATCTTCGGGTTATCCACTTATTTTTGGTTTCGCTTATGTTTAAGATTAATTTGTCCTTTTAGGCTTCCAACATCTATCCATTGTTATCCTTCCCAATTCTTGGCATAATGGAACAGGATTATCTTTTTTTAGGGGAGGAGATTGAGTTGAAAAGAATTGTACAATTTATTGATAAACGAATGACGATAATTAAGCTCCTCTTCGTCTTTTCTGTTTTGATTTTTGTGGTCCGCCAGCTAGCTAAAATTATTCATCAAGTTAACGGAGATCAATTTAAAACGGTGCTGGCAAGCCAATCAAAGGGCGCATTGGTGATCATGTTAGTCCTGGGGTTTATTTCGATCACGCCGATGTTGATTTATGATTATTCAATCGTAAAATTTTTACCCGGCAAATTTGCTCCCGGCTATGTGATTCGAAGTGGTTGGGTGGTAAATACTTTTACAAATTTGTTAGGTTTTGGTGGACTGTTAGGCGCTAGTTTACGCGCTCATTTTTATGGTCATGGGGCTACCAAAAAACAAATTTTATATGCGATTTCCAAAGTCGCGTTATTTTTAATTGCCGGATTATCACTTCTTTGTTTTGTTTCATTAATCATGATTTTTGGGTTTGGAATTGGTTCGACGTTTGCCCATTACTGGATTTGGTTATTGGGTGGCGCGATTTATTTTCCGGCAATGATCATCTTTACCAAAATTAATAATTCAAGCTTTTTTAGTGACCTGTCAACCAAACAAGAAATCATTATGACAACTGGGTCGTTTTTGGAATGGTCCAGTGCGATGGGATTCTTTATATTAATTGGCTATTTGATGGGACTGCCAATTAATTTTGCGGTTGTAATCCCAATCTTTGTGGTAGCTAACGTTGCCGGGGTTGTGTCGATGATCCCTGGTGGTCTGGGGTCCTTTGATATTTTTATCATTATCGGACTGGGGTTCATCGGTGTTGCTCGAAGTGATGCGTTGGTCTGGATATTGCTTTATCGACTCTTTTATTATTTATTACCATTTTTGGTTGGGACAGCTTTGTTTACTCATGATACGGGCAGTAAAATCAATGCCTTTTTGGATGAATTACCGCGAATCCTGATTCAACGAATCGCCCAAATCTTTTTGACTGTTTTTATGTATTTCTCCGGTATCATGATGCTGTTATTTGCCACCGTGCCAAATGTCGTGATTGTGAACCGGTTGTATATTCGACTGATTCCTTACTCAATCATTTTTGTCAGCCATTTAGCAAATATTGTGGTGGCATTTCTACTGATTGGGTTAGCCAGTGGCCTTTGGGGACGAACCAAACGGGCATTTTGGCCAACAGTGGTTGTGCTGATCATTTCGATTCTTGATACATGGTTTAACGAGGCCTTTACTTGGCGGATGATCACATTATTTGCGGTTATTTTGGTCATGCTGTGGCTATCGCGTGGCGTTCTTTATCGTGATCGAATGGCAAATTCCTGGGGGGTTCTTTTGTTTAATGGATCGATCTTTGTTGTAACCTTTGTCATCTACACGTTAATTGGTATTGCGACTAATCGTCATACGCCACTTCATTTTGATGAGGCTTATTTATTTCCTTCAGAAGCGGCATGGCTGGTTGGATTTATTGGGTTAATTATCGCAATGTTGGTTTTGCTGCTGATGAATCGTTACCTAACCGCCAAGCAGCCAAAATGGTTATCTGAGCCATTTAACGCTGATCGGGTAAAGGCAGTTATTGACAAATTTGGCGGCAACGAGGACAGCCATCTGGCTTTCTTACGGGATAAGAGACTTTACTTCTATCAAGAAGATGGCGAAGATCAGGTTTTCTTTATGTACCGGCAAATTGCTGATAAGTTATTAATCATGGGCGATCCAGTTGGTAACTCTGAAAAATTTGCGACTGCGATTGACCAATTTATGACCGTGGCAGACAAGCAGGGACTCAAGCTGGTTTTCTATGAAATTAATCAAGATTTAACTATGCAACTTCATGAAAATGGGTTTGACTTTATTAAAACTGGTGAAGATGGCCTAGTTAATTTAGCTGAATTTACGCTCAGTGGGAAGCGTCATCGTGGTGAACGAGCGTTGATGAATAAGTTCAACCGGGAGGGTTATCAATTTGAAATTCTTCAACCGCCGTTTGATGATCAGTTACTAACCAAGCTCCAAAATATTTCCGATGAATGGTTGGATAATAAAGCTGAAAAGGGATTTTCACTTGGATTCTTTGATAATTATTATTTAAATCAAGCACCGATTGCTGTCATGAAAAATGCTGATGGGGAAATTGTTGCGTTTGCAAATTTAATGCCGGACGGTAACCACATGACGACCTCCATAGATTTAATGAGATCGTCGGCTAAAGCACCATCCGGCATCATGGACGGGATCCTGATAAATTTGTATGATCATTCTCGTCAACAGGGATACACCTATTTTGATTTGGGGATGTCGCCGCTATCAAATGTTGGGACTTCCAGATTTAGTTTTACCCAAGAGCGAATTGTTCACCTGATTTATCAGTATGGCTATAAGATATACCGTTTTGAGGGACTTCGATCGTATAAGAATAAATATGTTGATCGGTGGGAACCAAAATATATCGCGTATTATCGGGGGAGTTCATTGGTGTTTACTGTCCTGCAGATTTTAATGATTGTTAACCGGCCTAGAAATATACCACAATCTGGATTTCCAAAATTGATGTGGGGAATTTTAGATTGGCGAGAAGAGTAACCTGTTGGAAAATCACAATTAATTTCAAAAAAATAGGGTCCTTAACCCCGTATTCTAATTGGAATACGGGGTTAAGGACCCTATCTAATTGTGATGAGCTATTTTGTTCCAAAAGAAACGACGGCATTTTTAGCAGATGGTGCAAAGCCATAATAAAGTCGGTGACCGTGATAGTTGATAAGTGACATCTTTTTTCCACCAAATCGGGGGATCGGTTGGTTTGGTTGCAAGATTCCGTATAAAAAGTCGTTAACCCGTTTATTTTTAACAATATTTGTGAGCCCATATGGTCGATTGGCTTTTAAACTTGTTAAAGCTGTTTCTCGGTACCCTTTGATGCGGTAACCACCAACAGTACGTTCACGGAATTGAATGATTAATCGATTTTGATTGGTAAACCCAACAATAATTTGGTCACCATTATCATCGGCTGACAGGGTGGTGACACTATTCTTATCGATTTGTTGAGATTGCCTCTGTTGGGCGACGTCATTCAGGATGACCTGGGGATCACGATTGTGGATAAGTAGATAAAGGAGACTTGCCCCACAAATAATCAGAAGAGCTAGGATTGTAAGCCCCGCCTTCCAGTGATCAAGAATGCTGGGCTTTTTGTGTACTGACTTATCCATCGTGAAACTCCTTTCGTTTATCAAAGTGACATTGGTCATCAAGCAGAAACCAAATTGTCAACTTCGCAGATAATTGTCATTTTACAGGCTATTTTTGAATTTTGTGTGACGATTAAATGAAAGGAATATGAAAATAATTATTATACCGTTAACTATTTAGACATTAACGTGTGATGAATTTGTGTGGCTAACGCTTGGTATTGAGATTCATAAAAACTATGATGCAAAAAGACCATGCTTAATTCCCGTTCGATATTAAAGTCGGTTACTGGTAATTGGATTAAAGTTTGGTTATCTAAATCGTTGGAAACAAGCGACCGGTACAAAAAACTGATTCCCATGTTGGCAGTTAACATTTTGATAATTGTTAACATGTCACCAACGGTAATCACCTTTCTAAAGTCGGAGGTATTGTAGTTCTGGGTTCCTAACCAATCTTCAAGAATCGCCCGGGTTCCAGATCCTTTTTCTCGCAATAATAGCGGGTATTTCAAACAATCAGTGAGGGAAACGGCTGGTTTTTGTGCTAACGGATTGTCAGGATGGCACACCGCCACAAAGTTGTCATTATAAATAGTGAGATGTTCAAATTTAGAAAGATCGAAGTTGCCTTCAACCAAACCAAATTCAATGCCACCGTGGCTAATTTGGTCTAGAATTTCATCGGTGTTGGCAACAATACAACTAATATTGGCAAATTGATCCTGAATAGAATGAATTAAATCAGGTTCAACAATATGATTAAATGACAAGGTGGCCCCGAAATGAAGATCACGCTTAATTGACGGATGTTTGATGTGATCGAGAACGGCGTTACTTTGAATTGTAACTTCTTCAATAAATGCAGCCAGTTGTTTTCCGGCGGTGGTAATCACCAAGTTGGGTCGATCATAGTGAACCAATTCAATTTTCAGTTCGTTTTGAAGACTGGTGATTTGTTGCGTGACTGCGGGTTGCGTAATGAAAAGTTTTTCAGCAGTTTTCGTATAGGAATTGGTTTGAACGAGAGTCAGAAACGTTTGATATCGGCGGTCTAGCAATGAATAGTTCTCCTTAATAAAATTATTTTATAAGATCATTATACTTAATAATTATCTTTAATACGAAAGGTTTGGTAAACTTTGAAAGTAATTTAAGAATGAGATGGAGGAAAATTGATGAGAAACTATGCAATTGTTCGCACCAACGGATTTTTTGTAGCATTTATTTTAACGTTTGTTTGTGCATTATTAGGAACTTTTTTAGGTGGTTTACCATATTTAAGTTTAATTGGTGCCTTGGTGATTTCATTAATCCTTGGAATGATTTTTCAGGTCCTTCCAACTCCGGTTGATGAAACCAAAGAGGGAATCGGCTTTATTTCAAACAAGTTTTTGCGGCTTGGAATTATCATGCTGGGCTTTAAACTAAACCTTGTTGATTTAGCTTCTGCGGGTGTGAAGACAATTGGCTTGGCAATGGTCGTGGTTGCCGGAACCGTCTCACTGACTTATTTCTTGGGCCGTAAATTAGGTGTTGAAAAAGAGCTGGCAATCTTAGCTGCTGGTGGGACTGGTATTTGTGGTGCTGCAGCAGTTATGGGAATTTCGCCACAAATTAAAGTCAGTGAAGATCGTCGAGAACACCAGCGTGAAAATGAGGTCCTGGCAGTTGCCATTGTGGCAATTTTAGGGACCGTCTTTACACTAATCGAAATCGGGATCAAACCCCTGTTACATTTAACGCCGACCCAATTTGGGGTTGTGACAGGTGCATCGCTTCACGAGATTGCCCACGCGGTGGCAGCCGGAAGCTCAGGCGGTCCGGTTAGCTTGGATACGGCAATTATTACCAAGCTATCAAGAGTGTTGATGTTGGCTCCGGCAGCCTTAATTATTGGTGCTTGGTATCAGAGGACAACTGTTAAATCAAATGCCAAAGGAAAACAAAAGTTACCAATTCCCTGGTTCATGGGAGGATTCATTCTTGCCAGCATCTTAGGGACATTTTTACCCCTGGGAACGGCCGTATTAGCTGTTCTGGTTAAGATTGCTTATTTATTTTTAGGAATGGCAATGGCTGCACTGGGAATGAGTGTTAACTTTAAAGTGATTTTTAAACGCGGTAAAAATGCCTTTTTAGCCGCTTCAATTGCCTCGATTATCTTGTTATCATTTACAATCTTGGTTAGTAAAGCATTCTTTTAAAGTGCTGATATAACTCAGCCGGGCCAATAAGCGATTAGACCCCGTAATATAAGCCCCCTAACTTGAGATTCCTAATTTTGGAATGTTAAGTTAGGGGGCTTATATGGCCGGAGTTTGCTTGTCCGTCCACGTTTTTCCTTAGTTATAATGGTCATTATGTTAAACTGGGTGAAATAATAAGCATTATCCAAATCTAGAAAAAAATATAGATTATCATAAACTAGCTGTAAACGAGTTTCACGATCTGTCATAATAATTGTGTACTCAGTTTCATAAAAAGGCAGGAATCCCATTTTAAATTTTGAAATGGGATTCCTGCCTTTTCCAATTTTGTTGTAAGCTTTTTATCCAGCAATAATTTTTTATTGAATACATGTAACATTGATGTCAAAAATTTACTTTGTTTTACTATGGGATATAGGGAAGATACTGCCGAAAAATAAACCGCTTTCATTTATTTGTGAAAAAGGGCTTTCAAAAAGCTGTTACATTGCATTCTATACGGGAATAGCCACTGAACAATTAAACCAATTATTCTCAATAATGGTTGACAACGCTCTCAAAATGTTTTATCTTTTATTTGAGTAAAGTTTACTAAAAATATATAGGGGTGAAACTTATGATTTCTCAAGACGTACAAAAGGAATTTACAGATAAGTTCGGTTACGATTCAACTCGGGTTTTCTTCTCGCCAGGACGAATTAATTTGATTGGTGAATACACTGATTTTAATGGCGGCCATGTCTTTCCATGTGCAATTAGTATGGGAATTTACGCTGCATACGGAAAGCGTGACGATAATAAAGTTCGAATGTATTCAGCTAACGTCCCTGATCAGGGAATTGTTGAATTCTCACTGGATGATTTGAAGTATGATAAGGCTCATGGATGGGCCAACTATCCCAAGGGAATGATGGCCCAGATTATTGACCATGGTCATCAATTGGATCATGGCTTTGATTTAGCAGTTGACGGGAATTTACCTGATGCTGCTGGTCTTTCCTCATCGGCCGCAATTGAACTGCTAACTGCCGAAATTGTTAACGACGTTTTTGAGTTCAACATTGATGAATTGGATCTTGTTAAGTACGGCCAATTAGTTGAAAACAACTACATTGGTGTTAACTCGGGAATCATGGACCAGTTTGCTATTGGAATGGGTAAAGCCAACCAAGCTGTTTTGCTTGATACGAACACGTTGAAATATGAATATGTACCCGTTGAAATGGGTGATCGGGTAGTTGTGATTATGAACACTAAGAAACATCGGGAGCTTCAAGATTCGAAGTATAATGAACGACGGGCCCAATGTGAGGAAGCACTGAAACGATTGCAAGTTAAATTACCAATTAAGACGTTGGGTGATTTAACCGAAACTGAATTTGATGAGAATAGCTATCTGATTAACGATGATGTGCTGATTCGTCGCGCGCATCACGCGGTTTTTGAAAATCAGCGGACACTGAAAGCTAAGGATGCTTTGGTGAATAACAATCTTGAAGAATTTGGCAAGTTGATTAATGCATCACATATTTCACTCCACTATGATTTTGAAGTCACCGGTAAGGAGCTGGATACATTGGCCGAGACGGCTTGGAAGCAACCCGGTGTGATTGGTGCTCGAATGACTGGTGCCGGCTTTGGTGGTTGTGCAATTGCGATTGTTGACCGTGATCAGGTCGATGCTTTTAAAGAGAACGTTGGCAAAGTTTATGAGAAAGAAATTGGTCATCCGGCTGAATTCTATATTGCTGAGATTTCCGATGGACCCAAAGAGATTAAGTAGTTTTAAGAAAGAGAGGATGATATTAGGATGGCAATTTTAGTATTAGGTGGTGCCGGTTATATTGGTTCACATACGGTTGATCGGTTAGTAGAAAAAGGCTATGACGTTGCGGTTGTTGATAATTTGGTAACTGGTCATCGAGCTGCCGTTAATAAGAAAGCCCGGTTTTACGAAGGCGATGTTCGTGATAAAACCTTCCTGAGTGGGGTTTTTGATAAAGAAGACATTGAAGGTGTCATTCACTTTGCGGCATTTTCAGTTGTACCAGAGTCAATGGAAAAACCGTTAAAATATTTTGATAACAACACTTACGGTATGATCAGTCTCCTCGAAGTCATGCATGATCACAATGTTAAGAAGATTGTCTTCTCATCAACTGCCGCAACCTATGGTGAGCCTAAACAAATTCCAATTAAGGAAACTGATCCGCAAGTGCCAACTAATCCATATGGTGAAAGCAAACTGGCGATGGAAAAAATCATGCATTGGAGTGACGTTGCGTATGGTATTAAATTTGTCGCTTTGCGTTACTTTAACGTTGCTGGTGCGAAGCCGGATGGTTCGATTGGTGAAGATCACCATCCAGAGACTCATCTGGTACCCATTATTTTACAAGTTGCAGCTGGCGAACGTGATCAATTAACGATTTTCGGTGACGACTATGATACCAAGGATGGGACTAATGTGCGTGATTATGTGCATGTCGTTGATTTAGCAGATGCTCATATTCTTGCTCTGAAGTATCTTCAAGCTGGCCATGATAGTGATGCCTTTAATCTTGGGTCGTCAACTGGTTTCTCAAACAAAGAAATGCTTGAGGCTGCGCGTGATGTCACAGGCAAGCCAATTCCCGCTAAAATGGGGCCACGACGTGCAGGTGATCCAAGTACTCTAATTGCAGCCAGTGATAAAGCCCGAAAAGTTTTGGGTTGGGATCCGCAGTTTGATGATGTTCATGAAATTATTAAGACCGCTTGGAACTGGAAAGAAACTCATCCAAAGGGTTACGACGATCGGAAAGGAAACAAGTAAGATGAGTCAATCCGCAGTTGAAAAATTTGTTGAACTAATTATTCAATCAGATTCACCATACACAAATGTTGACCGGATTTACGTGACCAATCTTGTTTTTCGACTGATTGGCGATGGTTTCGGTGATCCGACAACGCAAACAACAGCTGTTGATTTAGCTAATGAATTGGTTGAATTAGCGATTAAGCACGGTAAGATTGAAAATTCAATCACTAATCGTGAGATTCTTGAAGATCAATTGATGGACTTATTAACGCCAATTCCATCAAAGGTTAACGATGTTTTTTGGACGAAATATCAACAATCACCTGATACTGCGACAAACTACTTTTATCATTTAAGCCAAGCTAATGATTACATTAAGACTCGGGCAATTGCTAAGAATATTTCGTATACGACAAAGACTAATTATGGCGATTTGGAAATTACAATTAACCTTTCCAAACCAGAAAAGGATCCCAAAGCAATTGCAGCGGCTGGACGGAAAAAGTCAACTAGTTATCCCGTCGGGCCACTCGCAATTGAAAATGAAGGTTATCTTGGCCGATTAGGTTATCCGGCACGTAGTAATCACCGAGTCATCAGAATGATGATTGGTGGTCAACCGTGGGGATTTCAATATTCACCATACGCGTATTTCAGTGAGCACGCGATTTTTCTAAATCAAAAACATGTCCCAATGTCAATTAGTCAACAGACATTTGTTAATTTAACTGATATTATCAAGCAATTCCCGCATTACTTTGTTGGCAGTAATGCAGACTTACCAATCGTTGGTGGCTCATTGCTGGCTCAAGATCATTATCAAGGTGGCCGACACAGTTTTCCAATGATGAAGGCGGCAATTGATCGATCTGTTGACTTAGGAATTGATGGGTTAAAAGCCGGGATTGTGAAGTGGCCAATGGCAACCATCCGTTTGCAAAGTTCTGATGCTAACAAGGTGATTACTGCAGCTACAAAAATTGCTGATACATGGAAAGACTATTCTGATGAATCAGTGGATATCCGTGCTTATACGGATGGTACCCGTCACCATACGGTAACCCCGATTGCCTATATGAAAGATGATGAGTTTGTCTTAGATGTTGTGTTGCGTGATAACCAAACGTCTGAGCAGTATCCTGATGGTATTTTTCATCCCCATAAGGATGTTCAACACATTAAGAAGGAAAACATTGGTTTAATCGAAGTTATGGGACGGGCCATTTTGCCAGCTCGTTTAAAGACTGAAATGAAAGAAGTCGAAAAATACGTTCTTGGTGAAGATAATCAGATTGCGGACTACCATAAGCCATGGGCCGATGAACTAAAACAACGAGATAATTTTACAAAAGATAACGTTGAAAAAGTTGTTGACAAAGAAGTTGGTTTGGTTTTTGCCAGGGTGCTTGAGGACGCTGGTGTCTACAAGTGGAATTCTGCTGGTCAGACAGCCTTTGATAAGTTTATTACTAGTGTTAAATAAAGATTAGTCATCGATAATTTCAGTAAAAAAGACATCCTTGCAAAATTTGTCGGGGATGTCTTTTTTGGTGTATAGTGTGGAAAGTTAAGCGGTTATATTTGGTTATTTTAGGAGGAAATTATGAAATTCATTGCATATAATGTTCGAGATGATGAAATTCCGTTTGTTGAAAAGTGGGGAAAAGACCATCATATTGAGGTGACATCAACTACCACAACGTTAACGACTGAGACAATTAATGATGCTGACGGTTTTGATGGCATTTCCTGCTTACAAACGATCCCTTATTCCCAAGAATTATTTGAACGCTTTCACGAGTTAGGCATTAAATATCTGTCGTTACGAAACGTTGGGGTTGATAATGTTGATTTGCAGGCAGCCAAGGCTAATGGTGTTCAAATTACTAATGTGCCGGCATATAGTCCTGAAAGTATTGCTGAATTTGCGGTGATGATGGCACTGTATCTTTCACGAAAAGTAGGTTATATGCAACAGCAGCTTCAAGAAAGGCATGAATTCCATTTTTCACCAGATTTTATGGGTCGACTGATTAGTGAGCAGACAGTGGGAATTATTGGCACGGGTCGAATTGGCCGCCACGCGATTCAATTGTTTCGTGGACTTGGTGCAAGGGTAATTGCCTATGACAAATATCCCTTGAAGTCAACGAATGGTGAATTTGAATATGTTGATGATTTGAAAACAATTTTCGAGCAAAGCGATATTATCAGTCTGCATATGCCTGCAACTAAAGAAAATCAGCACCTCTTTAATCATGAAGTTTTTGAAATGATGAAGGATAACGCCATTTTGATTAATACGGCTCGTGGTGCGATTGTTAACACCAGTGACCTGATTTTTGCTTTAGAGAGTGGTGAAATTGCCGGAGCTGGAATTGATGCGTTGGAAAATGAGTCAGCTGACCTGCAGGATTCACGGTCAACGAAGAAAATAACTGATTCGGATGTCATTAAATTGTCGATGATGCCGAACGTTATTCTCACGCCACATTCTGCCTTTCATACCAGCGAATCTGTAAAAAATATGGTAACAATTTCGATGGACAATTTGAAGACCATGTTTAATGGTGCTAGGCCGAATGATTTGGTCGAATGACCTGCGATCAGCTTTACGTGCATATTTATTATAGAAATTAATTAATCGCAATTACTAAAAAACAGAGAGGTTGGAACAGCAATCGTTTTGACTAGTCTCTGTTAGTGTAAACACGATCATTACCAAACGAAAATGCGGGATAAGAGGCAACTCCCGGCCTTGTAATCGGATTATCCGAATATACTCTGGAAGTTAAGCGCCTTTTATCCCGCTTTGTATTCGGACGCGAAGTCCTTTAGAGCATGGACGGTCTTTAGCTTCATCTCCAGTGTAACGAAAAAGATCCAGTTAGAAGCTGATTTTTTGTCAGTTTCTAACTGGATCTAATCTTAGATTGTTTGTACGTTTAAGTCTTCTACAGATTTTCATCTCTGGAACATGACAATGATTGGAAATTAATTCGGTTAAATGTCGTAATCGTCATTAGACATCGACTCAACGTTGCCTAACAGGTAGCCATTACCCACCTGTGAGAAGAAGTCATGATTAGCCGTTGATGTTGAAATGCCGTTCATAACCACCGGATTAACGTCTTCAGCGGTGTCTGGGAATAGTGGATCCTGCCCCAGATTCATTAAGGCCTTGTTGGCATTATAACGGATAAACACAAGTACATCATCTGTCCAGCCGGTTTGATCATAAAGTAAATGGGTGTATTTTTCTTCATTACCATACAATTTATACAAGAAGTCATAAATCCAGTTCTTCATGTCTTCTTGTTTTTCAGCAGAAAGCTGGTTGTAACCAATTTGAAATTTATAACCAATGTAGGTGCCGTGGACAGATTCATCTCTTAAAATGAGTTTAATAATTTCAGCTACATTGGGAATCTTGTTATGACCAAGGTACCAAAGTGGCGTGTAGAAGCCTGAATAAAACAAGAAGGTTTCCAAAAAAACGCTGGCGACTTTCTTCTTCAAAGGGTCTGGCTCATTGGCATAAATGTCTCGGATCTTAAGCGCCTTATTTTGAAGAAATTCTTCAGTGTCACTCCAATTAAAAATTTCATCGATTTGTTCAGGGGTATTTAATGTTGAAAAAATTGATGAATAGCTTTTCGCATGGACTGACTCCATAAATTGAATATTGTTCAAAACAGCTGTCTCGTGTTGGGTTTGAACATCTTTTCTTAGCGAAGCCATTCCTTCCTGCGATTGCAGGGTGTCCAGTAAAGTTAGACCACCAAAGACGTGACCAACGACCCACTGGTGATCTTGGTCAAGAGTTCGCCAATCTGATAAATCATTTGAAAGGGGAATCCGGGTGTCCAGCCAGAATTGTTCGGTTAATTTTTCCCAAGTTGCCTTATCAATTTGATCATCAATTTTGTTCCAATTAATTGCATGATAGTTCTCAGTCATAATGTTTCTCCTTAATTCTAATGAACCTAATTTTTGTTGCACTTGTTATTAAAAATGTTTAAATAACACAACTCTCACATTGATTTGAGCCAACTTCCTGTTGGTCGTCGGTAAATGTTCGAATGTAGTAAATTGACTTAATTCCCTTACGATGAGCGTAATTACGAAGAATATTTAAATCACGAGTGGTCATTTTATCTGTTCGGCCGTTCTTCCATTCATAAAGGCCCTCTGGAATAGTTGATCTCATGAAGAGTGTCATGGCCATTCCTTGATCAACATGTTCTTGGGCTGCCGCATAAATATCGATGACTTTGCGCATATCCATATCATACGCTGATTCATAATAAGGAAGGGTATCATTTGAAAGATAAGGAGCAGGGTAATAAATATTGCCAATTTTTGATTCCTGACGTTCTTCAATTCGATTGATAATAGGATGAAGGCTGGCTGTCGTATCGTTGATGTAAGAAATCGACCCGTTAGGTGCCACTGCAAGCCGGTTTTGGTGATAGAGACCATCCTTCATAACGGCTGCTTTTAAATTTTCCCAATCGGCTTTAGTTGGGATCATGTCGTCCGCAAATAATGATTTTACTTTGTCGGACTTTGGTGCGTATGAATTTTCGAGGTATTTGTCAAAATACGTGCCGTCAGCGTAACGACTATTTTCAAAATTGTCAAATTGCTGGTGACGTTCCTTAGCAATCTTGTTAGATGCGACTAGGCTCCAGTAATTAAGTAGCATGAAATAAACACTTGTAAATTCGATTGATTCCGGCGAGCCATAATGCATGTGATGTTTAGCAAAGAAGCTGTGAAGTCCCATCGCACCAAGACCGATTGAATGGGATTCACGATTACCCTTCTGAATTGACGGTACAACGTCAATATTTGAATGGTCAGTAATGAAGGTTAACGCCCGAACCATTGCTTCAATTGAGTGGCCAAAATTTTTTGCGGCCATCATGTTGTTGATATTTGTCGAGCCGAGGTTACAAGAAATATCTTTACCGAGTTTGATATAATGTTGTTCATCATCAACAGTTGACGGTGTTTGAACTTGCAAAATTTCTGAACAAAGATTGCTCATAACGATTTTGCCCGCAATCGGATTCTCACGGTTAGCAGTGTCAATATTGATGATGTAGGGGTAACCGGATTCTTGTTGAAGCTTACTGATTTCTGTCTCGAGGTCTCGAGCTTTTAATTTGGTTTTTTTAATATGGTCATTGGCAACCATTTTGTCATATTCTTTAGTAATGTTAACGTATGAAAATGGCACACCATACTCACGTTCAACATCGTATGGACTGAAAAGATACATATCAGCATCAGCTTTAATCAGTTGATAAAATTTATCTGGGACAGTAACTCCTAATGATAACGTTTTTAACCGAATCTTTTCATCAGCATTTTCTTTCTTGGCGCCCAAGAAAGAAATAATATCAGGGTGAAAGACTGATAGGTATGCAACACCTGCACCCTGACGCTGGCCAAGTTGATTTGAATAGGAGAAGCTGTCTTCTAATAATTTCATTACTGGAACAACCCCAGAAGCGGCGCCTTCGATATGTTTGATCGGATCACCAGCAGCTCGGAGGTTGGATAAATTAATACCAACACCGCCACCAATTCGGGAAAGTTGTAAGGCTGAATTGATGGTTCGACCAATTGTATTCATGTCATCGGTAGTTTGGATTAAGAAACATGAAACAAATTCGCCACGATTTTGTCGACCAGCGTTCAAAAAAGTTGGTGTTGCGGGTTGGTAGCGTTGATGAATAATTTCATCAGCAAGATCCATTGCTAATTGTTCGTTACCATCGGCAAAATACAGTGCGTTGGTGGCGACTCGGTCAATGAAGGTCTCTAAATATGAATCGTTGTCATTGGTTTTTAACGCATATTGGGCATAAAACTTGTAAGCCGCCATAAATGATTTGAAGTGGAAATCCTGATGATTCAAATATTGATATAATTTTTCAATAAAGGCAAAATGATATTTATTAATGAAGTCGGATTCGTAATAATTATTCTTAATTAGAAAATTAAATCGGTCCTTTAGCGAGTCAAACTTAACTAAATTTGGTTTCACATTTTCTTTTAAAAAGGCTTGAAGGGCCTCTTGATCTTTCTGTAATGGAATCTGACCGTTAACAGGGATGTTAATCTCATTGTTTAAATCAAAATAAGTAACGTCCTTTAAGTCGTGAAGTGACATAATTTAAAACCACACTTTCTTAAATTAGGGAATAAAATAAGCGAGACCAAAAAATGGTTTCGCCCGTTGCTTTCAAAATCAATATGTTAAAATGGGCAGTGATTAGCCGGCAATGGTCTGAAGTTGATCTGGACGAAAGCCGCTAAAAGCTTGTTGACCATCAACATCGACTACGGGAACTGCCATAAAGCCTCGCTCTTTAAGATAATCTACATATTGTGGTTGTTCATTGATGTTATGCTCTTCGAATGTAACGTTATGTTCAGTGAGGTAACGTTTTGTCATCTTGCATTGCATACAGTTGTTTTTAGAATATAGGGTAATTTTAGCCATTTCCAACACCTTCTCTGAATTCAATTTCGTTTTAATTTATGATTCTAGTTTACACTAAACTTACAAAAAATCAACGATTAGCCACAATATATTGTGATGTTTTATCAATGAAATACCAAATATGGGCCTACACCCTAAACTAATTATTGTTAGGAGATTATTATGTCAGAAAATCAGTACTACTATTCACAGCATCCAGACGTTGCTTCCGAACCAATTACCTGGGATTTTACATTACTCGGAAATGACTTAGCGTTCACTTCAGATAACGGTGTGTTTTCTAAACATACCGTTGACTATGGCAGTCGCGTCCTTGTTGCAAACGTTAATTACGACATTATTCCAGAAGGAAAGATCTTGGATATGGGCACTGGTTATGGTCCAATTGGGATTGCAATTGCCAAAGCGTTCCCTGATCGCCAAGTGGATATGGTAGATGTTAACGAACTGGCGCTTTCATTAGCTAAGCAAAATGCTTCTGAGAATGGCGTATCATCCAGTGTCCACATTTTTGAGAGCAATGTGTATGAGGCCGTTACGGACTTATATGCGGCAATTGTGACCAATCCACCAGTCCGCGCTGGCAAAAAGGTAGTTGATGCAATGATTGCCGGTGCGGTTGATCATTTGCTTAATGAAGGGACATTGACAGTAGTCCTGCAAAAAAAGCAGGGAGCACCTTCCGCAAAGAAACTAATGACTCAATTATTTGGTAATTGCGATATTTTAAAACGCGATAAAGGGTATTATATTCTTCAAAGTATTAAACGATCGTGAGGTTAGGCAATGGCATCACAAACTGATATTCAATTTATGAGAGCGGCTTTGACTGAGGCTCAAAAAGCGTTTCTGATTGGTGAGGTTCCAATTGGCGCGGTGGTTGTGAAGGATAACCGAATTATTGGTAGGGGCCATAATTTGCGTGAGCATTTAAACGATGGGGTAGCTCACGCAGAAATTATGGCCATTGAGGAAGCGTGTGCCTATTTACAAAGTTGGCGGCTGATCGACTGTGACTTGTACGTGACGATTGAGCCTTGCCTGATGTGTTCCGGGGCAATTATTAATTCGCGAATTAATCACGTGATTTTTGGTTCCCGAGATGAAAAGGCTGGTGCTGTTCGAAGCCTTTACCAGGTTTTGGAAGACTCACGCTTGAATCACCAAGTGACGGTTTCTGAAGGCACTCTTGCTGATCAGTGTTCTCAGATCATGAAAGATTTCTTTAAGGCTGCCAGAAAGAAAAAAAGAAAAAGTCACTAGCATTTTTCTGGAAAGTACGGTATCATGGATACTGCCGCAAGGCCCTGAGGCAAGGGTCGGGTTACGAACTGTGTCAGGTCCGGAAGGAAGCAGCACTAAGTATCATCGACACTGTGCCTCTTGTTTATGGAAATTAGACTCCCAGCAGATTTTGCTGGGAGATTTTTTATTTCCAAAAAGATAGGCGGATGAGTGGCAGGCTTGCCATGATTAACGCAACGTAAATGTTCATTATGCAAATTAGAATTTCAACTCGGCATTAATAAAATTCTTTCTGTTGTGTCGCTAAGGTGGCAATCTGAGTCAATTCATCATATAATTATTTAGATGTTCTTTTGGTCTTTTTTCGTTGTGAATTGATTAGGTAACCTGCAAATCAGGTTATATGACGTACTACTGTCTTCAAGACGACTTTCACAACTGGTTTAAGAAACGTTTAAACATATTCTGGAGGGTTTAGTAATGAGTTATCAAGCATTATATCGGGTATGGCGGCCCCAACGCTTTGACGAGATTGTTGGTCAGTCGATTATTACGCGCACATTAAAAAATGCCCTAATTACTAAACAAATTAGCCATGCTTATTTGTTTACCGGCCCCCGGGGAACTGGCAAGACTTCCGCAGCAAAAATATTTGCCAAGGCGGTTAACTGCCATTATTTAAAAGATGGTGAGCCATGTAATCAATGTGAGACTTGTAAAGCGATTAATGAAGGTCGTTTAAATGACGTGATTGAAATTGATGCCGCTTCTAATAATGGTGTCGAAGAGATTCGTGATATTCGTGATAAAGTCAAGTATGCGCCTACTCAAGCAGACTATAAAGTTTATATCATCGATGAAGTTCATATGCTGTCAACCGGTGCGTTTAATGCTTTGTTAAAAACTTTGGAAGAACCACCAGCTAATGTTATCTTTATTCTGGCGACTACTGAACCACATAAAATTCCGGCAACTATAATATCCCGAACACAAAAATTTGATTTTAAACGGATTAAGCCCAAGGATATTTTGGATCGAATGGCATATATTCTTGACCAAAAGCACGTTGAATACGATGATAAGGCCCTTAAGATAATCGCTAAAGCTGCTGAGGGTGGTATGCGTGATGCTCTGAGTATTTTGGACCAGGCAATGTCATATGGTGATGATCAGATCACTTATGAAAACGCGTTGCTGGTTACCGGCAGTGTCACTAATGAATTATTGACGACTTATATGCAGCAAATTGTTGACAAAGATACTAAATCAGCTTTAATCACCGTTCAAAAAATTTTAGATGGCGGTAAAGATGCAAGTCGATTTGTCGAAGATTTAACCAGTTATTGTCAAGATGTCCTACTATATCAACAGGATCCACAAATGGTTGAGGAAATGGAGCTGGGAATTCTTGATGATCATTTTAAGAAACTGAGTGGAGAAATCAGCGATCAAAGTATTTACCAAATGATTAATGAATTAAATGAAATTGCTAATTCTCTGAGATTTACCGCCCACCCCGATGTTTATTTGGAAGTGCTGACAGTTAAGATTACTCACCTTACTGACAATCCGCAACAAGCAGCAACGACTGGCAGTTCAGTTAACTCAACAGATGTGGCCAAAATTAAGCAATTGACCGAGGCCGTCACACAGTTACAACAAGAGGTTCAGGCGCTTAAAAGTACTCAACCAGTTGGCCAACCGGCTGCTAAAGATGTTGGTGAGACAACGCCCAAGTCGATTGAGGCCAAGCCTGCCGATAGTCACATTGAATTAGCCAAGATCTACCCAATTTTGGGTAAAGCAACTCGCAAACAATTAGATCACTTCAAAGGGATTTGGCCGGATTTAATGACGGCACTATCGGTTCCCCAACGGTCGGTGATGCATGTTTCAGCGCCGGTAGCCGCAAGTGGAGATGGCGTGATTGTTGCATTTCAGTATCCATTCTTGTATCAAAAAGCACAGGGGGATCCGGATTTAAAGGATGCTTTGGAGAACGGGCTTGACCGCCTTGTTGATAGGGTGCCACAAATTGTCTTTATTCCTGAAAATCAATGGCCCGGGATCCGTCGTGACTATTTAAAAAATCATAAAAATGAATTAAAAAGTAAGCCGGGTGATCAAAGCCAACCGGCTGAAGCAACAAAAAAAGTTGATTCGGTTGACGAAGTTGAAGCTAAGCCAATCGTAAAAAAAGCTGAAGAACTATTTGGCAAAGATATTTTAGATATAAAAAACGACTAATTTGGAGGAATTTAATTATGATGAATGGTATGAATATGAACAAAATGATGAAACAAATGAAGAAGATGCAAAAGCAACTTGGTGAGGAACAGGAAAATTTGAAACAACAGGAATTTACCGGTAACGCGCCTGACGATATGGTCACTGTTAAGTTTAATGGCGATCGCAAGATGACCGATATTCAAATTAAACCTGAGGCCATTGATCCAGATGATCCGGAAATGTTGTCAGATTTGGTATTGGCTGCCGTTAATGATGGATTGGCAAAGGTTGAAAAGGCAACTCAGAGCACACTTGGCAAATACACTAAAGGCATTCCGGGAATGTAGTTAGGCGCTTTTAGCTTTTGTTAGTTTAGAAAGGATAATTATGCAATATCCGGAACCAATTGCAAAATTAATTGATAGTTACATGAAATTGCCTGGAATTGGCAGTAAGACAGCAACTCGGCTGGCATTTTACACCGTTGACATGAATGAGGATGATGTAAAAGCCTTTTCCAAAGCGCTTGTTGCGACTAAAAATGATCTGCATTACTGTTCAATTTGTGGTAATTTAACTGATGAGGATCCGTGTGAGATTTGCCGGGATAAAACTCGGGATCAAACAACCATCTTGGTGGTCGAGCAACCGAAAGATGTTATGGTCATGGAAAAGGTTCAGGAATACCATGGCTTATATCACGTCCTGCATGGTGTTTTGTCACCAATTGAAGGCAAAGGACCTGAAGACCTTAATATCACGTCGTTGATCAAGCGGTTGCAAAGCAATAGTCAAGTTAAGGAAGTCATCGTTGCCACTAATGCAACACCCGAGGGGGAAGCAACAGCCATGTATTTGAGTAAGCTGATTAAGCCCGCTGGAATTAAAGTGACTCGACTGGCTCATGGTCTTTCAGTGGGGGCTGATATTGAATACGCCGACGAAATGACACTTTATAAAGCGGTTCAAGGGCGAACTGAAATTTGATAAAGGGGATTTATTTATCATGCTTTTTAGCAGATATAAACGACACAATATTAAATCAGAATATGATGAACGACTACTTGATTTAATTAACCATTTAAAAGAAGAGTGGGACCATGCTGCCCAAACCCAAGATGCTGTTGCCGACAGTGATCTGGAAATTGCCCAGGAAACGGCCTTGGCAAGGCAAAAATATTTCTTCATATATAAGGAAGCGCGAATTCGTCAGATCAAGAACAATCAAATTCAACCATCTGTTATTAGCTACGATCATGATAAGTTTGAATAGATAATCTGGCTAATCGGTTTTATCGTGGGCAAACGATAAAAATGAACAGACTAACTGGTTTGTAATTGACTGGATTTGTGCATAATGAGTGATTAATCAGGCTACAATTTATGACACTAATTTTTGCTGAACCGTCAGTCACAATGTGTAACCATGTTTGTTGATCACTCTTTTCTTTTGGAATTATGGACAGTCCAAAAAACATACAGTACAATTAATTTAAATGTAAAAGTGAGGGAATCTCTGTTGAATGGCAAGTTTATAACTTTTGAAGGTCCAGATGGAGCCGGTAAAACGACGGTTATGAATAAAGTAGTTGAGCAATTTCGTCAAGAGATTGGTGATCAGCTACTTGTAACCCGGGAACCAGGCGGCAACAAAATTTCAGAACAGATTCGGCGTGTGATTTTAGATCGGGATAACACCGAAATGGATTATCGAACCGAAGCGCTACTCTATGCTGCTGCGCGAAGACAACACTTAGTTGAAACCATCATCCCAGCCTTGGAAGCGAATAAGTTGGTGCTTTGCGATCGCTATGTCGATTCCTCTGTTGCTTATCAGGGGTCTGGCCGGCAAATCGGGATGCAGCAAGTTGCTCGGATGAATGAATTTGCCACCGAGAATCTGATGCCATTCAAGACAATTTATTTTGATATTCCTGTTGAAGTTGGGTTAAACCGAATTGCTGAACATCGGGATCGTAGTAAAATTGATCGTTTGGATGTTGAGACAATTCAGTTCCATAAACGGGTTCATCAAGGATACATGAAAGTTAGAGAACACTATCAAGATCGATACATTTCAATTGATGCGACTCAGTCATTTGATCAAGTGGTTTCTGAGACCATCAAGATTATTCATCGAATTGCCAGCGATTATTTTAAGGAGAGTTAGCTATGAAATTAGTAATTGCAATCGTTCAAGATAAAGATGCTAACAAGTTGCGGTCCGTGTTTGTTGCCCATGATATTATTGCGACCCGTTTTTCAACAACGGGTAGTTTCTTACGGTCCGGTAATACAACCTATCTGGTTGCGGTTGATGATGACAAAGTCGATTTAACACTGGAGTTGATTAAGGAAACCTGTTCAGCTCGCCAACAATTTATGACACCACCTGTCAGTTTGAATGGAGATACGGCCGAACATACTTTTCCAATTGAAGTTCAGGTAGGTGGTGCAACCGTGATGATCTTACCGATTGAACAATTCCATCAGTTTTAGAGAGGAACATTTATGGCAGAAGAAATTGCTAAAACTGCAAGAGTAAAACAACCGGCGCTTTTTAAACAATTTATGGGGTTAGTGACCAAAAATGAATTGTCTCACGCCTATCTCTTTACGGGAGAAGAGGGCGCCGGTCAATTTGCAGTCGCAATGGGAGTCGCCATGCGGCTTTTTTGCACAAATGTCACCGAGGATGGTTACCCATGTGGGCAGTGTCCCGAATGTCAGCGAATTATGAATCATGATCATCCAGATGTTGTCATTACGGAACCCGATGGTCAAAGCATCAAGGTTGATCAAATCCGGCATGTTAAAAGTGAGTTTACGAAAAGTGCGATGGAGGGCTCTAAAAAAGTTTTTATTATTTCAGACGCCGATAAAATGACGACCGGAGCCGCAAACAGCCTTTTAAAGTTTATTGAGGAACCGACTGGAAATGTTGTTAGTTTCCTAATCAGTAAGAATCGCAATTTAGTTCTGCCCACGATCATTTCTCGCACCCAGGTTGTTGAATTCCCTAGCTTAAGCAAAGATTTAATGATCGATGAACTTAAAAAAGGTGGCGTTCTGCCCAGCCAAATCAATTTATTGATCTCGATGACAAATAGTTTGAGTGAGATTGAGGGATTAGTAAAAGATAACTGGTTTGCATCTGTGCAAGAAGTCGTTGAAAAGTGGTTTGTTTATCTCGTTAAAGAAAATCTGATGGCAATGCCTTATATTCAAATGGCTTTGATGCCTTTAATAACCAGCAAAGAACGCCAACGGATTATTATTTCAATGATGATTAGCGCGTTTAATGATGTCCTTGAAGTGAAATACGATACTTTGAGTCAAGATAAGATTAAGTATCCTGCTGTTATTGATCAGACGCGTCAGGCGGCTAATGAATGGACAGATAAGCAACTATTGAGTATGTTAGATGAGTTGTTAGATATGAACCATAGCATGATGGCGAATGTAAACTTTCAGAACATTGTTGAGGCTGCAACGTTAAAGATTCTCACAATGGCTAAGTCATAGAGTTGATTTGAAAGGTGATAAATAAAGTGGAAAGTCCGAATTTGTATGATGAATTAAAAGAAATGGATACTCATCTAACCGAAACTGCCGCCAAGTTCTCTCATTTACACGAGTCATTAATTGAATTAATGGAAAAAAATGCTGAGTTGGAAATTGAAAATCAGCACTTACGGGATCGAATTAATCAAATTACCGAAAAGACTGATAGCAATTCACCAAGACTTTCGAAGTCACGAAAGAATCTTGAAAAGTTATACAATGAAGGCTTTCATGTCTGCAGTTCTTACTATGGGAAACGACGTGAAAATGGTGAGGATTGTATTTTTTGTACCGATATCATCTATGGCCGTCGAGATTAGGAGATCAGATTTGTTGGAAACTCAAAAAAGTTTTGACACAAAAAGTAAATATGGCACCTTATATCTTGTGCCCACCCCCATTGGTAACTTGGATGATATGACCTTTCGAGCAGTCAATGTTTTGAAGGATGCTGACTTAATTGCCGCGGAAGATACCCGAAACACGCAAAAGTTACTCAATCATTTTGAAATTGAGACCAAGCAAATTAGCTTTCACGAACATAATACGGTTCAAAGGATTCCGGAGCTGCTTGCAAAATTGAAAGAGGGAACGACCATTGCTCAAGTCAGTGATGCCGGCATGCCTTCAATTAGTGATCCCGGACATGAGTTAGTGGTTGCGTGCATTAAAGAAGACGTTAATGTTGTTCCATTACCTGGTGCTAATGCTGGTATTACCGCACTGATCGCTTCTGGTTTGGCTCCTCAACCGTTTTATTTTTACGGCTTTTTATCACGTAAGCCTAATGAACAAAAGGATGAGCTTAAGAAATTAGTTAATCGGCAGGAAACAATTATTTTTTATGAAGCTCCCCATCGTCTTAAAAAAACCCTTAAAGGATTGGTGGCTCAATTTGGGGGCTCACGGAAAGCTGCTTTTTGTCGCGAGTTGACCAAGAAACATGAGGAGTTTATTCGCGGTGATCTGGACACATTGACTGACTGGGCCAATACAACTGAAATTCGGGGAGAATTTGTGATTATTGTTGCTGGCAATGATCATCCGACTAATCACCAAGTTGACCCGCTTAAAAATTTGACGATAGATCAACAAGTTAATTTTTATGTTGAGAGTGGTCTTAATACTAACGATGCTATCAAAAGGGTTGCCAAGCATCACCATCTTCGAAAACAGATTGTTTATAATGAATTTCATAACATTAATAAGTAAAGAAAGAAGTCTTGCCAATGACCGCCAAAGCATTTAGCGAATATCATACGATTCCGTTTTATGAAAGTGATTTAACCAATCACATTACGATTGCAATGTTGATTAATATTTTAATTCTTGCATCTGATCATCAAAACGAGGCGTTGGGTGTTGATCAGGAATCCATTATTCAGCAGTACGGTCTTGGCTGGGTTGTAACTTCGTATTCTTTTAAAATTAACCGACTTCCTAAGACAGGGATGACCGTCCGAATGACAACTCGTGGAACTTTTTATAATCGCTTTTTTGCTTATCGTGAATTTTGGTTACATGATGAGCAGGGAAACGAATTAGTAAAGGTAGATAGTATTTGGGTGTTAATGGACGAAGCCGCGCGCAAAATTACTGATATTCCAGAAGATATTATTACACCATATCATTCCGAGAAAGTCAGGAGACTGCCAAAATTATCGAGACCGGAGAAGATTGCTGACCAAATCCCAACGGCTTCCAAAAAGTATCAGGTTCGTGGAAGTGATATTGATTTTAACGGTCATGTTAATAATGCGCACTATTTGGAATGGGTAATGGATGCGCTGCCTTTGGACTTTTTAATTCACCATATGCCAACTCGAATTGATATTCGTTTTGAAAATGAAGTAAAATATGGTAATTGGGTAACAAGTTCGGTGGTTGTCGGTTCTGAAGATAATGATAAGATTAAAACAGTTCATGAAATTACTTCAAATGATGTCCTTTCTGCAAGTGCAACATTTATTTGGAAGAAGAGGAACGGAAACTAATTACAATGAAAATTTTAGCAATTGATACTTCAAATCGACCATTATCGGTCGCTGTCATGGATGATAGTCATTTATTAGCGCAAACAACATTGACCACTCATCGAAAACACGCTGAATTTTTAATGCCGGTTATTGAGGACCTGGTAAAGAAATCGGATTTAACTCTGGAAGATTTACAACGAGTGGTTGTGGCTTGTGGCCCGGGCTCATATACGGGTATTCGAATGGCCGTTACAGCTGCCAAAACCATTGCGCAGACACTTGGTATTGAATTGGTGATGGTGTCAAGTCTATTGACTCTAGCGCTAAATATTCAGCAACCGGATGTATTAATTAACCCGATTTTTGATGGTCGTAATCAGAATATGTTTACAGGTCTTTATCGAAATAAGAATGGTAGGCCTGAGACGGTCATTGACGACCAGCATATTAATTTGACTGACTGGCTTAATCTCATCAAAAAATATGATCAAAAAATTCTAATCTTGGGGGACACGGATTCCTTTAAGGATGATATGAAGGCAGCTCTTGGTGATCAACTCATTGTCGCTGACCAACTTGCCGGCATTCCAAATGCGGCTTTACTTGGTGAATATGGTATGGCATTAAAAGCCGTTACCAACGTAGATGCGGTTGTACCGCGGTATTTACGTTTAACCAAAGCGGAAGCTGACTGGAAGAAGCTTCATCCAAATGAGGATACGCATGATTATGTGGAGAAAATTTAAAAATTGGTTTAATCAAAATTTTTATAATCGGGAAGCACAGTTACGACAACGGTATTTGGATATCAAAAATCACGATGTTGAAATCAACGGGACGCAATATTTTTTAGCTAAAGCGATGATCCCGGATATCCCAGAGATTTTAGGAATTGAACGAGCCGTTTATGGCGGTCAAACACCGTGGGATGACCGAGCATTTCGAAGTGAACTAATGCGAAAAAATGACCGACTCTATCTGGTTTTGCGTCGAAATGATTGGTTAGTCGCCTTCATTGGCTGTTCCCTTAATGATCACACAAAAGATTGTCATATTACCAATGTTGCGGTCGCACCCAATTTTCAAAATCACGGCTTGGGTTATTTTTTGGTGACGACAATTATTAAAAAAGCTCGTCAAATGCAATATAACAAGGTCACGTTGGAGGTTCGAGTCAGTAATACCCGAGCTCAAAAACTATATCGTGACATTGGGTTTGTTGATAACGGCGTTAAGAAGGATTATTATTTTAACGATCGTGAAGATGCCCTGAATATGATGATGGATATAACCAAGATTGGTTGATAAAAAAGGAACGGTGAAATTATTGGCACGCGATTTAGTATTATCTTTTGAAACCAGCTGTGATGAAACCAGTGTTGCAGTCATTGAAAACGGGGAAAAAATCCTCTCCAATATTGTTGCTACGCAAATTAAAAGCCATCAAAGGTTTGGTGGCGTTGTCCCTGAGGTGGCTAGTCGTCACCACATCGAACAGATTACCGGCTGTATTGAGGATGCACTGTCTGAAGCCAACGTATCGTATGACGACTTAACTTCTGTCGCTGTTACTTATGGGCCGGGGTTGGTAGGGGCATTGTTAATTGGCGTGACTGCTGCCAAGGTTGTTGCCTGGGCCCATCATCTACCACTTGTGCCGGTAAACCATTTGGCGGGGCATATTTATGGGGCTCGTCTCGTAGAACCGATTGAATTTCCGGCAATGGCGTTAGTTGTTTCTGGGGGACACACTGAGCTGGTTTATATGCCTGAAGAAGGTAAATTTGAGATCATTGGGGAAACCAGGGATGACGCCGCTGGTGAAGCTTATGATAAGATCGGCCGAGTTTTAGGCATTAACTATCCCGCTGGAAAGACTGTTGACGAAATGGCTCACCGTGGTAAGGACACCTTTCATTTTCCACGGGCAATGGACCATGACGATAATTTTGATTTTAGTTTTAGTGGCCTCAAGAGTGCGTTTATCAATACGGTTCATCACGCTGATCAAGTTCACGAAACCTTAAATAAGAATGATTTGGCAGCTAGTTTTCAACAAGCTGTGATCGATGTTTTAGCTGACAAAACTGTTCGGGCGTTGCATGATTATCCAGTCAAGCAATTAATTCTTGGCGGAGGTGTGGCCGCCAATAAAGGGTTGCGTGCACGCTTAACGGATGAATTGGAGAAGTTTAAGAATACATCGCTGGAATTAGTTCCGTTATCATTATGTGGTGATAATGCTGCAATGATCGGCGCTGCCGGTGAAATGTTATATCGCCATGGCGTTCGCGGCGATGCAACGTTAAATGCCAATCCGGGATTAGAATTTGAATGGATTAAGGTCAAGCATGAAATCACTAGTGTTTAATCGTAAAAAAATCAACCTCGTATTCCTTTCAGGAGTACGAGGTTGGTTTTTTTAAAATCCGGTGAATAAACGCATTATCTGGGCTAACACACGAAATTAGGAGAGCCAGATGAAACTAAGGCTATGTCTGATTTTAATCCCATTTTATTGTGTATCTTGAAGTGTACAGGATAAATAGTTGGGCATTAGAGTTATTCAAAGTCTTCTAATTCAATACTTTTTTCTTCCCAATCAGCTTCAGTCTGGTTGATCTGACGATTTAAGTCGTTTAACTGATCTTGTAAATGAGTCAGTTTTTCTAAATCGTTAAAGACATCGGGCTTAGTCATTTCTTTTTCAACATCGTCTTTGGATTTAGTTAATTGATCTAACTGGTTTTCTAAGTTGCTGACTTCTCTGGCCAATTTCCGGTGTTGCTTTTGTGCTTGCTTGTTGGTTTCATAATTTTTTTTGTCATCGGTCGTCGGTGTTACTGGTTGGATTTCTGGATGGGCAGCTTCACGTTTAGCCTGTTCATGTTCTTTGATTGCAATTTGTTCAGCTTTTTTATCTACATAGTAATCGTAATTTCCAAGGTATAGTGTTGTTCCCGATTTTGACAACTCAACAACTGAAGTTGCTACTTTGTTAATGAAGTAACGGTCATGAGAAACAAACAAGATAGTGCCATCAAAATCATTTAAAGCTTTTTCCAAAACTTCACGACTATCGATGTCCAAGTGATTGGTTGGTTCATCCAGGATCAAAAAGTTGTTGTGCTGCATTGCCAATTTTGTCAGAAGTAATCGCGCTTTTTCACCACCTGATAAGTCATGAACCATTTTAGCCACATCGTCACCGGAAAATAAAAAGCTCCCTAAAATGCTTCTAATATCGCCTTCAGGGGTGGTAGGGTGATCATCCCATAATTCACTTAAGACCGTCTTGGCAGGGTGTAAAGTGGCTTGTTCCTGATCATAATAGCCCGTATCAACGCCAGTTCCGAATTGGGCGGTTCCTTTAATAAAGGGAATGATTCCTAAGATGCTCTTTAAAAGAGTGGATTTTCCAACACCGTTTGGTCCAACAATAGCGATTGCTTGATGACGTTTGATATCAAGGTTAATTGGCTCAGCTAGGATGTTTGCATAGCCAACCGCAGCGTTATTCACGTTCAAAACATTATTACCACTTTTGGAAGTTGGTGTAAATGCAAACCGAGCTGTCTTTGAATCACCAATGGGTTTTTCAATTCGATCCATTTTTTCGAGCTGTTTTCGACGAGCTTGTGCCTGTTTGGTCGTTGATGCTCGAACAATATTTTTGTCAACGAAGGTTTGCAACTTATCAATTTGGGATTGTTGCTTTTCGTAGGCTTTCCATTGCAGGGCGACTTCTTGCTCTTTCTTTTGCGTATAATCAGTGTAATTTCCAGTGTAGTGATGTAAAGTACCATTAGATAGTTCGTACACTTCATTGACAATTCGATCAAGAAAGTAACGATCATGAGAAATGATTAAAAGAGCACCGCTGTAATTTTGAACGTAACCCTCAAGCCAAGTGATGGTTTCAACATCCAGATGATTAGTTGGTTCATCTAAAATAAGCAGTTCTGGTTTTTCCAGCAGTAGTTTAGCCAATGCCAACTGGGTCTTTTGGCCGCCTGAAAGTTCGTTGATTGGCCGGTCATAGTCAGCCTGATCAAAGCCAAAGCCATGAAGGACGCCACGAATTTCGGCATCGTAGCCATACCCATTGTGTTGTTCGAAATCAGCCCGAATATTATCATATTGCTTTGAGATTTCTTTAAACTCTTCTGAGTTGGTGTCCATTCTGGGAGAACTAATTTGTGCTTCCAACTGGTGCAACTTTGTTTCCTGTTTTTTTAGGTTGGCAAATACGGACTCCATTTCAGCGTAAATACTCTTTTCGGAGTTTAAACCGGTATCCTGAGCTAAATAGCCAATTGTTAAATTCTTTTTAGTCACAACGTTGCCGCTGTCGATGGATTGATCGCCGATGATCATTTTGACCAAAGTCGATTTTCCGGCACCATTTCTACCGACCAATGCAATTCGGCTTTTTTCTTGGATAGCCAGGCTGACTTTTGAAAAAATATTTTCACCGTTAAATCGTTTGGTTAAGTCTTGGGCTTGTAAGATTATCAATGATCTGGCCACCTTTCTATAGTCTATTCAATTTTATCATAAATTAATGAAACCCTTAAATTATTCGTGTAATTATTTGAAACATGTTTCACAAACTGCTCCGATATGGTAGAATAATGAACAAAGAGGGATTCACAAAGTACTCGGTTACAACAATTTTGAAATAGGAGGAAATTTTCTTGACATCTGAAAATATTCCACGCGCAACCGCGAAACGATTGCCGATATATTATCGATATTTAAACATTTTACATGACACTGGCAAGCAGCGAATTTCATCAACGGAATTAGCTGAAGCCGTTCAAGTTGACTCAGCTACAATTCGGCGTGACTTTTCGTATTTTGGTGCGCTTGGTAAACGTGGATATGGCTATGACGTTGATAACTTACTATCATTTTTTAAGCAAATATTGAATCAGGAACATTTGACCAATGTTGCACTTATTGGGGTTGGAAATTTGGGACATGCCTTATTGAATTTTAATTTTCATAAGGATAGTAATGTCAGAATTTCAGCAGCTTTCGATAGTAATCAGGAGATTGTCAATACAATCGAAGATGGGGTTCCGGTTTATCCAATTGGAGAACTTGAGCATCAACTCCATGAACAGCAGATTCAAGTCGTTATTTTGACAGTACCGTCTAAAGCCGCCCAAGCGGTTGCCGAACAAGCTGTTGCTGGGGGAGTAAAGGGGATTATGAATTTTACGCCAATTCGAATTAATGTCCCCGAGGATGTGCTGGTACAAAACGTTGATCTGACTAACGAACTTCAAACATTAATCTATTTCATCGATAATTTCAGTAAATAATTTTTAGGGGAAGCACAATCGTAATAAACGCTTTGGAAGAAATTCCAGGGCGCTTTTTTTAGAGTGAATCCGGAAGCTGCTTTTGGATTCACATTTTAGCTCAATGGTAATTACAGTCATAATTTCGTTTGGTTCTAAAAGAATCGAGCTAAAGGTCCTTATATGGCTGGAAGCTGCTTGTAACTTGATACTTATATGGGGCTAGTTATTTTGAATTATCGGTTAACTTTAGCGTTGAGGAGTCCAGGTAATTTGGAATAGATAGTCTTGAAAATGATTTTTAACAAAAGTTATTAAAAAACACCATAGCTTCGTTTTGAAAGTATGAGTTGGTTTACTCTTTTTACGATTGGCAAAAAATACTTGCAATTCATGTCAAAAAATAATATATTATAAACAGTGATTAGCACTTTTGACATAAGAGTGCTAATGATGCTAAAAAATTGTTGTAAATGGAGGGACTTAACGTGTTAAAACCATTAGGAGATCGCGTAATTGTCGAAACACAAAAGGAAGAAGAAAAGACTGTTGGCGGCATCGTTTTAGCTGATAATGCTAAGAAGAAGCCACAAACAGGGACTGTTGTTTCAGTCGGTGACGGCCGGACATTGGACAATGGTCAAAAAGTTGCGCCCGTTGTTAAAAAGGGTGACAAAGTGATGTTCGATAAGTACGCAGGTACTGAAGTAGAAGACAACGATAATTCCTATCTCGTTTTACATGAAAAAGATATCGTCGCAATCGTTGAATAATTAAGACGAAAAAGATTTTAGCTCTTAAATGAGCTGGCTGAATGAATTCGGTTAACGATGTGAATTCATTATAAAATCAAAAAGTTCAACAATTTAAATGTTCAATCAAAAATAAATTTTTGAGGTGAAAATTGGAATGGCTAAACAAGTAAAGTTTTCTGAAGATGCTCGTAGCGCAATGCTAAAGGGCGTTGATAAATTAGCAGATACGGTTAAAGCAACACTTGGCCCTAAAGGTCGAAATGTTGTTTTGGAACAAACGGCTGGTAACCCAACAATCACAAATGATGGTGTTACAATCGCCAAGGCAATTGAATTACCAGATCATTTTGAAAATATGGGTGCTAAATTAGTTTCTGAAGTTGCTTCAAAGACTAATGATGTTGCCGGTGATGGTACCACAACTGCTACTGTCTTAACACAGGCAATTGTTAATGAAGGCATGAAGAACGTCACTGCTGGTGCTAATCCAGTTGGCATTCGTCGTGGAATCGAACAAGCAACTAAAACTGCTGTTGATGCACTTCACAAGATGTCACATGATGTTAAAACCAAGGATGATATTGCTCAGATTGCATCAATTTCATCAGCTAATCCTGAAGTTGGTAAATTAATTGCCGACGCTATGGAAAAGGTTGGCCATGATGGTGTTATCACCATTGAGGAATCTCGTGGTGTCGAAACCAGCTTGGATGTTGTGGAAGGTATGCAATTTGATCGTGGCTACATGTCACAATATATGGTCACTGATAACGATAAAATGGAAGCTGATCTTGACAATCCGTACATTTTGGTAACTGACAAGAAGATTACAAATATTCAAGATATCTTGCCATTACTTCAAAAGATTGTTGAACAAGGCCGTTCACTTTTGATCATTGCCGATGATATTGGTGGTGAAGCATTACCAACCCTTGTATTGAATAAGATGCGTGGTACCTTTAACGTTGTTGCTGTTAAAGCACCTGGTTTTGGTGATCGTCGTAAGGATCAACTTCAAGATATCGCTATTTTAACTGGAGCAACGGTCATTACTGATGACCTTGGCTTAAACTTAAAGGACGCTACTCTTGATCAATTAGGACAAGCTAACAAGATTAACGTTACCAAAGATTCTACTACAATTGTTGACGGATCTGGTGCAAAAGATGCGATCAGCAAACGAGTTGATGAAATTAAGACTCAAATCGAAAAAACAACTTCAGACTTTGACCGTGATAAGCTGAAGGAACGTCTTGCTAAGTTATCAGGCGGTGTTGCAGTTGTTCGGGTTGGTGCTGCCACTGAAACCGAATTAAAAGAAAAGAAGTATCGCATTGAAGATGCTTTGAATGCCACTAGAGCTGCCGTTGAAGAAGGCTTTGTTCCCGGTGGTGGAACAGCACTCATTAATGTTATTAGTGAGATTGCCAAGTTAGACGCCGAGGGTGATGAAGGAACTGGAATCAACATTGTTCGTCGAGCTCTTGAAGAACCTGTTCGACAAATTGCTGAAAATGCCGGTGTTGACGGTTCAGTCATCGTTGAAAAGTTGAAGGATGAAAAGTCTGGTATTGGTTACAATGCTGCTAATGGTAAATTTGAAGATATGATTGATGATGGTATTGTTGATCCTACCAAAGTTACTCGTTCTGCACTTCAAAACGCTGCCTCTGTTTCAGCCTTGCTGTTAACCACTGAAGCTGTTGTTGCTGATGAACCTAAGAAAGATGCACCAGCTGCTCCAATGGCACCACAACCTGGAATGGGCATGTAATGACTGATCTTTAAATCGAAAGGGAATCTCATTAAATTTAACATTTAGTGAGGTTCTTTTTTATTTGGTTATTTGTGGCGAATTTGGGAAATTAAGCAATTTCAAAAAGCTGACTGAATGACTAAAAACAGCTAGGGTTGCCGCTGCCTGGTTTGTATTGTATGGTATTAGTATTCAGCTAGCATTACATACTTGTTTTTACACGTATTTAGGACTATCATTTTAGGGTTCAATATGAATGGTAGATTTTAATAAAAGGAGAAACTATTTATGTGGCGATATTTAAAACGGTTTTTAATTGGGAAGCCGTTAAAAACCACTGATGAGGGCGGTCAGGCCCTAACCAAGTTCAAAGCCTTGGCATTGCTATCTTCCGATGCTTTATCGTCAGTGGCTTATGGTACTGAACAAATTACGACCATTTTAATCACATTATCAGCCGCTGCCTTGATGTATCAAATTTGGGTAGCTGCACTTGTTTTGATTCTCTTGGCCGCAATCACATTATCGTATCAACAAATTATTCATGCATATCCATCTGGAGGCGGTGCTTACGTTGTTGCGAGCACCAACTGGGGTGAGCGCGCCGGCTTGATAGCTGGTGGTTCTCTGTTGGTTGATTACATGCTGACGGTTGCCGTATCGACAACGTCTGCAACTGAAGCAATTACCTCGGCAATTCCGTCACTGTATAATCATCGTGTCTTACTTTCATGTTTAATCGTTGTGGCAATTATGTTGTTAAATCTGCGGGGAATCCGTGAATCCGCTTCATTTCTGACTTTGCCGGTTTATTTGTTTATTGTTGTTATTTTAGCCATGGTGATTTACGGTGGCTATAATATTATGAACGGTAATATTGAATACCATGCGGCAGCGCACATTGGGACACCAGTTGCGGGGATGACGTTGGTTCTGTTCTTCCGAGCTTTCTCATCAGGGTCTTCTTCATTAACTGGTGTTGAAGCGATCAGTAATGCTGTGCCTAATTTTAAAAAGCCAAAGAGCCATAATGCTTCCGCTACATTGGCAATTATGGCGACAATTTTAGCTTGTTTCTTTGGTGGGATCACGTATCTCAGTTATTATTTAGGAATTATTCCTAATAATCATGAAACGGTTCTTTCACAAATTGGCGTTGCCGTGTTTGGTCATGGCATTATTTATTACTTGCTTCAATTATCAACTGCCATGATTTTGGCTGTTGCTGCGAATACTGGTTTTTCTGCGTTCCCAATTTTAGCTTATAATTTAGCGAAGGATAAATTCTTACCTCACGCTTATCTTGATAAGGGTGATCGATTAGGATATTCAAATGGCATCATTTCATTGGCAGTTGGTGCCATTGTCTTAATCCAAATTTTTGGCGGCCGAACCAATTCTCTAATTCCGTTGTATGCGGTTGGGGTTTTTATTCCGTTTACACTATCTCAATCCGGCATGATTATTCATTGGTATCGTCACCGTGGAAAGAACTGGCAAATTAAGTCAGTTATTAACTTTATTGGGGCGTTTATTTCGCTTGCACTGGTAACCTGTTTGTTCCTGCTCCGTTTCCCAAATGTCTGGCCATATCTGATTGTGATGCCGATTTTAATTAAGATTTTTTATAAAATCAATCGACACTACAAACGAGTAGCGGAACAATTACGAGTGGTCGAGGAAGATACTGAAATTACGACGACTCATCATTTTGACGGTTCAACGGTCATCGTATTGGTTAGCGGTGTTACCAGGGTTACTGCTAATGCGATTAGCTATGCTGAATCAATTGGTGATTATGTGATTGCCATGCACGTTTCTTTTGATTCAAATCCAGAAAAAGAACATAAGACTTCAGAACAGTTTAAGCGGCAATTTCCAAATGTCCGGTTTGTTGATATTCACTCTTCATATCGTTCGATTGCCCAACCAACATTGCGTTTCTGTGACGTTATTGCTAAACGGGCTGCTGACCGGAATTATTCAACGACTGTTTTGGTACCACAGTTTGTTCCAAAACATCGTTGGGAAAACATTTTGCATAACCAGACGAGTTTAAGGTTACGGACAATCTTAAATTCTCGTCAGAATATTATTATTTCAACGTATAATTATCATTTGCGTGAGTAGTTGATTATATTGGATGGCCAAGAAATGATTATGGTTCAAAAGTTTTTTTAGGGTTGTTCATTAATGGTTGTTATCCAAAAGTGCAAAAATTAGTTGGCCAATTTCTTACTTTTTAATCAAACAATTACTTTTAAAAAAGTGAAACAAGAAAGACGTTTAGTTCTCCGTCCATACAGTCGGTAAACTAAACGCCTTTTTGTTTATTTTGTTTTTAATCATTAATAATTATGATCTTAATGAATAAGACCCATCATATGTGCGAATGTTGGGACAACTAGATCAACGACAATTGAGATAATAACAACGGCAATCGCTGCCATTGCTCCGGCGGCTGAACTTAATTGAATCGCTTTGGCAGAGCCAACAGTATGGCCGGCAGTTCCTAATCCCAGTCCTTGACCAACAGGTTCGGTCAAGTGGAAGATCTTAATAAGCCAAGTTGCTAAAGCGTAAATCAGGACGGCGTTCAAGATACATGCCATCGCGGTAATTGCTGGTGTTCCGCCGATTGCACCAGAGATTGGCATTGCAATCGCAGTTGTTGCGGCTTGAGGTAACATAGAAGCAATTCCATTGTTATCCATTCCAATAGTCTTGGCAACGAAGTAAATCAAGAATAGTGAAATGAAAAGGCCAATAATTAGAGATAGTAAGATTTCTAACCAAAATCGTTTAACAATGTCATTTCGTTTGTACAATGGGACTGCAAATGCAATAGTGGCTGGGTTTAAGAACCAGAAAATAACGTCACCACCGGGTTTATATGCGTTTGTATAGAACCAAGTTGTATCGACCCCAAAAGCTCTTGCCATGAGCCAAAGAACAAAAATTCCTAAGACCATTCCAACGAACAAAGGTTGGAAGAGAAAAAATCCCTTACTGATTTTAAACAGCCATTGTCCAAGCAGGAAAACGGCAAGTGACAAACAAATGCCAAAAATGGGTGTTCCTAAATACGTGATAATCATTGTTTGAGTTGCTGTCATGGTTGATTCACCTTCTTACCCTTCTTATTCTTGAACCGAAACATCACGTTTAAAGACTGTCTTTTTTACCCAGATAAAGAACGAAGCTGTGTAAGCGATTACAACAAGTAAGATAACAGTTGAAATAACAATTGTAGCCACCAGCTGAACGCCTTGTGCACGCATAATATCAAGTGAAGCTGTTAATTGAATGCCGGATGGCACAAATAGGAATGCAATAAACCCAATTAGGAAGTTGGCAAACTTTTCAACCCATTCAATTTTTATGACATGGACGGTTAATAAAAGATAGAGTAAGACCAAGCCGATAACGGGTGTTGGAACTGGAAAGCTTGCTGGGAACATTGGTGAAATGATGCTGGAAACGAATAAAATACCTGCGAAAATTCCCATTTGAATCAAAATGGGGGCGTCTTTGGTTTCTTTAGTTTCAGGTTTAACATCTTGTGAATTTTTTAATTTGTCAGCCATTATGAAGAACCCCTTTCAAGAAAATTTTAAATACAAATGATTGCTATTACCTTACTTGCTCAAAGTATAAGTGCTTTTTGACAATAACACAATTAAAAGGCTTACAAATTTTTCTGGCTTGTGAACAGAACAACAATTGGTCCGGACATCTTTTGAAATAGGTCGTGTTTATCAGATAATAAACCTTGGCTTGTTTTTATGTTTTGTCGTTTGTATAATTGATGTAATAAACAAATGTGAGGAATTAAGTGAGGTTACTAAATTTGAAATTTGAGATCATTGTGTCTTTATTTGCTACCATGATTATTTCTGCAGTCTTGACCCCATTTATCCGAAAACTCGCTTTTCTAGTTGGAGCTGAAGATCGTCCCAACAAACGAAGAGTCAATAAGATTCCGATGCCAACGATTGGTGGGTTGGCTGTTTTTATTGCCTACACATTTACAACAATGGTATTACTGAGGAATCAGTTTCCAACCAAGGTGTTGTGGGGGATATTTGGCGGTGAAGCAATTATCATTTTAACGGGAATCATTGACGATATTTTTGAACTAAAACCTAGGCAAAAAGTGTTAGGAATTTCAATTGCTGCATTGTGGGTTTATTTTGCGGCTGGTGTGAAGATGACAACAATCACGTTACCGTTCTTTACGCTTCATTTGGGATGGGCGAGCCTTCCGATAACTTGGATTTGGATCTTAGCCATTACCAATGCGGTAAATCTAATCGATGGCTTGGATGGTTTAGCTACCGGAGTTGCCATTATTGCTTTAACGACAATGGGAATTACTGGTATGTTCTTTTTGAATATTGGAAATATTTTTGTTTCAATCATGATTTTTTCATTGGTTGCCGCTTGCATTGGTTTTTTGCCGTATAACTTTTTTCCTGCCAGAATTTATCTAGGAGATACCGGGGCCCTTTTTATTGGTTTTATGATTTCGGTTTTCTCCTTATTCGGATTAAAAAATGCAACTTTCATTACCTTATTAATCCCGGTTATGATCCTAGGAGTACCAATTACTGATACGGTATTTGCGATTTTTCGTCGGTTACTTAACAAAGAACCAATCACTCATGCGGACAAACGGCATTTACACCATCGACTCATGCAGATTGGTTTGACGCATCGACAGACCGTTCTGGTTATTTATGGGATTGCATTGATCTTTTCGTTCATTTCACTGCTTTATCCAATTTCTTCGTTGTGGGGATCAATCTTGCTTACCATTGCGGTTTTGTTTGGATTAGAGCTGTTTGTCGAAACGATTGGTCTGGTTGGCGAAGATCGACAACCGTTGTTAAACGGGATTAAGCGATTAGTTAAAGATACAACTAGTAAGAGTAATCACTAAAGCCAAAAGAAGTTTATGTTAAGGCATGGATAGGGTGTTGTGCGAAGGCTTTCACATCATGTACATATTGACAGGCTTATACTTGATTTAAAATTATAAAGAGTTGATCTTAGAAACGAGTTCATGCAGAACATGCTTTTAAGACCAGCTCTTTTTAGAATTCGGGACAATAATCAATTGACCCAGCGCCTTTGTTTGGCTTGTACACGCATGAATGTCAACTGGTAAAAATGTGAGATGATAGGTGATTACTGCTGGCAAGTGTGTTGAGGTTATCGTTAATTATGACTGCTAAAATAGGATCCACGGTCAAACAAATCTGGTCGTGGATTCCTATTTTCTGTCACCAATATTCTCCATCATGAGATCAATTTAGCTTCTCAAAGAAAACTATTGTTTTTGACGCTTTCGTTGAGCGTGAATAAATTGGCAGGTTAATATAACAAGCATTAATAACAAAAAAATCAGGGAATTAATACTGACGCTCTTGGTTCCCAACATGATTAGGCCACCGGTTATTAATAACATTTCAAACATTTCTCCACAGAACAATAATAGTGTTTTTGTAAATGGCGTGTTCATATTCTGGGATCCTTTCTAGAATTAAAGATTCTTGAGCGTTAATTTAAAAACTATATATGTATTTTGGAAGCAAAAAGCAATATGTAAGCGCTTTTTGCATAACCTTATTGTACCATTAATAGCCAGGGTTATTAAAGGTTGGATTAATTTTTGCTTATCATTGTTAAACAATTTGTTATTAGTGCCAATTTTGTGTTTTCAATCGGTACCAATCTTAATGACGACAAAAAAGGCTCGGCACTTTAGTGGTTGGCCGAACCTCTTATGATGAATCATTGAACGTTTTGAAGAAATCAAGTTAATATGATTATAAAGCGTGTTCACGTCCATACTGGTACGTTGTTTGACGTATTCATCCATTCTGAGTATGAAAGCAACTTGTGTTTGAGAAATACTTTAACTTTTTTCAGTCTTTTCTTTTCGTTGTCTGGCAGCTCGAGAGTATGGTACCTCAAAAATTTTATTTTCACCCTCAACGTATGCAAATTGATCACTTAAGAGGTTTTTGAGCTGTTGAACAAAATGAGCCAGCTGTGTTTCTTCGATTGGAACGATTAATTTAACTTTGTCAGTATAATCGGTTGATTCGATCGGAATGGTGTTGGTATCCAGAAAATATTTTAGCTTGTCAAGCTGATTGTAATCAATTGTCAATTTAATTTCTTTTTTTGTTACCAAATTAACGATTCCAACAGCATCAATCGTTGTTGAAGTGGCATTGCTATAAGCTCGGATAAGGCCGCCGGCACCAAGTTTAATGCCCCCAAAATATCTGGTAACAACGGCCAAAACATTATGCAGTTCATTCATTTTTAGTACTTCAAGAATTGGGATGCCGGCGGTTCCCGATGGTTCACCATTATCGCTTTCACGTTGAATCTGGTCGGTAGTTCCTAAAACGTATGCATAGCAGTTGTGGTTGGCTTTTTCATTTTGTTTAGTGACTTGCTGGATGATTGATTTAGCCTGAGCTTCATCTTTGATTCTGGCAAGTGTACAAATGAATCGTGATTTTTTGATGTCAATTTCGTGAACACCATTAGCTTTAATTGTTAATGTTAAATTTTCCAATAAAAAACCTCCAATAATTTCGTAATTAAATATTGAGGTGATCATCTATGATCAATGATAGTTCAGAGTTGTACGGACGCCAAATTAGTTTATCAGAACTTTCACCGGAATTAAAGCAATTACCCAACATTTCGATCCGCCCAGCAATCAATAAAACCGGCCGGCTGTCCTGTAATCGTTGTGGTTCAAAATTAAAAACCAGGGATGCACAATTACCGAACAAACATTTTTATTGTTATGTTTGTATTCAGATGCAGCGGATGGATACACTTAATCCGTTAGTAACATTGCCGGAGCCCAATTTATTTCCGCCTAACGAACAGCCCTTGTCTTGGCAGGGGAAATTGACGAATCTACAAGAAAAGTGTGCGACTCAGGTTGTTGAGATATTCAAAAAGCGGCAACGGCACTTATTATGGGCTGTTACTGGGGCAGGGAAGACGGAAATGCTGTTTAAAGGCATTGCTTACGCCCTTTCACACGGATTAAGGATCGGAATTGCTTCTCCAAGGGTGGATGTGTGCATTGAGCTGTTTCCTCGAATTCAAGCAGCGTTTGATCAAACATCGATCGTTTTATTGCATGGGAAAAGTACGCAATCTTACAAATATTGTCAAATCACAATTTGTACAACGCACCAGCTGCTTCGTTTTTATCATGCCTTTGATGTCCTAGTGATTGATGAAGTGGATGTTTTTCCATTTTCCGGGAATCCAATGCTGCACTTTGCCGTTTAAAATGCAATTAAGAGAAACGGCGCTATGCTCTTTCTAACAGCAACGCCAGATCGGCAACTGCTTAATCAGGTTCAAAGAAAGACTTTATCAATTAGCTATTTGCCTATTCGTTATCATGGTCATCTTTTACCTGAGATAACGATCATTAAAACCCGGCGGTTAGATCAAGCTATTAGGCAAGGACAGTTGCCACCCAAAATAAGCAAGACAATTTTTAAACTAATCAACGAAAAGCAGCGATTTTTGTTGTTTGTTCCTCGAATTATTGATCTTAAAATTGTCAGGATAGCAATTAAATGTGCTGGAATTGTTGCCAAATACGAAACTATTTTTTCAGCGGATCCTGATCGAATTGAAAAAGTTGCCAAGATGCGCCACCGGCAGCTGGATTTCTTAATTACAACAACGATTCTTGAACGTGGCGTTACTTTTCCAGGAATTGATGTGATTGTTTTAAAAGCGGATGATGAGATATTTTCGGCTGCAGCGCTGGTCCAAATTGCCGGGCGAGTTGGTCGAAATAGTGATCGGCCGAAAGGGCGGGTCTTATTTTATTGCGAAACTCGAACAGCAAATATTAAATCTTGTGATCGACAAATTAAGCGGATGAACCAGCGGGCTCGTCAATTATGAAAAGATGTTTATTATGTCATAATCAACTTAACGACATTGTGTCATTTGAGAAAATTTTTTCGTTCAGCAAGTATATCCGGCCAACAATTTGCCGGAAATGCGCTGCTACATTTCTAGACCTAAAAACGGTTGCAACCTGCCGAATTTGTGGTCGTCGATTGTTAACAAATATGGGTAGCCCATGTCATGATTGTTTGAAATGGCATAATCGAGCTCAGCTGGAATTTGTTAATTCGTCATTGTATGAATACAATGACGCAATGAAAAACTATATGAAACGTTATAAGTTTCTTGGCGACTATCGACTTAGGAGTGTTTTCACCCGTCAGATTCAGGATGAACTTAAAGCTACCCACCGTTTGATTGTCCCGATTCCTGTTAGTCAGAGTACCATGCAAACCAGGGGGTTCAACCAGGTGCTCGGATTGATTTCTAATTTAAAGGTTGATAATGTGTTAGCTGTTAAACAGGAACAAAAAGATTACCGCCAATCTGAAAAGAATCGAATAGAGCGTCTTCAACTAATTCAACCGTTTAAGTTGATTCCTAGTTTAGCCAAAACCGTTGTTGGGCGTGATGTTTTGCTGGTTGACGATGTCTATACTACTGGCGCGACGATCCGACACGCAGCCAGGTTATTATATCAAGCAAAAGCCGCATCAGTAAAAGGATTGACCCTTGCCAGATAAATAATTCCAGAGACAATGATTGTTAAAAAGCGAACTTTCAATTATACTAAAGTTGTAGCCAGTAATGAAATCACTTTCATTGCCGGACCATTAAACCGTTAATGGTGAAGGGAGAGAGCGTTATGCTAATTTTTAACATTCGTGGAGAAAATATTGAGGTAACTCAAGCGATTCGTGATTATACTGAAAAACGGATCAGCAAGCTGGAGAAGTACTTTGAGAAAGACTTGAAGAATACAGCTCATGTCAACTTGAAGGTTTATCCAGATAAGCAAGCAAAAGTTGAGGTCACTATTCCTTTACCATATCTGACTTTACGTGCTGAAGAAATGTCCAATGACTTATATGCAAGTATCGATTTAGTAACGGATAAACTTGAGCGTCAAATTCGGAAATACAAGACCAAAGTAAACCGTAAGTCTCGTGAAAAGGGCTTTAAGAACTTGGAATTTGTTCCAAATGAGGCGCCAACAACATCTGATGATTCTGACGATGATAACCAGTCTCAATTTGATGTTGTTCGAACTAAACGATTGGCATTGAAGCCAATGGACAACGAAGAAGCAATTCTTCAAATGGATATGCTTGGACACGATTTCTTCATCTATGAAGATGCCGATACATCAAACATTGATATTGTCTACCGTCGAAATGATGGTCGCTATGGTTTGATCGAAACCGGGGAAGACTAGGTTTATGCATCAGGTTAACCATTAATTAGCCTAATGTAGTGAGACTTAATTATTATTTTAAAAAAAGGCTGTGACAACTATTTGTCCAGCCTTTTTTGCTATCATGGTGACGGCTATTGATGAAAAAAGTAAAGTGAAGAAAAGGTTTGTTTGGGTGGCGCGAACTATGATTCAGAGCTCAAATCACACTATTATGTTTTGTGGTTCATCATCGTTTCGACCACTTTGTAAGATATCTTTATCCATCAAAAGTTAACTGTAACAAGATTATTATTTTTTTATGAAAATTGTTTTTTTAGAGATTTCAGGCTTTTCTCTTCAGTGAAAATGGTCTATGATAATTGAATGCTGTACCAGTTATGTTTTTGTTTTCAATAGCAACCTAAGATGTTACAATTAATGGGTATGCAATTCACAAATTTAATTAAGAAATTGAAAAAGAAGTTTTATTTTAGAAGGGAATCTACTAATGGCTACTAATCTTTTAAAGAAATGGGTTGAAAGTGATAAGCGTGAGCAAAAGCGGTTAAGCAAAATTGCTGATCGGGTTGGCGCTTATGCTGAAGAGTATCGTCAACTCAGTGATGAACAACTACAAGCCAAAACACCGGAATTTAAGGAACGTTATCAAAAAGGTGAAACTTTAGATGACTTACTTCCAGAAGCTTTTGCAGTTGCTCGTGAAGGTGCACGGCGGGTTTTAGGCTTATATCCATTCCACGTTCAAATCATGGGTGGTATTGTGCTTCATGAAGGCAATATTGCTGAAATGAAGACTGGTGAAGGAAAAACCTTAACTGCAACGATGCCGGTTTACTTGAATGCACTTGCAGGCGAAGGCGTCCACGTTGTTACGGTTAACGAGTACCTATCGCAACGTGATGCTACCGAAATGGGTGAGCTTTATAATTGGCTTGGGTTAACGGTTGGCGCTAACCTTGCTGAGATGGGTCCAGATGAAAAAAGAAAGGCTTATGCAGCCGATATCACTTATTCTACTAACAGTGAGATTGGGTTTGATTATTTGCGTGATAACATGGTCGCTTACAAAGAAGAAATGGTTCAGCGACCATTGAATTTTGCGATTGTTGATGAGGTTGACTCCATCTTAATTGATGAAGCGCGAACACCTTTAATTATTTCTGGTCAATCAACCGGAACATCTGAACTATATCAACGAACTGACCGATTTGCGAAGACCTTACATGAAAAGGACGACTTTAAAGTTGATCTTGAAACTAAGACCGTTTCATTAACTGATAAGGGAATTGAAAAGGCTGAAAAGTACTTTAATTTAAAGAACCTTTATGATACTGACAATACGGCTTTAACTCACCATTTGGACCAAGCCTTACGGGCTAACTTTATCATGCTTCGTGACAAAGATTATGTGGTTCAAGACGGCGAGGTATTGATTGTTGATTCATTTACTGGTCGAATTATGCAGGGACGTCGATTCTCCGATGGTCTTCACCAAGCAATTGAGGCTAAAGAAGGCGTGGAGATTCAAGAAGAAAGTAAAACCATGGCAACAATTACCTATCAGAACATGTTCCGGATGTATAAAAAGCTTGCCGGAATGACTGGAACTGCCAAGACCGAGGCTGAAGAGTTCCGAGAGATTTATAACATGGAAGTTGTTGGCGTACCAACTAACAAGCCTGTTATTCGAATTGATCAACCAGATGTTTTGTACCCAACTTTGGAATCAAAATTTGATGCCGTTATCCGTAAGATTAAGGAACTTCACAAGAAGGGGCAGCCAATGTTAATTGGTACCGTTGCTGTTGAAACTTCGGAATACTTATCAAAACGGTTGGATGAAGAGAAAATTCCCCACGTTGTTTTAAATGCCAAAAATCATGCTAAGGAAGCCGAAATTGTTATGAACGCCGGTCAAAAAGGTGCCGTTACAATTGCAACCAACATGGCTGGACGAGGAACTGATATTAAATTAGGCCCTGGTGTCGTTGAAGTTGGTGGCTTAGCGGTCATTGGTACTGAACGTCATGAGTCTCGACGGATTGACAATCAGCTTCGTGGCCGTTCAGGTCGTCAGGGTGATCCAGGTCTTTCTCAATTTTATTTATCACTTGAGGATGATTTGATGCGTCGATTTGGTTCTGAAAAAATTAAGAACTTTTTGGAACATATGAATGTTCAAGGTGAAGACGCCGTTATTCGCTCCAAGATGATTACTAAACAGGTTGAATCTGCTCAAAAACGGGTTGAAGGTAATAACTATGATTCTCGAAAAAACGTTCTTCAATATGATGATGTTATGCGTCAACAACGTGAAGTTATTTATGGAGAGCGACAACAGGTTATTAATGAAACCAAGTCGCTGAAGTGGGTCATTATGCCAATGATTGAACGGACAGTGGGTCGAATTGTTGATTTGCATACTCAGGGTGAAAAAGAGGACTGGGATCTTCAAACAATTCTTGACTTTGCGATTAGTGCAATGGTGAGTCCAGATGAAGTTTCATTGAATGATTTCCAAGGGAAAACTGCTGATGAGATTAAGCAATTGCTGATGGGCTTTGCTGATAAGGTTTATAAAGAAAAGCAAGAGCAACTGTATGATGCCTCACAAATGCTTGAATTTGAAAAGGTTGTTATTCTTCGGGTTGTCGATTCGCATTGGACCGACCATATTGATATTATGGATCAATTGCGTCAATCAATTGGATTGCGTGGCTATGGTCAACAAAATCCACTTGTTGAATATCAACGTGAAGGATACAAAATGTTTGAAGAAATGATTTCTGATATTGATTACGACGCTACCCGTCTATTCATGAAAGCAGAAATTCGTCAAAACATGCAACGTTAATAAATTATTTGTTGAAAGAATCCGGGCAATTGGTTATTGTTTGGGTTCTTTCTTTAAATTTAGAGTGCTGATGCTTCAATAATTTGCAGCAAGATTTGAAAGGGAGAGATTTATAATGACGTTTGAATTAAGTGACGCCAAAAAACAGATTGCAGAAATGCAAAAAGCCATTGATGGTTTTAGGAGGTCGCTTTGACTTCGATGCCCTGAGTGAAAGTATTGGGATGAATGAAGCCAAAATGGCAGAACCTGGTTTTTGGGATGATCAGCAAAGCGCTCAAAAACTAATTGATGAGACTAACTCATTGAAGACAAAACGAGATCGTTTCAAAGAATTGTCTGACAAGTTAGCAGATTTAAAGGTGACGTTGGAATTGATTTCTGAAGATCCTGATTCAGGCATGCAAGATGAGTTTACGACTGAATCAGCTGAGCTGAAGAAAAAATTAGATCGTTACCAGTTGGGGCTGTTATTGAACGGCAAATATGATCACAATAATGCCATCCTTGAAATTCATCCGGGAGCCGGTGGAACTGAGTCACAGGACTGGGGATCAATGCTGTTGCGAATGTATAGCCGGTGGGCTGAGTCGCATGGTTATACAGTTCAAACGCTAGATTATCAAGTGGGGGAAGTTGCTGGAATTAATAGTGTTGCGATATTAATTAGTGGTAACGATGCCTATGGTTATCTCAGATCAGAAAAAGGCGTTCACCGGTTAGTACGAATCTCGCCGTTTGATTCCGCTGGACGACGGCATACATCGTTTGCATCAGTTGACGTCATGCCGGAATTAAATGATGATGTTTCAATTAAAATTAATCCTGACGAGTTAAAGGTTGATGTCTATCGGTCCAGTGGTGCCGGTGGCCAACATGTTAACAAAACTTCTTCGGCAGTTCGAATTACTCATATTCCCACTGGAATCGTAGTTGCCAGCCAGGCACAACGTTCACAACTGCAAAACCGACAAACAGCTATGAATATGTTGAAGTCTAAGCTGTATGAACGTGAGCAGGAAAAGAAACAAGCAGAAAGGGCCAAAATTGAGGGTGAACAATTAGATATTGGCTGGGGATCTCAAATCAGATCTTATGTATTTCATCCCTATTCGATGGTTAAGGATCACCGGACCAATTATGAAACGGCTAATATTAATGGTGTCATGGATGGTGATTTGGATCCATTTATTAATGCCTACTTGCAATGGCAATTAAGTCAGAAGAATCCAGAATGATTTGTTTGTGGGTGATGCATTAATTAAACGCGTAAATTAATGGTATTTTCAAAAAATAGTCAAAGGGCTGGGCAATGAATCATTTTGTCGAGCCTTTTTGTTTACACTCTGATTATGATTAAGTCAATCTGAAAACTATCTATTTGACAAAATTGTTTAGTATTTGACCAACTTAATTACCTCAACTGGTAGTATCAATCAAAGCCTAATCTGTAACAGCGGGGTGGATAATCTGATTCATCAAATAGTTATAACCGGAATCATGATTTGAGCTAAGTATTTCCCCAAAAATTAACGACTTTTAGGAAATTCTTGTTTCTGATGCCCTTTTATTCGCCGAATAATAAATGATATACTAGCTGTATGATCAAGGATGAGGGAAATGTCTATGAAATTATTAATCGCACTTTGTTTTTATCTGTTACAACCAGCATTATGGGTTGGTGTCATTCGAACGTATTTAGTACATAGAAATCGAGTTAAAAGAGAACGTCAACTTTTTAGTTCTGCAATCTATGAAGATTTTTATGAGGGGCGCCACTTTGTTCGGAGTGGTTTGATTTTAGGAGTCGTTGTTTCGATTGTTTTTGGTGGATTTCTGAGCGTTTCAGTTCAATGGTTGTTTTTGTATGAGCTACTGATATTGGTCGGCTTGTTGATTTTTCCGGGACAGCTTTTTCCGGTGACAACCGCTGGATTGGTTAGTGTAGTAACAATTCTGGTTCCTCATGTGCCACAGTTGAAACCATTTGTTACTTGGTTTAACAACATTGGACTTACCGCCCTCAAAGTTAACCCGCTTAACTTTTTGATTATTTTGACCCTGATAATTGTTGGAAGCTGTGTATTTCTCCATGTCAATGGTGGTAAATTTGCATCCCCATCACTGGCTAGAAATCAGCGAAATAATCGGGTAGCCGTTTATAAATTTAACGAAATGAGTATCATCCCATTTTTGATGCTGGTTCCAGGCAATTGGTTTGTCAGTCGTTTTCTCTTTATACCAATGTTTCAAATTAACGGTCATTCATACGCGGTTTTAATTATTCCGATTTTGTTGGGATTAAAATTAACCGTAAAGAGAAGCGTGCCACGAAGTTTCTTCATCCGGTTAAGCAAGTCGTTAATGGTTTTAAGCGGACTGGGGATTGTTTTGGTTGGGATTGGTTATGTTGCTACCAAGACAATTCTTCCAGGAATTTTTATTCTGATACTTGGCTATTACTTATCGATTTGGTTAGCCAAACATGAAGACAATCGGCAAAAATTTGAATATAGCGAGGTGATGGATGGCATTCGGGTAATTGGGATTCAGCTTGAAACACCAGCCGCAAAGATGAATTTACAAGTTGGTGATGTTATTTTAACTGTGAATGAAATTCCAGTTGCCAACGAAGATGAATTTTATCGAGCGCTGTCCACCAATTCGACCTATTGCCGGTTCAAAGTTCGTGATCGAAATGATCAACTAAAGATTACTGAAACCGCCATCTTCAAGAACTCGCCCCATGAAATTGGGGTTAAAACATATACCCACCCCATCGATTAGGAGGATTACCGTGAAAAAAGTATTAGTAGTTGATGATGAGCCTGCAATTGTGACTTTGCTGGAATATAATTTAAAACAGGCTAACTTTGAAGTTCAAAGTGCCACCAATGGTGTTGATGCGTTATCAAAGATTGAAAATGGAAAATTTGATATTGTATTGTTGGATTTAATGTTGCCGCAGATGAGTGGTGAGGATGTCTTAAAGCAAGTCAGGATGGATCGTAACGATACACCAGTGATTCTATTAACTGCCAAAGATACCGAGTTTGACAAGGTGTTTGGCTTGGAAATGGGAGCTGATGATTACGTCCCCAAACCTTTCAGTCCCAGAGAAGTTATTGCTCGAATCAACGCGGTTTTACGCCGCTACGAAAAAAGTGAAGCAACTGCTAAACAAAATCCAAGTAACAGTGATGGCGGGGTTGAAACAACGGGTCCTTTTACAATTGACCATAAAAAATATCGGGTCAGCGCTAATTCTAAAAATCTCCGATTGACACCGAAAGAGTTTGAACTTATGCAATACCTGGTGAGTCATGAGAACCAAGTTTTAAGTCGTGATCAATTGCTTCAAGGCGTTTGGGGATTTGACTATTCTGGTCAAAGTCGAATGGTTGATATCCAAATTGCCCACTTACGAGAAAAAATTGAACCGGATCCTAAACAGCCCAAATATTTAAAGACAATTCGCGGTTTTGGTTATGAATTCTCTACGGGGGATGACGATTCTGAGTAAAATTAGCAAACAAATCCTGGCAACCGTTGGATTGAGTATTGTTACATTGGCAATGAACTTTTATGCATTTTCCGGAATGAAGCGGGATTGGTTTTTCCTTAGCTTAGTGGCAATGACAATTTTAACGATTGTGACGATTGTACTGGGCATTTATTATTATCAACACGAAAAAACGATTAAGCAGTTGCAAACAATGACTGAAAATATTGTCCACGATCAACCAGCTGCGCCATTGTTTGTTGCACCTGATAATCCCTTTAAAGGTTTGGCTGATCAATTAAATGAATTACAATCACGACAGCAAGATGAGGCAAAAAGTATTCGAAATAGTAACACTGAGCTGATCACAATTCTTTCAAGTTTGCCCGTTGGAATTATGGTGATCGATTCAGCTCATGACGTTATTTTTGCCAATCATAAAATGTCGACGATGTTGGAACGAAATATTTTGACGCAAGTTCATCCTTACACGCAGGATATTCGAAATTACCAGTTGCTTTCACTTATTGACGGTGTTTTTAATGATCGAAAATCGCAACAGGCTGAGGTCCGGAGTATTGGCGATCAGCCAATTACTTGGGATACCAGCGTGGTTTACAATCAACTGGAAAATGATTTTCATATTTTAGTCATTATGTACGATATTTCAGATATTATTAATGTTAAGCAAATGCAAATCGACTTTTTAAGAAATGCAAGCCATGAATTAAAGACGCCCGTTACTGCTATTTCCGGGTTTGCGAAGACATTGCTTGATGGCGCAATGGATGATCAGAAAACATTAGTGGAATTTTTAAAAATTATCGACGAACAAAGTGATCAACTTACCTCACTTATTAATGATGTTTTGACGATTTCACATATTCAGAATGGGACCAACTATGATTATCAATCGATGAATCTTCATGATTTCGTTAATTCAGAATTAGCACCTTACCAATCGGTCGCCAAGGTTCACCAAATCTCGATCAATAATCAAGTTGGTTCGGGAGTTGAGGTCAATACTGACGCGAGCATGCTGACCCGGATCCTTCGGAATTTGGTTAGTAATGCCATTAAATACAATATACCAAACGGTCAAATTGACATTACGTACACGGTCAATGACAGTTACTGGCAGCTTCATGTATCTGATACAGGGATTGGGATTGCTCAAAAAGATATTTCACGGCTGTTTGAACGATTCTATCGGGCTGATGATTCCCGGACAAAGCAAAAAGTGAGCGGAACGGGATTGGGATTGGCAATTGTTAAAGAGTTGGTTGATTCGATTGGCGGCACGATTCATGTGAAGAGTCAACGTGGTGTGGGCTCAACCTTTACAATTGAATTTCCTATTGTTACAGAAAATGATGGGAAAGCGGCATCAGATAACTGAAAGTTGATCAAGCAAAGTGTCATCTTTATGCTATTTAACACGGCCGTTAATATCATGAAAATTGTTTTTAGTCATTATCGTGGGCAGCTACTGCTTTCCATTAAATTTGAAGTTTCTTTATCATTAAACGTACAAACTGAGTGGGCCAGCAAGCGATTAGACCCCAGAATATAAGTCCCCTAATTTAATATTCCCGATTTTGGAATGTTAAATTAGGGGACTTATATGGCCGGGATCTGCTTGTTGGCCCACATTTTCAGCTAAGTAAAAAGTTCAACGAGATATTCCCGGATTGAATGTTACACGGCCGAAAGTTGCCTTTTGTCCCGCGTTTTCGCTCGGCAATAATTGGGTTTACACTAATAGAGACTGGTTAAGACGATTATTGTACCAGCCACGTACTTTTACGTTATATTAAGCAAATGATCGAAGAAGCATTTTTGTGTCCATTATCAATAAGTGGCTGCCAACTTCCAAGTTAAATTATTTTCCGGGTTAAAAGCGGACCCCCATGATCTATTTACATAATTTTTACATTTATCCGGTCAAAAATTTACATTGGTTTAATACAATGAATATTGGAGATTTAAGGAGGAATGTCAGATGCGCAAACGGACAGTAATTAAATGGATCACTGCTTTGGTAGTCGTTCTTGCTGGAATTGGTGCTTACAGCGTCCGAAGCAAAACCGCGACAAACCAGCAGTCGATAACGGCTGTTGGCTCAACGGCCTTACAACCACTAGTGGAAGCAGCTAGTGAAGAGTATTCGGCTGAACACAGCGGCATTTTTATCAATGTTCAGGGTGGCGGTTCAGGAACTGGATTAAGCCAAATTGAATCGGGTGCTGTTCAAATGGGAAATTCGGATCTGTTTGCAGAAGAAAAGGCGGGGATTAATCCAAAGGGGTTAGTTGATCATAAAATTGCCGTTGTTGGGGTCGCCCCAATTGTGAACGATCGGGTTGGCATTCATAACTTAACCACTCGCCAGTTAATCGCAATTTTTACTGGGAAAATTACAAATTGGCATCAACTGGGTGGCAAAAACCTGCCAATTACGTTGATTAATCGGTCCCAAGGAAGTGGTACCAGGGTCACTTTTGAAGAATATGGCTTAAAGGGTCACGAAAGTGCGGTTGCACAAGAACAGGATTCATCTGGGACTGTCCGGCAAATTGTCTCATCAACTCCGGGGGCAATTAGTTACGTTTCGTTTGGTTATGTCAATCAAACGGTTCAACCAATCAGCCTTGACGGCGTTGCACCGACTGAAAAAAACGTGATGGACAACAAGTGGAAAATTTGGTCCTATGAACATATCTATACCCGCGGTGAACCTAAAGGCTTAACGAAGCAGTTTTTAAATTACTTAAAAAATAGACATATTCAAACGACCTTGTTTAATAAGTTAGGATATATTTCTGTTAAGGACATGCACTATCAGCGAACTTGGCAGGGAAAGATTTCGAAAGGATCGGGTGAATCGTGATGCAAAATCAAAAGCTGGCTAAGCAACTCATGAAAAAGTCAAAGACGGCCCGTTACGAACGATTTGGCCATTTACTAAGTCTTTCGGCTCTTTTACTGATTATGGCAATCGTTTTAGGAATCATTGTCTTTGTTGCAACTAAAGGGCTGTCAACCTTTTTCAATGATCATATTAGTTTTAAAGATTTCTTTACCGGGACGCTCTGGAACCCGGGAACAAAAACGCCAAGTGGTCATCAAGCTGTAGGAGCCTTACCAATGATTGTTGGGTCATTCTTGGTGACCATTTTGGCAGCAGTTGTATCGACGCCGTTTGCAATTGGAACAGCGGTTTATATGACCGAAATTTCGCCTAAGCGCGGCGCTAAGATTCTTCAACCGGTTACCGAATTGTTGGTGGGAATTCCTTCTGTGGTTTACGGGTTTATCGGATTATCAGTGGTGGTACCTTTTGTTAGAAATACATTTGGTGGGAGCGGTTTTGGAATCCTGTCAGGCACCTTCGTCCTATTTGTCATGATTTTACCGACAATTGTTTCAATGACGGTTGATTCGTTAAAGTCGGTACCAAAGTATTATCGGCAGGCGTCATTAGCACTGGGAGCGACCAAGTGGCAAACAATTTGGAAAGTGGTTTTACGAGCGGCAACTCCAGGAATTCTAACGGCAGTCGTTTTTGGGATGGCCAGAGCGTTTGGTGAAGCTTTGGCCGTTCAAATGGTGATTGGTAACGCGGCGTTGATGCCGCATAATTTGGTTTCACCCGCCTCAACTTTGACATCCGTGTTAACTGCCGGAATGGGGAATACCGTAATGGGATCCCTACAAAATGATGCCCTGTGGTCATTAGCATTAGTCTTGCTGGTAATGTCATTGTTCTTCAATTTACTGGTTCACTTTATTGGTCGGAAGGGAGCATTTAAAAAATGAATCGATCTCAAAAACAAAGTCGAATTGCCATTGCTGCCTTAAGAGGAATTGCGGGATTTGTTGTCTTGATTCTGGCATTTTTGATCGGCTATATTTTTATTACCGGTCTGCCAAATGTGAGTTGGCATTTTTTAACAACTCCAGCCAAAGCATTCACGTCCGGTGGTGGAATCGGTATCCAGCTGTTTAATTCGTTTTACTTATTGGTGTTGGCAATGTTAATTTCATTGCCAATTGCGCTTGGTGCGTCTATTTACTTGAATGAATATGCCAAAGATAATTGGTTTACCGGGATGATTCGAACGGCAATTGAAATTTTGAGTTCACTGCCTTCGGTTGTCGTGGGGTTGTTTGGATTTCTACTGTTCGTGGTGCAATTTAATTATGGCTTTTCAATTATCTCAGGCGCTTTAACACTGACAATATTTAACCTTCCTCTGCTAACTAGAAATATTGAAGAAACCTTATCCGGTGTTTCTGATGATCAACGGCAAGGTGGTCTGGGCCTGGGGTTGTCTAAATATGAAACGATTATTCACATTGTTGTTCCAGCAGCCCTACCCGGCATCATCAGTGGGATTATTCTTTGCTCCGGTCGGGTGTTTGGCGAAGCTGCTGCGCTTATTTATACCGCTGGTCAAAGTGCACCTGCGTTAAACTTTGGTGATTGGAATCCGTTTAATATTGATAGTCCCCTGAGTCCGTTGCGTCCAGCTGAAACTTTAGCGGTTCATATTTGGAAAATTAATTCAGAAGGCATTATGCCGGATCTAACGAAAGTTTCTTCTGGTTCAGCTGCAGTATTGGTTTTAGCAATTCTCATCTTTAATTTTTCCGCTCGTTACATTGGTCGAAAAGTTTTTGAAAAAATGACGAGTATTTAATGGTTCAAGTAAAGTTGAGAATGACAATGACTCAAAAATAGGAGGTGGCATCATGCAAAAGTTAGATCAACAATCAGATAGATTTATTTATGAGTTTAACCCTGAGGAAACACCAATTACAATGCAAACTAAAGATTTAGAGATTTATTATGGCAAATCACTCGCCATGCACAATGCTGATATTCAGTTTGAAAAAAATACCATTACTGCGCTAATTGGACCGTCTGGCTCTGGCAAATCAACATTTCTAAGATCTTTAAATCGAATGAATGATGATGTTGCTACAGTAAACGGACAAATTTTGTACCAAGGGGTTAATATCAACCAACCAGGCATTGATGTCTATGAAGTCCGTCGGCGGATTGGGATGGTGTTTCAACGACCTAATCCGTTTGCCAAATCAATTTATGACAATATTACGTTTGCTTTGCAACGTCGTGGTGTTCATAGTAAAAAGGTGCTTGATGAAGTTGTTGAAAAAACGTTGAAGCAAGCTGCCGTTTGGGATCAGGTTAAAGATAGTTTGAACAAGAGCGCGTTATCTCTTTCCGGTGGCCAAGCCCAACGAGTTTGTATTGCTCGGGCATTGGCTGTTAAACCGGATGTCCTTCTTCTTGATGAGCCTGCCAGTGCACTTGATCCTGTTTCAACAGCTCAACTAGAGCAAACGTTACGACAATTAAAAAAAGACTATACCATTATTATTGTGACGCATAATATGCAGCAAGCGGCTAGGCTAAGCGATTATACCGTCTTCTTTAATATGGGGGAGGCCATTGAGTATAACAAAACTCGAAAAGTGTTTACCCGGCCTAAAATGAAACTGACAGATGATTATGTTTCTGGTAACTTTGGTTGATATGGATAATGTCGACCGAAGTTGATTGTCAGTTACCCATCAAACAGATTCGAAGCCTTAGGAGGAATCAAAATGTCAGATCCAATTATTACAGCAGATAATCTTGATTTATATTATGGCGATTTTCAAGCACTTCATGGCATTCATTTAGATTTTGAACCGCATCAAATTTCAGCGCTGATTGGGCCGTCCGGATGTGGCAAGTCAACATTTTTGCGTTGTCTTAATCGAATGAATGACATGATTGATGGCGTGACAATTACTGGAATGGTCAAATTTCATGATCAAAATATTTATTCACCCCAAACTAATTTGGTTGATCTACGGAAAGAAATTGGCATGGTTTTTCAGCAACCTAATCCATTTCCATTTTCAGTTTATGATAATATTACTTATGGCTTGCGAATTGCTGGTGTCCGTGACAAGCAAAAGTTGGATGAAATTGTTGAGCGGAGTCTCAAGCAGGCAGCTGTTTGGGATGAAGTTAAAGATAACTTGTATGACAATGCGTTATCGTTTTCCGGGGGCCAGCAGCAGCGAATTTGTATTGCCAGGGTTTTAGCAGTTTCTCCTTCAGTTATTTTGATGGATGAGCCGACGAGTGCGTTAGATCCAATTTCCAGTGCTAAAATTGAAAATACATTACTAGAGTTAAAAAAAGAATACACAATCATTATCGTGACACATAATCTTCAACAGGCTTCGCGAATTTCTGATAAAACGGCATTCTTCATGGAAGGCCGGGTTGTGGAATATGATGATACCAGCAAGATGTTTGTGAATCCTGATAATAAGCAGACGGAAGATTATGTTAGCGGTCGATTTGGATAGGAGAGACGTGTATGGGAAAAGTTTTTGACGAAGAAATTGTGACCCTTAAAGCCGATTTTATGAAATTAGGTGCCCTAGTGAGCGAAGCAATTGCCAACGCTGGTCAAGCCTTTATTGATCACGACGTGGCTGCTGCCAAGACAATTATTACTAATGATCACGAGATTAATCACCTACAAATTCATATTGAAAAGCGATCTTTTGAAATGATTGCCCTTTATCAGCCGGTGACCGGCGATTTACGAGAAGTTGTCGGGATCTTGAAGGCTGTGACTGATTTGGAACGGGCTGGTGATCATGCACGAAATATTGCCCGGGAGACAGTTCAGATTAAAGGTGAACCTCGAATCAGCGAAGTTGAAACGATCATTGCGACAATGGCAAGGGGTGTCAGTGAACAATATGATGATTCGATGGATTCCTATGGTACCGCGGATCAGGCTAAAGCCAAGGAGACAGCCCGGACGTATGACCAGAAGATGGATGATTTATACAATGATATCGCGGCGCCAAGCTATCAAGCCATGGCTAAAGACCCGGATATTGTAAATTCTGCGATTATCTATTTGAACGTCGCCAAAGATTTGGGTCGAATCAGTGACTACAGTACTAATATTTGCGAATGGACCGTTTATCTTGCAACGGGTAAAATTATTGAATTAAATTAAGAATGGCTGTTTTTTGCACTGCATACTTGATTGCAGTGCTTTTTTTGGATACGCTTAGAATAGAATTGTGATGACTTAATATAGAAGATTTTCTAAATTGGAGGGATACGTTATGAATAACGGCAAGAAGCTGCATCGGTCGTCATCAGATCGAATTATAGCTGGTGTTTTAGGTGGCATTTCTGAGTATTTTGGCTGGCAATCATCGTTGGTCCGAATTCTGTATATTGTTTTATTGTTGACACCTGGAGTGGGTTTGGTGGCTTTTCTTTCTTATATCGTAATGGGAGTTATTGTTCCAAGTGATCATTCAACGACGTCTTTTTTTAATCAAATGAAATCAAATTTTAGCACAACTAATCCAGATAGCCAATCAAGAAAGGTTCTCCACAATGTTGATGAAAAGGATGTTAATGACCATCAGAAAAGAGGTCAATCTTGAGATTTCTGACTACCGTCGTGGTTGATACACTCTTATTTGTTGCAATTAGTGGCTTTTTCCCTGCCAGTTTTTTTGTTGCCAGTGTTGGAATTGCAGCCATTGCATCAGTTGTGCTGGTTGTTTTAAATTGGTTGGTAAAACCAATTTTGACATTCTTATCGTTACCAATTAATTTATTAACATTGGGACTGTTCACCATTGTGATCAATGGGCTTATGCTGGAAATGACAGCGGCAATTGTGGGAGCTGGATTTCGGTTTTCATCATTCTGGATGGCGATGTTTGTTGCCATATTGATGTCGCTTGTTAGTACAATTATTGCCGAATATTTTCGACGACCTTAAAACGTTAAAGACGGATACAAATCAAAGTGATAAAATTATAGTGATTATTTGAGGAGGGATGATCTTGACTGACAGTGTAAGTGTAGCGGATTTGGTAACCAATGCCAGATTAGATGTGTATTATGGTCAAGAGTACTTAGACCAACGACACATTTCGACGAGTGATATTTCTCGTCCGGGTTTGGAGCTTACCGGATTTTTTAATTATTACCCAGCTAAGCGAATTCAGTTGCTTGGAATTACTGAGATTTCATATTCAAAGGGGATGACTCATGAGACGCTTTTGGATGTCATGAAGAAAATGTGTCAGCCTCAAACGCCGGCATTTGTCATTTCTACCCAGCTAGATCCGCCTGACGAATTATTGGAGGCTGCTAAAGAACAGCACATTCCGGTTTTGGGGTCAAAACTGACCACTTCGCGAATTCTTAGTAATATGACCAATTATTTAGAAGATAAACTGGCAGAAAGAAAGTCCCTTCATGGTGTTTTGGTGGATGTATACGGACTTGGTATCTTAATTACCGGTGATAGTGGAATTGGTAAGAGTGAAACTGCGTTGGAACTGGTTAAACGTGGGCATCGCTTAATTGCTGACGACCGGGTTGAAGTCTACCAACAAGACGAACAAACACTGGTTGGAACCGCACCGGCAATTCTTCGGCACCTACTTGAAATTCGTGGAATTGGGATTATTGATGTGATGACGTTGTTTGGTGCCGGGGCTGTTCGAAGCCAAACTCAGGTTGCCCTGATCATTCATTTGGCGAATTACACTAAAGAAGCCAAGTTTGACCGTTTGGGCAACGGAACGCAACATGTTCATATTTTTGATGTGGATGTACCCAAAATTACAATTCCTGTTAAGACCGGACGTAATTTGGCCATCATTATTGAGGCTGCAGCAATGAACTTTAGAGCCCAATCAATGGGGTATGACGCAACTGAAACGTTTGATCGTAATTTGAATAATTTGATTAAGGTTAATAGTAAAGTTGATGCAACTCAAAAGAAAGAACAAGCCAGTGTTGAAGAAAAAAATAAAAATTTAATTGGTGAAGATGATAAGGGCAAGAAAAATAATGTGCCAAAGACGAGTAAGTAATTAGGAATTAGTAGTTGCCATATCGGCTGCCGACTAATTTGTCTTTGAGAAAGCTTTGTAATGGGAGATAGATCAATTGTTTAATTTAGCTAGTACGGCTTTGAATCCAATTGCATTTCATTTAGGGCCAATTGAAGTTCACTGGTACGGTATTATTATTGCCAGTGGCGTCATCTTAGCGGTTTACCTGGCCGTTACCGAAGGAAAAAAACGTGGCATTAATCCAGACGACATTTATGATATGATCCTATGGGCACTACCGGCTGCGTTGATTTGTGCCCGATTGTATTATGTGATTTTTCAGTGGGGTTATTATAAAAACAATCCTGGTGAAATTATCAAGATTTGGGATGGCGGGATTGCGATATATGGTTCATTAATTGGCGCAATGATTGTGGTGATTTGGTTTTGCCGCAGCCGGTTTATTCCGGTTTGGTTGATGTTGGATGTTGCCGCGCCAACCGTTATTCTCGCACAATCAATTGGCCGCTGGGGGAACTTTATGAATCAGGAGGCTTTTGGTAAAATAACATCATTGGCTTATTTGAAAGCGTTACATTTACCGCAGCCGATTATTTCGCAGATGTATATTAGTGGTGCTTATCGGCAACCAACGTTCTTATATGAATCTTTGTGGAGCTTTTTTGGATTCCTGGTGCTGATTACTTTGCGTCATAATCCACATTTCTTTAAACAAGGCGAGGTATTTTTAACTTATGTAATGTGGTATTCCTTTGGAAGATTCTTTATTGAAGGGATGCGAACGGATAGTTTAATGCTTTTTAATCTGCGGGTTTCTCAAATTCTGTCGATTGTTCTGTTTATTGGGGCAGTCATTTTGATCTTTTATCGTCGGCGGGATCACACTAATCCGTGGTATCTTCAAGGTAATCAGTTACAAATGGTTTCAAAATGATCCTTGGCAGCAGATTTTAAGTTTGATTTAAACATAAAGGAGTTTAATTATGGGTAAGAAAATTGCGGTTCTTGGTGCGGGTTCTTGGGGCAGTGTCCTCGCGAGTTTATTAGATGAGAATGGGTCAGACGTTAAGCTATGGTCATATAACCCAGGTCAGGTCAAAGAATTTAATGAAAGGCACACTAATTCCAAATATATCAAGAATTTCACGTTCTCTGAATCAATTGTGGCAACTAACGATCTAGCAGAAGCAGTTGACAATGTTGATTACATATTGTTTGTTGTCCCAACTCAGGCAACTCGATCGGTTGCTGAACAGGTTGCGGCTATTTTGAACAAGCGGAATCAGCAAGTGAACATTATTCATGCTTCGAAAGGCATTGAAGAAAAAACCTACTTAAGATTATCCCAGGTTTTGTCACAAGAAATTAATCCCCAAAATCGAAAATCAATTTCCGTTCTCTCAGGTCCTAGTCAGGCTGAAGATGTTGTGACTAAAGATATTACTTTAGTGACGGTTGCCAGCGACAATCAGCGGGCAGCCAAAGAAATTCAGGATCTGTTTATGAATCATTATTTCCGGGTTTATACTAGTGACGATGTGATTGGTGTTGAAATTGGTGCGGCTCTTAAAAACATTATTGCGTTGGGGGCCGGTGCACTATATGGTCTTGGCTACAAGGATAATGCCAAGGCAGCGTTAATGACCCGCGGTTTAGCTGAAATTTCTCGACTTGGAACGTCATTTGGCGCAAACCCACTAACGTTTACCGGTTTATCAGGAGTTGGTGATGTGATTGTGACTGCGACAAGTACAAATTCACGTAACTGGCGTGCCGGCAATGAATTAGGGAAAGGGAAATCCTTAAAAGAGGTCATTGAAAACATGGGCATGGTAATTGAAGGCATTGCAACGACACGGGCAGCGTATGAATTATCAAAGAAACGCGGTGTTGAAATGCCAATTACCAGTGCCATTTACCATGTGTTGTATGATGGTGCCGATATTAAAGAAACGATTAATGCCTTAATGACGCGTGAAGGTCGTTCAGAAATTGAATAAATCAGTTTAATAATAGAAAGTGCGAGGTCAACAATGCCACAAAAAGTTACGAAAGCAGTCATTCCAGCCGCTGGGTTGGGAACAAGATTTTTACCAGAAACAAAAGCATTACCTAAAGAAATGTTACCAATTGTTGATACACCAACAATTCAATTTATTGTTGAAGAAGCCAAAAAGTCAGGTATTCGAGATATTGTAATTGTGATTGGCAAAGGTAAGCGATCAATCGAAGACCATTTTGATTCAAACCCCGAGTTGGAATTAAATTTGGAAGAACGGCATAAGAACGATATGCTTGAAACAATTCGGAAAACTAATGATATGAATATCTACTTTATTCGTCAGTCCCATCCAAGAGGCTTGGGGGACGCGATCTATACGGCACGAAGTTTTATTAGTAATGAACCGTTTGTTGTGATGCTTGGTGATGACGTCATGCAGGACAAGGTGCCATTAACCAAGCAATTGATGGACAGCTATCAAAAAACGGGTGCATCAACTTTGGCCGTTAAGAAGGTGGCTCACAAGGACATTTCAAAGTATGGCGTTATCGCCCCTTCTGAAGAGGTTCATCCAGGTCTCTTCAATGTTAAAAAATTTGTTGAAAAACCATCTCCTGAAAAAGCACCGAGTGATCTTGCAATCATCGGTCGCTACTTATTAACGCCTGAGATTTTTGGCATTCTTGAACAAACTAAACCGGATGCTAGTGGTGAAATTCAACTAACTTCGGCCATCGACACATTGAACCAAACCCAACGCGTTTTTGCTCATGAGTTTAAGGGTGAACGATTTGATACTGGCAACAAATTAAGCTGGTTAAAGACGAACATCATTTTTGGCTTGCGGCACCCAGAAATTTCCGGTGGGTTACGAACTTATTTAAAGGATCTTGGTCAACAATTAACCCAAGAAGATAAAAAGAAATAAGCTCTTTTGCTAGACAAACTTACTTTTTGATAGTAAATTAATGTTTGTGAATATCGAAAGAAATAAGGAGGATCCAAATGGCAAAAAGTTATGATGTTGTAATTATTGGTGCCGGTCCTGGTGGGATGACAGCTGCGTTATATGCCTCCCGTGCTAATTTGTCAGTCGCTATGATTGATCGGGGAATCTATGGTGGTCAAATGAATAATACGGCTGCTATTGAAAATTATCCTGGATTCAAATCAATTATGGGTCCTGATTTGGCTCAACAGATGTACGATAGTTCTATCAATTTTGGTGCAGAATATGTTTACGGTTCGGTTGAATCAATTGAAGATAAGGGCCAAACCAAGTTGATTAAAACTGATAGTGATGAGATTGAAGCAACAGTTGTTATTATCGCGTCTGGATCTGAGTATAAGAAATTGGGAATTCCCGGTGAACATGACTATGGTGGCAAGGGTGTCTCATACTGTGCCGTTTGTGATGGGGCATTCTTCCGGAATAAGCATGTTGTTGTCATTGGTGGTGGCGACTCAGCCATTGAAGAAGCTTCATATTTAGCAGGGATTGTTGATCACGTGACGGTTATCCATCGTCGGGACCAATTGCGCGCCCAACAAGTTATTCAAGATCGTGCTTTTGCAAATGATAAGATCGATTTTGTGTGGAATACCAATGTGACTGAGGTTGTTGGTGATGATATGAAGGTAACTGGTGTTAAAGTGGTTAATAACCAAACTCACGAGGCTTCAACAATTGAAACTTCAGGAGTCTTCATTTACGTTGGCCTACTGCCGATGACTGAACCATTCAAAAATCTTAACATTACTGATAAAGATGGTTGGATCAAGACAAATGAACAAATGGAGACGGCTGTTCCTGGTATTTATGCAATTGGTGATGTTCGCAAAAAAGAACTTCGTCAAATTACGACTGCAGTTGGCGAGGGTGGCATTGCTGGTCAACAAGCATTCAAATATGTTGAATCCCATAAGGATGAGACAAATAAGCCGGGTGTTACCCAAAAATAATCTTGTCGGTTTGTTTAAATTGACAGTTGGATTACAATAAAACTAAATAAGCAATGAGAGAGGGCTGATAACAAAGAAAATGATTTGTTGTCAGTCTTTTTTGCAGATACGGGGGAATTATAATGGGAATGCACCAATATTTGGAAAGCTTAGATGAACTGGAATTAATCAATCGGGCACCGGGCTATTTTAAGTTTCAACAACATTCAGTAGCAGCTCATTCGTTTAAGGTAACAGAGATTGCTCAGTTCTTAGGCGATGTTGAAGAAAATGCAGGTGAAGATGTTAATTGGCGACTACTATACGAAAAGGCATTGAATCATGATTATACAGAATTGTTTATTGGCGATATTAAGACACCAGTAAAGTATGCAACACCGGTTTTAAGAGAAATGTTAGCAGATGTTGATGATAAGTTAACGGCGAATTTCATTAAAAACGAAATTCCCGAAGCCTTTCAAAAAGCATATCGTCGCCGACTATCTGAAGGAAAAGATGATTCTCTTGAAGGTAAGATTCTATCCGTTGCGGATAAACTGGATTTATTATATGAATCATTTGGTGAAATTCAAAAGGGAAATCCTGAGGAAGTTTATCCGGAAATGTATAAAGAGAGTTTATCGACCATGCTAAAATTTCGTGATATGCATTGTGTAAAATACGTTATCTCAAAAGTTATTCCGGACATGTTGGCAGAGAGCTTCACGACCCAAGATAAATTAAAGAAATTGACGCGGCGAGTCTTAAAAGAGGATTCAGAATAAAATGGTTTGCGAAAGTATGTTCGTATGGTAGAATAGTTCTGTTAGTGGGCCAATGGGACACAAGATGGTAAGCTTCTAATAAATAAGTATGTGCCTGATTCAGATACGTTCGTGTTTTAATCTATGAATCAAATACTTATGCAACGGAAGCTGATCATTTGTGTTCCATGTTTTAGCTTTGCAAAATTTATGTTTTGCCATGACTGTTAAGATAAAATAGTGATTATTTCAATGCCCGATTTTTCCGATTTTGTTTAAAGCGTTTGTTATCAAAAAGCATTACTTAGCTTTTTAATCGTTACTGAAATTAATTAATGAGATGATCAGGACACTTTAGTTGGGTCAGAGCAGACAACAGGCGCGTTTTTGTCAGGAGGCACAATAATGATTGAACGAGAAAATAATCATAAATTTGACTTGGTATCCAAGTATCAGCCAACAGGTGACCAACCACAGGCGATTAAAAAGTTGGTTAATGGGATTGATGAGGGTGAGAAAGCACAAATTCTCTTAGGTGCAACCGGTACTGGAAAGACGTTCACAATTTCCAATGTGATTGCTCAAGTGAACAAACCAACTTTGGTTTTATCTCATAATAAAACATTGGCAGGGCAATTATACGGTGAATTTAAGGAGTTCTTCCCACACAATGCCGTTGAGTACTTTGTTTCCTACTATGACTATTACCAACCCGAAGCCTATGTCCCTTCGAGTGATACCTATATTGAAAAAGATTCATCAATCAATGATGAAATTGATCAACTGCGACATTCCGCCACTAGTTCGTTACTTGAACGAAATGATGTCATTGTCGTCGCTTCCGTTTCATCAATCTTTGGGTTAGGTGATCCTAGTGAATATCGAAATCATGTTGTTTCACTGCGAGTTGGCCAGAATATTGAGCGGGATCATTTATTACGTCAACTTGTCGATATTCAATACGACAGAAATGACATTGATTTTCAGCGTGGTCGGTTTCGGGTCCACGGTGATGTTGTTGAAGTCTTCCCGGCAGCTTGGAACGAACATGCCTTTCGAATTGAGTTTTTTGGTGATGAGATTGATCGAATCCGCGAAGTAGATACGCTGACTGGTGAAGTGATTGGTGATCGTGAACATATTGCCATCTTTCCGGCGACTCATTTTCTAACCAACGATGATATTATGAATTTGGCGTTGCCTGAGATTAAAGACGAGATGGAACACCAAGTTGCGAAATTTGAATCAGAAGGCAAATTGCTTGAAGCCCAACGTTTAAAGCAACGGACGACTTATGATATTGAAATGATGCGTGAAATGGGCTATACAAGTGGTATTGAAAACTATTCACGGTTTATGGACCGTCGGAAGCCGGGGCAGCCACCATTCACGCTGCTTGACTTCTTCCCTGACGATTTTTTGTTGGTCGTTGATGAGTCTCACCAAACCATGCCTCAAATTCGGGGGATGTATAATGGTGACCGAGCTCGAAAACAGCAATTGATTGATTATGGTTTTCGGCTTCCCAGTGCATTGGACAATCGACCACTTAAGCTGGATGAATTTGAAAAGCATGTTCATCAGGTTGTTTATATGTCTGCAACTCCCGGACCTTATGAAATGGATCAAACTAAGCACGTTGTTCAGCAAATTATTCGGCCAACCGGCCTGCTTGATCCAACGGTTGAAGTTCGGCCAATTATGGGCCAAATGGATGATTTGGTTGGTGAAATTAATAAGCGAATCGATCGAAATGAACGAGTCTTCGTGACAACCTTAACCAAAAAGATGGCTGAAGACTTGACGGATTATTTAAAGGACTTGGGCATTAAGGTTCAATATTTGCATTCTGATATTAAGACGCTTGAGCGAACACAAATCATTCGGAACTTACGTTTAGGAAAATTTGATGTTTTAGTGGGAATCAACCTTTTGCGGGAAGGAATTGATGTGCCGGAAGTATCGTTAGTTGCCATTTTGGATGCTGATAAGGAAGGCTTTTTACGCAATGAGCGGTCATTGATTCAAACAATTGGCCGAGCCTCACGAAACGAGCATGGGGCTGTGATTATGTATGCTGATGAAATGACCGATTCGATGAAAGCGGCGATTGATGAAACCGCACGGCGTCGATCAATTCAAATGAAGTATAATCAGGAGCACGGTATTACACCAACAACAATTAAGAAACCAATCCGGTCGTTGATTTCTGTTACTAAAGCAACTGATGATGCGGGCAAAAAGGACGATTTTGTCGAGAGTGACTTTGAACAGATGAGTAAGAAAGATCAAAAGCAGATGCTGGCTCGACTGACTGAAGAAATGCGCGGTGCCGCTAAAAAATTAGACTTTGAACAAGCAGCGACTCTGCGTGATACGATCATGGAATTAAAGGGTGAAATGAGCTAAAGGAGACTTGGCAGATTGGCAATAGATAAGATTACTATTAGGGGTGCGCGGGCACACAATTTAAAAAATATTAACGTTACAATTCCCAAGGATAAGTTGGTTGTGATGACCGGCTTATCAGGGTCTGGAAAGAGCTCATTGGCCTTTGATACTTTGTATGCTGAAGGTCAGCGGCGATACGTTGAAAGTTTGTCGTCTTATGCTCGACAGTTTTTAGGCCAGATGGATAAGCCGGATGTTGATTCAATCGAAGGTCTTAGCCCGGCAATTTCGATTGATCAAAAGACTACATCAAAGAATCCACGATCGACTGTTGGAACTGTTACTGAAATTAATGATTATTTTCGATTGCTCTGGGCCCGGGTTGGTGTGCCGATTTGTCCAAACGATGGCACCGTTATTTCTAGTCAGTCGGTTGATCAAATGATTGATCAGATTATGAAATTACCAGAGCGGACGAAATTGCAAATTCTGTCACCAATCGTCCGTGGTCGTAAGGGGCAACACAAAAAGATCTTTGAAAAGATTAAGCGTGAAGGTTTTGTCAGAGTTCAAATAGATGGTGAAACTTACGACATCGATGAACCAATTGAGTTGGATAAAAATAAAAAGCATGATATTAATATTGTGGTTGACCGGATTATTGTTAAGGACGGGATCAACAATCGATTATCGGATTCATTGGAAGCCTCGTTACGTTTGAGTGGCGGTTATGCGATTGCCGATTTTATGGGAAAACGAGACCCGTTGTTGTTTTCTGAACATTATGCCTGCCCGGTGTGCGGCTTTACGGTTGGTGAGTTGGAACCGCGACTGTTTTCGTTTAATTCACCATTAGGGGCTTGTCCCGACTGCGATGGTTTGGGGATGAAGTTGGAAGTTGACCCTGATCTGGTGGTTCCCGATAGAGAAAAAACACTAAATGAGGGTGCTTTAGCGCCTTGGAATCCAAGTGGTTCAAAATGGTATCCAAACATGCTTGCCCAAGCGTGCAAAGCTGAGGGCGTTGACATGGATACACCCTTTAATCAATTACCAAAAAAGCAACAGAATTTTGTTCTGTTTGGCTCTAAAAAGAACTTTCATTTCGTTTTGGAAAGTGATTTTGGTGGCATTCGGGATGTCGATGGGCCATTTGAAGGTGTGATTAATAATATTGATCGTCGTTATCACAATACAAGTAGTGACTGGACCCGGGACAATTTAAGCCAATATATGACTGAATTAACTTGTCAAACGTGTCATGGATATCGTCTAAATCGAAAAGCATTGGCAGTTAAAATGGGTGAGCAGCGTAAAAACATTGCCGAAGTTTCGGCATTAGATGTTTCCGCTGAACTAGCTTTTTTCCGTTCTCTGACATTCGGTGAGCAAGATACAATGATTGCCAAACCAATTATTAAAGAAATTGTGGATCGATTAACCTTCCTGCAAAATGTTGGTTTGGATTATTTAACTTTATCCCGGTCAGCTCGAACACTTTCCGGTGGTGAAGCACAACGAATTAGACTTGCGACACAAATTGGATCTAACTTGACCGGCGTTCTTTATATTTTGGATGAGCCGTCAATCGGGCTCCACCAGCGCGATAATGATCGACTCATTTCATCGTTAAAAAAGATGCGGGATTTGGGTAACACACTGATTGTTGTTGAGCATGATGAAGATACGATGCGGGCAGCTGATTATATTATCGATATTGGTCCCGGGGCAGGCCAACAGGGTGGCCACGTGATGGCGGTTGGAACTCCTGAGGAAATTGAAGAATCGCCAAAGTCAATTACCGGCCAATATTTATCAGGCAAACGGTTTATCCCAGTCCCTGAAAAGCGTCGTAAGGGTAGTGGTAAGAAAATACGATTGACGGGTGCAGCTGAAAATAATTTAAAAAATTTAACGGTTGATTTCCCACTTGGTCAATTTGTTGTTGTAACTGGAGTTTCTGGTTCAGGTAAATCAACGTTGGTTAACGATATTTTGAAACGGGCGTTAGCTCAGAAGTTAAATCATAATTCAGAGAAACCTGGAAAGTACAAATCAATTTCCGGCTATAAGAATATTGAAAAAATTGTAAATATCGATCAAACGCCAATTGGCAGAACACCACGAAGCAATCCGGCTACTTATACGGGTGTTTTTGATGACATTCGAGGATTATTCGCGAATACAAATGATGCCAAGCTCCGTGGATTTAAAAAGGGCCGTTTCAGTTTTAACGTCAAAGGGGGTCGTTGTGAGACCTGTCATGGAGACGGTATTTTAAAAATTGAAATGAACTTTTTACCGGATGTATATGTCCCATGTGAAGTTTGCCACGGGAAACGATACAACGCCGAGACTTTAGAAGTTGAATATAAAGGTAAGAATATTTCTGATGTTTTGGATATGACGGTTGATGAAGCCTTGGATTTCTTTAATGCAATTCCAAAAATTAGTCGAAAACTTCAGACCATTAAAGATGTTGGTTTAGGTTACGTTTCTTTAGGCCAACCGGCTACAACTTTGTCTGGTGGGGAAGCGCAACGAATGAAATTAGCTTCTGAACTATACAAAAAGTCGAGTGGCAACAACTTTTATATTTTGGATGAACCAACAACTGGTCTTCACTCTGAAGATATCCGTAAATTGTTGGGTGTCTTACAAAAATTAGTGGATCAAGGCAATACAGTGTTAATCATTGAACATAATTTAGATGTCGTAAAGAGTGCGGATTATTTGATTGATCTTGGCCCAGAAGGTGGCGATGGCGGCGGCAGAATTGTCGCAACCGGGACACCCGAACATGTCGCTGAGGTTAAGGAAAGTTACACGGGTCAGTATCTTAAGCCAGTCTTGGAGCGCGATCGAAAGCTAACTGAACAGGCAAAAGAGAAAGCGTCTGCGAAAAAGATGAGTAGCAAGGCGTAAATTGATGATCGATTTTTATCAGAGCGGGACAAAGGGCGTTTAACCTCCAGAGTAACCAAATTATCTAAATATTCTGAACTTGAATATTTGGATGATTCGATTACACGACCGGAAGTTACCTTTTGTCCCGCATTTTTGCTTGGTAATCATAGTGGTTACACTAACAGAGACTGAGCAAAACGATTATTGTCCCAGCTTCTTTTTTTGATAATCAAAATGTATTAATCAGAAACAATTGGTAATTTAAGTCACTGTGACCAATGGTGGCTTAAATCCCTTTTTAGCGGCTAAAAGCAGGTAGCTTTTTTTGGTGCCTGGAATTAACGTTGAGCAAAAGTAAGGCTTGAATGACGGCTGGACAGGTAACCGGCAGGCTTTTACTGTACTATCATCCCATAGAAAGCTTTAGGAACTATCTTTCCTCTTAAAATGATACGCCTGGTATGTTATACTTTATAGAGTTTGTTATACGAAAGGAAATCATTATGGCAGTGAACAACCAATTCGTGATCATTACTGGTATGAGCGGTGCTGGTAAAACAGTGGCAATGCAAAGTTTTGAAGATTTAGGTTATTTTTGTGTTGATAACATGCCCCCGACACTTCTTCCCCGGTTTAAGGAATTGATTCGAATGGAGCGTGATATTAATAAAATTGCGCTTGTGATGGACCTACGATCACAGGTTTTTTATGATGAGATTATCGGCATGTTCAATGATCTTAAGCGGAACGATGATAATAATGTTGATATTATTTTTTTGGACGCCTCTGATATGAAGTTGGTATCTCGCTATAAAGAAACTCGACGAGCTCACCCACTTGCTCGTAACGGTCGTGTGATTGACGGTATTAAAAAAGAACGGGAGCTGCTTGCTAACGTCAAAAGAGCGGCTGATTTGGTTGTTGATACGACTAATATGTCACCACGACGTTTACGCGAGGAAGTCTTTCATAATTTTGAGTCAACTGATGAAACCCACACGTTCCACGTTGAAGTCATGTCATTTGGCTTTAAATACGGGTTGCCGTTAGATGCTGATATCGTGATGGATGTTCGCTTTCTGCCAAATCCTTATTATGATGCAAACATGCGCTTTAAAACTGGTCTTGATAAACCAGTTGAGGAATATGTGATGAATTCCGAGGGTGCTCAAGAATTCTACAAAAAATTATTAGATATGCTGAAATTTACATTGCCCGCGTATAAAAAGGAAGGGAAGGCCAGTCTGACGATTGCCATTGGTTGTACAGGTGGCCAACATCGTTCTGTTGCGATTGCACAACGATTAGGTTCAGATTTGAAGGCTAGTTACCCCGTCAATATTACACACCGGGACATTGATCGTCATAAAACCAAGGAGGGTAACTGATCATGATTGATGCACTTCATACCCATCAGCCCAAAATTGTTGTTATAGGTGGTGGTACCGGACTTCCAGTTATCCTGAGAAATCTAAGAAATCGACATGTTGATATTACAGCAATTGTCACCGTCGCAGATGACGGTGGTTCGTCTGGAATTCTACGAAATTACATTAACGTTGTGCCACCTGGTGATATTCGAAATGTCATGGTTGCACTTTCGGACCTGCCACATTTGGAAAAGGATTTATTTCAATATCGATTTGCGAGTTCAGATCAATTTTTTGCCGGCCATGCGATTGGCAATTTGATTATTGCTGCCCTCTCCGAAATGAAGGGTGGAATTTTTGATGCTGTTCAGATCTTAAGCAAGATCATGAGAGTTGATGGTCACATTTATCCGGCGGCTAACGAACCACTGGAATTAAACGCTGAATTTAGCGATGGCTCTCATTTGAGTGGGGAATCAGAAATTACAGCGGCTGGTAAACTTATTAAGCGGGTTTGGGTTGAAACAAATGATGATTCCCATAAACCAGAGGCTGTTGAACAGGTCATTGATGCTATTATGAATGCTGATCAAATTGTTTTGGGACCTGGAAGTTTATTTACAAGCATTCTTCCCAACCTAATGATCGAAAATGTTGGCGAGGCACTCCGCCAGACCGATGCGGATATTGTTTACATATGCAATATTATGACGCAAAAGGGTGAAACTGAAAACTTCACTGAGGCTGATCATGTTCGCGTTCTTAATCGACATTTGGGGATGAACTTTATTAACACAGTTTTAGTTAATATTAAAGAAGTTCCGGCTGAATATATTGACCACAAAAAATGGAACGAAATTTCTCAACCCGTTAAACATGATTTTGCTGGTCTACGAGCGATGGGATGTCGTGTGATTTCTGCTGATTTTCTTGAGCTAAAGGATCGAGGGGCGTTTCACAATGGTCAGGAAGTTGCCGATGAGTTATTGAATTTAATTGGCCGCTCGTTTGATGATGCAAATTAGTCATGGACTATTTGCTGGCTAATTACCCAAAGCAAGGAGGGATTAAATGTCCTATGCAAGTGAGGTTAAAAAAGAATTAACGTCCTTGACTGTTCACAGAGATAATGCAAAAGCTGAGTTAATGGCCTTAATTCGGATAAATGGATCTTTATCAATCTCTAATCACCATTTTGTTTTAAATGTATCATCAGAAAATCCTGCCATTGCACGACGAATGTATCAATTACTCTCTAAGTTTTATGGCATCACTGGTGAATTGAGTGTTCGTCGAAAAATGAAACTTAAGAAAAACAATTTGTACATTTTGCGAGTTGAAAATAAAGCAACTATGTTATTAGATGATTTAGGAATCTTTGATGGTGTTTCTATCGTTGAGCGGGTTCCAAACCAGATGCTCACCGAAGATGCTCAAATTCGCTCTTATTTACGGGGCGCCTTTTTAGCTAGTGGATCGGTTAACAATCCAGAAACATCCAGATATCATTTGGAAATTTATTCACTGTACGAAAATCATAATGATATGATTGCCGAAATGATGAATAAGTATCGGCTGAAAGCACGGACAACCAAGCGTCGCAGTGGCTATATTACTTATTTGAAGGAAGCTGAAAAAATTGCGGATTTCCTGCAGTTAATCGGTGCAACGAGTTCAATGTTGAAGTTTGAAGACATTCGAATTGTTCGAGATATGCGTAACTCGGTTAATCGATTAGTTAATTGCGAGAATGCCAATCTTAATAAGGTCGCTAATGCTGCTAGTCGACAAATTGAAAACATCAAATTAATTGATAGTGTGGTTGGGTTAAACAAATTAAACCCTAAATTAGCTTCAATTGCCCGGGCCCGGTTGAAACATCCTGAGGTTAGTCTTAAAGAACTTGGTGAACTAGTTGAAGGTGGGCCAATTTCTAAGTCGGGCGTCAATCATCGTCTCAGAAAGATTAATGAGTATGCGGAAAAACTTGATGAAAGTGAAAGCGCGTGATTTAAAAAATCTGATTAGTGGCTGACTACTAAGATAATCATTGTTCAAATTGAAAAAGCAGAGCGGGACAAAAGGCGTTTAACTTCCAGAGTGTAATTGAATTATCCGAATATGCTCTGAACGGAATAGTTGGATAATTCGGTTACACGGCCGGAAGTTGCCTTTTGTCCCGCGTTTTCGCTTGGTAACAATTGTGTTTACACGAACAGAGGCTGGGATAAATGACTATTGTCCCAGCCTCCTTTTATTTTTTCTGACAATATTTTGGAGAAGTTAATTAATCATCAGCATACGTCTTGATTATCTCTAATAATGATGAAACTAGCCTTCACTAACCCGCAAGACACAAGCACCCTCAATATCACCGCGGGAAACGTACTTAAGGGCTTCATCCGCATGTGCCAATGGATATTCAGTGGTTTTTGGATGAATCTTTAAACGATCAGCAAGGGTTAAGAATTCTTCACCATCGCGTCGCGTGTTACTTTCAACACTGGTTAAGTTCTTTTCATGGAAAATGTGATCAGTGTAGGATAATTGTGGAATGTCGGTTGAATGAATCCCGGCCATAGCTAATGTGCCACCTGGTTTTAATGCCTCAAGAGCTTTTGGAACGATATCCCCAACGGGTGCGTAAATAATCGCCGAATCCAATTTAACCGGCGGTAAATCATAAGCACCATTGGCAGATGCGGCTCCTAATTGAAGAGCAAACTGGCGAGCATCTTTTCCACGGGTCAGCACATGGACTTCGATTCCTTGATCCATTGCAATTTGTGCTGTTAAATGAGCTGATCCACCAAAACCATAAAGGCCAAGCCGACCGCCTGCGGGAACATTGGCCCGTTCAAAGGCTCGGTAACCAATGATGCCGGCACAGAGTAATGGGGCAGCGGTGACTGAGTCAAATCGTTCAGGAATTCGATAAGCAAACCCTTCTGGTACGGTCACGTATTCTGCATAACCGCCGTCATGATCCCAACCAGTGTAAAGGGAGTTCGGACAGAGGTTTTCTTTTCCAGCCCGGCAATACTCACAAACACCGCAGGTCCAACGTAACCATGGGATGCCAATTCGGTCTCCAAGTTTAAATCGACTAGTATCAGGCCCGTTTTTAACTACCCGGCCAACAATTTCATGACCTGGGGTAACGTGATCTTTATGAACCGGCAAGTCGCCTTCAGTAACATGAAGGTCAGTGTGACAAACACCACAAGTAATGACGTGAACCAAAACTTCACCACGGGCTGGTTTAGGAACTGGTTTTGTTGTAAATCGGAGTGGTGAAGGATCACCATCGATTGGTCCTGGTTTGACAACTTCCCAAGCCTTCATTTCCGTTGGGATTGATTCTGGTGCGTTCACGTTGACAGTTTCTTCAGGTGTTCTTGTACTATCAAGTTTCATAAATTAAATGGCCTCGATTCCAATTGTTAAGCATCTATTCATTCTTAACTTACAGGTTCATTTTAATCGGTTCCGGGCCGTTTAGCAATTAAGGTAATCCAGACTTAAATATGTGATCAAAGATTTTAGTGCGCAGATATTTCAACCAAGTGGCTGTCGTTCGTTTAGCTTATTTATAGCGATCAATAAATACGAGTTGGGTGTTGGTTGAATGACGTTGGCTGAACTCATAGTGAGATGAGTCAAAGAATTTTAAATCGTCAATCTTTTGAAGTTGGTTTTCAGCGATAAACCGAACCATTTCCCCACGGGCCATTTTTGCCAAAGTGGCTCGAGTTTTGACTTTACCATCGATAAAATGGCCAAAAACGATATTAATGAATTGATCCTGAGGCTGCAGGAAAGAACTAATCGTTTTTGAGTACTCTTTTGATGCCAAGTTAACGATTGGCTCGTGTTTGGAACTAATGGCCTGGTATAATTGGTCACCCCAGAATGAATACAGATTTTTCTTGCCATCAATGGCTAACTTAGCCTGCATTTCCAAGCGGTATGGAGAAATGCCGTCAAATGGTTTTAAAATACCATAAAAGCCGGAGAGAATTCGCAAATTATTTTGAAGATAATCAAGTGCCGGTGCGGTTAGAAGATCTGGTGTCATATATTGATATTGGATTCCTGTAAAGCTGAGAACGGCGGGTGTTAATTGCTTGGTTAGATTGATTTTTTGTAATTGGTCATAGTTCACTTGGGTGAGGTTATCACTGGTATGCCATAATGTTTGGAGTTCAGAATAAGATAATTGGCGCATCGCGAGTAAAATATGACGAGTCTTTTCCAAATATTGGGGCAGTTCTGTTGCTTCAAAGTCATCCGTGTTAACAATCATCTTTTTGGCTGGCGAAATAATTAGTTTCATTTTTCTTGCGGCTTTTGCCGACTCCTCTCATCCTTCAATCACTGATTGAAAAAGTTAAATTAGTAGTGACTAACTTGATGGTTAGTGATATTATTTTAGCAAATGAAAGTTATCTATGAAAGAGGGAGTTAAGATGACTGAAAGAATCTTTAAAACAGAAACATATGGAAATAAAATGCCCTTAAAAATCATTGTCGATTCGAATTCGGTTTTTCCTAAGACTGCTGAAGTGTTGGCGAAGGTTGATACTCAAACTGGCGAGGTCAAATTTTTTATTGACAAAGAAAATCTAAAAAACATTAATTAACTTGGTTTATTTAGCCACAATGGCTTGATGAAATTAAATCCAGGAAGCAGAGTGAGACAAAAGGCGGTTAACTTCCAGAGTACAACTGGATTATCCGAATATTTCGGGCTTGAATAGTGGGATAATTCGGTTATACGGCAGGAGGTTGCTTTTTATCTCACGTTTCGACTCGATAATAATCGTGATTACACAAAAAGGGACTGGGACAAAATTACTTTTGTCCCAGTCCCTTTTTAGCGATGTTAATGAATAAGTTTATTGTAAAAAACTACTTCTTTTCGGCACTGTTTGTCATAATGCCATCTAACAAACCATAATCAACAGCTTCTTGCGCGGTAAGGTAATTATCACGTTCAGTATCTTTGTTGACTTTTTCAATTGGCTGACCAGAATTCTCAGCTAAGAGATTATTAATCATCTTACGTGCTTTGAGAATTTCTTCAGCAGCAATTTCAATTTCGGTTTGTTGACCTTGAGCACCACCAGATGGTTGGTGAATCAAGACTTGGGCGTGAGGCAATGCAAAGCGTTTTCCTTTAGCTCCAGATGAAGCCAAAACAGAAGCCATCGATGCAGCCATTCCCATTACGATGGTTTGGACATCAGCTTTTACGAAATTCATCGTATCGTAAATTGCCATTCCTGAGGTAATCACACCACCAGGAGAGTTGATGTAAAGGTAAATATCTTTTTCTGAGTCTTGAGCATCCAAGAAGAGTAATTGGGCGATAATTGCATTGGCCATATCGTCTTCAATTGGACCAGAAAGCATGATAATGCGGTCTTTTAGTAAACGTGAATAAATATCATACGCACGTTCACCATTAGCGGATTGTTCAATGACAGTTGGCACTAAATTCATTTAGAATGCCTCCTTATAGGTTTTATGATAGATGGCTTTTGCCAAGTTCATGTTAACAGTTTAGTTTATTGGTCAAAAAAGGTCAAATGTTTTGCTCAATTTAAATTGACATTTATTTTAGCATCATCGATGATTATGAACTTCTTTTTAAATCGGTATTTAATCCCAAATAGCTACTCAAAAATAAGAAAATGAATTGTAATTATTACTTTCGAGGTGGTCATGGGGGCTTTCAAGAGAAACGTCGCTTTATTAAGAAAGCGGCTTCATTCATGATATACTAATAATAATTAAATGTATCATATGAAGATTATTAATTTCTTTTTTAAAACCGTTCGAACCAGGAGGGTGCGTTATGAAGACACATCATATTTCTTTATTGGCAAAAGATGCTGAAGTTAACATTAAGTTTTATACCCAGGTACTGGGAATGCGATTAGTTAAAAATACAGTTAACCAAGAGAACATTCAGATTCGCCATTTATTTTATGGTGATTATTTGGGGACGCCTGGAACTGTTGTAACGTTTTTTGTGATTCCAATGTTGGGTAGAAGAACTGACGGCAGCCATTTTTTCAACAACATTAAATTATCTGTTCCAACTAACAGTCTGGATTTTTGGAAGGAGAGGTTGGGCGAACGTGGCATTGACGTGATTGATATTGATAATGGCATTCAATTTGTCGATCCCGATAATGTTGAAGTGAAGTTACTTCAAACTGCGGAAGTCTTGACTGATATGCGGGTTGTACCAGGCAATGACATTCCCGCTGAATATCAAATCACCAGAATGCTCGGAACTGAATTGCATGTTCCGAGTCCGCAAAAGACGGCAGCATTCTTCCATGATTGGCTGGGGATTCCAATTGTTAATAATCAAGTTGCTCTCGAAGATGGCCAATCAATTGAACTTTTCCAAGGTAACCACGATGTTAAGACGCGATTTGGCCGTGGTAGTATTGATCATATTGCTTTGGCGGTGCAAGACAAACCGACCTTATTTAGTTATTGGGATAAAGCAAAGGAACTTCATATAAACATTGAGGAATATGCGGATCGTGGCTGGTTTAAGAGCTTGTATGTCAGAGATCCGGGCGATAATCGAATTGAGTTGGCGACGTTGGCCCCCGGTTTTAGTTTAGAGGAACCAATTTTAACGATGGGCCAGGATTTATCGCTGCCACCGAAATTTGAATCTCAAAGGCAGGAAATTGTTGACTTTTATGCAGAACAAGGTATCAGCTTTCACGTAAATCAACCGACAGTTGAGGCCGATAGTTAAGCATCAACTCAGAACAGCTGTGCTGATTGGCAAACTTAAAAATGAGTATTTACCATAAAAAGAGCAGGCAGCTTGGACAAATTAAATGTCCAAGCTGCCTGCTCTTTTTATGGTAAATGAACCATCGGTTTGTGAATGACTCATTTAATAACTGTTGAGGTAAATGTTCTATGTAAAACTCATAAAGATATTTAGTAAAGACGTTTATTATTATCTTTAGAAACATCATTTAATAATGCGCTCGGGGGGAATCGAACCCTCATTTCAAGAACCGGAATCTTACGTGCGATCCATTACACTACGAGCGCAACTTACTATATAAATATACTAGAAAATCGATTACATTTCAAGGTGTAATAAAAAGTGTCATATGGAAACGTTTACTAAATTCTGGGCGTTGCATTTATAAAATGGTCTGCTATACTCGAATTTGAGTAATTAAATAATGTTTACTCGAGGCGCACTTTGAGCCTTGGTTCACAAGGGTGCTGACTTTGTTTTCATTTAGTGGTACGATTGTATCTGTACTATTAATTATATTTTCTATTTCCTAAAGGAGGAAAACTTAGTATGACTGTAAAGATTGGTATTAATGGTTTTGGCCGAATTGGTCGTTTGGCATTCAAGCGAATTCATGAATTGCACTCCGACGAAATTGAGGTTGTCGCAATTAATGATTTAACCACTCCATCAATGTTGGCTTATTTATTGAAGTATGACACAACCCATGGACGTTTCCCTGGTGAAGTTTCATCAACTGACAAGGGTATCGTTGTTGACGGTAAGGAATATCCTGTATATGCCGAAAAAGATGCTTCAAACCTTCCTTGGGTAGCTAATGATGGTGTTGACTATGTACTTGAATGTACTGGTTTTTACACTTCAGAAGAAAAATCACAAGCTCATATCAAAGCTGGTGCAAAGCGTGTCTTGGTTTCAGCACCTGCTGGTCAGATTAAGACGGTTGTTCCAGGTGTTAACTTGGATACCTTGAACTCAAATGATGTCATTGTTTCAGCTGGTTCATGCACAACCAACTGCTTGGCACCTATGGCTTACTTCATGAACAAAGAATTTGGCGTTAAGGTTGGAACTATGACAACTATTCATGCTTTCACTGCCTCACAACAAATTCTTGATGGTCCTAAGACTAAGAAGAAGCGTAATAACCGAACTGCTTCAGCAAACACGATTCCTCATTCAACTGGTGCTGCTAAGGCAATTGGTTTGGTAATTCCAGAACTTGCTGGTAAATTACAAGGCCATGCACAACGTGTTGCCGTTATTGATGGTTCATTAACTGAGTTGATCACAATCCTTGACAAGAAGGTTACTGCCGACGAAGTTAACGAAGCAATCAAGAAGCACACTGTTGATAACCCTGCATTTGGTTACAATGATGATGAAATTGTTTCATCAGATATCATTGATGACAATCATGGTTCAGTATTTGACCCAACTCAAACTGAAGTTACAACTTCAGGTGACAGCCAAATTGTTAAAACCGTTGCTTGGTATGACAACGAATGGGGCTTCACTTGCAACATGGTTCGTACCTTGTTGAAGTTTGCTTCACTTTAATAATTAATCAATGCAATTGGCGGAGGAGGGCGTCTTCTCCGTCTTTTGTTATCTATAAAGAATCTGAAAATCACAAATAAAATTGTGTAGGAGGTTTCAAAATTGGCAAAATTAACAGTTTCTGATTTGGATCTTGAAGGCAAAAAAGTATTAATGCGCGTTGACTTTAATGTTCCAATCAAAGATGGTGTCATTGGTGATGACAACCGAATTCAAGCTGCACTACCAACAATCAAATATGTCTTGGATCATAAAGGAAAGGCAATTCTGTTTTCACATTTAGGCAGAATTAAAAAAGAAGAGGACAAAAAGGCACTTTCTTTACGCCCAGTTGCAGAACGCCTTTCTAATTTACTCAACAAGCCGGTTATTTTTGTTCCGGTTACTGAGGGTCAACAGCTTGAAGATGCCATTAGTAAGATGGCTGACAGCAGTGTCCTTTTAGTTGAGAATACTCGTTATGAAGATGTTGTAAATGGTGAATATGTTAAACGCGAATCAGGCAATGATCCTAAGCTTGGCGAATATTGGGCATCATTAGGTGACGAATATATTAACGATGCTTTTGGAACAGCTCATCGTCAGCATGCTTCGAACGTCGGTATTGCCGAAGCTATGCATCAATCAGGCAAGCCGGTTGCTGCCGGATTCTTAATGGAAAAGGAAATCCAATTCTTGGGTGAAGCTGTTAACAATCCACAACGTCCATTTGTTGCCATTCTTGGTGGTGCCAAAGTTTCTGACAAAATTGGTGTGATTGATAATCTGCTTGGTAAAGCTGATAAGATTATCATTGGTGGTGGAATGACATATACGTTCTATGCTGCCAAAGGTATCAAAATTGGCGATTCGTTGATCGAAAAAGATAAAATTGATGTTGCTAAGAGTATCCTTGAAAAGGGTGGCGACAAGATTGTTTTGCCAACTGACAACGTTGTTGCTAAAGGTTTCAGTAACGATGCTGAACATAAAGTTGTTGAAGGCGACATTGATGATGGCTGGATGGCTCTTGATATTGGTCCTAAGTCAATTGATGAGTTTGAAAAAGTGCTTAAGGATGCCAAGACTGTTGTTTGGAATGGCCCAATGGGTGTCTTCGAAATGCCAAACTTTGCTCAAGGAACCCTTAAAGTTGGTGAATTTCTTGGTTCATTAACTGATGCAACTACGATTGTGGGTGGTGGTGATTCAACTGCTGCCGTTAAGCAATTAGGTGTTGCTGATAAATTGACTCATATTTCAACTGGTGGCGGTGCATCGCTTCAATATCTTGAAGGTAAAACACTTCCTGGTATTGCCGCTATTGATAATAAATAAACGTGAAAGGGCCTGCGATTAGCAGGCCTTTTTTGCGATTGGTCTAGTATATTTATGGCTTTTAAAATTATTTTTGGTTACAATGGCATTAAGTCAAAAAATGTAAAGGAATGATTTTGTTATGAGAATTCCGTTCGTTGCCGGTAATTGGAAAATGAATTTATCGGTTGATGAAGCTGTTAAATTTTTACAAGATATTAAGGGTAAATTACCGGATCCTAAGGTTACCGAAACTTGTATTGCTGCTTCGCCGTTGTTTCTGGAAAGCATGATTCAGGAAAATGTGGGATCGTCTTTATTAATTTCTGCTGAAAATTGTTTTTATGAAGATGAAGGGGCTTATACTGGCGAAACCAGTCCTAAAGCATTACATGAAATGGGTGTTACTCACGTTATTATCGGTCATTCGGAACGACGCAAGTATTTTAATGAAACGGATGATATCATTAATAAGAAAGTTCATGCTGCCTTTCGCAACCATTTAACGCCAATTGTATGCTGTGATGAAACGATGAGTCGCCGTGAGTCTTCCGATCGGATTTCGTGGGTTGTCAGCCAAGTAACTAACGCACTTAAGTCGATTGATCCCCAACAAGCCAAACATATCATTGTTGCTTATGAACCAAGTTGGGCCATTGGAAGTGGTAAAACAGCCAGTACCGACGAGGCGGAAGAGGGATGCTATCTGATTCGTCAAACCATTGCCGATCTTTATTCTGATGACTTGGCTAATCAGGTTCGTGTGTTATATGGTGGCAGTGTGAACGATGATAACGCCGATGAAATTCTGGCTCAAACGGATATTGACGGCGTTCTTGCTGGCGGTGCCAGCTTGAAATCGGATTCATTTCTTAAGCTTGCCAACTTTCTACAAAAATAATAAGAATGTCAGTTTTTTGTTGAAACTTCGGCATTAAACTAATAGAATTAGAGTGAACCTTGTACAAAAGGTCACAACTTTCGTTAAGGAGAGAAAAAATATGTCAATTATTTCTGATATTTATGCTCGTGAGGTTCTGGACTCTCGTGGTAACCCAACTGTTGAAGTTGAATTGTATACCGAAGCAGGTGCAATGGGCCGTGGGATCGTGCCTTCAGGTGCTTCAACTGGTGAACACGAAGCCGTTGAACTCCGTGATGGTGACAAGAATCGTTTCATGGGTAAAGGCGTTACCAAGGCCGTTGACAATGTAAACAACATCATCGCTAAAGAAATTGTTGGCTACGATGTGACTGATCAATTGGCAATTGATAAAGCAATGATCGAATTAGACGGAACGCCAAACAAGGGTAAATTAGGTGCCAATGCGATTCTTGGTGTTTCATTAGCTGCTGCCCGTGCTGCTGCCGATGAACTTGAAGTGCCACTATATAATTATCTTGGTGGTTTCAATGCTCATTTGTTGCCTACTCCAATGTTGAACGTTATCAATGGTGGTAAGCACGCCAACAACAAGGTTGATTTCCAAGAATTCATGATTATGCCAGTTGGTGCTCCTAGCATTAAAGAAGCCATTCGTTGGAGTTCTGAAACATTCCATAATTTGAAGAACTTGTTAAACGAACGCGGTTACTCAACTGCTGTTGGTGATGAGGGTGGTTTTGCACCTGATTTAAAGAACAATGAGGAACCATTCGAAATCCTTGTTGAAGCAATTCAACGTGCCGGCTACAAGCCAGGTAAGGATATTGCGATTGCTTTTGACTGTGCTGCTTCTGAATTCTATAATACTGAAACTAAGAAGTACGATTTAAAGGGTGATGGTAAGTCATATACTGCTGACGAATTTGTTTCATTGTTGGAAGGCATTGTTGACAAGTACCCAGTTATTTCAATCGAAGACCCACTTGATGAAAACGAATGGGAAGATTGGCAAATGGCTACTAAACGTCTTGGCAAGAAGGTTCAAATTGTTGGTGATGATTTATTTGTTACGAACACTGACTACCTTCGTAAGGGTATCAAGATGGGTGTTGCCAACGCTATCTTGATCAAATTAAACCAAATCGGTACTTTAACTGAAACTGTTGAAGCCGTTGAAATGGCTAAAGAAGCAGGTTACACTGCGATCATTTCACACCGTTCTGGTGAAACAGAAGATACGACCATTGCTGATTTGGTTGTCGCTTTGAATGCTGGTCAAATCAAGACTGGTTCAATGAGCCGTGGCGAACGAATTGCTAAGTACAATCAATTAATGAGAATTGAAGACCAACTTGGCGATGTTGCTCAATACAAGGGTGTTCATTCATTCTATAACTTGTCAGAACAAGCTCGAAACGATATTCTAAACAAGTAATTAAAGTTAATAGTTAACAAGTTGGGATGATTTAATCACTTAACTTGATAGACTTTTTGATATGTAACTTGAAAACACCAACCTTCATTTCGGTTGGTGTTTTTTGTATGCCATCACCTGAAATTGGTATATATCGGGATCACAATTAAAATAGTTATTATCAATCACAACTTGTCAAATAGAAACCTCCGTATTTTGCGTAGCTAATATATGAGTCTTTAATATCAAACAAAAATACGGAGGTTTTAATTTTGAAAAAGTTCATTGTACTATCAGTCGGCATTGTCGGGTTGGTACCGTTGCTGCAGCAGAAAGTGATCCAAGCTAACAATACAGTTCAAAAAGTTCAAAATGTTCGTCAACAGAAATCAGATCCCACGAAGAACTTGGAAACACATCAACAAATCGCACCAATATCAGACACACACATCACAGCAAGATTTATTGATGAAGCTGGCCACGACGTTCATCCAACGATTAATGTTCCGGTACGTCCAAGAGGAAGCGTACTAAAATATGATATTGGTTTAGAATTTATCCCACATTTTAAAGGATATGAATTGCAAAACAGCTCGGATGTTTCTGACATTGTTACGGATCCAAACCAGGTCATTACGTTGAGGTATAAAAAAGAAAATGATGCCAAGTCGATTACTGATCAAAAATCGGGGCAGCATTTACCTGTCAGCAATCAGCTTTCCCAAAGGACGAATCATTTAGAAAAATCATTTGAAAAAGTGATCGTGCAACAGCCATTGTTACAACCGAATAGTGATTCAAAACAATCAGTTATGCAGAAAACGGTGGCAGAGTCGGTAACAATCACTAATAGCCAATCTCAATCACCTGTTATACCGCAGTCACAGGTTAAAGGTCTAGGCACGATTAAAGAAGATCACCAAAAATCAACTAAACCAAGTCCCACCTTACTACCGAAAAGTAAAGCTGATGATGCGGCCAGTCAATCATCTTCAGCTAGCGCCGTTAATCAAAAGACTGACCCGGTTTTGCATGCCACAGAAGCTCAGAAGGCCCAATCGACAACGCTTCAAACTAATAAAAATATGACAGACCAGTCTAAAAAGATCAGTCAAAAGAGCCATGAGGACGATGCCGACATTCAATCACGGGTTAGAAACCAAGTGGAATCAAATCATGACTTAAAAGAAGCAAAGTCTGAATCTAGTCGGAGTTCATCGGTTGATGAACAGAAAACTTCAAAGAAATTAATTAACGAACCAAACCAAACTGAGCATGATTCAATGTCTGATGGTGACAAAGGTTGTATTACTTCTCAGCCAACAGGAGTAGATGGCGTAAACCGACGGGAAACGAATTTATCTAAAAAAGATTCTAAATTAAGGCAGAAACGAATTACAGTTCATATGCAGGGGGTTAATAGTGATGGCCGGCGTTTATTTGATAAAAATGTTAAGGTCTTAAGCACAAATTTGAGCCACTTCACCCATAAAGATATCGAATTCTATGGTTATGATTTGGATACCCAAGATTACGACCCCAAACTGAATATGCTAACGCTACATTATCATCCGCGAAAGCTTACCCTGAAAGTCTTTAATATTGATGAAAATGGTGAAATTATTTCATCCAGAGACGTTCAGGCAGATTATGGTACGGAATTAGTCATAACACCTCAAAAGATTGATGGGTACCGTGCTGTGGATCAAACCCAGTCAATCCAGATTGATCATTTACTTATGCCAGACATCTATGTTAGTTATCATAAAGAGGTGATATCACCGAGATCGGCTGATCATCCGCAATCCCAGCTTACCAACCAGGAACAAAAGATGTCAGGAGTAATTAGCGATGCTAAGGAATTAACACCATCAGTTGCAATGCCCGTGAGCAACACCAAAGATACTCAGAAAACAGATTCAACAAAGCAGCGTAAAACCAATAAGGGTCGGCCAGGCAAACGCGGTAAGTCTAAACTGGTTCATTCCAAAAAACGGCCAAAGAAACAAGCAAAGCGAGATAAATTATTAAAGCAGCGTCGGAAAACTGGTCGTAATAGCCGCAAGTCTTTTGTAAAGAATTCTAATCGGCGTCAGAAAAGGACTAACCAAAAGCAATTACCTCAAACCGGTGAGAGCCATTCCAAGCAAACGCTTTTGTTTGGCTGGCTGCTGTTAGTTGGGTTGGCTTGTCAAAAGAGTTTTAAATGGCTGCATTAGTTATGCTATGATTATCAGCAGAATTAGTTAGAAGGATGTCTCGATGTGCAAATTCATGAAAGTTATAAGTTATCGCAAATTAAAATTATTTTTAGCGGCGTAATAATCGGTGCTTTGGCAGGATCAACCGTCTCAATGTTTCGTTGGTCAATTCAGCATTTGATGGTTTTAATGCAAAGGCTCTATGGACAAGTGGCAGATCATCCCTGGACAATTATTGGTTGTTTGGCAGTCAACGTAACCATTGGACTGATTGTCGCGTTCCTTTTAAAACAACAACCCGATATTAAAGGATCAGGAATTCCTCAAGTTGAGGGCCAGCTGTTGGGCGATCTTGATTATCAGTGGTGGCCTGTTCTATGGCGAAAATTTGTTGGTGGTATTCTGGCAATCGGCAGTGGCTTGTATTTAGGACGTGAAGGACCATCCATTCAACTGGGTTCCACGTTAGGTCAGGGAGTTGCCCTGATAACAAAGCAAGTGGGCTTGGATCGACAGGTGCTGATTTCTGCCGGGGCTGCGGCCGGATTAAGCGCGGCTTTTAACGCACCGATTGCCAGCACGTTGTTTGTCCTTGAAGAGATTTATCATAATTTTTCAACCAATATTTGGGTGGTTTCACTAACATCGGCAATTACTTCTGATATGGTGGCAATGGATGTTTTTGGAATGAAACCCGTTTTATATATGAAAAGTACGCCGCTTCCAATTAAATACTTTGGCTGGGTGGTCTTCTTAGGCCTAGTTCTTGGTGTCTTAGGCCGCGGCTATCAGTTGATTATTTTACGAGTGGGTCGCTGGTATCAAAAGTTTAGTCGGCTGCCTGCTTGGCTAAACGGGTTAATCCCACTCGTGCTGGTGATTCCTCTGGGGGTTGTTTTTCCACAGCTGTTGGGTGGCGGGAGTGTCATTATTTTAAAACTGAATGCTGCCGGCTATCCAGTGGCAATCCTCATTCTTTATTTGATTATCCGATTTGTTTTTTCAATGTTTTCATATGGAAGTGGATTACCAGGCGGTATTTTTTTGCCAATTCTTTGTCTGGGTGGCTTAATCGGAGCAATTGTTGGGCAATCAGCAATCAATTTGAATTTATTGAATGCTACTTATTTTTCCAGTTTTATCATTATGGGAATGGCCGGTTACTTCGCTGCAATCAGTAAAGCGCCATTCACGGCTATTCTGTTGATCACTGAGATGGTTGGAACTCTCACTCATTTACTTGGTTTAGCGACTGTTTCGTTGGTTGCGTATGGGGCTTTGGACCTATTGGGTGGCCAGCCTGTTTATCACTCAATGTTGCAGCAGCTGCTGCATGTTAAACGGACAACTGGTCAAAGTCAGACCGTCCCAATTATGATCACGATTTTTTCTGGTTCAGCGATGGCTGGTAAAATGGTTAGTGAAGTTAAATGGCCAACAGGAACTTTACTGACAAATATTCAAAGAGGCGACACTGAGACTATCCCGTCTGGTCACACCGTTTTGCGTTGGGGTGACACGTTGGTGATTAATGTGTCAGCTCAAAATCGAATTCAGCTCATTCAACAATTAAATATGCTAGCCAAGTAAACTTGGTCGCAAAAGGGTGGCGGATTTACGCATAATGTGTTAACTTAGTAGGAGTAGTATTAAGCCGATTTAACGGTAGGAGGCACTAAAGTGTACAATCTATTAATAACATTATTATTGATTGATTGTGTCTTAATCACAATCGCAGTTTTAATGCAACCATCAAAGACTAATGACGCAATGTCTGCCTTGACTGGTGGCGCTGATGACTTGTTTGCTAAACAAAAGCCTCGTGGATTCGAAGCATTTATGCAGAAGACCACGCTTATTCTTGGGATAATTTTCTTTGCACTATCACTTGGATTAGTTTGGGTATCATCTCATTAGTATTTCTATCCTCCTGTTTAAATGCAGGGGGATTTTTATTATAATTGAGGTTGTGAAACAGAAAGGATGGGCACTATGCAATCTCCAACAAAATCTTTTTATTTCGAACATGGCCCCAAAGGAATTGTATTGTTGCATGCGTTTGCCAGTGGTCCTGTTGATGTTAGATTGTTGGCCAGACGATTGGAGCGCAGCGACTACACAATCTACGCACCGTTGTTGACTGGTCACGGGACACCTGACTTTAGTGATATTCTTCTTCAAGGATCTCCGGAACGATGGTGGCAGGATACCCAAAACGCCATTCAATTTTTGCATGACAAGGGCATTAATCAAATCAGCATTTTCGGAATTTCGTTAGGCGGCATTTTTGCTGCCAAGGCGCTTGAAAACGATTCTGATTTAGTTGGCGGGGGTTCATTAGGGTCTCCGATTGTTCGGAAACGAGAGTTTAGCGTTCACAATACGTTTATGCAGATGGCGAAAGCTAATTTTGTTCGATATAAAACTAACGAGGCAATTATGAATACTAAACTAGACTGGTTAGATGCGAATATTGACCAGTTGTTAGCTAAAATTTCTGCATTTAGTGCGGGTGTTGCTGATGATCTTCCAAAAATTAAGCGGCCCTATTTTATTGGCCAAGGTTTAAATGATGAGATTGTTAATCCCGCCAGTGCCAAACAAGTCCGAGATCAGTTGGTGAATAGTGATGTTAGTTATCATGAATATCCAAATGCCACTCATATGATTACCGTTAATTCAGCTCATCAGCAATTGGAGGCTGATTTAAGCGAATTTTTAACCAAACTTTATGAATAATACGAGGAATACAGATTGCAAGATAATGATTTAAAAAATAAAATTGAAAACGTTCTGCGGACATATCCCGAGAATGTTTTCACTGTCGAAAAAATTGCCGATGTTTTAAGATACCATGGTTCAGCGGCTTTTAAGCTGATTGTTCAAGAGCTTGCAGGCCTAGAACGTGATGGTGTTGCCGTTGTGACTCAAGAGGGTAAGTTTCAGCTAAATCCAGAAAAGCAAAAATTATCCGGCATTTTTCATGCCAATGATAAAGGTTTTGGCTTTGTTGCCTATGACGACCTTGCTCCAGATGCCTATATTGCACCTGATAATACGATGAACGCATTGAATGGCGATACCGTTGACATGGAAATTGTCCGGCCTGCTCAACCCGGTTCCGACAAGGGACCAGAGGGAAAAGTAACGGCAATTACCGATCGCAAATATAAGCGGGTAGTCGGTCCATTTACTAAATCGGATGATGACAATGGCTATTATGGCCAGGTTAAGTTAACCGACAAAAAAATTGCCAAATATCAATTTTACATTAACGATGTTGGTTTGCACCCGACGCCTGGAGAAGTGATCACCGCGCAAATCACGGAATATCCCAATGCCAAGCATCCTGATTACATGGTCGGCATTGCTGATGAAGTAATTGGCTCCGTTGATGATCCTGGAATTGATATTCTAGAAATAGTCTATGCCCATAACATTCCTGCAGAATTTCCAGAAGAAGTTCTTCAGGCAGCAGATACGATTCCTGATCACGTTACCGAAGCTGAAAAAGTAGGCCGTGAAGACATTACCAAGCAAAACTTGGTAACCATTGATGGCGAATCATCAAAAGATTTAGATGATGCGGTTACAGCATGGAAGTTACCGAATGGGAATTATCATTTAGGCGTCCATATTGCGGATGTTAGTCATTATGTCAAGCCAGGGAGTTTAATTGACAAGGAAGCCTTTAGAAGAGGAACTTCAGTCTATCTAACTGACCGTGTTATTCCGATGCTGCCACGTCGACTTTCAAATGGTATTTGTTCTTTAAACGAGGGCGAATTGCGTTTATGTATGAGTTGTGAGATGGAAATTGATCCGTCCGGCAATATTATTAAGCATCGGATTCACCCCAGTTTAATGCGTTCAAAGGCGCGGATGACTTACACAGCTGTCAATAAAATTTTGGAATCCCACGATGAAAAAACAATGAATCAGTACAAAGAATTAGTCCCGATGTTTGAACAGATGGGCGAGCTTCATAAAATTTTGTATAAGCATCGTAAAGCTCGCGGTGCCATTGATTTTGATGATAACGAAGCCGAGATCATTGTCGATGAAAAAGGACATCCCATCGACATTAAGCTTCGGGTTCGTGGTTTGGCCGAACGAATGATTGAATCATTCATGTTGGCTGCTAATGAAACAGTTGCCAAGCATTATTACGAAAAACACGTTCCGTTTATCTATCGGGTGCATGAAACGCCGGATGCTGACCGAATTAAGACCTTTTTTGAGACATTGACGGCTTTTGGAATTACTGTCAAGGGTGATCCAGAACATGTTCAACCAAAGACCATGCAGAACATCTTAAAGAAAGTTGCCGGTAAGCCTGAAGAAATGATGGTCTCGGTTATGTTATTGCGAAGCTTGAAGCAAGCTCGTTATGCCGACCAATCTCTTGGTCATTTTGGCCTAGCTGCGCCATTCTATACGCATTTTACGTCACCAATTCGTCGATATCCGGATACGATGGTTCATCGGTTAATCCATTACTATCAAGATAATGGTATTAACAGTGAAACAAAGAAGAAATATGCGACTGTTTTGGATGAAATTTCCACAACTACTTCCGAATACGAGCGACGAGCTGTTGATGCTGAACGAGATACTGATTCAATGAAGAAAGCTGAGTATATGAATGATCATCTTGGCGAAGAATTCGATGGTGTTGTTAGTTCAGTTATGAAGTTTGGCTTGTTTGTTGAATTACCAAATACGGTTGAAGGTTTGGTTCATATTAGTCGGATGGACGATGACTACTACCAGTACGTTGAACAATTTATGGCCTTGGTTGGTCGAAATACTCGTCGAACATATAAGATGGGACAACCAATTCGGGTAAAGGTTGTTAACGTTGATGTTGAACAAAGTGCCGTTGATTTTGATGTGGTTAACCCGGAAGAGACGCCAACTAGTAACATGTTGCCAAAGCGTTCGTACCAACATCGCGATAATAATCACCGGAATAACGATCGTCATGGCCATTCCAATTCTAATTCCAATAATTTTCACTCGAACAATCGGCACGGAAAGTCAAATAATTCCCGTGGTGGTAACCATAATCGCAACAAGCGATAAAAGTAAGGTGATTGTATGGCCAAGCAAAAAAAGCAACATAGTAACGATAATTTAATGGCCCAAAACAAAAAAGCCCGTCATGATTACTCAATTCTCGAAACAGTTGAGGCAGGGGTTGTTTTAACGGGAACTGAGATTAAATCGATTCGGGCTCGCCGAATCAATTTAAAAGATGGGTTTGTGCAAATTAGGAATGATGAAGCCTACATGGTAAATGTTCACATCAGCGAATATGCTGAAGGAAACCAATTTAATCATGATCCGCTCAGAAATCGAAAATTGTTATTGCACAAGAAACAAATTCGGCGATTAGCACAAAGCACTCAGGATAAAGGAATTACTATTATCCCGTTAAAAGTTTATCTAAAAAATGGCTTTGCAAAGGTGCTGATTGGTGTCGCCAAAGGAAAAGGTGAGTATGATAAGCGTGAGACAATCAAGCGTCGTGATCAAAAACGGCAAATCGATCGCGTAATGAAGCATTATTAATAAGTATTCATTGTTTGGAACTAATCTGTTAGTCACCAACTAACCTAGAGAAATAGGTGAGATGGGCAACGCAACCAAAGTTAAGTCCTTAGTTGACGACATTCATGTGAAAATAAGCCAATAAAAAATGGGTTCGTGAGCAAAACAGGTATGTTTTGTCACTGACCCTTATTTTGTTGCCGATTTTTCGGACACAGTTTCGATTGTAACCGGCTGAATGAACTTGCTGTCCCTGGTTTGGGCAACAATCTTTCCGAGTATTTTTCTAGTGAAGGTAATTTCACCACTGATGAATGGACAAGGGATGGATGATTTAAGATGGCCGCAATTAAGATGACCAGCGGTTCATGATCGGTTTTATCGACATCGATAATTCGGACAACCTGATCAGACTGGTTGTAAGATTTGATCGTTGCAATTTTTTCACGGCCATGACTAATCGTGTAGGACTGTTTTTCTTGATTTCCGGTAATTAACCAGTTGATGCCATTGATGTAAATTGTCGTATAATGTAATGTGAAGTGAATAATTGAACTACCAACAAATTGATGTAAATAGTACAAATCAAAGCGTGGTGTGGTTCCCATAGATTGCTGACGGACTTTTGCCAACAATTCTCCGGTAATTGAATACAGCGAAAAAATATCAGAAATGAGTCCCCATTTTCCAACGATTAAATATTTAGTGTCTTTGTATTCATCAGTGACTCGGGTTGATCTTGTGTGATCTAATTCCGTTAAGTTTAATTGGATTTTTCGACTCATAAATGCATTTCCTTTTCGTTTGTTATTTTCATTTTACCACGGAACGCAATGAATTACGCTGATGTTATTTGAAAATGGATATGGTAGAATAAAACGTGAGGTGTTGGGAATGAAACCGTTTATAAAAAATGATTGGTGGGATGTTTTGGAACCAGAATTTGAAAAAGCTTACTACCAGCAGTTACGTAAATTTTTAATATCAGAATATCGAACGCAATATATCCATCCCGATATGAACCATATTTTTGAAGCGTTTCAGCTGACGCCATTTGACAAGGTTAAAGTTGTGATCTTGGGTCAAGACCCTTATCATGAGCCGCACCAAGCACATGGATTAAGTTTTTCAGTTTTACCTGGTGTTAAAGTGCCACCATCGTTACAAAATATTTATAAAGAGCTTCAATCCGATCTGGGAATTAAACCAGTTCATCATGGTTGTTTAACGAGTTGGGCAAAACAGGGGGTGCTCCTGTTAAACTCAGTTTTAACGGTTCGTAATGGTCAAGCCTTTTCCCATAAAGGTAAAGGGTGGGAAGAGCTGACCGACGCAGCCATTCAAAAGCTGTCGGCTCGTCAAAAACCGGTTGTTTTTATTCTCTGGGGTCGGGCGGCCCGCAATAAAATTTCATTAATTGATACTGACACCAATGTTGTGTTGCAGTCTGCTCATCCTAGTCCGTTATCAGCCAATCGGGGTTTCTTTGGATCTAAACCATTCTCTAAAACTAATGAAGCTTTGATTGCAATGGGGGAAGAACCAATTAACTGGCAGTTGCCGGAAAAGGTCACTCAGACATCTTAATACAAAGTAACTTTGCAGGAATTGGAGGATTTTGTCATGGAACTATTTGAAAGTCTCAAGCAAAAAATCAGCGGAAAAGATATCAAAATTGTTTTCCCTGAAGGTAACGATGTCCGGATTCTTGGTGCCGCAAGCCGGCTAGCCAAAGATGGATTGCTCAAACCAATTATTCTTGGTGATAAGGATGAGGTTAATCAGGTTGCTAAAGATGCGGACATTGACTTGGGGGACATCGAAATTGTTGATTATCAGCATCAACCTCAAGAAGAAGTTGATGAGATGGTTTCAGCAATTGTGGCCCGTCGAAAAGGTAAAACCGATGAAGCTAAAGCACGTAATTGGTTGAAAGATCCTAACTATTTTGGGACCACAATGGTTTATATGGATAAAGTCGATGGAATGGTTTCAGGAGCTGCCCATGCAACTGGTGATACTGTTCGACCAGCCTTGCAAATTATTAAGACAAAGCCAGGAATTAAGTTGCTGAGCGGCTCATTCCTACTTCTGCGAAATGATGAACGTTATTTGTTCGCAGATAGTGCGATTAACCCTGAATTGGATGCTGAGGGGTTGGCTGGCGTTGCTGTTGAAAGTGCTCGTTTTGCAAAAACTTTTGATATTGATCCCAAAGTTGCCCTGCTTAGTTTTTCAACAAAGGGATCAGCTAAGGGCGATATGGTGACTAAGGTTCAGGAAGCTACCAAATTAGCGCAACAAATGGCACCAGATATTCCGATTGACGGTGAATTACAGTTTGATGCTGCATTTGTACCTTCCGTTGCTGAGAAGAAAGCACCTGGTTCTAAAGTTGCCGGTCACGCAAATGTCTTTATTTTCCCTGAATTACAATCAGGAAATATTTCTTATAAAATTGCACAACGGCTGGGCGGTTTCCAAGCACTTGGCCCATTACTTCAAGGGTTAAATAAACCGGTTAATGATTTATCACGTGGAACCAGTGAAGATGATGTTTATAAGGTATCGATCATTACTGCTGCCGAGACGTTAAATTAGAATCAATTTGTTTTTATTAAACTAACACACAAAAGCTGGAAATGGTTAATGCCAGTCTTTTGTGTGTTATTATTTTAAGGGATTGTTAAAATTTTTCATTTTTTGAAAGCAGGTGATCTGTTGAATAATACAATAACTGTTAAATCAGCTACGGAAACAATGGCCTTGGGTGAAAGATTGGCTAAATATTTGATTCCCCAGGACTTGATCCTTTTAGACGGTGATCTTGGAGCTGGAAAAACCACTTTTACCAAAGGATTAGCTAAGGGATTGGGAATTCAACGACCCGTTAAAAGTCCAACGTTTACGATTATTCGTGAGTATCAGGACGGACGGATTCCACTATATCACATGGATGCTTATCGTCTTGAAGAAGGTGGTGGTGATGATTTGGGATTGGAAGAATATTTTAACGGGGATGGCGTTAATGTTGTCGAATGGTCTAAATTTGTCAGTACTGAAATTCCTGATAACTATTTAAGAATTATTTTCAAACGTGATGACTCACAGGGAGATAACGTTCGAACGCTATCATTTCAAGCGGAAGGGTCGCACTTCAAAAAAATGATTTCAGAATTATTAGGAGATTGATATGGCAGAAGAAGTGAGTTTTCGCCTTGCAGCAGCAAAAGATGGCCAAGCAGTTTTAAATTTGTTAAAAATCTTGCAAAAAGAATCCAACACCTTTTTAGTCGATTCTGATTTGACAGAGTTAACACCGGAAATGGAATCCCAACAAATCGATCTGATTAGTCGGTCGAAACAAAATTTACTGGCAGTCGCGGAATTTGATACTGATTTGGTTGGTATTGTGACTGTTGATGGAACGGATCCAAAAACCGGTGAACTGGGCGTGGCTGTTCTAAAGGCATTTCAAGGCTATACTTTGGGAACCAACTTAGTGGCGTTGGCGCTTGACTGGGGAGCAACATTTAGCTCACTGGATGAGTTGACACTGACAGTTTTTTCTGATAATGCTCCGGCAATTCACATTTATGAAAAATTAGGATTTGAAAAATTAAAATCCGAACAGGTTAACGATCATGATGTCATTGAAATGAAGCTGAATTTAAAGCAGCTCAAAGAGGAGAAGTAGTGTATTGAAGTCACTGTTTTGACATGATTGAACCGCTAGATCGGTCACACCAAATGTTTCGCGGTTACCGGCTTTAAAATGACCGGTGATGATGCTTAATTTAAGAGATCTGCAGAGAAAAGAAGAGCCGAAGTAGGTCGCTGTGTTGTCCAACACAACAATCTACTTCGGCTCTTCTTTTTAGATATCTGGAAAAGCATCTAAACTGTCACCAATGATTTAAAAAAGGATTAAATTGCTTTTACAAATTGTCTTAGGACATCACTACCGAACTGTTGCTGCTGAGTCAAGAGAATATTGGCGCAGGCAACACTGTCATCCAGTGCATTGTGGTGATGTTCTAATTCAATATTCAGATTGTCACACATCGTATTTAATTTATGGTTGATAAAATTCGGATAAAATTGTTTTGATGTTCGTAACGTGTCCAGCGTTAAATAGTGTGGTGGTTGGATGCTATACCGTTCCAAGGTTCGTTTTAAAACAGAATTATCGAACGAAGCGTTATGGGCAACGACAAGCTTATTAGCTGTGAATAGTGGCTCAATGTGAGTCCAAAGTTCTGGGAATGTTGGTGACTGAGCAACATCGGCTTGATGGATGCCGTGAACATTAATGTTGCGCCAACTGAAGTCAACTTCGGGATTAATTAATGAATAAAATTCGTGGGAAATTTGATTATTTCTAACAATCGCTAATGCCAACGAACAGGCACTTGCGCGTTTGGCGTTGGCTGTTTCAAAGTCCATTGCAACAAAATTCATATTTTTTCACCTCAATAATATCCTTATTTTACAATATTTATATTGAAAGGCAACTTTCTTTACTTCCGCACACTGAAATATTTGTGACGTCGTTTCTCCAATCACATCCGGCGGATATTTCGTGGTAGAATTATCATATACGTTTATAAAGATGGAGATTTGGACTAATGATTACTGATAAAACACTATTAAAAGCTTATCCTCAGATTGACATTTTATTGAATGAACCACTATCTCACTATACAAATACGCTAACTGGTGGTCCTGCTGATATTTTGGCGTTCCCGACATCTGTTAAACAGTGTCAGGAATTGGTGGAATACGCCAATGATCACCAATTACCAGTTACTGTAATTGGAAATGCCAGTAATTTGATTGTTAAGGACGGTGGGATTCGTGGACTTACCATAATTCTTACAAAGATTAACAAGATTACCTCACATGAGAACCTGGTCGTGGCCGACGCGGGTGCCGCTCTAATTGATGTCACCAAGGCAGCCCAGGCTCACTCACTAACGGGCATTGAATGGGCTGCGGGCATTCCAGGCAGCGTTGGTGGCGCAGTTTTCATGAATGCGGGTGCCTATGGCGGTGAAATTGAGAATGTGGTAGTAGGTGCCGAAGTCTTGACTTCAGATGATAAAGTCATTCATTTGAATCATGAGCAATTGGATCTGGGTTATCGTCATTCTAGTGTTCAAGAAAATCATCAAATTGTTTTGTCGGCAACGTTTTCTTTGTCGACGGGAATTGCCGACAAAATTCAAAAAGAAATGGATCGATTAAATTTTTTAAGAGCAAGTAAACAACCGCTTGATTTACCTTCTTGTGGAAGTGTCTTCAAACGTCCCAAGGGGTATTTTGCGGGTAAGTTGATTCACGACTCGGGCTTGCAAGGCTTTCAAGTTGGTGGGGCACAAGTATCAACGAAACACGCAGGCTTTATTGTCAATGTTGACCACGCAACTGCAACCGATTATTTAAATGTTATTTCCCATGTTCAAGAAACTGTTTATAAAAAGTTTGGTGTTCATTTACACACTGAGGTTCGAATTATTGGCGACGAAATCTTAAACAAATAGGAGTTGGTCATTTTTGCACATCCTTGAAGCCGTTATTTTACTAATGACATTGGTTGTCTTTTCAAATGTCATCGATCATTTTGTCCCTGCTATTCCAGTCAGCCTGATCCAAGTTGTTTTGGGACTGGGAGCCGCCTTGATCATGCAGACATCAATCCCACTTGAAACTGATTGGTTTTTACTGCTATTTATTGCACCATTACTCTTTAATGATGGTCGGCGGTTTCCCAAGCGGGAACTTTGGAAGCTTCGAGGGCCCATTTTAGCCAACGCAATTGTGTTGGTCTTTTTAACAACGCTGCTTGGCGGATTACTATTTCACCTGATTATTCCGACAATGCCGTTTTCGGTCAGTTTTGCATTGGCAGCCATTTTATCACCAACTGATCCGGTTGCCGTTCAATCAATTTCCAAGCGTGCAAAGTTGCCGGAAGGTATTTTGCACATTGTTAGCGGGGAAAGTTTAATCAATGATGCCAGCGGCCTGATTGCTTTTAAATACGCGATTGCTGCAACTGTGACCGGTGTCTTCTCGCTTCGACATGCCATTACAGATTTTGTTTATATCAGTATCATGGGCTTTATCAGTGGCGTTGTTATCATTGCAATCATTTTGATGATTGAAAATTGGCTATACCGTCAGGGAATTAACGATGTGATCTTTAGTACAGTTCTGCAGGTCACGACCCCGTTTGTTGTTTATCTGATTACAGAGGAGTTTATCCATGCTTCGGGAGTCATTGCCGTTGTGGCAGCTGGAATTGTTTTTCATTTTTATGGAACAGCGCCAGATCGTAGTCAGCCCGAATTAACATTGGTCAGTGAAAAAACATGGGACATTATTATCTATACGTTAAACGGTATTGTCTTTTTAATCTTAGGAATTGAATTGCCAATTGCCATGACTAACGTGATTCAAAATGATAAAATCAACACTTTTGCTGCTTTGGGACTTTCGTTTGTTGCTTGGTTAATTTTATTAGTTATTCGAGTTGTGTGGATTTATGGCTATCAGCGGGTTAGCACAATCCGTTCAAATCGCAATAAGTTTCTTAAGAACAAACAAATGCCCACTTTTAAAGCTGCCCTTTTAGCTGGTCTATCCGGTGTTCGTGGTGCTGTGACAATGGCTGGTGTTTTATCTATTCCAATGACTGTTGCGAGTGGTGATCGTTTTCCATCCCGATCGTTAGCCCTTTTTGTGGCTGCCGGCGTAATTATTATTAGTTTGGTTGTTGCAACCGTGACATTACCACTTATTTCGGAAGATAAAGCACCGTTGTTGACGCGAGCAAATTCTACAAACGATCCGGACGAAATTGAAAACGAAAACGAAGACCAGCAAGACGGTCAATATATCTCCGAAGATGAAGCTCGGCTTTATATTATGAAGTTGGCTGTTCAACGGATTGAAGAGGAACGTCGTCCTTTTAACCAGAAGGAAGCTTATGATCTGATTCTGGATTATCAATTTTTGATTCGTCGACTCGAGTTAAAACTTCAGGATAAAAAAGAAATGGCGACAATCATTTCGGATGAATTAGCCCTTAGAAGGGTGGCATTGAAGGGAGAACGGTCTGCAATTCAGCGTCTGTTCGACGATCATGAAATTTCAAAAGAAACTTATCTGGTTTCTAATGCACGCCTTCAACGAGTGGAAAATCAGATGATTCGCTCGATTGGTCGCAAAGTTCGACTTGGACATGGCACATCGCAGCAGTTTATTCGATTGAAAAATAAAATGTCGTTATGGTTGATTCAACGGCGCAGTCACGAAGATATTTCAAATGAGCTTGCGTTGGTTCAGCGTGAACAAGCCAAGGGGGCTATCAAAGAACTTTCAGGTTATTTTGCCAGAGATGATATTGATAATCAGCGGTTTGACAGTCAATCAGTTTATCATTTGATTGTTCACTACCGAAATCAAATTGAATTGGCAAAGGAACACTCCAAAAAGCAAATTAAGGATCATACTATGCAGTACCAACATCTGCGAATTAAAGCTTTGGCAGCTGAAAGGGAAGGTGTTCAGGTACTATTGGAGCAGGGACATATTGATTGGTCAATGGCCGCTCATTTAAGACAATATATTAATTATTCGGAAACAGTGTTAATTATGGATTATCAGAGTGATGATTAGAAAACGATGTGTGGCGAATTATGCCACAATTCTAATCTCGAATTTCGTCGTTCTCACCAATTATTGTTTAACGGCAAAAGTAAGCTCATATAAACAGAGCGGGACAAAAGGCGGTTAACTTCCAGCCGTGTAATTGAATTATCCGAATATTCTGAACTTGAATATTTGGATAATTCGGTTACACGGCCGGAAGTTGCCTTTTGTCCCGCGTTTTTGCTCGGTAACAATCGTGTTTACACGAATAGAGGCTGGGATAAATGACTATTGTCCCAGCCCCTTTTGACTACTAATTAATTTTAAAGTGTAATAAAACACCAATTGGACGACTGTTAGTAAAACAATAAAGACAATGGCACTGTGACTCCACATATTGAGTAAAGGCCGAATAAACATTTCTGGTGTTAAAAATAAATAAATAGTGTGGATCCTGAGAAAGCGACCGATGAAAATGCCAATCGACGATAGAATGGTTAAGATAATAATTACCAAGTCTTTAAATACGGGCATATCACTCATTTTGAAGCGAGCGGAAATTGCCGCGGCAATTCGATCCAGTCCCCACATTCCTAGCAGTGTTGAAAAAATAGTTGAAATAAGGAGTAAAGAAAATTTTAACCACATGGTGTCGTCCAATCTCAGCAGCCCGTTAACGCCATATGGGTTTAATAGCGAAAGATGAAACAAATCGGTCAATAGGTATGGTGTGTTGGGGTAGAAAAGCATCCAGACGATGATCAACAGCCAGAAAAGAATCATATTTTTAGGTTTACCAACATCAATATGAAAGCTTAGTTCGATTGGGATAAATGCCAGCAGTGTGTTGAGAACCAAAAAATTGAATGGAGGACGTTGCAAATATGTGTATATAAAAACGAGCCAGCCGGCAAAACATGCCCTGACTACCCATTTACTTGATCGACTCACAAAAAATACCTCCCATCGCTTCCAACACTAATTAAACTATTTTTGGTGAGTAAAAGCTATTAGTTGTTCGATTTAATTTGCTTTTTTATAAATTATTTAAACATCTTCAAATATTTGTTATGATTAGTTGTTCACTTAGTGAGAATGATATAATATGGCTGAAAAACTTTTTAGGGGAGAAATGCATGAACTGGTCTGGAATTTTTACATTACATAATTTAACAAGCTTGATCGATATTTGTGTCGTTTGGTTCTTGATCTACAAATTAATTTTGATGGTTCGTGGGACTAAAGCAGTTCAACTGCTGCGAGGGATCGTCATTATCTTTATCATTAAAATTGCCAGTTCATTACTTGGGTTATCAACTGTTTCTTGGATTGTTGATCAAGTTATCAATTGGGGTGTTATTGCCATCATTGTCATTTTTCAACCCGAAATTCGTCGTGGCTTAGAGCGGGTCGGTCGAGGATCATTGTTCGTCCGTGGCCGAAAAGAAAATGAAGCTGCCAAGAAGTTGATTTCTTCTCTTGACCGGGCAATTCAATATATGTCCAAGCGCCGAATCGGTGCTCTAATTACGATTCAAATGAATACTGGCCTGGAAGAATATATCGAAACCGGGATTGATGTCGATGCTGACGTTAGCGGTGAATTATTAATTAATATTTTTATTCCCAACACGCCACTGCATGATGGTGCTGTGATCATTAAAAATAACCGAATTGCTGTTGCCGCTGCTTACTTACCACTCTCTCAAAGTAATTTAATCCCCAAAGAGTTGGGAACTCGCCATCGGGCTGCAGTCGGTATCTCCGAATTAACCGACGCGTTAACTGTGGTTATTTCGGAAGAAACAGGCGAAGTTTCAATCACTCAAAATAACGAATTGTTGCGGGGAATGACCCAGGACGATTACCTGAAATATTTCAGAGATCAGTTATTGACCAGCGATGATCAACAAAATCACAATAGTTTGATCAGTACGATCTCGCGGTTCATTGATGATCACTTCAAAGGGGGCCATTAGTGATGAAAAAAATTCTTCTGACTAATTGGGCCTATCGTGTTCTCTCACTTGTACTGGCAATTCTCTTGTTCTGGTATGTTGGGACAACCCAATCTGGTCCCTCAAACCAAGTGAGTGACAATAGTAACTCTACCCAGTTGACGTCTAACCGGGCTAAAACGTTTTCGGTTCCTTTATCTCTAACAGTTAATAGTAATAAATATTTTGTTACCGGTTATCCGGAAAAAGTTTCTGTTCATTTGTCAGGCCCGTCAGCACTTGTGACAACAACTGCCAACACGCAGAATTTTAAAGCCTATGCTGATTTATCAAAATTGGGGGTGGGAACCCATACTGTCCGCATTCAACAGGAAGGCTTAAATAATGATTTGAGATATCGCTTTGAACCAGCTACAATAAAGGTTGATATTCAGCCAAGAAAAACGGTTACCTATCCACTTCAAGTGAAATATCAGAAGGGAAATATTGCATCTGGATACCAAGCAGGGAATGCAACAGCTGACGTAAAGAATGTCAAAATTACAGGTGCTTCTGATCAGATTAATCGAATTAGATCTGTGGTAGCCCAATTGAACGTTCCTCAAAATGCAAAGTCTTCAATTAATAGCCAAGCGATTGTTGAGGCTCTGGATGCCAAACAGAATACGGTTAACGTTGTGATAACGCCTGCAACAGCTGATGTTACCCTGCCAATTACACCAGGGAATAGTAAGGAACTACCTTTAAAATTTGAAGCTAAGGGAATTACAGATGATAACGAAAACTTTTCACTGTCATCAAGAACCAAACGAGTTCGGGTGTTCGGCACAAATTCGGAACTTAAAAAGTTAAACTCCGTTGAAGTCGAGGTTGATACGAGTGACGTAAAGACCTCTAAAACCAAGGAAGTTGAGTTGGATTCAAAGCTAAACGGAGTCAAGGGATTTGATCCAGATCGAATTTCGGTTAAGATCACTAGGAATAATTAATAAATAATTTGAAATGAGGAATTTTTGATGAAGTATTTTGGTACTGATGGCGTTCGTGGAATTGCTAATAAGGAGCTCACCCCAGAGCTCGCTTTCCAATGTGGCCGTGCTGGTGGTTATGTGTTAACCCATCACTCGGAACGTAAACAACCACAGGTTTTGGTTGCCCGTGACACGCGGATTTCGGGTCAAATGTTGCAAGAAGCTTTGATTGCCGGGTTATTATCCGTTGGCATTGAGGTTTTGAACCTTGGTGTGATTACAACGCCAGGGGTTGCTTACTTGGTTCGCAATCAGGAAGCTGATGCGGGTGTCATGATTACAGCATCCCATAATCCAGTTGAATATAATGGAATTAAGTTTTTTGGGGGAGACGGTTATAAACTTTCTGATGAACTTGAGGAAGAAATTGAAGCAATTTTGGAACGTTCTGAAGATATTCTGCCACGCCCGGCAGCGCATGGATTAGGGGTTGCTGGCGATTATCTTGAAGGTAGCCAGAAATATATTCATTTCTTAGAGCAGACGATTTCTGAAGATTTATCTGGAATGAAGGTTTGTGTCGATGCCGCTAATGGTTCTACCAGCAAGTTGGTGACAACGCTATATGCTGATCTTGGAATTGAGTTTGAAACACTTGCAACGACTCCAGATGGTTTAAACATCAATGATCATGTTGGTTCGACACATCCCGAACAGCTTCAAAAGTTTGTTGTGGATAAGGGTGTTTCTGCTGGCATTGCATTTGATGGTGATGGCGATCGTTGTATTGCTGTCGATGAGAATGGTAAATTGGTTGATGGCGATGTGATTATGTATATTTGTGGTAAATATATGGCTGAACGTGGTCGACTTAAGAAAAATACGATTGTTACAACGGTAATGAGCAATATGGGGATGTATAAGGCCATGGAGCGTGAAGGAATGACCAGCGTTAAGACCCAGGTTGGTGATCGTTACGTTGTTGAAAAAATGAACCAGGATGGTTATAACCTCGGTGGTGAACAATCAGGCCATATTATTTTCCTTGACTTTAATACAACTGGTGACGGGATGTTAACGAGTTTACAATTATTATCCGTGATGAAAGCGACTGGTAAGAAGCTTTCTGAACTTGCTGGTGAAGTCAAAAAATATCCACAAAAATTAATTAACGTTAAAGTTCGTGATAAGAAATCCGGATTGTCCAATGAAAAGATTCAGGCAGCTATTAAAGAAGTTGAAGAGCAAATGCATGGTGATGGTCGGGTACTGGTTCGTCCAAGTGGGACTGAACCCTTACTACGGGTCATGACTGAGGCCCCAACTCAGGACTTAGTCAATGCGTATACTCAACAAATTGCTGATGTTGTTCAGGAAGAAATTGGGATTGATAAGTAGCAACTATATGATAGTGTTCAATCGATAACATAAATGATTTAGCTAATAGTGGATGAAAAGACTAAGTGTAAAAATGCTTAGTCTTTTCATTTTGCTTTCAAAACGTTGATATATTAATTGTTTATTAAGACACTTTAGTTTCCTATACCATTCAAGGATATTCTGTTGACATTTACGTTGTAATTGTGTAGATTATACGTGTTATATAAATATATTAATGGCGAATTTTGTATATACCAATTTTAAAAACGTTGAGGAGAATACAACTATGTGTGGAATTGTTGGAGTAACTGGAAATGATAATGCCGTTTCTATTTTACTGGAAGGGCTTGAAAAACTGGAATATCGTGGCTATGATTCTGCAGGGATTTATGTGAATGATTTAAAGGGCAAAGACTACTTAATCAAGCGTAAGGGTCGAATTTCTGCTTTAGAGGCAGCTGTTGGGCCTGAAGTTCACGGGTCAGCCGGGATTGGTCATACTCGCTGGGCAACTCACGGTGTTGTGAGCGAAGCTAATGCACATCCCCAATATTCTGAAGATCACCGTTTTTACCTTGTTCATAACGGTGTTATTGAAAACTACAAAGAATTAAAGGCTAAATATCTAAGCAACACGACTTTTGAAAGTCAAACCGACACTGAAGTTGTTGTCCAACTGGTTGATCGTTTCGTCCAAAGTGAAGGCCTGACTACCAAACAAGCTTTTGTTAAGACCCTAAGCTTATTGGAGGGATCTTCTTATGCCTTTGTGCTCGTTGATAGCACTGATCCAGAAACATTGTATGTAGCGAAAAATAAGAGTCCTTTGTTGATTGGATTGGGCGATGGCTGCAATGTGGTTTGTTCGGATGCACCAGCAATGTTAAACGTGACGCATGATTTTTTGGTAATTCGTGATGGCGAAGTTGTCACTGTTAAACCGCATTCAGTTCAAATCGAGGATGCTGAAGGTAATAAAGTTCAACGAGATAGTTTTCACGTTGATATGGATGCTCAGGAAACAGATAAGGGTCCATACCCTTACTATATGCTTAAGGAAATCGATGAACAGCCAAATGTTATGCGTAAATTAGCTTCTTTATATACCGAAGAATCTGGAAAAACTAATATTGACAGCAATTTGATTAATTCTTTGAAACAAGCTGACCGAATTTATATCGTTGGTGCTGGTACCAGTTATCATGCTGGATTAGTCGGTAAGAAATTATTTGAAAAGTTGGCACATGTGCCAACTGAAGTTCATATTGCTTCTGAATTTGCTTATGAGAATCCATTACTGTCAAAGAAACCATTCTTTATTTTCCTATCACAAAGTGGTGAAACCGCCGATAGTCGTGAAGTTTTAGTAAATGTTAACGCAAACGATTATGAAAGTTTAACGATCACGAACGTTGAAAATTCTACGTTATTCCGTGAAGCAACTTATACAATGTTATTGCATGCGGGACCTGAAATTTCAGTAGCCTCAACGAAAGCCTACACTGCTCAAATTGCGGTCGAAGCAATTTTGGCAAAAGCACTTGGCGAAGCTAAGGAGCAAGTGATTGCTGAGGAATTTGATATTCGCCAGCAACTTGGTTTTGTCGCAACTGGGATGCAGGCTATTATTGATGATAAAGATGAAATTGAACAGCTGGCTAAGAAGTATTTTGTTCATGCTAATCGAGCTTTCTATATTGGCCGTGGAATTGATCAAACGGTTTCTCTTGAGGCAGCTCTTAAACTCAAAGAGATTTCCTACGTTCAAGCTGAAGGATTTGCTTCTGGTGAATTAAAGCATGGTACAATTGCATTAATTGAAAATGGGACGCCGGTTATTGGGATTATTACTCAAAAACGAACGGCCAATCTTACACGCAGTAATCTTCAAGAAACAATGTCTCGAGGAGCGGCAACATTTACTATTGTTCGCAAAGGATTAGCACAGGATGATGATACGTTAATCATTCCAGATGTTGATGAATTGATTACACCATTATTGAGCGTGGTTCCAGCGCAACTGATCGCTTACTTTACAAGTTTGAATAAGGGACTTGACGTTGATCGTCCAAGAAATTTAGCTAAAAGCGTCACTGTAGAGTAAAGAGTGGGTCAGAAGATTTAGTTCAAATGATATAAATAAACAGAGTGAGCCAGTAAGCGGTTAGACCCCAGAATATAAGCCCCTTAACCTGATATTTCCGATCTTGGAATGTTAGGTTAGGGGGCTTATATGGCCGGGGTCTGCTTGCTGGCGCACGTTTTCACTTGGTAATAATTGTGATTACACAAAGCGGGGCTGAGACAAAATTATTTTTGTCCGGCCCTTTTTTGCAATCACGACTATTGCCAAGCAAAAATGTGGGCAGGAAGTTAACCGCGTTTCGTTCCACTCTTTTATATAATTTGGAAACTATTTTTCTGGCTTGTCTTTTACTTGAAAGCTCAAAATACAATTCCTCATGAGCGTATGTTACCTGTTCAATGAGTTTGTTTAAACGCAGAGTTAGTTTTATCATAAAGAATTTGTTACCTTTTTGTTTAATATGACCATTTTTATTTTCTTAAGACAATATTTTTGTGTTAGCGTTCGTGTTAATATATGATTGTTAGTGGATTGAATGTTTAAGAAAGTCTAAAGGTTATTATGAATTAATTACAAATTAGTGATTTCTTATACAACAAGATATTAAACATTGAAGCAAGTAATTAATAAGGGGTGGACAATTTGAGAAAGGTAATAAAGTGTGGATTAATGGCCGTCGTTATTACGGGGATGGGGTTTCTCTTATCGATACTTCCGTCTAGTACATACGTCCGGGCACAAGCCTCAACGGCAAGTAGTTTCATTACGAAGTATAAAAGTGATGTCAAAAAAGCATCTACGAAATATAATTTATACGGGTCAGTAATGATGGCTCAGGCGGGCTTGGAAAGTGGTTGGGGTCAGAGTGAGTTGACTCAAGATGCCAATAACTTTTTTGGTATTAAGGGAGCTTACAATGGTCAGTCGGTTTCGATGCCGACAGTCGAGTACAATAGTAATGGTCAAATGACTAATACAACCGCAAACTTTAAAAAGTATCCAACGGCATATGCCTCTTTTGCGGACAATGGATCGACATTGCGAAACGGGACAAGTTGGAATACCAACTATTATTCCGGCACCTGGAAAGAAAATGCGGGTGATTATGCGGCAGCTGCCAATGCATTAACCGGTAAGTATGCCACCGCACCGAATTACGGGACATCGTTAATAAAAATTATCGAGACTTACAGTCTTGATCAGATATTTGGTGAAAACAGGTCAGATGGATCGTCATCATCGTCAACAGCAACAACCGATTCTTCTGATTCACAGGATTCTGCTTCAACTAGCTCGAGCACAGATTCAAGCGCAAGTACGAATCAGCCGGATTTAACAAATAGTCAGACAACAAAAGCAGCCGTTTCAGTTAATTATTCACATGGTTCTGGAAAAGACTTAGTTCCGCTTTCAGCAAAGTATAATAAGTATTACGTTTATAATCATGTAAAAGGGTCAAGTCAAAATGAAAAACGATATTCTTGGACGTCACTTGGAGTCAAAAACCGAGTCCAAGTATATCTTGACATGAAAGCAACCAAACAGGGAACTTCTGGATCGTGGTATCGTTTTAGATTCTACCCAACGACTAAGGCGAAAAAATTTTGGGTTTACGCGCCGGCACTTTCGTTTGCTAAAACATATTATGGTGCTGCTAGTGGCAAATTAGTTCCAAGCCGGACAGCCAGTGGCTCGTTATATACACACATCCTTGGATCGCCAACATTGTCGAAACAAACTACGAAACTCACATCGCTTAAAGCTAAAAAGCATTATTCAGTTAATCAGACAGCACTTCAATCCACCAAGAGCGGTCCGGTTCTTTGGTATCGGTTGGCAGATGGTAAAACGAAAGGGTGGATTAAAGGCACAAATGTTTTATCGTTTCCGTCAAGTATTGCCATGGTGAATGCCAATGGTACCAAGACAATTTCTGAGGCCGCAAACTCAAGTTACTTGTACAATAATGCAACAACTGCAATCACGATGCAGAAGCATTATAAGCTTGCTCAGGTTGATTTAAGAGCTGGAACGAAAGTTAAGGTTGATAAATTGGGGTATAAAGTCAAAGATAAATCATTATGGTACCGAATTATTTGTCCAAACACTGATACCAAATATTGGATTTCTTCTAAATTTTTGTCATGATTGGTGTCGTTAGTTGAATCTGCCTAAGAACCATGTATAATAATTCTTTAGCAATTGATAATAGGAAGGACTATGAATTAGGATGCATCAGAAAAACATTTTCGTAAAAGTAATCGCATGCTTTGTTGCCATGATTAGTTTTACTTTTCTTAGCGCAGGTCAAGTAAATGCAAGTGTTGAAACTGATTTTATCAATCACCTTAGGGCACCTGTTGTAAAAGTCAGTCGACAGAATCATCTCTATCCCTCAGTTATGATGGCTCAAGCGATTGTTGAGAGCGATTTTGGCCAATCGGGGCTGTCTGTTCAGGCTAATAATTACTTTGGTGTTAAGGGCAGTTACGACGGTCAGTATGTCAATATGAGTACTGGCGAATATAGTTCAAAGGGAAAGCATTATGTAACTGTTGCCCAATTTAAGAAGTACCCAAATGTGCTGGCTTCAATTAAGGATAATGCCTATCTGTTAAGACACGGGACGTTAACCGATCCTGATTACTATTCTGGAACGTGGACAACTACTGCTATTACAGCAACCGATGCTGCAATGGCACTATCATCTACGTATGCGACTGATATGGCTTATGGCAATAAACTTAACGCCGTAATCACCAAGTATCACTTGGATAAGTTGGACGAGCAATCTGGTGCAGCGAGTGATTCAGGAGATATTAACAGTCAAATTGAACGACAGCTAAAGAAACAGCTTGGCGGGACAGCTACTAAGGTTCAACCCAAGTCTGAAGCCAAAAATATTCCCTCCAAAATAACAAATATTAATCAACCGATTGTTAAAAATTTTGTCTTCAGTAAAGATCCGAAAGTTTCCCAGCCGGGCTCACTAGATTCTGATAATGATTTTAATTTACCCATTAGAACGATCATTAAGAAATAATTTTTAAGGATCCGCAAAGTTTGTTGCGGGTTCTTATTTTATGCAGAATATTTGGTATAATAAACAACGTGAAATTGGAATCTCTTAACGTAGGAGAGAAAAAATGGAAAAAGATTACAAAGTAAAAGTTGAAAATGTCACAAAGGAATATGATTTATTTAAGACACAATCAGAAAAACTGAGATCTTTCTTTTCAGTTTCAAAGAAGCGAGTTCCTCATTTTTGGTCGTTGATGGGCATTTCTCTGACGATTCAACCTGGGGAAACGTTGGGATTGATTGGTGTTAATGGGTCTGGAAAATCAACCCTTTCAAATATTATTTCAGGCATTATTCCTCAAACTACCGGTTACGTCGATGTTCGTGGTGATACCTCAATCGTTGCAATTCATGCTGGTTTAAGAAATAATTTAACTGGCCGTGAAAACATTCGGCTAAAATCCTTAATGCAGGGAATGACTAACGAGCAAATTGATGAAATGATGCCCGATATTATTGCTTTTGCAGACATTGGTGATTTCGTAGACCAACCTGTTAAGAGTTATTCAAGTGGGATGCGCTCGCGCTTAGGTTTTGCCATTGCGGTTCACATTAATCCCGATATTTTAATTATTGATGAAGCGTTATCTGTTGGTGACGATACGTTTTACCAAAAATGTGTTGACAAGATTACCGAGTTTAAACAAGAAGGCAAAACAATTATTTTTGTCAGCCATTCTTTAAAGCAAATTGAGATGCTTTGTGATAAAGTTGCCTGGATCAATTATGGCGAATTAAAAATGGTCGGTGAGACTAAAACGGTTACTAACAAATACCGTGAATTTACCAAGTGGTTTAAACAACTTAGTAAAAAAGAAAAACATGCTTTTGAAACTGAACGGAAAAGCATCCAAAAGAACTTTAGCATTAAAAACTATCAAAAACAGATTACTGAGGAAATGCAGAGTCAACATCCTGAAGAGAAAGATATTCATTCTAAAATTCATAAACTTTTTTATGGTTCGGTCATTAGTGAAAAGATGTCAGTTTGGAATCAGTTGTTAACGTGGGCCGTCCTGTTAGTTGTTATATTCTTCTGTTTAGTGAATGTTTCCGGTTACTCGGTTGGGCATGTTCTCAGTGATCCATCTCTGATTATGCATCCCTCGAACATTCTACGCTTACCAGGAATAAAATAATTTGCCTTGAATTAATCATCATTAATTGGCCAAAAATGATGATTTTTTCAATCAGCCTATTGACAGCGCTTACAGAATTAGATATATTAGTTTTGGGTACTAAATAAATACCTTCTAATCAATTCTCTTTCTCTCTTAAAAAACTGATGGCTTTTATCCATCAGTTTTTTTGTGTATAATGGTATTTTGTGATTAACCACTAGTGAAAATAATGTGAAAGGGGAGAGTACTTTGAAAAGTCACGAAACATTAACTTTGATTGAAGAAATTACTAAAAACGATGGCAGTAAATATATCGAAATTAGCAATATGGTTCAAAATGGTCGGGCCGAATTAGCGGCGGATAGAGGCTTTATCAAGCAGGTAAGGATATTGCAGCTCAATATTCCCCATTCACCTCACGTTACCAAATACGAGCATTATATTAACGAAAATTATACGATGCCGACTGAGGATATGGATCATTTTGAAGAATGGAAAAAAACACCTGAGATGCAAAAGGAAATTGAGATTATTTTGAGAGAAAACCATATTGGCTAATTAAATTAAATGAGATTTTAGTTTGCATGTTCTGAGAAAATATGTTATAAATATATATGTCGTTTTTAAGACTTTCCATTTTTGCTCCGTAGTTCAGTGGTAGAATAATTGACTGTTAATCAAGAGGTCGCTG